>NZ_PPXY01000053.1 GCF_021655115.1 Clostridium sp. Cult3
TGCTCAAAAAACAAGGGATAGATTATTCATAAGAAGTAAAGAAGAAGGTGGGATCTATTAAAGAGGAGCCTACTAACTAAATCATTTTCGTGTGAACTTTCAATCCTACTGTTCTATAGTTTCAGAATGTTGCAAATTTCTATATTATGATAAACTATATATAGAGCATATTAAGATCATGTAAATCATATGATTCCTATTAGATTGAGAACAGGAGTTACCTATAAAAAATATGATTTTCTAGAACTAAATAGGGAAAGGGGGATGGGAGATATGAAAAGTTTAAAATTGGGCAAAGAGGAAAGATATGATATAGACAAGGAAGTCATTGAAAAATACAATATCAAAGCAGGGGATGTATCACCATTTACAGGATTAGAGGTAGTAGAGATAGAGGATATACAGATAGATCTTGAAGAGGATATGGAAATAGAAAGATTTGATAGAAGTCTAATAGAAGATGTGATGGATGACAGCGCTACAGCAGTTGATATAGTTGTAGACGATAGAATGGATATGATTATTAACAATGTAGTAGAAGGCAATATAGATAATAGACATACATTCATACTTACGGATCTTTTTCTTCCAGAGGATTGGGAGTATTTATCTGAAGAGCTGGGGAATTGGCATCTGGGTAGGGCTTTTAGTTCAAGGGTAAATACCAACGAGTATCCAGTGGAGAGAGTCAAAGATAAGCAAGGCTATGCTCAATATAGGATCAAAACTAAATAATATTAAATAAAACAGCTATTGACTGGGGTTGATCTGGTCAATAGCTGTTTTATTGTTGGGGGTTACTTACGAAGGATATTTTTTGTTCCAAATCTATTGTGCCAATCTTGGACAAACTGATCTACGCTTAGATCTGTTGAAGGGCAGTAGATTAGTTTTTCTAATAGTTCAAATGGGATGGTTACATTTTCAGCTCCAACTAATAGGGTTTCTTGGATTTGTTGGACATTTTTGAAACTGGCTGCAAGGATTTGGGTATCTAATCGATGTTCTTCAAATAGAATCTTGATCTTTTCTACTACTGCCACGCCATCCCCTTGCAAATTGTCGATTCTATTCACATAGGGAGCCACAAAGCTAGCTCCAGCTTCTGCTGCTACTAATGCCTGCATAGAAGTGAATATAGCTGTTCCAGTGGTTTTGATATTTTTCTCCTTTAACATTTTTATTGCTTTGATTCCTTCTCTGGTAATTGGCACCTTTATATAAGTATTTTCACCTAATAGTTCTATTAAGTATAGGCCTTCTTCTACCATGGTTTCGGCGTCTTCAGCTAAAATTTGAACATGGAGGGCTTTATCCTCTCCAATTAGATTTCTGATTTTCTTAAAGGTTTGGATATAGTCTCCATCTTCCTTTGTTATAATGGTTGGATTAGTAGTAACACCAGATACTGGATAGTATTCTATAGCTTTCTTAATATCTTTTAAATTGGCCGTATCTAAAATCAACATAATGTATTCCTCCTTTTATTATCCACCTATGGTGACTTTCAAATCATATTTCTCCATATATTCTCTAACTTCCTGTATTTTCTCTTCCTTTGGTGGTTTTAAATCTATTAATTTATATTCTAAGCCTAAAGCTTCATATTTGCTACTACCATATTGATGAAAGGGTAGAATATGGACTTCCTTTATATTATTTTTCACTATAAAATCTATGATATCATCAATATTTTGTTTTTCCATAGTAAAGCCAGGTATTAAGGGTACTCTTGGGATTACTTTTTTGTTTTTTTGTACTAGATTTACAAAGTTTTCTTTAACTACATCCATATCTACATTCAATATGGATTTTGCTTTTTCTTTGTCCATGATCTTCAAGTCGAATAGTATTAGATCCAAATAGTTAGCCGCCTTATCCAGAGTATCAATAGAACCAAACCCACTGGTTTCCATAGCCGTGTGTATATTTTCATCCTTTAGGGCTTTAAGAAGGCTTATCAGGAAATGGCCATGGCTTAGCGGTTCGCCTCCGGATATAGTGACTCCACCATCAGTGGTTTCATAGAATACTTTGTCTTTTTTCACTTCCTCTACTATTTCTTCGATGGTCATTTTATCTCCTATATAGGATTTAGCATTGGTAGGGCAAAGATCTGTTTCTATATCACAATTAAATATATCTTTAGTATTACAGTTTATGCAAAGTTTCTGTCGCCTAAAAATCTCCCTTTCAAAACTTTGGGATTCTGGATTAGAACACCAAGGGCATCTAAGGGGACAACCCTTTAGAAATATAATAGTCCTTATACCTTCTCCATCATTTAGCGAATATCTTTGTATATTGAATACTAGGTTTTCTTTCATATTATCACCTACAATGTATGTTCAGTTCTGTTGATGATGTCGTTTTGGATATCCTCATTTAAATCCACGAAAATAGCACTGTATCCAGCTACTCTAATTACCAGATCCTTATAGTTTTCAGGATTCTTTTGAGCTTGGCGCAATAGATCAGCAGATACGATATTGAATTGAACATGTTGAACCTTTAATTTTACAAAGGCCTTTATATATCCAATAAACTTTTTCAAGCCTTCACGAGTTTCTAGAGATGAAGGGTTAAATTTTACATTTAACAGGCTTCCATTGGTGGTCAATCTATTGTCTAGCTTACTTACGGTTTTTAATACGGCAGTAGGGCCTTCTTGATCTCTTCCCACCATAGGTGATAGTCCACCGTCGGCTAGTTGTTCCTTGGCTAGCCTTCCATCAGGGGTAGCGCCAACTTGTTCCCCTAAGGGTATGTGGGCAGAAACCGTATAGGATCCTGGTTGGAAGAAGCCTTCCCTGATATTTTTATATTTTTCTACTTCTTCACAGTAGAAGCTTAAGATTTCCCTACCTAATAGATCCACTTGGTCCACATCATTACCATATTTAGGATATTTATTAATAAAGGTCTGTCTTAGAAATTCGTTGTTTTCATAGTTGTTATCTAATATATCTACTAATTCTTCTATAGTGAGCTTTTCTTCTTCAAATACCGCCTTTTTTAATACATATAGGGAATCGCTAAGATTAGCGGTGCCAATTCCTTGAACACCAGAGAAATTATATTTTGCTCCTCCATTGGAAACATCTACTCCCTTTTCTAAACATCCATGGATAAAGGTAGACAACAAGGGGGTAGGGGCAAAGTCAGCATGGGCTTTGTCTACTATATTGGATCCTTCTACCATCTTCACTATATAATTGGATATGTTTTCTTTAAGTATTTCCATAAATTCATCAAAACTTCTTACATCTTGATAGTTTCTTTTTAAAGTAAGCTCAAACACCCTCAATAGATTAAATAGGGCAATATCATGTAATCCATAGGTTTTACCTGGAATAGACAACTCTACACACCCTACTACAGCATAGTCTCGAGCATCTTCTAGGGAAACACCTCTATTTATAAATCCAGGGATTATTATATCGTCATTAAATAGCTGAGGCATGCCTGTGCCTAGTTTGATGGTTTCTGCTACTTTTTGTAAAAAATATTCATTGGAGTTTTCATGAACCCTGGCCCCTAAATTAGGTTGAGGCAATTTAATTTCCTTATAGGTATCTAATATCAATAGGGATAGTTCATTGGTAGCATCTTTCCCATACCTATCTACCCCACCTAATATGATGGTATATCCTGTAGGAAATCCTGCGAAGTATTTGGCACTGTCTGCACTTCTCAATAGGACTACTTCGTTCATCTTAATCCATAGGCATTTTAATATTTCTTCCATAAAGCCTAAATCCATTCCTTTGTCTATAGATTTTTTGAATATGGGATACATGTACTGGTCAAAGCGTCCTGAAGATATGGAGCTGGCATTGGATTCATATTGCAAACATATATTGACTAACCAAAATAGCTGAACTGCTTCGTGGAAATTTCTTGGAGCTCTTTCAGCTATATTTCCACAGACTTTAGCTATTACCTCTAGTTCTTCTTTTCTAGTACTATCTATTTCCTGCTGTGCCATCTCTAAGGCTAGTCTTTCATATCTTCTAATATGGTTTTGGGTGGCCTTTAGGGTTATTAGATTGGCTTGTAGAAACAGATTGTCTGGTTCTTTTTCTAGCTTGTTTTTTACAAAGCCTACTTTAGCCTGTAGGCCTTCTTGTATTAGGGCCTCAAAGTCTGGGATTATATGGCCTTGGCCTTTGTCGGTTTGGTTTAGTTTTATGATTCCCAAATCCATTCCTTCCTTTACATCTTCAGGTATCTTTTCATCTACATAATCCTTTAGAGAATTCCCTTTCCAATAGGGATATAGTTTGTCCCTATAGATAGCCTTGTCTTTTTCAGATATATAAAAGGGGTCCTGAGGTCTATTATGAATAGTATCTATTTCCTCTAAAAACCAATAGGGAGACATTTCCGGAGACAATATTCCAGAACGAGGTTTAGTAACCCTACTTCCTACAATTAGTTCATCATCATCTATATGGATTTCAATTTTATTTAATATATTTTCCGTTGCTCTAGCTCTTTTGATTATTACCGGCTCATCTTTATATTTTTCATAGGCTTCAGTATATAATAGAGCTCTTTCTAAGGAGATTTCCCTTTTCTTTTTAAATAACTTACTTTTTAAAGCATCTATTCTATTCATATTAGCACTCCTTTTATTGTTTAGTCGTGTTTAATCTTATTATATATCACTTGATTCAGAATTACAATTTATATATCACCCTGGTATTATTCGAGGGAAGTGATTTGGCAATGGAAGGCAATTTTTTGTCATTATGAAACATAGGCTAAGGATCCCGAATTCCATAGGGAATTTGATGAGACAGGGTCCTTGGATAGGGTAGACGTGCAAAAAGAACCGTCCCTGGTGCATGTGCTGTTCCACATTGCAATATATAAGTTTTTTATATATAATAATAAATAGGATTAAATAATAACAAAAGGGATAGAGGGATGATATGTTTGCTGAAGAACGATTGGAAAAAATAATAGATATTTTATATAAAGATGGGAAGGTTGTAGTAAAGGATCTGAGTAGACAGTTTGGCATATCTCAGGATGCTATACGAAAGGATTTGAAAGTATTAGAGAACAAGGGATTTATTGAAAGGACCTATGGCGGAGCTATTTTGAAAAACCAAATACCTAGACTTACAAGGGTGGAGGAAAGGCTGAAGGAGGATATAGAGGAGAAGAAGATTATAGCTGAAAAGATATTCAATTTACTTAAGGATGGAGATACGATTTTTTTAGACATATCATCTATCAATATACTGTTGGCAGAAATGTTAGGTCAGTCTAGATTGAATATAACTGTAATATCCAATTGTATAAATGTGATGTATATACTCTCTAAAGGTCAGAATAAAAATATAACTTTGATAGTACCAGAGGGAATATATGATAGGGATGCTGGCGGATTTACAGGTTCCTCTACCATAGAGTCCATTAAGAAGTTTAGGGCTCAGAAGGTTTTTATAGGAAGCTGTGGTGTGGATATTAAGGATAGGAAGATCAGCACTTTCAATATGGAAGATGGAAATACCAAAAAGGCCATCATGGATATAGGAAAGGAAGTTTTTTTAGTAATGGAGAACAAGAAGTTTTTCTATGATGGAATCTTTAGGTTTGCAGATATAGATGACATAGATACAATAATTACTGAGAAAAAACCCAATGATGATATACTTCAAATACTCAACAAACAAGGAATACAAATAATATAAATTTAGGAGGAGGAACTATGTATCCATTAAAATTTGAAAATATATATTTCGAAAAAGTATGGGGAAGTCAGACTCTATCTACCATTAGGGACAATGTTCCTGAAGGGGATATAGGTGAAAGCTGGGATGTGGCTTATCATGAAAATGCAGTTAGTATTGTAGCAAATGGAAGGTACAAGGGCATGAGGCTTGATGAATTAATAGAAGAGAAAAAGGAACTATTACTAGGAAAGGAAATAGTAGGGAGGAAGTTCCCCTTACTGATCAAGTTTTTAAGCCCTAGCAAGAAACTATCGGTACAGGTTCATCCTGATGATGAATATGCAGCTAAACATGAGAAAGGTGAATTGGGAAAGACAGAAGCTTGGTATATAGTAGAGGCAGAAGAAGATGCATATATAGTATTGGGGACTAATGGATGTACTAAGGATGAATTTGAAAAATCCATAGAGGATGGTACTGTAGAGGAGTATATGAACAAGATCAATGTAAAAAAAGGTGATGTATACTATCTAAAAAGCGGGCTCATTCACACCATGGGACCAGGAGTGATCGTTGCTGAAATTCAGCAAAATAGCGATACCACCTATAGGGTATATGATTATGGCCGAGGCAGGGAAACCCATATAGAGAAGGCTTTAGATGTTATTAGATTTGACTATGAAGGAAATAGAAGAGAAGGCCTATTAGTAGAAAGAAACGGCTATAACAAAACCTACTATTGTTTAAGTGAACATTTTTCTTTAGAGGTGTATGATATATTTGAAAGTATCACGGAGAAAAGCGATGAAGACAGATTTTATATATTCACCGCAGTGGAAGGAGAAGGCACAATCCATTATGATGGGGGAGAAGTTGATTTTAAGAAAGGGGATAGTACTTTTATACCTGCTACTCTAGGTGAATATTCTATCCAAGGGGATTGTAGATTGATAAAGAGCTATGTCCCAGATGTAGAGGCTGTTGAAAAGGAAATTTTAGATATTATTAAATAAGAGGTGATCCTATCAAATATCCACCCCCGGCACTAACTTACTAACTCCTGTTGTGCAAAAATAAAAGTGTAATTGGTAACATTACCAAAAATTGAATATGGCATAATCTCCATTCCTATGATAATTGTTAATTATCCAAAAAATATTCATCAAAAGGAAGGTGAAATTATGCCTACTACCATTGTAAATTACAATGAAGAAATAATCAATTTTTTAGAAGATGTAAATTATGGAATGAATAAACCAC
>NZ_PPXY01000054.1 GCF_021655115.1 Clostridium sp. Cult3
TAATGTGGTTTTACCATGGTCTACGTGACCTATAGTTCCTATATTTACGTGAGGTTTAGTTCTTTCAAATTTTGCTTTACCCATTTTCTATTCCTCCTTGATAATTTAAATTGTTATTTGTGTCCTAAGACTTTTTCTGCAATGTTATTTGGCACCGGCTCATAGTGGTCGAATTCCATAGAATAAGTAGCCCTACCTTGAGTGTTGGAACGAAGATCTGTTGCGTATCCAAACATCTCGGCTAAAGGCACAAATCCTCTTACTACTTGAGCCCCATTCCTTGGCTCCATACCCTCTATTCTACCTCGTCTTGAGTTAATATCACCTATAACATCGCCCATATACTCTTCTGGCATAATTACTTCTACTTTCATCACTGGTTCCAATAATACAGGCTTAGCTTTTGCCATCGCCTCTTTAAATGCCATAGAACCAGCAATCTTAAAGGCCATCTCCGAAGAGTCTACTTCATGATATGATCCATCAAAAAGTGTTACTTTTATATCTAGCACTGGGTATCCTCCAATAATACCAGAGTGCATAGCTTCTTGAATTCCTCCATCTACCGCTGGAATGTATTCCTTTGGTATTGCTCCTCCTACTATCTTGTTAACAAATTCATAGCCTCCGCCTGATTCTTGTGGTTCAATTTTTATCTTAACATGACCATATTGGCCACGGCCACCAGATTGCCTTACATATTTTGTATCAGCTTCAGCTGGAATTGAAATAGATTCTTTATATGCTACCTGAGGATTACCTACATTAGCTTCTACTTTAAACTCCCTTAGAAGTCTATCTACAATTATTTCTAAGTGTAATTCTCCCATTCCTGCAATTAGTATTTGTCCTGTTTCTTCATTGGTTGAAGTCCTAAATGTAGGATCTTCTTCAGCAAGTTTAGCTAATGCAGTGCTCATCTTCTCTTGACTTGCTTTTGTTTTTGGTTCAATAGCTACTTCGATAACAGGCTCTGGAAACTCCATAGTTTCTAATATGATTGGATTGTCTTCATCACATAGAGTTTCTCCTGTAGATGTGTCCTTAAGTCCTACTGCTGCTGCAATATCCCCGGCATAAACCTCATCAACTTCTTCCCTTTTGTTGGCATGCATCAAAAGAATCCTACCAATTCTTTCTCTTTTACCTTTTATCGAATTGTATACATACGATCCTGCCTTTAGGGTACCTGAATATACTCTAAAGTATGCAAGTTTTCCCACATAAGGGTCTGTTACTATCTTAAAGGCCAATGCTGAAAATGCTTCATCGTCAGCTGAAATTCTTTCTAATTCTTCATCTGAATCAACTGCTACACCCTTTACAGGAGGTATATCTAATGGTGAAGGCATATAATCCACTATAGCATCTAATAAAGGTTGCACACCTTTATTCTTATAAGATGAACCACACAAAACTGGAGTAATCTCCACCTTAATCGTAGCATTCCTAATAGCTCTTATTATTTCTTCAGGAGTTATTTCTTCTCCTTCAAGATATTTGATCATTAAATCTTCATCGTGTTCTGCTATGTTTTCAAGTAGGTTCTCTCGATATTCTGTTGCTAAATCTGTTAATTCTTCAGGAATATCTACTACTTCTATATTTTCACCAAGATCATCGTTATAAATTCTGGCATTCATATTTACTAAGTCGACAACTCCGGTAAAATTATCTTCTTTTCCAATAGGTATTTGTATGGGGACTGGGTTGGCTTTTAGTCTGTCTTTAATCATGTCTACTGCATTAAAGAAATCTGCTCCAACGATATCCATCTTATTGATGAAAGCCATTCGAGGAACATTATATTTATCAGCTTGCCTCCAAACCGTTTCTGATTGAGGTTCAACTCCTCCCTTTGCACAAAATACCGCTACAGCACCATCTAGGATTCTAAGGGACCTTTCAACTTCTACTGTAAAATCCACGTGCCCTGGTGTGTCTATGACGTTGATCCTATGATCTCTCCAATGACATGTGGTCGCAGCAGATGTTATAGTAATTCCCCTTTCCTGTTCCTGTTCCATCCAATCCATCTGTGCAGCACCTTCGTGGGTCTCTCCTAGTTTGTGTATTTTTCCAGTGTAAAACAATATTCTCTCTGTAGTAGTTGTTTTTCCTGCATCTATATGAGCCATTATTCCTATGTTCCGTGTTTTCTCTAATGGAAACTTTCTGGGCACAATACTTCCTCCTTCCTGATTCTAAGTCCCCCTCTGTATATTCTATCTATTAACTACCATCTGTAATGTGCGAATGCCTTATTTGCTTCAGCCATCTTGTGAGTTTCTTCTCTCTTCTTAACACTTGTTCCAGTATTGTTGGCTGCATCCATTATCTCCTTGGCTAATCTTTCAACCATGGTTTTTTCTCCTCTTGCCCTTGAATAGCGAACAAGCCAACGTAAGCCTAATGTTTCTCTTCTTTCAGGTCTAACTTCAACCGGAACTTGATATGTTGCCCCACCAATACGCCTTGCTTTAACTTCTAATACTGGCATTATATTGTTCATAGCTTTATAGAATACTTCAAGAGGTTCTTCGCCAGTTTTTTCTTCAATATAATCAAAGGCGCCATAAACAATGTTCTGAGCAACACCTTTTTTGCCATCAAGCATTACATTGTTGATAAGTTTTGTTACGACTACATCATTATATATTGGATCTGGCATTACTTCTCTTTTAGCTACATATCCTTTTCTTGGCACTTTACTTCCCTCCTTAACCATCTAAAGTAGATTCATTGGTACTCGACAGCTCCAGCTGCCGCTGTGCACTTAAATGCATATATATATTAACTGGAATAATTCCATTGCATTTTAGCACAATTATTTTTTAGGCTTTTTAGCCCCATATTTAGATCTAGATTGCATCCTTCCTTCTACTCCTGCCGCATCCAAAGTACCCCTTACCACGTGATACCTAACACCTGGAAGGTCCTTAACTCTACCACCTCTTACTAAAACAACACTATGTTCCTGTAGATTGTGGCCAACTCCAGGTATATATGCATTTACTTCGACTCCATTAGTAAGTCTAACTCTGGCTACCTTTCTCAAAGCTGAGTTAGGTTTCTTAGGCGTAACAGTTCTAACAGCTGTACAAACTCCCCTCTTTTGTGGTGAATGTACGGTAGTAATATCCTTCTTTAGTGAGTTGTAGTTTACACCTAATGCTGGAGATTTGGATTTGTATACAACCTTTTTCCTACCTTTTCTAATCAATTGATTAATGGTTGGCATAATTGCACCTCCTTCTAAATACAATTATTATTTTAACAATGCAGCACTGGCTGCACTGACATCAATATTACAAGCCTTTCCTAATTCCCTCATTGAAGCTACATATACTACATCAACCTGTTTTTGACTACAAGCTTCAGCTATTTCTTCTATTATCTTCTTATCTGCATCCTTAGCTATATACACTATTTCCACTTTTTTATTGTCTAAGGCTCTTTTAACCTGCTTAGTTCCAACCACCTTATTGTCGGTATTAAGCCTATATAACATGTAAGTTTCCTCCTCCTTTTAAACATTTTAAAGATTATGTGAACCTTTACGTTCACATAATCTTCATGTTGTCAAAGAGTCCACTTTTAATTTACGCACTTATACATTTTACCATCAGTTATTTTCACTGTCAACAATATTTTCATCTAACCCTTCTATTTCTTCTCCATTTTCATATACTATATCAATATTTCTGTACCTTCTCATCCCAGTTCCTGCAGGAATGAGTTTACCAATTATTACATTTTCCTTTAAACCTATTAGATTATCTTCTTTTCCTTTAATAGCTGCTTCCGTCAATACTCTAGTAGTTTCTTGGAAGGAAGCGGCTGATAGGAAAGATTCCGTTGCTAAAGAAGCTTTTGTTATTCCAAGCAGGGTTCTTCTGCCTATGGCAGGCTTGCCTCCAGCTTCTGAAACCTCTCGGTTTATATCTTCAAAATCATTTAAGTTTACTAGACTTCCAGGCAATAGATCTGTATCTCCTGATTCTTCCACTTTCACCTTGCTTAGCATTTGTCTAACTATAATCTCAATATGTTTATCATCTATATCTACACCTTGAAGCCTATAGACCCTTTGCACTTCCTTTACAAGATAGTTCTGTACTCCATGTACCCCTTTGATCTTCAATATATCATGTGGGTTTACTGATCCTTCTGTTATTTCATCGCCGGCCTCGATAAAATCTCCCGGTCTTACCTTTAATCTAGAACCATAAGGTATGCTATAAGCCTTGGTATCACCATCCTTAGAAGTAACAATGATTTCCTTCTTCTTTTTGGTTTCACCGATGCTTACCTCTCCTGATATTTCAGATATAATAGCTAATCCCTTTGGCTTTCTTGCTTCGAATAGCTCTTCAACCCTTGGTAAACCTTGAGTAATATCAGCCCCTGCTACACCACCAGTGTGGAAAGTACGCATTGTAAGCTGGGTACCAGGTTCTCCTATGGATTGAGCTGCTATAGTTCCTACGGCTTCCCCTACATTGACCGGATCTCCTGTTGCTAGATTCCTTCCATAGCATTTAGCACATACGCCATGGCGAGTTTTACATCCTAGTACTGATCTAACCTTTACCTCTTCTATACCTACTTCATGTATCTTTTCAGCTATATACTCTGTAATCATCTCATCTTTTTTAATTATTATATCATTAGTATTAGGATCTATTACATCTTCCACTACATATCTTCCAATTATCCTATCCTTTAGTTCTTCTATTACTTCTTTACCATCTTTAAAGTCTTTGGATACTATATATTGGTCTGTTCCACAGTCATCTTCTCTTACTATTACATCTTGACTGACATCTACCAATCGTCTAGTCAAATAACCCGAGTCCGCAGTCCTCAACGCCGTATCTGCCAACCCTTTTCTCGAGCCGTGAGTGGATATAAAGAACTCCAATACATCTAATCCTTCCCTAAAATTGGACTTTATCGGAATTTCTATAGTTTTCCCAGAAGCACTGGCCATCAGCCCTCTCATACCAGCTAATTGCCTAATCTGATTTTTACTACCTCTAGCTCCTGAGTGAGCCATTATATAAATATTGTTCATAGGATCTAGCCCATCCATTAGAGCGTCAGTGACCTCTTCAGTAGTCCTATTCCATATTTCAATTACCTTTTCATATCTTTCTTCGTCAGAGATTAATCCTCTTCTATAGGATTTTTCAAATTTATCTACTTCCTCTTCTGCTTTTCCTAATAGCTCCATCTTTTCTTCAGGTACGATTACATCTCCCATGCTTATGGTTATAGCTCCTATAGTAGAGTAATGAAACCCTAATTCCTTAATATGGTCAAGTACTGCTGCTGTCACAGTATTTCCGTGCCTTCTATAGCATTTTTCAATTATCACACCTAATACTTTTTTATCTACAAGTCTATCTATTTCCAAGGAATAGGGATCTTTCTCCCTGTCTACAAAGCCCAAATCCTGTGGTATATGTTCGTTAAATATAAATCTCCCTACGGTGCTCTCCACAAGCTGTCCTCTATCTTCTTCACTCAATTTTCTTCTCACTTTGACTTTTGCATGGATACCTACATCGCCATTGTAATAAGCTTGTAATAGTTCATCGTAGTCCTTGAAAATTTTACCTTCGCCTTTTTCTTCAGGGTTTTCTACAGTTAAGTAGTAACTACCCAAAACCATATCTTGAGTTGGCGTAGTTATAGGTTTTCCATCTTTTGGTGCTAATATGTTGTTTACCGATAACATAAGTAATCTTGCTTCTGCTTGGGCTTCCATGGATAACGGCACGTGAACCGCCATCTGGTCTCCGTCAAAGTCAGCGTTATAGGCAGTACAAACTAGAGGATGTAGCTTTATAGCCTTTCCTTCTACCAACACAGGTTCAAAGGCTTGGATCCCCAGTCTATGCAGAGTAGGAGCCCTGTTTAGAAGTACAGGATGATCTTTTATTACTTCATCTAACACGTCCCATACTACTGGCTTCATCCTTTCTACCATGCGTTTAGCCGATTTTATATTGTGAGCATATTCTTCTTCTACTAATTTTTTCATGACAAAAGGCTTGAATAACTCTAAAGCCATCTTCTTAGGCAATCCACATTGGTAAAATTTCAATTCTGGTCCAACTACTATAACGGAACGGCCAGAGTAATCTACCCTTTTACCCAGTAGATTTTGTCTAAACCTACCTTGTTTCCCTTTCAACATATCTGATAGAGATTTAAGAGGTCTATTTCCAGGTCCTGTAACAGGCCTACCTCTACGTCCATTGTCGATTAGCGCATCTACTGCTTCTTGGAGCATTCTCTTTTCGTTTCTTACTATGATATCTGGAGCTCCTAAATCTAGTAGTCTCTTCAATCTATTGTTTCGATTTATAACTCTTCTATATAAATCATTTAAATCCGAAGTAGCAAACCTGCCTCCATCTAGTTGAACCATAGGCCTTAGATCAGGAGGGATGACTGGAATAACATCTAATATCATCCATTCAGGTCTATTTCCCGACTGCCTAAAGGCCTCTACTACCTCAAGTCTCCTTATTATCCTTACTTTTTTCTGTCCCGTTGCATCTTTAAGCTGCAGTCGTAAATCTTTTGCCTCTTCATCTAAATCTATCTTTGCCAAAAGTTCTTTAATGGCCTCAGCTCCCATTAAAGCCCTAAATTTATTGTTATACTTTTCTTGAGCTTCTCTAAATTCCGGTTCAGACAATAGCTGTTTTTCATATAATGAAGTGTCGCCACCATCAATTACTATATAAGATGCAAAATAAAGTACCTTTTCTAAAGATCTAGGAGACATATCCAATATAAGTCCCATCCTGCTGGGAATTCCTTTGAAATACCATATATGGGATACAGGGGCAGCTAGTTCTATATGCCCCATCCTTTCCCTTCGTACTTTAGATTTCGTTACTTCAACTCCACATCTATCACAAACAACACCTTTGTATCGGACCCTTTTATATTTTCCACAATGACATTCCCAGTCCTTTGTAGGCCCAAATATCTTTTCACAAAAGAGCCCCTCTTTTTCAGGCTTTAAAGTCCTATAATTTATGGTTTCTGGTTTCTTTACTTCTCCTTTTGACCATTGCCTTATCTTCTCTGGAGATGCAAGACCAATCTTTATTGAATCAAATGTGTTTAATTCAAACAAGGAGCTTTCTCTCCTTTCTATAATAAGTTTATAAAACCTTTACTTTAAACTTTCCTTTAATCTTAATCTTCCTCATCTATAATAAATCTATCATTTAGTTGTTCTTTTTCTTCATCATTTGACAATCTATTACCAACTAATTCGTCACCCATCAATTCCAAATCATCTACATCGTCATCAACAGATTCCTTTATCTCTATTTCATCGTCTTCCTCAGACAACACTTTTACATCTAAAGCCAAGCTCTGTAACTCTTTTATTAGTACCTTAAAGGATTCTGGAACTCCAGGCTCTGGAATGTTTTCGCCTTTTACGATGGCTTCATAGGTTTTTACACGACCTATTACATCATCAGATTTTACCGTTAATATTTCCTGCAAAGTATGGGCAGCACCATAGGCTTCCAATGCCCAAACCTCCATTTCTCCAAACCTTTGGCCACCAAATTGAGCCTTTCCTCCAAGAGGTTGTTGAGTTACAAGAGAATAAGGACCTGTAGATCTAGCATGGATTTTATCATCAACTAAATGATGGAGTTTCAACATATACATATAACCTACAGTAACAGGATTGTTTAGTTCTTCACCTGTTCTTCCATCTCTCAATTTAATTTTACCATTTTCAGGATATTCAGCTTTCTTAAGAGCATCTATTATCTCCTGATCGCTAGCCCCATCAAATACAGGTGTAGCTACATGCCATCCCAGTTTTTTTGCAGCTAATCCTAAGTGAACTTCTAGTACCTGACCTAAGTTCATACGTGAAGGAACTCCTAGTGGGTTTAGAACTATTTCTACTGGTGTTCCATCGGGTAAATAGGGCATATCCTCTTCAGGCAATATCCTAGATACCACCCCTTTATTACCGTGACGACCACACATCTTATCCCCCACGCTTATTTTCCTTTTAGTTGCTACATATACTCTTACCATCTGATTTACACCAGGAGATAGCTCATCTCCATTTTCTCTTGAAAATATCTTCACATCTACTACTATACCTGATTCACCATGGGGAACCCTTAAAGAAGTATCTCTGACTTCCCTTGCTTTTTCGCCAAATATGGCCCTTAAAAGTCTTTCCTCGGCGGTTAGTTCTGTTTCACCTTTTGGTGTAACCTTACCAACCAGTATATCGCCAGACTTTACCTCTGCTCCTATCCTTATAATCCCCATTTCATCTAAATCCTTAAGCATATCATCCCCAACATTTGGAATATCTCTCGTAATCTCTTCTGGTCCTAATTTTGTATCTCTAGCCTCTGACTCATATTCTTCAATATGGATAGATGTAAGAGTGTCTTCAATTACTAGCTTTTCATTTAGTAATATAGCGTCTTCATAGTTATACCCTTCCCAAGTCATAAAGGCGACTAAAAGATTTTTACCTAAAGCAATTTCTCCTAAGTCCGTACTAGGCCCATCGGCAATAACCTGCCCTTTTTCTACTTTTTCATTTTTAACGACAATAGGTCGCTGATTAATAGTTGTTCCTTGGTTAGAGCGTTTGAATTTTAAAAGCTTGTATCTATCTATTTGTTTATCTTCGTCTCTTTCTATCAGTATCTCATTGGAACTTACCTTTATTACGGTACCTGAGTTCTTAGCTATTATAACTACACCTGAATCCCTTGCTGCTTTATACTCTATACCTGTTCCTATTATTGGTGCCTCAGTCTTTAAAAGTGGAACAGCTTGACGCTGCATGTTTGCACCCATTAAAGCCCTATTGGCATCATCGTTTTCTAAAAAAGGGATCATAGACGTACCAACAGAAACTATCTGTTTAGGAGATACATCCATATAATCTACCTCACTTGCAGGATATATATCTATTACTCCATCTTTACCACGGGCGATAACCCTTTGGTTCACAAATCTGCCTTCTTCATCTAAAGGTTCATTGGATTGGGCAATAATAAATTCATCCTCCAAGTCAGCAGTTAAATATTCAATAGTCTTAAGGACAACCCCTCTTTCCTTATCAACTTTCCTATAAGGTGCTTCTATAAATCCGTATTCATTAATCCGAGCATAGGTAGTTAATGAGGTTATTAACCCGATATTGGGTCCTTCTGGAGTTTCAATAGGACACATTCTACCATAATGAGAATGATGAACGTCCCTTACTTCAAATCCCGCTCTATCACGACTTAATCCTCCAGGACCTAAGGCAGACATCCTCCTTTTATGGGTTAGTTCTGCTAATGGGTTAGTTTGATCCATAAACTGGGATAATTGACTGCTTCCAAAGAATTCCTTTATAGACGCTACTACTGGTCTTATATTTATTAGGGCTTGAGGGGTCGCAACATCAACGTCCTGTATTGTCATCCTCTCTCTTACAACCCTTTCCATCCTAGATAACCCTATTCTGAATTGATTTTGCAAAAGCTCTCCAACAGAACGCAATCTTCTGTTGCCTAAATGGTCTATATCATCGGTCATACCGACTCCGTTAAATAAGTTAAATTCATAGTTTATGCTTGCAATTATATCATCACGGATAATGTGTTTTGGGGATAGATCCCTATGTCTCTCTCTTATAGCTTCCTTTAATTCTTCTGGGTCATCATAGGTTTCTACTAATTCCTTCATAACTGGATAGTATACCTTTTCCTTTAATCCTAGTTCCTCAAGGGAAAAGGGCAGATCAAAAGCCTTTCCATCAACAAAGCGATTGCCTACTACACGAACAACTCTACCATCTCCAAGCATAATGTCTACTTTGTTGATTCCACTATTTTCGATATCTATAGCTTTTTGTCTTGTAATTTTTTCCCCTTTAGAGACAAATAACTCCCCTGTCTCTGGATCAGAAATATCTTCTGCAGCTTTTTCCCCTACAATTCTATTGTAAAGGGCTAGTTTTTTATTAAATTTGTATCGTCCAACTTTTGCTAAATCATATCTTCTCGGTTCAAAAAATAGATTATTTAATAGGGATTTTGCACTTTCAACTGTAGGAGGCTCTCCTGGTCTCAACCTTTTATATATTTCAATTAAAGCCTCCTCTTCTGTGCTAGTATTATCCTTTTCTATTGTTTTTAAAACTTGTTCCGTTTCTCCCAGGATATCTATTATCTCTGCATCTGATTTAAATTCCAATGCTCTTAACAATGTAGTAATAGTAAGTTTTCGCGTCCTATCAATTCTTACATATACTATATCATTGGAATCCGTTTCGTATTCTAGCCAAGCTCCTCTATTAGGAATAACCGTAGCGGAGTAAAGTCTTTTTCCAACCTTGTCAATTTCCTGGGAATAATATACTCCTGGAGATCTTACCAATTGACTTACTACTACTCTTTCCGCCCCATTAATTATAAAGGTCCCCTTCTCTGTCATTAGAGGAAAATCCCCCATGAACACTTCCTGTTCTTTGACTTCTCCTGTCTCCTTGTTTATAAGCCTTACCTTTACCTTTAAAGGTGCTGAAAAGTTAGCATCTCTTTCTCTTGCTTCGTCCTCACTATATTTAGGTTCTTCATTAATATAGTAATCTACAAACTCCAAAATCAAGTTTCCAGTATAATCCTGTATAGGGGATATATCTTCAAATACTTCTCTTAGCCCCTCTTCTAGGAACCATTCATATGAACTTCTCTGAACTTCAATTAAATCTGGTAGATCTAATACTTCATTAATACGTGAATAACTCATCCTGACGCGTTTCCCGTATGTAACAGGATGTACCATCAATAATTCACCCCTTATTAAACTAAAATAGCCAAAAGTAAATGGTTACTTTTGGTAACTCGCCAAAGTAAATATATTATAATATTGACATATCAGTGATATTTTATACAGAAAGGCATATAGTTTCGTTTATTATAGCATCTACATATACTACCATACTGTAGTTTACATGTCAAGTATTTTAAATTTTTGCAGATAATTTTAATGGTCATTTCTGAACAATAAAAAAGGCTCTCCTTTCATGAAAGCCTTTTTTAATATTTGTCAGCAATTACTTTAATTCTACTTCTGCTCCAGCTTCTTCTAATTTGCCTTTTATTTCTTCTGCTTCTTCTTTAGAAGCTCCTTCTTTAACTGGCTTTGGTGCATTGTCAACTAGTTCTTTAGCTTCTTTTAATCCTAGACCAGTTATATCTCTAACAGCTTTGATAACTTTTATCTTTTCCTGTCCTGGTGAGTTTAATACAACGTCGAATTCTGATTTCTCTTCTGCTGCTTCTGCTCCACCGGCTGCTGGTGCTGCTGCAACTGCTGCTACTGGTGCCTGTGCACTAACTCCAAATTCTTCTTCTAATTCCTTTACTAATTCCGATAACTCTAATACAGTTAGACTTTTTACCTCTTCAATTAAATTTAACACTTTTTCACTTGCCATTTTTATATCCCTCCAAATATTTTCTAAATTTAAGTTTTACGCTCCTTGCGCTTCCTGTTTTTCCCTTACTGCATCTAGTGCATATACAAGGTTTCTAATTGTACCCTGTAGGACATTGGCAAATCCAGATATAGGTGCATTTAGTCCTCCAAGGGCTTGTGCTATAAGAACCTCTTTTGATGGTAAACTTGCTAAGTTTTTAACTTCTTCAACATCTATTATCTTACCATCCACTATACCAGCTTTTATTTCAAGCTTATCATGTTTTTTTGCAAATTCGTCAGTAATCTTTGCTGCTTGCACCGGATCTTCAAACCCAAAAGCAATAGCATTTGGCCCAGTTAGATACTGATTAAATTCTTCAAAACCTGCTTCTTCAAAAGCAAATCTCATCATGGTGTTTTTATATACTTTGTAGTCAACTCCAGCTTCTCTATAATTGCGTCTCAACTCTGTAAGTTCTTCTACCTTTAATCCTCTATAGTCTACTAATACTATACCTTGAGCTTTATTAACCTTGTCGGTAATTTCCGCAACTATTTGCTTTTTTTCTTCTAGAACTTTTTCCTTCAACAGCTTCACCTCCTAAAGGCTATAACAAATAAAGGCCTCTCCGCAGACACGGAGAGACCCTAATCTCTAAATTAAATGACTAGTTTTTAATCTCACCTCGGTAGGAGTATTTTAAACCCATGGGTTCCTACGGTCTACGGTACCTATTTAATTAACAAGCAAATTATATCAATAAACATTCTATCTGTCAACAATTTATTCTTCTTTTTTTGCAACAAATTTATCAACTAATTGCTGTGGATTTACCTTTATTCCAGGCCCCATAGTACTTGATAATGTAATGCTCCTCAAGTACTTGCCTTTTGCTGCAGCTGGCCTAGCTTTAATTATCTCTTCCATTATAACGGCAAAATTTTCTCTTAGTTTTTCCGTCCCAAAAGAAACCTTTCCTATTGGCACGTGAATTATACTTGCCTTATCGACTCTGTATTCTACCTTACCTGCCTTAATTTCTTTTACTGCTTTATCTAACTCAAAGGTAACTGTTCCTGATTTAGGATTTGGCATAAGTCCTTTTGGTCCAAGAATCCTACCGATTTTTCCTACAACCCCCATCATGTCAGGTGTAGCAACTACAACATCAAAATCAAGCCAATTTTCATTTTGTATTTTTTCTACTAGCTCTTCTCCACCAACAAAATCTGCCCCAGCTTCTTCTGCTTCCTTGATCTTCTCACCTTTAGCAAATACTAAAACTGTTCTAGTTCTTCCTGTTCCATGAGGTAATACTATTGCACCTCTTACTTGTTGATCTGCATGTCTTGGATCTACGCCAAGCCTTACAGATAAATCAACAGTTTCATCAAAATCAGCTTTTGCTGTTTTCTGAACTAGTTCTATTGCTTCTACTGCATCATATAGGTGAGTTCTATCGACTAGTTTGAAACTTTCTTGATACTTTTTTCCTCTCTTTGCCATAATTGTACCTCCTTGTGGTAATAACGGAATGTCCTCCCACTTATTTTTTAATCTTCAACAACAACACCCATACTTCGTGCTGTTCCAGCTACCATACTCATAGCAGCTTCTATACTACCTGCATTTATATCAGGCATTTTTATTTCTGCAATTTCCTTAACTTTATCTTTAGAAATTTTAGCAACTTTAGTCTTGTTAGGCTCACCAGAACCTAATTCAATCCCTACAGCTTTCTTTATCAATACTGAAACAGGTGGTGTTTTAGTAATGAAGGTAAAAGATCTATCTTGATAAACTGTAAGAATAACTGGTATTATCATTCCAGCTTGATCTGCAGTTCTTGCATTAAACTCCTTAGTAAATTGCATAATATTTACTCCATGAGGCCCTAATGCAGTTCCTACAGGTGGGGCTGGAGTAGCTTTGCCAGCTGGTATTTGTAATTTTACAACAGCAATGACTTTTTTAGCCATATTAGTTCCACCTCCTCAATCCCTATGTGGTTTAATGAGATTATACTCTCCCACTACTTTAAATCTATCTAAAAAGCTTATTAGCTTTTATAAACAGTACTACAATTTTTCTATCTGATCAAAATCTAATTCTACGAGGGTTTCCCTTCCAAACATAGAAACAAATACTTTAACTTTTTTCTTCTCTAGATTAATACTCTCAACAGTTCCCATAAAATTCTCAAAGGGCCCCGTAATTACTTTTATAACGTCTTTTTCTTTTAAGTCTATAGATGGTAATGTTGTATCTTGTACTCCTAAAGCCTTAACTTCCTCATCATTTAAAGGAACTGGCTTAGAACCTGGCCCTACGAACCCAGTAACCCCTCTAGTGTTTCTAACGAGATACCAGGACACATCGTTTATTATCATTTTAATAAGAACATATCCAGGGAAAAGCTTTCTTTCTTTAAGTTTCCTTTTCCCACTTTTTGTATCGATATACTCCTCTGTAGGCACTACTACTTCAAAAATATCGTCGATCATACCCCTGTTTTCAACCATTTTTTCGATATTGGCTTTTACTTTGTTTTCATGGCCAGAATAAGTATGGACTACATACCATTTAGCCTTTTTAGCCCGTTCTGCTCTATTCTCAACCTTATCAGTCATACCTTCCTGGACCTAATGGCCCTTCCCTCCTCCTTGTTACTTAATAATCAATGATAACACACGATGTATTCCTAGGTCTAAAACCCATACTACCAAGCCTACGATAGCACTAATTAAAACAACAACTCCTGTATAATTTACTAATTCCTTTTTAGTAGGCCAGATAACTTTTTTCATTTCAGCTTTAACGCCCTTAAAATATGTGCTTACCCTACCTTTTTTTGCACCGGTTTGAGCTGACATAAACTCACATCCTTACTTAGTTATTCTTTCTACTTAGTTTCCTTATGAACGGTATGTGTTTTACAAAACTTACAATACTTTTTAAGCTCTATTCTTTCTGCATTATTCTTTTTATTTTTAGTTGATGTATAATTCCTTTGCTTACAATCAGTACAGGCTAAAATGATCCTATCCCTCATTTGCTACACCTCCTACGCCAAATATATAGATATATAAAAAACTTAAGTTTTCATCGGGTAGAATAACCCACTATTAACTACATTACTTAATATAAACTATCACAAATTAAAAATTATGTCAATAAAAAAATCCTATGCCCCAAGGTCAATCTTTTAATAATTTTATCCAAATCCTAGCAAGAATATCCTAAGCGTGACCTTAAAAAAAGACCAGGCCAAAAGACCTAGTCTTTCATTCTCATCTAATTAGCCAACTATTTTTGTAACAACTCCAGCTCCTACAGTTCTTCCGCCTTCACGAATAGCAAATCTTAATCCCTCTTCCATTGCTATTGGAGTAATAAGCTCTATAGTAAACTTAGCATTGTCTCCTGGCATTACCATTTCTACGCCTTCTTGTAATTGAATGTCTCCT
>NZ_PPXY01000055.1 GCF_021655115.1 Clostridium sp. Cult3
TAATGTGGTTTTACCATGGTCTACGTGACCTATAGTTCCTATATTTACGTGAGGTTTAGTTCTTTCAAATTTTGCTTTACCCATTTTCTATTCCTCCTTAATAATTTTAATCATCAAAGAAAGGACATTGAACATCCCTTTTACCTCATTGAAGGGAGTATTCTTGCAAAATGACGATGAATTTTAGTATATACAATTTACAAAACCTAGTACAAGGAAACTGTCCCGGGTGTTTCTTTATCATTGCTATTATTTTTGGAGCCCATGACCGGACTTGAACCGGTGACCTCTTGCTTACCATGCAAGTGCTCTACCTGCTGAGCTACATGGGCATCTTATCCACTGTAACATATTTTACTACCAACATATTTTATTGTCAATAGCTAATTTAATTTTCCCTTAACTCCAAATACCTTTCTAGCTTGCGTTTAACCCTTTGTAAAGCATTATCAATGCTTTTAACATGCCTGTCCAGCTCACCAGCTATCTCTTGGTAAGATTTGCCATCTAGATAGGCCATGAGCACTTCCCATTCTAAATCGCTTAATAGTTCAACGATTTGGTTTTCCATAGAATACAATTCCTCACTACTAATTATTAACTCTTCTGGATCGGTAACCTTTGCTCCAGATATGACATCTAATAAAGTCCTATCCGATTCTTCATCGTATATAGGCTTGTTTAATGATATATAGGAGTTTAGTGGTATATGCTTCTGTCTAGTAGCAGTTTTTATTGCAGTAATTATCTGCCTAGTTATACAGAGTTCAGCAAAGGCTTTAAATGAGGTAAGCTTGTCCCTATCATAATCTCGAATAGCTTTATAAAGTCCAATCATTCCCTCTTGGATAATATCTTCCCTATCTGCTCCAATTAGGAAATAAGATCTAGCCTTTAGCCTGACAAAGTTTTTATATTTCGTCATAAGATAATCTAAAGCTAAGGGATCGCCGGATCTTGCCTCTTCTACCACATCTTCATCTACCATATCTTTGTAAATTGTCATATCCAACTCATTGTATAGTCCTAATCCCACCACATATCCCCTCCAGTGTTCTGTTTGTAAAGCAATACCATAATTAACTAAATTATAAATAAATATAAGCTGATAGTCAAGTTATTCCTTCTTTTCACCCCATTTGTTAAGCTTTTTTAATGTTTCTTCGTCTAATCTTCCTATAAGTAGATCATTTTTTGCGTTTTCTACCCTCCTTTTCTGTTTTTCCCTTCTCTTATAATTTAATATTTCTAATTCCAATTCTCTAGCAGATATTCTAGTGCCACCTCTACCTAGTATTATCTGTTGTTCCATCCAATCCGAGGTAGCCACCCTTACTTTTACCATTCTACCAATGTCATCTAACACCTTTTCAATATATTGGTCTGCTGTTTCGTTTTCCTTTGTATAAATTACCTCAACTTCTTTAATGGTATCCTTCTTACCGCTGTTTCCCTTCACTAGATGGGCGTCAAATACAACTATTACCTTTATCCCAGAATAGTGTTGATACTCTCCCATTATATCCATTAACTCTTCTCGTGCTACCTCTAAACTTATATCGCTCAACTCCCTTAAATTGTTCCAAGAATTAATTATATTGTAACCGTCTACAAATAAATATTCTTTCTGGCTTTTATCTTTTCTTGCCATAGTTCTGTCTTACCACTTCATATATTAGTATTGAGGCAGCATTTGAAGCGTTTAAAGAAGTAATTTGTCCAAGCATGGGGATTTTTACTAAAAAGTCGCATTTTTCTTTAACCAATCTAGATATTCCTTTGCCTTCACTTCCTATTACCAATGCTATAGGACCTGTTAACTCTAAATCATAATAATAATCTTCTCCCCTTATATCAGCTCCATATATCCAGAGACCCTTTCGCTTTAATTCTTCTATAGCATCAGATATATTGTTTACCTTTGCAACAGATATGTGTTCTACTGCTCCTGCAGAACTCTTATAAACTGCTCCTGTCACATGGGCAGATCTTCTCTTAGGAATAATAACTCCATGTACTCCTCCACACTCAGCTGTTCGAAGGATGGCCCCTAGATTATGTGGATCTTCAATTTCATCTAGTATTAGCAAGAAAGGTGGTTGATTTAACTTTTTTGCTATTTGTAAAATTTCATCTATGGAAGAATACACATAAGGAGCAACTAGAGCAGCCACTCCTTGGTGAACACTTTCTTGGGATATTTGATCTAATCTAGCCTTGTCTACCTCTTGTATATTTATGTTTCTATCCTTTGCTATACCTATAATCTTTTTTATAGATCCTCTTAATTCTCCCTTTAATATAAGTATCTTTTCTATTTCTTTTTCCGTTTTCAATACTTCTAATACGGGATTTCTTCCAACTATATATTGTTCCTTCATGGTAAACTCCTACTTTCTATATCTATTTAACTTTTGTTATATATCGTTGAATTTTTCTCTAACTTCCAATATCTTTCCACAAGTCATATTACCTTCTGGGCAAGGTCCGTTTAAACAAGCTGGTCCAGCATTTTTAAATAGATTAGGATAGACTCCTTTCACTAGCCTTAACATCTCTATTGCCATATCCCTTATTTCCCATTGAGCTCGATTACAGGTTCTTAGTCTAAAGAAGTTTAACAGGGAACGGGCATTCATAGTAAATACGATTTTAGTCTCACAAGCATTGGGAAATACATATCGGGCATCTTCTATTGCTTGCTTTTCTGATTTTTGTCTAGCTTCCTTTTCACCTACACCCCGATCTATGAAATCGTAGTAGTATTTGTTAAACAACATATCCGTCAGACGATTATAGTATTCTTGATCCTTTTCCATAGCTTCAATGAACAGTTGCTTAGCTTCTTCATCCTTTGCAATAGACGGTGGTATTATATATTCAAATTGGTCTAGTCTTACGTACCTTTGAGATTGTTGGGAATAACTTGCTATTCTATGTCTTACTAGCTGGTGGGTTAAAGTTCGGGAAACTCCTTCTACTCCAAAGGTAAAGTTTATATGCTCTATGGGAGATTCATGACCTAGATCCACTAGCATTTCCAAAAAGTTTTCTGTAGTTTTATCATCAAGATTTTGTTCTATATCGCTAATACCAACCGGTGAATAACATAGTTTTGCTGCAGAAGCAATTAATCTTTCACCGTCTGGCGTATATCTCATTAATTCTACCTTCAAGACCTTTCCCCCCTTTTCATTTGTAACTAAATCCTCTTCCATTTTACTCCTTCTTTAGTATCCTCTAGAAGGATCCCCTTTTCCTTCAGTGCATCCCTTATTTCATCGGCTAATTTATAATTCTTTTCTTTTCTCGCTTGCGTCCTTTTCTCTATTAGCTTCACTATCTCATTTTCTAGAATTTTCTCCTCTTTAGAGAGTATACCTAAAACTTTAGATAGACCCATTAGAACTTGATAAGTATATTGTACCACATATTTGGGTGTTCGTTGGCTAAAATTAGTATTAGCATATCTAACCATATCAAACAAACTAGCTATGGCATCAGCAGTGTTTAAATCGTCCTCCATACTGTTGGTAAAATTATCCTTATATATATCTATCTGTTTAAGTAAAGCTCTATCCTCTCTATCTAAAGCTTTATCTTCTGTCCTGTCTACAAGATACTCTAGGTTGTTCTTACCATTATACAGTCTCTCTAAACCGTTTTCTAGCTGTTTCATTACATCTCTATTAAAGTTTATAGGATTTCTATAATGGGCAGATATCAAAAAGAAACGCAGTGTTTCCAGATCAAATTCCTTTTGAATATCTCTAACCGTAAAGAAGTTACCCAGAGATTTGCTCATCTTTTGATCTTCTATTGTCAACATACCATTATGAAGCCAATAATTTGCAAAAGGTTTTTCCGTCAATGTTTCCGATTGAGCAATCTCATTTTCATGATGGGGAAACTGTAAATCTTCTCCCCCAGCATGGATGTCTATAGTATCCCCTAAAAGAGTTTTAGCCATAACAGAGCATTCAATATGCCAACCTGGTCTTCCTTTGCCCCATGGACTATCCCACCAAGGCTCTCCTTCCTTCGCCTTTTTCCACAGAGCAAAATCTAGAGGATTTCTCTTTTCATCATTGACTACCACCCTTGCTCCCGATATCAAATCATCGATATTTTTTTTAGATAACTTACCATAGTCTTCTGTACTATTTATGTCAAAGTATACATTTCCATCTACATTGTAAGCAGCACCTTTTTCGATTAATCCCTCTACAAATTCAATGATAGGCTGTATGAATTCCGTAGCCCGTGGGTGTACTGTTTTTTCTTCATATAGATTTAATCCCTTGGCATCTTCAATAAATGCTTCAATATATTTATCTGCTATTTCCTTTGCATTGGTCTTCTCTTTATTGGCTTTATTGATAATCTTATCATCTATATCGGTAAAATTTACAACGTATTTTACATCATAACCTTTATATATAAAATATCTTCTTAATGTATCAAATACCACCAGTGGTCTTGCATTGCCTACATGGATATAATCATATACCGTAGGACCACATACATACATAGTCACTTTTCCATCCTCAATTGGTATGAATTTTTCCTTTTTTCTAGTCAAAGTATTGAATAGTTTCATTCCTAAATCCTCCCCTCTCTAATCAATGCACGATGTCCAACTTACAATTGACAAAAACCGCCTCTAATTAAAGAGACGGCTAATCCGTGGTTCCACTCTATTTGAGGAATGTCCTCCACTCTATTACGTATAACGTCGTTACCCGTATTGCCCTACTATAAAACTTCAGGCCCTAAGTTCAGAGACGCACTTCAACTTTAACTCATCCTAAGAGCTTTTCTCAGCCTATGAAAGCTCCTCTCTTTTAAGCTGTTAAAGCCTACTTTTTCCCGTCTTAACCGGTAAATATTAAACATCTTATATAACTTTAACCTAATATTAAATTCACGTTAAGTTAATCCTTTAAATAATGTTTCTCTACATAGTCTATTCTATTCAATATGTTTTGTTTACCTAGAAGATATATAATATTTGCCAATTCTGGTCCATGGGTATTTCCTGTTAAAGCTACTCTTACAGGCATAAACAGTTTTTTACCTTTTATGCCTGTACTCTTTTGTATCTTTTTCATGAGACCTTTTGCATCTTCTTCATGGATTTCATCTAAAGAGTTAACCTCTTCTTTAATTGCGTTTAAAAGGGTTGGTACTTGTTCTCCCTTTAATACTTCCAAAGCCTCGTCATCTTCTAATTGAACTTTATCTTCAAAGAAAATATCTACCTTATCTACTACTTCCGCTACAGTTGATAAGCTCTCCCTTATTGTATCCATCATGACCTTTAACCAATGGAAATGTTCTTTTGCAAATTGATCATCTATATAGCCAGCTTCTATTAGATAAGGTATGGAAAGTTTCGTTAATTCCTCTAAATTATATTCTCTTATATAATGGCCATTTACCCAGTCCAATTTATCTTTATCAAATATTCCTCCAGTTTTAGATACTCTTTCAAAGGAAAACTCCTCTATTAACCCTTCCATATCAAATATTTCCTCGTTGCTTTCTGGACTCCAACCTACTAAAGCTAAATAATTAACCAATCCTTCTGGCAAATATCCCTTATCCTTAAAATCATCTACGGAGACATCTCCATGGCGTTTGCTTAGTTTCTTCCTATCCTTATTTAGTACTGTAGGCAAATGGACATAAGTAGGTTTATCCCATCCAAACACCTCATATAAATACACATGTTTTGGCGTTGAGGGTAGCCACTCTTCTCCCCTTACTACATGGGTAATTTTCATAAGATGATCATCTATGACTACAGCTATATGATAAGTAGGAAATCCATCAGATTTTAATAATACTTGGTCGTCCATATCCTCTGTATTTATGACTATATCCCCTCTTACCATATCGTGAAAATGAATATCCTTGTCATGAGGCAATTTCAATCTAACTACATATTCTTCACCATTAGCTATTCTCTGTTTTGCTTCTTCAAGACTTAAGCTTCTACAAAATCCATCGTATTTAGGAATTAAACCCTTTATTTTTTGTTCTTCTCTAACCTTATCCAATCTATCCTTGGAACAGAAACAGTAATAAGCATCTCCTTTTTCCACTAACTCATCTATATATTTCCTATATATATCCAATCTCTCCGATTGTATATAAGGTCCATATTGACCTTTTTGAATGATCTTTCCATCCTCTAAAAAAACTCCTTCGTCGTATTCAATACCAGCCCAGTATAGGGATTCTATAAGGTTTTCAATTGCTCCTTCTACATACCTAGTCCTGTCAGTATCCTCGATTCTCAATAAGAACTCACCTTTATTATGCCTTGCAAATAGATAATTATATAAAGCCGTCCTAAGGCCACCTATATGTAGATATCCTGTAGGACTTGGTGCAAATCTAACTCTAACATTCTGCAAACCTATAACCTCCTCTTATTTAATTACTTATATATCATATACTAGATTATATACTAGTTTATTTTTAGTGTAAATATACCCTTTTATCCAAACAATTTATTAAAAAAGTTGACTATGGCATCTAATATTCTTTCCACTAAAGATCTAATCTCTATATTTTGCTCAGTGATCTTGTCAATTTTACCGGATATATCCTTCAGCTGTTCTTTAATCTGATCTATATCTAAGTTCAACTTAGATATGCCCTTCATAAGGGATACTATTTGATCCCTTTGTTCCTTAGTCAGCTCTATTCCTAGCTCCTCAGCCATTTCATCTGTAACTTTTTTAATAGAACCTTTATTTTTTATGTCATTTTTTATTACATACATTTTTATACTACTGATTAACTCTTCAGCTTCCTCTTGGCCTATCTCATTTCCTAATGTAGCGGTCTTAGCTATTTCTTCACTGGCTACCTTCTTCTCCATTTCAGTAATTTCTTCTCCTGTAATATCTTCAAAAGCCTTGATTACTCCTGTTAAGGCAGCAGTACCGGATACTTGGAAAGGGCTAGACACCTTAACTTTGGCATCTTCTATGCCAGCTGTTACCAAAGCGTTTCTATACATATCGTTGGTAACCCAAGTAATATTGTTTGATTCTACAGATATTCCTTCACCCTCCGGAAGTTTTTCTACACACGCAGAAGATATAGCCCTTGTCCCAAGAAGTTTTTCATCAATATATTTTCCTAAGTATTCCCTTTCTTCCTCATTTGTAACCTCTATAATCTTTACATTTTCATCTACCCCAAATTGATTTAACATTTGGTTTCGCTGTTCTGAATCTAAATTCTTCCCTAGACTCACAACAATCTGATTGGTTTCGGCATCTGCAAAGACCATACTCGAAAAAATAAAAACAACTACTAATATTAAGGATAGGACTCTTTTTTTCATTGCTTTTCCCCCCATATTTAAAATATAGCTTCTTTAGATAGAATACCCTATTAATTTAAATATTACAAGTTTGTTATGATTATATATTATTTATAAAAGTAGAATAAGGCTGGATATCCAGCCCTATTTTAAATTCCTATTCCTTCTTTTTTAAATTCATCTATGACATTGCTCATTATCTCATCTGCAGGAATCTCAGTTCTTTCATTATCCTTTCTTAAGGAATATTCCACAATATTTTCGGCAGCTCTTTTACCTACCGTAATCCTTATGGGTATACCTATTAGATCTCTATCATTAAATTTGACTCCAGCTCTTTCGTTCCTATCATCTAACAATACCTCTATCCCCTTATGGGTTAATTCCTTATATATCCTTTCTCCAAGTTCTATTTGTTCTTCTTTTTTTGTATTTATAACTGTTATTATCACATGATAAGGCGCTACTATCAGTGGCCATATTATACCATTTTCATCATGATATTGTTCCACTATAGCAGACATAGATCTAGATACACCTACTCCATAGGAACCCATAACAATAGGTTTTTCCTTACCATTCTCGTCTAGATAAGTAGACTTAAGGCTATCGCTATATTTCGTACCAAGTTGGAATATGTTTCCCACTTCAATGCCTCTATCTATTAGTAAGGGTTTGCCACATTTTGGACAGATATCCCCTTCCTCTATGAGCAATAGATCCTCCACCACTTCCCCTGTAAAATCTCTTCCGTAATTTACATTTTTTAAATGATAATCAGTTTCATTTCCTCCTACTATTATGTTGTTCATGTTTGTTATTCTTGAGTCTACTAGTACTTTTACATCCTCCTTAAGGCCTACTGGACCTGTAAACCCTTTGTCAGCTCCACTAATCCTTTTTATTGTTTCTTCATCTGCTAATTCCAATTCGTGTTCTGGTGCTTTTAAATAATTGCACAATTTGGTTTCGTTCAATTCCCTATCTCCTGGGATAATGGCTACCACTGGTTCCCCAAGAACCTTATACACTAGGGCCTTTCCGAAATTACCTTTATCTATATGGAAAAAGTCTACTAAGTCATCAATGGTGGTAGCATTAGGAGTATATACCTTCTCCATATTCCCCATCTCTTCCTCTGCCTTTTTAACATCATAAACCACTGTAGCTTTTTCATCGGTAGCAGCATAATCACAATTGTCACAATATGCTACTAAACTTTCTCCAACTTCTGACATAGCCATGAATTCATGGGAATGGTTTCCTCCCATGGCGCCAGAATCTCCTTCCACTACCTTATACTTCATCTTCAATCTAGTGAATATCCTTTCATAGGCTTCCCACATGTCTTGGTAGGATTTTTTCATTCCTTCTTCATCTTTGTCAAAGCTATAAGCATCTTTCATAATAAATTCCCTAGCCCTTATCAAACCAAATCTTGGCCTTTTTTCATCTCTGTATTTAGTTTGGATCTGATATAGATTTAAGGGCAATTGTTTATAGGATTTTACCTCATCCTTTATAAGAGATGTAAAGTATTCCTCATGGGTTGGTCCTAAGCAAAATTCCCTAACATTTCTGTCCTTTAGTTTAAACATCTCTGGTCCAAAGTTTTCCCATCTTCCACTAGCTTCCCAAAGCTCCTTAGGCTGAATAGCTGACATCAACAATTCTTGGGAACCTGCGTTATCCATCTCCTCTCTAACGATATCCTCAATCTTTCTGATGACCCTATATCCAAGAGGCAGATAAGAATATACCCCCGATACCAATTTACGCATCATTCCTGCTCGTAGCAATAGCTTATGACTGGGAATTTCTGCTTCCGATGGCACCTCTCTTAAAGTTGGCATATATAATTTGGACATCCTCATATTATATTTCTCCTCCTTTTTTAATCTTTTTTATGATATTTACGGGATAAGTCGATTAATAAAAAACCTTTCATCTCAATAAATAGAGACGAAAGGTTTAATTCCGTGGTACCACTCTAATGAGCTTAAAATATAAGCCCTCTTAAAGTTTTAACGCAACTAACGTTTAAGCCTACTATATTCAGCCTAAATGCTCTAGAAGGGGTTCAATATCAAGGGGGTCAGAAATCTTCCACCTAATGATTTCCTCTCTTGGACCATTAATATTTACTGTTTTCTATCATAGCATATATTAATAATTAGATTAATAATACTAAAATCTATGTAAAATGTCAAATATCTTCATATCCTATTCTATAGGTAGCAATAAACAAATACTATGAGCTGCAATGCCTTCTTCTTTGCCCTCAAAACCTAGTTTTTCCGTTGTAGTAGCCTTTATATTCATATTCGATACAGGTATATTTAATACATTAGAAACTTTCCTTCTCATATCTTCAACGTAAGGAGCCATCTTCGGTCTTTGAGCTACTATAATACTATCGATATTCCCTACTGTATATTGGGCCTCTGTCATAATCTGATATACTCTCTCTAACAATATAAGGCTAGAAATGTCTTTGTATCTATCGTCAGTATCCGGGAAGTGTTTGCCTATATCCCCTAATGCCAATGCCCCTAGTATACTATCCATAATAGCATGAATTAATACATCTGCATCGGAGTGGCCTAACAATCCTCTCTCAAATGGTATGTCCACTCCTCCTATTATCAACTTTCTATTTTTAACTAGTTTATGAACATCATAACCTATTCCTATTCTCAATTTTTTCACCCTATCTACCTTGAAATGCAAATTCTCTTCTACTAAATATGGTATCCCTATCCTTTACCAATGATTCAGCTATAATCAAATCCTCTGGGGTTGTTATCTTTATATTTTCATAACTTCCCATGACCATTTTCACATCTAGGCCTAATCTTTCTACTATAGCCCCATCATCGGTACCTACAAATCCATCCTCTATTGCTCTTCTATATCCTTCCATAATAATATGTTTCTTAAAACATTGGGGAGTCTGCGCTGCCCACAGCAAATCCCTGTTAGGAGTTTTGTCAATATTGTTATGGTTTCCAACTACCTTTATGGTATCCTTAACGGGAACCCCAACTACACATGCTCCGTGTTCTGAAGCAGACTTTATTCCATCTACTATATTTTCCATCTTTACAAAGGGTCTTGCCCCATCATGGGATAACACTATATCACATCGTTCATCCAGGGCCAAAATTCCATTGTATACCGAATCCTGTCTTTCTTTTCCCCCTCTGACGATCTTAGTTACCTTGTTAAAGTTATATCTCCTTACTATCTCTTTTCTACAATATTCTATTTCATCTTCTTTAGCCACTACTATTATTTCATCTACGTATTTACATCTTTCAAACTTCTCTATAGCGTGAGCAAGTATAGGCTTATCATTTATGGAAATAAACTGTTTGTTTATCTTGCTTCCCATTCTATTGCTCATTCCAGCTGCAGCAATTATAGCTGAAATGTATTGGTTCTTATACATTTGATTCACCTCTCACCTATTATAGCACATAAAAATGGAATGTGAAATATTTTATATGTCTATAATACCCCAAAAAAACAAAAATATTAGGGCCAAATGATTTGACCCTAAACTGCTCTATCTGCCATAGTCTTTGGCTTTGCGAAGATCATCCTTCCTGCAGAAGTTTGCAACACACTAGTTACCAAAACATCTATAGTCTCTCCAATATGTTTCTTACCACTTTCAACTACTATCATAGTTCCATCGTCTAAATAAGCCAACCCTTGACCAGATTCCTTGCCATCCTTTATCACTTGAACGACCATTTCTTCTCCTGGTAATACTACAGGTTTAACTGCATTAGCTAATTCGTTAATATTCAATACATCTATACCCTGAACCTCTGCTACTTTGTTTAAATTATAATCATTGGTGATGATCTTTCCTTTTAACAACTGTGTAAGTTTTAATAGCTTAGTATCTACCTCTTTCACGTCGTTAAATTTCTTATCATGGATTATTACCTCAATATCCAATTCCTTTTGTATCTTATTTAATATATCCAAGCCCCTTCTTCCTCTATTTCTTTTAAGGGCATCAGAAGAATCAGCTATATGCTGCAACTCTTCTAGAACAAATTCTGGTATGACCAAAGGTCCTTCAATAAATCCCGTCTTACAGATATCTGCAATTCTTCCATCTATAATAACACTAGTATCCAACACCTTTGGACAAGACTTACAATTGGTCTTTAGTTTGTCTTTACCGCTACCTTTCTTAAGGTTCCCGATAGTGTTGGAAAAATCCTCTTTTTTTCTGGTAGGGACCTTTATCCCAAGATATCCAAATATCGCATAAAGAAAAATAGAAATGATAACTCCCAAATATGGAATGCCAAGATTATAAAATGGTTGACTCAATAGATAAGCAATTATCAATCCAATGATCAACCCAACAGACCCCAATGCAATTTCATAAGCGGGAACTTTTTGAAGCTCCGATTCAAAAAATTGAATGGACTTCCTTCCACCTTTTATCATCTTTGGGGCCAGTAAGAAAAATATAATTCCAAATATTATACTTACACCTGCATATACCACTAAACTTAACCAGCCTTTGTTTGATAAGCTTATTATCTCCAAAGCCTTTAATCCAGCAACTGTACCATATCCAATTAATAAGCCTATCAAACTAATTATGCCTCTTATTATCTTGTCAATCATTAGTTCACCTCCCATAGTATATTTATTACCATAAAAATAAATAATATAACCAAAAAATAATATTTAATTTACATCATGCAAAATTAACTGCTTCATCGATTAGCCTTTCTGTTTCTTCCTGGTCATAATCGGATGCCAACACGATCTCACTAATCAACATCTGTTTAGCGCTATTTAGCATTTTTCTCTCTCCTGTTGAAAGTCCTTTTTCTGCATCTCTTAGCATTAAATTTCTTACAACAGAAGCGATTTCGAATATGTCCCCAGATTTTATCTTTTCCATGTTTATTCTATAGCGTCTGTTCCAATTTTGAGGCATTTTAGTCTTATCACCTTTTAGAATAGTCAATACCCTTTCCATATCGCTGTCATCAATTATCTCTCTAATACCAATCTCTTCTACATTGTCTACAGGTATCATAACTTTCATTTCTCCAATGGGCATCTTCATTACATAATACTTTCTTTTTTCTCCTAAAATTTCTTTCTCTTCAATACCTTCAATCACCCCAGCACCATGCATAGGATAAACAACCTTGTCACCAATATTAAACATAGTACAACCTCCCATCATACTACTATCCATTATATTATACAATAATAGGCAAAGGTTGTAAAGCTTATATTTTACCATACTCATATTTCCCTTGTCAACTATTTCTTAAGCGATAATATTTCCAAAAATATATTGTTAGAAATATTTGACAAATGCTTGTCCCTATCAGTATAATAAAATCATAACCAATAATCATTTGACAGGGGTGGACTAAATGGACTTAAATGAAAATGTTATTAGTATTAAAAAAAATTTAAATATGGATGATTTTCAAAATCAAGTAGATGATGTGCTTATTAGACATAAAAGCATCTTGGATATAATCACAAAACTAGACGAATATACTGCAAGAATCAATCGAGCTGTAATTAAATCTGCCACTTCCTGTGGTTGCATTGAGATTAACGCCACAAAGCAAAATTATAATAGGGATTCTCTAGAAGAGATTAAGAACAGTTTAGAAAGCCATGTAGAAGGTAGTCTATGTCCTGGATGTAGAGAGATTTTAGAAGAAGAAATAGGCGCATATTTATTTTATCTAGCAGCACTATGCAATACATTGGATGTAAATATGTCCGATGCTATGTTAAGGGAGTACAGTAATACCAAGGCTTTAGGCATTTTTAGCCTCAAATAGGACTAATATAAAGAGGGCTAGGGATCTTTTAGCCCTTTGATTTCCTATTCATATCAACCGGAATTTGATCTCTATACCTTTTTAACCCTTCAACAATGCTTACAGATCTAATCTGCCCTACCCCTTCTACTAGATCCATCTCATCCATAGAGGCATTTACTATGTTTTGAAAGGTTCCAAAGGATTCTATGACGTTTTCAATAACATAATGGGGAATCCTCGGAATCTTATTTAGTATCCGGTAGCCTTTTGGTGCTACCTTTATATCCAATGTCTTCAATCCCTCATTATAGCCTAATAAATTAGCTATTTCATTTAAATCTAATAGTTTCTGAGAATTTAGATTACCTATTCTATTGATTATGGGTATATAGTCCTTTTTATTGCCATTTTTATAATCCTTGACCAGGTTTATGCAATCTTCCTCAACTCCATCCATCAGTTCTCTTACCTGCATATTTAAAAGCCTTCCTTCTGTTCCTAATTCTGATATATACATATCTATTTCCTTTCCGATCCTTGAAACCATTTCCGTTTTCTGAAGAACTTTGACTACATCATATAAGGTTGTTGAGTCTTGAAACTCTGAAATAGTCAAAGTATTCATATACTGATCAAGCACATTTTTATATCTTTCTAAGGTTTGTACTGCTTGATTAGTCCTATTTAATATCTCATTAATATCCTTTAATATATATTTATAATTGGATTTATAAAGGGTTATAATATCCCTTTTTTTAGAAATGGATATTACCAATGTATTAGTCTGCTTTGCTACCCTTTCAGCAGTTTTATGTCGAGTTCCCGTCTCCTTTGAATCGATATGGTGACAAGGTAATAGTTGAGCATTAGCATATAGTATTCTCTTTAAGTCGCTGCTAAGTATTATAGCACCGTCCATCTTTGCTAGTTCATATATATTTGAAGGAGTATATTCACAGTTTATATAAAAACCTCCATGAACGATATCCAACACTTCTTTAGTATTTCCCAATACTATTAAAGCCCCTGTTTTTGCATTTATTATATTATCTAGGCCGGCCCTTAAGGAAGTCCCAGGAGCAACAATCTTTAATGTTTCATACAAATCCATATTCATATAATAACCTCCAAGCTTATCTACTTCACAAGATATTATATGAATAATTTAACATTCTAATACTAAAAAAATATAAAGAGCCATATAAACCTGCAATATCTCTAGTTTTAGCCGAATAAGAGATTCTTCGTTAATGTGCAGAAGGACATTTTCTTTGCCATTCTAAACACAAGGTGAAGAATCTCATGTTTTTTAATTTTTTCTATCACTGTCTAAAACTACCCCTAAACACATGATCTATTACATCCTGTAAAGTCTTTAATTGTATTACTTGGATATTTTCAAATTCTACATTTTTTTTCAATCCATCCTTTGGTATATAAGCTATCTTGAATCCCATCCTATCCAACTCCCTAATTCTAGCCTCCATAGATGGAATCTTCTTTAATTCTCCAGTAAGACCTACCTCTGCAATAAATACTACATCATTTGGAATGCCTTTGTTTACGACAGAAGATACTATGCTCATTATAATAGCTAAGTTTACCGATTGTTCACTTAATTTTAATCCTCCGGTAGCTTTAATAACTACATTTTTATCATATAAACTAATATTACCTCTCTGCTCCAGAATAGATATTAACGTACTTAACTGATCCCTTCTTAAGCATTCACCAATCCTTGAAGGATAAGGGGTGAAGGAGTGAGAAACTAGGGACTCTATTTCAACTATAATAAGTCTAGAGCCTTCTTTTATTACCGATAAGGCCGAGCCAGGTACAAGCTCACCATACTCTCTTTTGGTTATAAAATATTCAGAGGGGTTGTCTATAGGAATCATCCCTTCTTCCGACATAGAAAACAATCCTATTTCTCCAGTTCTTCCAAATCTATTTTTAGTAGCCATTAAAGTCCTTAATTCTTCATCACTTTCTCCCTCTAGATACAAAACCGTATCCACCAAATGTTCCAGGGTTCTAAGACCAGCCATTTCATTTGCCTTCGTCATATGTCCTACCATTATTACAGCTCTAGGCCTGTTTTTATTCTTGGCTATATCTACTAGTGCATTGGCACATTCTATTGTCTGAATAGGAGAACCAGCTCTTGAGTCAAATTCATCTAAAGAAAAAGTTTGAATACTATCTATGATAATTAAATCTGGATCTATTTCTTCTACAGTTTCTAACACATTATCCATGCTAGTATCAGATAATATCCAGATATGTTCTGGAATCCACTTTAATATCCTATTAGCCCTATTGCTAATTTGGGTCTCACTTTCCTCACCTGAGGCATACAATACCTTATATCCTTTATTTGCCACATCATTAGATATTTCCAGTAGTAAGGTAGATTTACCAGCCCCAGGCCTAGCCGTTACTATGGTTACGGAATCTTTAACAATACCTCCTCCAAGTACTCTATTGAACTCCCCTATATTCGTTTCTATCCTCTGACTAGCATCTGTGTCTACTGAATGTAGTTTCACCGGGGATACTCTTTTTTTGTTCTGAGATTTTCCTTTAGGCGTTTTGGCCTTTGGATCTATTTCTATCTCTTCAAAACTGTTCCAAGAATTACATTCGGAACATCGTCCCATCCATCGGATGCTTTCATACCCACATTTAGAACATTTAAAAACAGTCTTTTTTTTCATATAGAACCTCCAATATGTAAACTGAAACCTATAGCTTAAGCTATAGGTTCCTTGTCAAATACCAGTTTATCTTCTTTAATATCTATTACTATATTATCGTCTTTAGAAACCTTTCCCTTTAGGATTTCTTCTGCTAATTGATCTTCTATCATCTTGGTGATAGTCCTTTCAAGGGGGCGAGCCCCATATACTGGATCAAAACCTTTGCGACTTATATAGTCTACAGTATTATCTGTTACATTTATATTGATATTTAGTTTTTTCATTCTCTTTTCTAGATCTTCTATCATTATACCAACTATTTCTCTTACATCTTCTTCCCTTAGAGAGTGGAATACAATAACTTCATCGATTCTATTTAGAAACTCCGGTCTAAAGGTTCTTTTTAATTCTTCCAATATGGTCTCTTTCATTCTTTCATATTCTTCCTTTTCTTCCTCTTCTACCACGGAAAAACCTAATACATTCTGCTTTCTAATAGACGTAGCTCCTACATTGGAAGTCATTATTATTACTGTATTTTTAAAATCTACAGTTCTTCCCTTAGAATCCGTCAATCTTCCATCGTCTAGTATTTGTAACAATATATTAAACACATCAGGATGAGCTTTTTCTACTTCATCAAATAGAATTACAGAGTAAGGTTTTCTCCTTACTGCTTCTGTTAATTGTCCTCCCTCATCGTATCCTACATATCCTGGTGGAGAACCTACAAGCCTTGATACTGAGTGTTTTTCCATATACTCACTCATGTCTATCCTTATCATTGAATCTTCATCACCAAATAGAGTCTCTGCTAATGCCTTTGCAAGGTAGGTCTTACCTACTCCTGTTGGTCCAACAAATATGAAAGTCCCTACAGGTTTATTAGGATCCTTTAATCCTACCCTAGCCCTTCTAACTGCATTGGATACCGATTCTACTGCTTGATCTTGACCGATTACCTTTTGGTGAAGGATCTCCTCTAGGTTTAATAGTTTTTGACTTTCTTCCCTAGTCATCTTGCTTACAGGAACTCCTGTCCAGTTAGATACTACATGAGCAATTTCATCATAGCCCACTACCATATTGGAAATTTGTTTCTCCTTTTCCCATCTTGCCTTTTCCCTTTGAAGCTCCTCTTTTAAATTCCTTTCCATATCCCTTATCTTAGCTGCTTTTTCATAGTTTTGGGTATTAACTGCTTCTTCCTTTTCTTGACCTAATTCCTCTAACTTTTCTTCTAAACCCTTCAAGCCATCTGGAGCAACGAAGGATTTAATCCTTATCATAGAACAAGCCTCATCTATTAAATCTATCGCTTTATCCGGTAAAAATCTATCAGTAATATATCTATTGGATAGTTCAACTGCTGCCTTAATAGCCTCATCGGAGATTTCCACCCTGTGATGGGCTTCATACCTATCTCTTAGCCCTTCTAGTATTTTGATAGAATCATCCACGGTGGGTTCCTCTACCATTATTGGCTGGAATCTCCTTTCCAATGCCGAGTCCTTTTCAATATATTTTCTATATTCATCTATAGTAGTGGCTCCAATTATCTGGAGCTCTCCTCGAGCAAGTACAGGTTTCAATATATTAGATGCGTCTATAGCTCCTTCAGCTGCGCCAGCACCAACTATGGTATGAAGTTCGTCTATAAATAGCATTACATTTCCATCTTCCTTTATTTCCTTCATTACAGCCTTTAATCTCTCTTCGAATTCTCCCCTATACTTTGCCCCAGCAATCATTCCAGGTAGATCCAATGTTACTACCCGCTTATCCCTTATTATCTCTGGTACTTGACCCTCAACTATCTTTTGAGCTAAACCTTCTGCAATAGCAGTCTTACCTACACCAGGTTCCCCAATAAGCACTGGATTGTTCTTAGTCCTCCTACTTAATACTTGGATTACCCTTTCTATCTCTTTAGTTCTTCCAATAACTGGATCTATTTTCCCGTCTATGGATAGCTGAGTTAGATCTCTACTGTATTTATCTAGATTAGGTGTAGCGTTGCTACCGCCATCCTGGGATGGTGCTGATTTTGATTGATTATCTGATAACATCTCTAATATATTTTGTTCCAACTTGTCTATGTCTGCCCCTAGTTTTTTTAGTACTACTATAGCCACCCCTTCTCCCTCTTCCAACAATCCTAATAATATATGTTCAGTACCTACATAGTTGTGGCCTAAGTTTCTAGCTTCTAAAAAGCTCAGTTCAAATATCCTCTTAGTTCTAGGGGTAAATCCCATAATATCAGCAGCATAACTTCCCTGCCCAATAGCCTTTATCACTTCGTTTCTAGCACCTTCTAAGGTAACTCCCATATTGTTAAGGGCTACTGCCGCAACCCCTTCTCCCTCTGCTAACAAGCCTAGCAATATATGCTCAGTTCCTACATAGTTATGGCGTAAATTCTTAGCTTCTTCTTGAGCTAACAATATGGATTTTTGAGCCCTTTCTGTAAATCTTCCAAACATCGCCATATTATCCCTCCTATCTTATACACTCATGTATTCTCTTATTAGCGTGGCTCTTTCTATATCTCTTTGATTCTTATTTAATTCTATATTAAATCTTTTTTGAATGCTAGCAGGTTGTATCCCTATCATCAGTTCAGTAATATCCTTAAATTTCATATCATTAATTATACCCATTTCCACGCCCAATCTTACATTGGATAGATGTTTCATCGCTTCTTTAGAAGATATAATTCTAGAATATCTTAAAATGCCTAGGGATCTAAATATTCTATCTTCTAACTGGTTTTTTTGTCTATTTATCAACTCATCTCTTATATTCCTTTCTTTGTTTATGACTTGATATATTACATTTTTTAATTTTTCTATTATCTTCTCTTCCTCTTCTCCTAGAGTAGTTTGATTGGATATTTGATACAAATCCCCTATGGCCTCCGTTCCTTCTCCATATAATCCTCTTACGGTTAAACCAATCTTATTTAACCCTCGAATTAAATTATTTATATGTCCAGTCATAACTAGTGATGGTATATGAACCATAGCAGAAGCCCTAAGCCCTGTACCAACATTAGTAGGGCAGGTAGTTAAATAACCAAAATCCTCATGAAAAGCAAAATTTAAAAAGCTATCGAGAAAATCGTCTATATCGTTACTATGCTTCCATCCATCCTCAAAGTTTAACCCTGGAAGTAATACTTGGGTCCTTAGATGATCTTCTTCATTTATCATTATGGTGACCATTTCATCATCCCTTAATAAAAAACTACTAAGGTCTGATTTTTGGATTAATCCAGGACTAATCAAATGTTCTTCCATATAGCTAACTTTCTGTAGTGGACTTAAATTGCTTATTCTAATAAATTTATAGTTGTGATTGCTAGAAAGATTTTTCATTGCATTTAACACTTCTTGTGTAAGCTTTTCTGACTCCTCTATACTCATCTTCTGAGGGAATCTATAGTTTTCTAAATTTCTTGCAATCCTTATTCTAGTACTGACTACCACATCTTCCTCCAGTCCAGAACCTTCAAACCATCTGGTCATTCCTATCACCTCTTTATCTATCTAACTCCTTTTCTAGTTCGTTGATCTTATCCCTTACTATTGCTGCCTCTTCAAAGGCTTCCTTGGCGACTAGTTCTTCCAACTCTTTCTTCAACTTTCCGATCTCCTTCTTTGCTACAATAACCTTACTTGCTCCTTTTGGTATTTTACCTATATGTTCACCATGGCCATGTATACCTTTAAATAAAGGATATAGTTTAGTTTTAAAAGTAGTATAGCACTCTGGACAACCAAATTTGCCTGTCTGTTTAAATTCAGAATAGCTTAAACCACAAAAAGGACATGTAGTATTGTATACTTCTTCTTTTACAGGCTCTCCTTGAATACTATCTATTAACCCTGTCAATAGTTTATGAAAAGAAAAAGTGGTGTCAAATTCAAATTCATTGTTGTCCACAGCACATTCTTCACATAGATGTAGTTCTTCTATTTCTCCATTTATTATTTTAGTATAATGAACAGTAGCGGTGTTTTTATTACAAACTTGACATAGCATATTATCGCCCCCATCATCTCATTAGAATAAGTAGCATATTTTTAAGTATATCCGCCCTAAGCTGATTCCGTCCTGTGGTCACATTCTTCAAAGCATTGTCTTCTATAGAAGCCTTCATCAAATATCCTTCCCTTAGTGTCACTACCTCTTCTTCTACCAAACCTTCAATTATATGATAAGCCTTGTTCTTTGTAATGGAATCACCTATAGCATTTATTATTAAATCTTCCATTGCTTCATCTTCTTCAATTCCTACCTTCACTATCTTTATATACCCACCACCGCCTCGTCTACTCTCAATATAATATCCTCTATAGGGAGTAAACCTAGTGGTAAGCACATAGTTAATCTGAGATGGAGCACAACCAAATTGTTCTGCTAATTCATTTCGCCCTATCTCTATTATTCCATCTTCCGCTTGTTCTAACATTTCCTTTATAAACCTTTCTATAAGGTTACTCATTCCTGGCATTAGTTCCACTCCTTTGACTTTGACTATCTTTGCCTTTTATTATATTATGCATTATATTCTATTTTTTTTCAATAGTTTTTTATTAAATTCTATAATTCCCCGTTAGGGTTTTTATATGCTATCAAAATAAAAAAGGCCCGACTAAATTAATCGAACCTTTTCTTTATTATTATTCTTTCTCCGTTTTCGCCTCTTCTATTATTTTTTCGGCAATATTTGATGGTACTTCTTCATATCTTATAAATTCCATGGTGAAGCTTCCCCTTGCCTGGGTCATGCTTCTTAAGTCTATGGCATATTCAAATAGTTCTGCTTGAGGGGCTTCTGCTATTATTAACTGGGATCCATCAGCTTGAGGTTCCATACCTAAGATCTTACCTCTACGTTTGTTCATATCTCCCATTACATCCCCCATATAATCTTCTGGAACCAATACTTCGACTCGCATAATAGGTTCTAATAATATAGGTTTAGCTTCTTCTACTCCCTTTTTAAATGCAAGAGATGCTGCAATTTTAAATGCCATCTCATTGGAATCTACTGGATGATAAGATCCATCAAATAATGTAGCTTTCAAATTAACTACTGGATATCCTGCAAGAACACCCCGTTCTAAGGATTCCCTTAAGCCTTTTTCAACAGCTGGGAAGAAGTTTTTAGGTACTGCTCCACCAAATACCTCTTCTTCAAATACAAATTCTTCATCCGTTGGCTCAAATCTTATATGAACATCACCGTATTGACCGGCTCCTCCAGATTGTTTTTTATGTCTGCCTTGAACACTAGAACTGCCTTTAATAGTCTCCCTATATGCAACCTTTGGACTAGCTAAAGTCACATCTACTCCAAAAGCATTTTTCAATTTATCCGTGATAACCGTCAACTGCATATTGCCTTGACCGCCGATTAATAGTTGTTTTGTTTCTGAATTTCTCTCCGTAACAAAAGTTGGATCTTCCTCAGTAAGCCTTTGTAGGGAAGTACCTATCTTTTCTTCATCTCCCTTTGCTTTAGGCTCTACTGCAAAGAATAATGTTGGTTGTGGGTACTCTATTCTATGGTATAAAGTTGGGTTGGATTTATTACATATACTGTCGCCTGTTTGAGTTACTTGGAGTTTTGCTGTAGCTCCAATATCACCAGCTACTATTTCTGATACTTCTATTTGATTCTTTCCTCTCAAAACAAATAATCCACCTAGTTTCTCAGTTTGATCTTTGCTTGCATTATATAATTCATCATCTTTTGTAATCTTTCCTGATAATACCTTAAATAATGAAAGTTTCCCAACGAATGGGTCTACTACGGTCTTAAATACTATTGCTGAAAATGGCTCATTTACATCTACTTTTCTCTCTACTTCTTCTTCACCTTTTTGTCCCAAATATGGTCCTACTTCTGTTGGATTTGGCATATAGTTTTTAACTACATTTAGTAAGAAATCTGCCCCTACTGCATTCTCTGCTGAACCTACTATTACAGGAACTAGATCTCCATTCATTACTGAAAGCTTTAAACCCTTTCTTATCTCTTCTATTGTAAACTGTTCACCTTCAAAGTATTTTTCCATCAATTCTTCATCGGTTTCTGCAACCTTTTCCATCAACGACTCATTAATAGATGCAATCTGATCTTGAAGTTCTGCTGGTATATCTACTTCTTTTGCATCTTTTCCATCATATTCATAAGCTATTTCATCTATTACACTGACAAATCCTTTAAAGCTTTCAGCTTCACCAATTGGTAATGTAAATGGTACTATCTTATCCCCAAAATGATCTTTGATATCAGCTAAGACTTTTTCAAAGTTAACATTTTCCTTGTCCATTTTATTTAAAAAGAGCATTTTCGGAATATTATGATCCTCTGTATATTTCCATGCTTTTTCCGTACCAACTTCTACTCCTGAAGAAGCATCTACTAATAGAATAGCACCTTCACTTGCCCTTAGTGCACCATACATCTCTCCAGCAAAATCAAAATAACCTGGAGTATCTAAGAAATTATATTTTATATCCTCCCATTCAGCTGGAATTACTGCTGTTCCAATGGATACTTTCCTTGCTATTTCTTCTTTATCAAAATCTGATACAGTATTTCCGTCATCTACTTTACCTTGTCTTTTAGTTACGCCTGTCACATATAGTATTGCTTCTGTTAGCGTTGTCTTTCCACTACCACTATGGCCTATTAAGCTTACGTTTCTAATTTTGTCTGATTGATATACTTTCATTAATACCTTTCCCCCTTAACCAGCATTTTTGTTTATGTTAAAGATTTTAATATTAAAACCTTTTAAACCTTAAAATACTAATTTGAGCCTTGTATTCATAAAAATATTTATAACTATCCTTATAGATTATATCATGAATCTCAGATTTATCATAGTATTTTTTATTGCCTGAAGAATTATACATGAAATAATCAATAACTGTATTAATTAGGGAAAAAAAGAAAAGTTTAAGCTTTTAATATTAATAAACTAGAAAAGGGCGACAAATCGCCCTTTTCTAGTTTATTAATATGATTCTAATTTACAGTTTTTTATACACTATATTTTACTATAATGCTAGGGTCTAATACCCTGAAGGTAAAGGATTCGGTAATAAAAAATTTTATCTTTTTGTTATCATTATATTGATAACCAATGGATAGATCTTCTCCTATAGTTAGCTCCAGGTCTTCATGGTCGTATGGAACTAATAGCGCTCCATCTAAAACATGGCTATAGACGATCTTGTGCCCAGTTAATTCTTCTATTCTTTTTTCTAGAGGATAGGCAGCCTCCCTAGATATAATCCTCTTATAAACTTCCTCTCCTACTACCAGCGTAAAAGGACCTTCTTGATACACCTCTCGAAGCTTTATCAAACCTGTAGCAATAGAGTCCATGATGGTCTTAGGATCATTACCAAAAGCAATAGTGCCACCTTCGGCTAGCTGAGTCATTCCCTTAATATGTGCATTCTCCAATCCATTATATACTGCACTTTCTTCAAAAATAGCCATCTTTCTAGCTGCTTCCTCTAAGGGTTCGTAATCAATATCTTTTGCACCCCTAGATATATTATCCAATTCCCATCTATCCATTTCAAATTCTACCCTGGCTTCCGTCAAAGGCAATACATTGTAAATGCCATAGCAGACATCTCCATCTTCTTTAATATTGCCTAGTCTACCTTCAGAAATTGCATTATATTCCAGTCCTTTAGGACCTTCTACCCTAACTACCTTCCTTGCAGATAGATAGGTCTTAAAAACTTCCATGAGCCTATCTTCGATTTCCTTCCATGCATCTTTAGTTATTGGTGCAAGTTCTTTATATAGCAATATTATCTCACTCCCTTATTTTAAATCTCCAACACTTAATCCAGACTTCTCCTCTGTATCTTCTCCTTCAGTTTCCTTTCCCATGGCCCTTTCTTCAATGCTAGCAATGGGACCTTCGGTAAATAAGTAAGTTCTTAATTCTTCATCCCATACAGGCATATTTCTTCTTAACCATTCTAAAGTCATACATACATGTTCGATTTCTTCATCCCTGTTGTGAGCCATAATAGCTTTTAACTCTTCATCATTAGAAGCTATCACTCTTTGATTATACCAGTCTATAGCCTCTACTTCTTCTTTTAAACTATTTAAGGCTCTCACTATGTCCATTGCCTTTTCGTCTAGCAATTCTACCGGTTCATGATATTGACTCATAAAATACCCCTCCCATATCTTCATGCTATTCTATTCTTACCCATTTTCCATAAAATTATCGCATATTCTTCATCTTTCCATCTTTTACTCTTACTTTTATGATTAAATAAGCATTATATTTCCCTGTTCTGGTCTTTACCATATTAATAAAGCTACGATAAACAAAATTACCCCAACAGATGTCATGAAAATTACAAATCTAGCAGTATCACTTAACAATTCTACATGTCTTTTTGCATATTCATGGGTTTTAGAATAAGCTGGATTTACTCCTAGACTTCTACCACCTAAAAAAGACATCCCACCTACGAGCATAACAATAACTCCTGCATATTCCAACATTATTTTAAATTCCTTTTTTAAAAAATAACTTAATGCATACACCAATACCATGACTATCGCTGCAGTAATCAATATTTTAGCTATATATTTTAGTATCCTCTTCCATGGCGGGTCATACCCCCTGTATTTATAAGCCAAAGTTTCACCCCCTTGTTAACATATTCCCTTAGCCCTTTAATTTTTTTCCTAAAAACATTAAGGCTATCTATCATCTTCCTCAAATTCCTTATATAATAAGCTTGGTTGGATATCTCTATTGTTTTGATATTTTCCACTATTATATTTTTCATAATCTCCATATATGCTGTGATAATATATTTGACATATTTCCACATTAGGATAAATTTTCACTGGCTGGACACAAAATATTTCTAAAGTCCAATATCCGCTAAAACCCACATCTCCAAAACCTGCTGTTACATGGACGAATAAACCTAATCTCCCCACTGAAGAACGACCTTCTAGCATAGGTGCGTATTTGTCGGTTTTGGTATGTTCTACAGTTCTACCCAAATATAGTCTATTAGGCTCTAAAACTAAGCCTTCTTCTGGAATATAGATTTTCTTTGTAGCATTGGCCTTTTTCATATCTAAGACTTGTTCTTCATAAACCAATAGTTCATTATGTAATCTAAGATTGTAGCTATTAGGATTTAACTGTTCTTTATTAAAAGGTTCTATAATTATTTCTTTACCAATTCTTTTTTCTATTTCCTTTCCCGATAAAAGCATAATTACCTCCTAGTCTTTCTGTAAAATTTACATACTTGTTAATATATACCCAACTTTGTATGGTTCCATCTATAAATACTGCACAAGTAATAATTCCACATTTAATATACTAATAAAGGTAGATAGCATTGCTATCTACCTTTACATCATCTTTATCGCTTTAAAAATACCATTTTAAAGAAAACTCTTCTCCACTTATATGCTTAAACAATTCCTCATATTTATATAATCCTGAAGGCTTGATTACCTTATTTATTAGGAAATCTCCAAATTCCCTTGGTTTTTCAGATATAGAAGTAACACCATGATTTTGACAGAATACCTTTCTTAACATTTCACAGGTTACATCTCCCATGAAATAATTATGCATATAGATGGGATGAGTTGTATAGTGGATTCTATATCCAAAAGGTGGAGCTTCATCATAAGGTCTGTCGCCGAATAGTTCTTCATAGGTTTTAAAATATAAGCCATATATATCCTCTAGGGAGGTTATATTATTTCTATAGAGACTATGGTCGAAGAATATGTTTCCTACAAATCTTAAATAGCTAAGCTTTTCATACCGGGCCATTTCTTTAAATTCATCATCCACATCCTCAACAAAGAAATTTTTATAGAACAATTCATCGTATAAAAAACTTCCAAACAGATTAGCTATCCCCTCTGTTATTATTCCACTTATTCCACTATTTAGTATTGTCTCATCAGGATCTTGCAAGAAGGAATGGACTCCATGGCCTGTTTCGTGTAGCAAAACCTTATATTCACTATATCGGTTTTTCACATTAGCAAGTATCCTTGAATCCTTCCCAGTTTCTATGGGGAAATTGTACCCCCATTCAGATTTGTTCTTTCTTGGAAATATGTCGTAAGTTATGTTATATCGATCTATATCTATGCCAAAATTGACGAAAAAATCTCTAATAATATTATAGTAATTGGACATGTCTACAGTGGCATTTAGTGAGGGTGAAATTTGAGATTTTATGTATTCCTCATCCCAAGGGAACATATCCTCTTCATGGATGTATCTACTAGCATATTCCCTTCTCTGCTTATTTAGTACATCAATATGCTCTTTTAATTCTACCTTCCAACCATTAAATATATCGGGACTGAGCTCATCTTTTTCTAGTTGATATTCGACAAAATCCTCAGAGCCATAAATTCTAGCTAGTTCCTTCCTTAAATTTATTAACTCAATAAATCCCCCATCTACTAGGGCTTCGTTTATTTGATTCCTAGCGAAAAAAGCCTTCTTTCTTTTTTCTCTATTCTCTTCCTTGGATAGTATCTGATCTATCTCTACCGAGGCTATTTCTTTGCCGTCTATATTAAATCTGAAGGTATTTAGTATTTTAGACAATTCATTGGTCTTCTTTCTTATCTCTAAATTCAATTCATTTATTTCCTTGCTTAAATGATAGGGCTTAAATATATTGTAGGCTATTTCCATACGCCTACTATCAATTGGGTCTAAATCCTTTTCTTTATACTTACATACTATTTCATAGTTTTTCTCATCTTTAAGAAAATTCAAAATATCATCATAAGCCTCTTCAATTCCAAAATCATACCCTGTAGTATATTGGGTCCAACCAAGTCTGCTAGCTATAATTCCTAGCTTTTCTAATTGTTGAAACAATTGTTCAACTTCATTAATGGCCATGTAAAAACCCCCTTAATATTTGTTATGTTTATTATATCATTAGAGACTCTAAATGATAAGGTGGTTTTAAAATATAAGAGCCTAAAAAAGGCTCTTATATTTTATATTCTCTCTAGTTTTATTCCTGTCATATGGCCATTTAAATCCTGTTTTTCAAAGGAATCATCCTTTACCTTTTCAATGGATTTAGCTAAAGTTTCTTCTTTTATGAAGTCCTCAAATAGCTTTACTGCTTCTTCTATTTCATCATTGCTGTCGTAATATATGTTTATATTATCTAATACTTCATATCCACTGTTTTTCCTCATTTGTTGTACTTTTGATATAAATTCCCTTGCATAACCTTCGTTAATTAAATCCTTAGTAAGATTGGTATCCAGAATTACAAACAGATTGTTGCCCATAGCCACATCAAATCCTTCTTTTGATGATATGGTAAGCATTACATAGTCCTTTGGAATTTCCATATCTTCACCATCAAGATTTAATACTAAGGTCTCTCCTGCTTCTAGTTTTTCTACAGTTTCATGGGGATTTAATTGATTTAATACCTTTCCAAAGGATTTTATCTTTGAGCCTAAAATCGGTCCTGCTACTTTAAAATTTGGTTTCAGTGTAAAGTTCATATATTGACTTAAATCCTTTTCAAATATTACTTCCTTTACATTTAGCTCCTCTTTGATTAATGGTACTAAATTATCAATTGTTTGTTCATATTTTCCATCTATCAAAACACCCTTTAGTGGTTGACGAACCTTTATTCTAGCAGATTCTCTTGATGCTCTACCTAATCCCACTAAATCCCTTACTAGATCCATTTTTTCCTCTAGTTTCAGATCTATTAATTCCTCACTATGTTCTGGATAGTAGTCTAAATGTACTGATTCCTTATCCGTTAAACTTCTGTAGAGTTCTTCTGCTGTAAAGGGGACAAAGGGGGCTATCATTTTGCTCAATCCTACTAATATTTCATAAGTAGTATTGTATACAGCTTTCTTGTCGTCGTCTAGCTCTGTTGACCAAAATCTTCTTCTTGTACGTCTAATATACCAATTAGAAAGATCTTCGATTACAAATTCTTGAATAGATCTTACTACCCTAGTTAATTCGAATATTTCCATATCCCTTCTTACCTGCTTTACTAAGCTGTTGTATTTGGAAAGAATCCATCTATCGATTTCTTCTCTTTCTTCATAGGGGATGAAAAATTCCCTTGGGTCTACATCGTCGGTATTGGCATATAAGGAGAAGAAATTATATACATTTCTGATACTTCTAAAGAATTTGCTCTCTACTTCCCTAAGACCATTTTCATCAAATTTTGTAGGGGTCCATGGTGGAGATACATATATCAAATACCATCTTAGTACATCGGCACCATATTCATCAAATAATACAAAGGGATCTACAGTATTACCCCTAGATTTGGACATCTTCTTGCCATCTTTATCTAATACTAGATCATTTACCAATACATTTTTATAAGGGGATTTACCCGTTACAAAGGTAGATATGGCTAGTAGTGAATAAAACCAACCTCTAGTCTGGTCAATCCCTTCACAGATAAAATCTGCAGGGAAAAGCTTATCAAAGTTTTCCTTGTTCTCAAAGGGATAATGGTATTGAGCAAAGGGCATGGCTCCACTATCAAACCAAACATCTACTACATCCTTTTCCCTATTCATGGTACCGCCACATTTTTCACATTTAAAATGTACATGATCTACATAGGGGCGGTGTAGTTCAATGGTTTCATCTATATCTTCTAAGGCCTTTTCTACTAATTCCTCTATTGAACCAACACTCTCCGTATGATTACAATCCTCACATCTCCATATTGGTAATGGTGTACCCCAATATCTGCTTCTGGATATAGCCCAATCATTTAAATTCTCCAACCAATTGCCAAATCTTTTCTCTCCTACAAAATCAGGATACCAGTCGACTCCATTGTTGTTTTCAATTAACTGTTCTTTTAACTTGGTTATCTCTATATACCAGCTAGGCTTTGCATAATATAGTAGTGGGGTATGGCATCTCCAACAATGAGGATAGTTATGTTCCATCTTTTGCTTTCTATATAGTTTCCCGTTTTCTCTTAACCATTGTACTATTTCTGGATCTGCATCCATTACAAATTTACCCTTCCATATAGTATCGGTAAATTTTCCTTCCTCATCTACTGGTTGTAGTACTGGTAGATTATATCTTACTCCCGTATTGTAGTCATCTTCACCAAAAGCTGGCGCTGAGTGGACTATACCGGTACCATCCTCTGTAGTTACATAATCTCCCATTGTAACGAAGAAAGCTTTCTTATCTTCTCCAACTTCTATAAATGGAATTAGCTGTTCATACTCTATATACTCTAAATCTTTTCCTTTATATTCTTCAATTACCTCATAGTCTTCCCCTAACACCTTGTCAGCTAAAACCTTTCCTACATAGTATATTTCATCATCTTGTTTTACCTTTAAATATACTTCTTCTGGGTTTACAGTTAGACATACATTACTTGGTAAGGTCCAAGGAGTAGTAGTCCAGGCAAGGAAATACTCATCTTTATCCTTTAGTTTAAATTTTACCACTACCGTTTCCGTCTTTATCTCTTCATAGCCCTGAGCTACCTCATGAGATGCCAATCCTGTACCACAGCGGGAACAATAAGGCAATATTTTGTGTCCTTCATATATTAGACCTTCCTTGAAAAATTTGTCCAATATCCACCATACAGATTCGATATAATCGTTCTCTAAAGTTATATAGGGATTATCTAAGTCGATTTCATATGCCATCCTAGTAGTCATTTCTCTCCATAACTTTTCATATTGAAATACGGATTCCCTACACTGTTTATTAAATTCTTCAATTCCATACTCTTCAATTTCCTGTTTGTTTTTTAAATTTAATTTTTTTTCTACCTCGATTTCCACTGGTAAACCATGGGTATCCCAACCTGCTTTTCTCTTTACCTGATAACCTTCCATAGTCTTATATCTACATACTAGGTCCTTTAATGTTCTGGCCATTACATGATGTATGCCAGGTTTTCCATTGGCTGTCGGAGGCCCTTCATAGAACACAAAGGGTTTGTTTTCGTCTCTAGTATCTACGGATTTATGAAGAAGATCTATTTCTTCCCAGTATCTTGATATCTGTTGCTCCCTTTCGCTTACGGGTTTTGTAGATAATTCTCTAAATCTAGTCAATTTTTTCATCCTTTCTATTTTTAGTATAATAAAAGTCCCTAAGCTATGCTTAGGGACGGATTTCCGCGGTACCACCCAAATTATAAGACAAAAAATATCTGTCTTATCACTCATTAAGTATAACGCCCTAGACGTAGTATCCTACTAATATTTCAGATACCATGCTCCGAGGTGATCTTCATAAAGAACTTACCGATGATCTCCCACCTGATGATCATCTCTCTGTAAGTAAGGTTCCTTACTACTGTCCTCATCTCTACATTTTATATTATATTTTGAGTACTAATATACATCAAAACAAGGTCTTTTGTCAAGTTTGTTTTATATTATACAGTGGATTATTTCCTCTTTAGATATACCTGAAAAATAATACCCTATATCTATACTGTCTAATACTTTTTCTATTTCCTCTTCTTTATATTTTACTCCTTTAAACTTTTCTTCTACAGTGGATATTTCTCCACCACCAAAGAAGTCGCCATAAAACTTTATATCCTTTATTATGCCTTCCTCTACATCTATTTTAGTTTCTACTTTACCAGCAGTAAACCTTTTAGCTTTACTTATATTAAACTCAGGAGATTCGCCAAAATTCCATTCCCAAGTAGAATATCGCTCTTCCATCAATTTATTGATATTATCATAATCTTCTTCTGTTAATTTATATTCTTTTATTTCCTTGTCTCCCTCAAACATATGATCCAGCAGAAGTTGTTTAAAATCTTCTACCGTAATCTTTTCCTCCAAATGGTCAATTATATTTGTAACTCTACTTCTAACTGATTTTACCCCTTTAGATTGAATTTTATCCTTGGATACCTTTAGTGCATTACCTAGTACATTTAAATCCGTATCAAATAGCATAGCACCATGATGAAGAACTTTGCCCTTTTTCATATATTGAGCATTCCCACAGAACTTCCTACCATCTATTACAATATCATTTCTTCCTGTAAATTCTGCCTGTACTCCTAGCTTAGCTAGTACTTCTATGACTGGCTGGGAAAAAGCTTCGAAGTTGAAGGAAGAAGTTTCTTTGCTTTTAGAAATGATGGTATAGTTTAGGTTACCATAATCATGATAGACTGCCCCACCACCAGATAATCTTCTAACTACATTGATATTGTTTTCCTTAATATAATCTAAATTTATCTCCTCTATAGTGTTTTGGTTCTTTCCAACGATTATAGATGGCTCATTGATCCATAGTAAAAATATCTCGTCAAATTGATCTAAGTTATCAAATACATACTGTTCTAATGCTAAATTAAATTGTGGCCTATTGTCATCATTTTTTATGTATATCACGATTATCTCCTCCATTTAATATTTTTGTCCATATTATATGATAAATAATAATCTAATAATTGTAAACACAGTCTACCCTATTTTTTCCTCTTGAATCATTCTCAATTTATATATATTTGTACTAGTATCTAGTTGTATCATATCGTAGGTAATAAATTCACCCTTTTTAATATCTCTTAAAACTTTTGCGTTTTCATCTATTAAACCTATGGGAACTAGATTCCCTTTCTTGGCCACAGTGTGTTCTTCGATGCTCCCATAGACCGTATATCCGCCAATACGATCTAATCTTTCCCCTGCCTTTAGATCCTTCTTTGCTATAGTTACCGTATCAGCTATAACCCCTTCTGTTGGTGCTATGGTGGCTCTATTGTTTACACAAGCATCATAAATGGTGTTAGGGGTTTCTAAACTAGTCAGATGGTAAGGCCTATATAGTACATAATTAGGACCAGCACCCATATTTAAATATTCTAATTGGCTATGAATCTCTTCCAAGTTTGTAGTAAATACTAAAAATACACCTGGAGCAATTCCTCTAACATAATCTACTATTTTATATTTATCTAAAACTCCACCCTCTTCTTTTAACCTAAAAAAACTTGTTAAATCGTCTATATTGCTAACAATGCCATGTCCACCTCTGATATCTGGAACAAATCCCGTAGCATTAGCCATGCATGTCATCTCTATCATGGTATTGGTACCATCTATAAAGCCTGCCAACATATGAGGTTTTAATTCTTTTTTTAGCGCCTCTTCATGCACGGTATCTGGATTTGCATCTAAGTTTATTGGATTGTTCTTCCCCTTGCCAATGGCCAATACTTCAAATCCCAATCCTACTGCAAAATCATATAGCTCCATAACTGCTCCTGGCTCATCTCCCGCCGTTCCCGTGTAGATAACACCTGCTTCTTCTGCGTATTTATGTAGTATAGGTCCAACTACTGAATCCGCCTCTACATTTAGCATTATAATATGCTTTCCATTGTCAATAGCATCTATTGAGAGCTTTGCCCCTACTTCAGGAACTCCTGTTGCATCTACTATTGCCTGAATACTATTGGCTTTAGCAGCCATATCCATATCTTCACTTACTACATACTTTCCCTTTTCCAACGCAAAATTAATATTCTTTAAGGAGTTGGATATTACTATATCATCCTTTTTAATCCCTGCAGATAATAAAGCCTTTAACGCTTTTCCGCCATTTCTATTTATGACTAGGGAAGGCTCCATCCCCTTTATCCTTGACATCTGACTGACTAAACCTTTGCCCATTTTGCCTGCTCCAACTACGGCAACCTTTATTGGATTATCTTGTTTCGCTAATCTAACTAGTTTTTTATTCATACTTGACATTGTAATACTCCTTTCCCTATCCTTCTTCTTAGCTTAAAGCAGAATTTTCCCCAGCTATATATCCTGACGACCAAGCCCATTGGAGATTAAATCCACCACAATCTCCATCTATATCCACTATTTCTCCTGCAAAGTATAATCCCTCTACTAATTTAGATTCCATGGTAGAACTATCTATTTCATTTGTATCTATTCCACCTGCCGTTATCTGAGCATCTTTAAATGATTTGCTTCCAGATATATTAAATCTCCAATCCGTAAGTATTCCCGATAATCTTCTGACTTCTTCATTGCTCAAATGGGCAATTTGTTTATTTTTATCAATTCTTATTTCCTTCAATATGGGAAGGATTAATCTCTTGTTTATTAGTCCTATTAGTCCCCTCTCTATGGTCTTCTTTGCCATAAATCCAAATCTATATATTAAATAATCATATAGCTCCTCTTCTGTCTTAGTATCTATAATAGATACCTTTAGCTCTATATCCTTACCATTGTTTAAATATTCTAAAGCAGTTCTACTCAATTGGAGTATAGGGGGACCTGATATACCATAATTGGTAAATAATATATCTCCCCTATCTTCTTTAATCAATTGATTTTTTCTATAAAGGCCTGCTGTTCCTACAAATTTAACTCCATCTACTTGCTTAAATATATTTCCTTCAAGTTTAAGCTGCACTAGCCCTGGGAAAACATCTACTATACTGTGACCCATATTTTTAGCAAGGGTATAGCCATTCCCATCTGAACCCGTATTAGGCGCTGCATTACCCCCAGTAGCTAAAATTACTCTATCACCATATATTTTCCTACCATTCATCAAGGTTAGTTGGAATTTATCTTCTTTTTTTATATTCGTAACAAAACCATCGGTCAAAACCTCTATACCTAAGTCCTCCAGCTCAAATCTTAATACGTCTAATACACTTGAACTTTGAAAAGATAAGGGAAATACTTTACCATTATCTTCTACAGCTGGAGTTATGCCTAGCTGTTCAAAGAAATCTAATGTTTTATCTACTCCAAACTTGGAAATACAACTATAAGCAAATTTAGGATTGTTCCCATGATAATTGCTGATAGATAGATTTATATTTGTATAATTACATCTTCCATTACCTGTAGCTAGTATTTTTTTGCCTACTCTATTATTTCTTTCAAGTATAACAACCTCTGCACCTTGGTTTGTAGCTGAAATGGCAGCCATCATCCCTGCCGCCCCACCGCCTACGACTAATACTTTAGGCATAGTTTAAAATTCCTCCCTAATTAAGATTCATCTTTTTTATTATTCCATTACATTTTATACGTTATTTGTAATTTTGTCTATTTTTAATTAAAAAAGAGGTTGTAGATTTTCCATCTGAATGGCTAATCTACAACCTTATTCTTTTTATTCTCTAAATTCTATATAGAAGATTTTAGCCTAAATTTCTGCCAAGGTTTTATATAATCTAATAAAAACATCTCCTCATCTATTACCTTTCCTACAACACTAGTTCTACCACTATTCTTCATAGGTTTCAATGCTATTTGTAACTCTCCAGCATAATGTTCATAAAGACTACTATCTATAACTACATCTCCTCTTTCAATATCTTTTGGATTCATCAATGTGAAATCATGGTCTTTATATTTAACCCTACTTTGAGTGGATCTGATTACGTATTCTGAAACATCCCCTCTATTAAAGTGAATTTCTCCCAATACTATATCCCTTTCTACCTTTGGTAGATCTTCTATTAACTCTACTCCTAATGTAAGTATATTCTTGTCCATATCTCCTATTATTTTCAATTCCTCCTCAGAAGCATAACAATTTGCTATGATTACATCATCTATCAGACCTGTATTAAATAAATCCTTTACCTGGATTTCTATGGGAAGTTCCCTGTGTTCCTCTAATGTAGGTAACCCCTCATTTACTGTCCAAGGTCCAAAGGTAGCCTTTGCCGATGAAACAAAGGCTGCCGTCCTTATGCCATATTTTTTGAATACCTCAGATGTCTCCATAAAATGTTTCCTGGATAATCCTGTATACCTATGGGGATAAAAATTGTGGCATCCAATAATATTGTCTTTATTAGGTAAATAAGTCATTATGTTTTCCAAATATCTTGTATTGCTACTCATATTTATCTCTATCTTTAAATCATAGGGATTAAAGGACATTATACTTTCCTCATTACCAGTGAAGCCTAGATCCAATCTTATTCCTGTTAAGTTCATATCCTTAAAGAACCTTAGATCTGAATAATGGATATCTAAAGATCTAAATACTGACGGGGATACATCTGCTATTACCTCCATGCCTAAATCTCTTCCATAGCTTACTATTTCTCTAAATTCTCTTAATATCCTATCCTTATCTTCTTCTACAGATATCAAATTTGTAAATATTCTACTAAATCCATATTTGGATGCTAAACTCAAATACTTTTTGTCCTCCTCTATAGATGAATTATTTGGATATATAGATACACCCAATTTACGCATTAGCTCTTCTCCCTTCTGCTATTAAAGAGTCATAAACCACCTCATACAAATCTATAAACTCTCTGGCCATATCCCTAGCCATTATTGAATTCATTAGATGATCCTGGGCATGGACTAATAGCAAAGAAAAATCTTGTTTCTCACCTCGAGCTTCTGATTGTATCAATTTAGTTTGACTTTTATGTGCACAAGCTATTTTTTCATTTGCCTCTTCAATATTAGCCCTTGCTCTGTTTAAATCACCTTTTTTTGCATAGGATATCCCTTCCATACATAGGCTCCTAGCTTCACCACTATAATTTATTATGTTCATAATTATCATCTCTAAATTCATATTACTCTCCCCTTTAAAAAATTAGATAGTTATATAATAACAGCCTATAATATCCTATAAATCCTCTAAAAAATAATGTTATTCATGTTTATCAAAAAAATTTGATAAGTATGTTTTATGTGCTTGTAACAATTCATCTAACATTTTTCGTCCCTCTTTATCGTTTGCAACAAGAGGATTTGTTATCATTGCTAGGAGTGCCTTATCATAATTTCCTCCTACTGCTGCTTCTGCCCCCAATATTTCAAAAGACTTTATCTGATGTATAAGCCCTCTTATAGGAACAGGAAACTGGTCAATAAATTTATAAGGCATAGGCCCATCTTTTGTTATTTTACAAGTTATTTCTATAGCACTGGTCTCATCTAAATCCTTTATGGTATTGCCATTTAATGTATTTACCACCTGAAGGTCTCCCTTATCATTATATATGGAACTTATGAGATTACAAGCCGCATCAGAATAATAAGCGCCACCCCGTTTTTCCAGTTCTTTAGGCTTTTGTCTTAATTTTGTGTCCTTATATAGTTCAAACAATTCCTCCTCTATTTTCATTACCTCTTCTGCCCTATTTGTACCCTCTTTAAATTTTTCCATATCATTTCTAAGCATATCTGCAGTTTTATAATAATATTTGTGGTAGGGACAAGGTATCAGACCAAGGGCCTTGATAAATTCTTTGTCCCATTCCATAGGATCAATGTTTTCCATATTTACAGAAACTGAATTTTCTACATACACATCTAATACCTCTTCTGTTTTATCCCTTCCATCTATAAAAACGTTGAAACCATATACCATATGATTTAATCCAGCAAAATCTATTCTAATCCTATCCTCTTCTATACCCATTATCTCTGCTATCCCTCTCTCTACCCCAATAGGAACATTACAAAGGCCTATAAACTTCCTGTGTTTTGAATACCTAGAGAAGGCTTCTGTTACCATACCTACTGGATTTGTAAAGTTTATCAACCATGCCTCAGGGCACAGCTTGACCATGTCATCAGTAATTCCTAATAATACTGGGATAGTCCTCAACCCTTTAAGAAGTCCACCTGCACCATTGGTTTCCTGTCCTATAAATCCATGGGATAGAGGAATACTTTCATCTTTACCCCTGGCTTCAAGCATCCCTACCCTTATTTGGGTCGTGACAAAATCTGCTCCATACAATGCTTCTTCACTGTTTAAAGTTAGATAAACATCCATTGGTATATTGGCTTCATCTACCATTCTCTTCGCTAAATTTCCAACAATATCGAGTTTTTCCTTACCTTCTTCTATATCTACAAGCCAAAGTTCCTCTACTGGAAGCTCATCGTATCTTTTAATAATTCCCTCTACAAATTCGGGAGTGTAGGATGAACCACCTCCAATTACAGCTATTTTAATTTTATTATTCAAATATACCACCTCTCTTAGAGTATATTATTTATTGATATATAAAAATTTAAGAAATTCTTATATATCAATAAATAAACTGGTTTATACAGAGTATTGGTAAGAAGTAGAGAATTTCTTCTCTACTTCTTACATAGATATTCCCAAACCCCTTTAGCATAAAAAGCACAGTTACTAATTTGTTTGTTCTTCCTTTCTTTGTCTATCAGCTAGTTTTATAAAGGGTAGATAGATAAGCACTGCAACTACTAGATTTATTGCTGCCAACACAGCCGCTCTCCAACTGGCTCCAGTAGCTCCTGTTGCTAAAAACGCTCCAATTATTGGAGGAGTTGTCCAAGGAATAGCAACATATGTTGGTGGTGCAAAGCCTGTAGCGGTACCAATATAACCTATTAGGGTTAATATTCCAGGAGTTATTATAAATGGAATGAATAGTATTGGGTTTAATACTATAGGTATTCCAAACATCATCGGCTCATTAATCTGAAATATCCCTGATGGTGCTGATAATTTTGCCACTTCTTTGTATTCTGTTCTCTTCTTAGTCGCAATAAAAATAGCAATTATCAATGCTAATGTTGCTCCAGAACCTCCTAGGTGCACATAGGAATCAAAGAAAACCCTAGTTATTACATTTGGTGCTACCTTTCCTGCTTCTATAGCGGCAGCATTGTCTGTAAGAGCTGGCAAATATAATGCATTCATTATCGGATCTAGTATATTTGCCCCATGAAGACCAAAGAACCAAAATAGGTTAATAAGCATAGCCATTAACATTGCTGAGCCTACTCCTTGACTAAAGCCTTGTAATGGCTTTTGAATTCCTTCATATATCACATCATATAAGCTTACGCCACCTAGTTTATCTATTATTAGAAATACAATTCCAAAAGTAAACATGGTAATCATACCTGGTATAACCGCTGCAAAAGCCCTACCTACTGCTGGTGGTACTTCTTCTGGCATTTTAATAGTCAAGTCTTTTTTGATTAGTTTAACAAATATTTCTGTCGCAATTAAAGCAACTATTAATCCCGTAAACAAGCCTGTAGCTTGTAAATATCCCCAATGAATATATCCCCAACCTGCATCTCCATGGGACTGTGGCAATGTAGCAAAATAAGATCCTACTGCTATTAGTCCAGCTGCTAGAGCATTGACATCATAAGATTTTGCTAAACTATAAGCTGTAGAAAAAATGACTAATAAGGTCATTATAGCTAAGGAACCCCACCAAACCTGGTCACATATGGGAACTAATACTTCTAATGGCGTTATCCATTTAAAGATGGTGTTTTTTAATAATAAAGCAGTAGATCCTGCAAGTATTAGTGGCATAATGGCAACAAACCCATCACGAATAGCAACTAAATGCCTTTGTCCCCCGATCCTAGCTGCAACCGGAACAAACTTCCTTTCCATAAAATCCATAAACCTATCCATGTTCATCCCCCTTTTAGATATGAAACTTTATTATTGGTTCTTAACCATACTTAATGCTTGATCTAAAACCTTTTCCCCATTCATAGTCCCGTAGCTAATCGTATCGACTATCCCAACAGGTACACCCTTAGGTTTCATCATCTCTTTCATCTTTGGCAGTAAGTATCGTACCTGAGGCCCAAGTAACATGATATCTACTTTATTCATGTTATTTTTAACATCTGCTTCTGCTACTGCAAATACATTTACATCCATTCCTTTACTCTCAGCTACCTTATTCATTTTACTAACCAGTAAACTGGTCGACATGCCTGCAGAACAAACAAGCATAATGTTTAGCATAGGAATCAGTCCTTTCGAAAATATTAGTATACGGTTTGGTCTATACCTTATCCACCTCCTATAATTTATTTTCTATGTACTATATTATAAATGCAATTACCTCGCCAACATTTCCAATAGAATAGTAAAAGAATAATGCCATACCAATAGTGGTTTGTGACAAGTATATGCCATTATGTACCTGATAAATACAGTGTAAACTTCTTTATAAAAAACAAAATAGTGTGTAAACTTTTACACACTATTACACACTGCTTTGATTTAACAAAAATAATTTTAATATATAAGCTAATTCATCTTCACCTAAGGAGACCTTGTACTTGTTTTCCATAAAGGCAATGGATTCTCTAATAATATTCATCTGCCTTTCATACGAATTTATATATATATCTAAACCTTCAAACTTCCTTGGAACTATACCAGTCAATATATTGTCTATTAAAAAGGCTATATGAAGTACAATTCCCATCTTAGCATCAGGGATTACTTTTATTTTTAATCTGTTTTCAATACTATGAATTAGATATTTGGTATCCTTAGTTATCTCTTCCCCATCCAGATTAATTAGATGTTCTGTTAGGGATTCTGCTATTTTTATATACATATTTTCTTCATAGGTGATCTTTTTCAATTTATCTATACCATCACCCTTAAGTATTTCTATAGCAGGTATAAAAGGTATATATCTTATGTCTACATGTACTGTTGCTACAATAGCTATTATATTATGCCTTTTACTTAATTTATATATTCTGTTTTCTAGCTTTTCCTCATCTACTATGTTTATGGCCATTGTATCTATATCTTCATCACCTAAGGTAGATTCTATTATAGATTGAAGCTTTTTCGAAGCACCATCTCCTGTAAAACAAGCAGTTACAATTACATTTCTTCTTATCTGTTTCCTTGTTATATCCTCCCTATATAGTTCTTTTTCATCTAAAACTTCTATCATCTCATCTATGCTATAACCCATTACGGCTTTTCTTAGCACTTCAAGAACCATAGGAGTACTAACCCTTTCTATAGTTTTTACTTCTATTCCAGTCTCTTCCCATATCATATCTCCAAAGGTAGTTAAAGAACCCATATCTACTAGTAATACTACTCCCTTCCCTTTATCTATCTGTTGAACCTTTTCCTTTGTTATCTCATACATAACCTTTGGTTTCATTGATAGGGGCATATCTAAAGCTACAGCATGTTTCGTACCTATTAGACTATTGGCTACTTCTACCATACTGCTAGCAGTAGACCTACCATGCATAACAACTATTACCCCTACCTTAGGTTTTTCTTCCTTATATATTTTATTGGAATCCGTTGCAAAAAACATTGCTAGATACCCTATTTCATCTACAGGTGTTTCGATGTCAAACTTATTGTCTATTATCTTTGCAATTTTCATGGCAAATAAAAATTCCTGTTCATAATTTATTCTTATGAAATTTAACTTAGGATTATATATTTTTTCCCCTTTTCTTATCCTTTCTATGCTCCGTTCCAAATGAAAGGATAGCCCAAAATATATTTTTTCATCAAATTCCTTTCCCAAATGTTTTTGTGCTAACAATAATATTTCTTCAGCTACTTGCAATATATCCTCATCTACTACATTTGATATCTCAGATTTATCAAAACGCCTATATATCCTTCCAATATATTTTTCAAAATGAGATTCAATATCAATATTCATTATCTCATTAATGTCCTGTTCATCCATACCCGCTTCTTTTAAGGATTCTAGTTTTTGTTCAATGGCAGTATAAAAGTCTTCTGATCTATTATCACCTACATTTAATGGAAGAGAAGGTGCATCATATTGATTAAATTTCAAAATATCGTAAGTAGAATTTAATATATCATCTACTTCATTTCTATATTCTTTTATTCTTAAAATTCCTTTTCTCACGTGATTAGGTATGTCTCCTTGATTGATAATTATATAATCGCCATTCTCGGCTTTATATTTTAAAAATGCCTTTGCACAGGCTAGTTGAATATCAGATTTAAGCTGTCCAATATTGTTTGGACAGTTATATAGTAGATAAGAAATAATTGAGTTTTTATTTATATATATACTTTTACCTATACGACAGGATTCTTCCTTGATAAAGGTTTCTATCAATAAATATCTTTCAGATAAAGTCCTATCTCTTATAGGTGGGAGGGTTATTGTCATAGGTATCCTACGAGTAAAAGTAGTCAATAGATGGGAGTTTGGGTTTTCTGTAGTTGCAGCGATTATTCTAACATCTACATAGGTTAATCTTTCCGTTTCCCCTAAAGGTCTAAAAAAACCATTGTCAATATATGTAAATAACATCTCTTGACCTTGGGGCGGTAATCTATGGATTTCATCTAAAAAAATAAATCCTTTATCTGCTTGGGCAAGTAATCCATCCTTATCCCTATGGGCGCCAGTATAGGCTCCCTTTTTTACCCCAAATATTTGAGCCGTCAATAGATTTGGATTATCTACATAGTCAGCACAATTAAATCTAATAAAGGGGGCATCACTTGAGATGGCATTAGATTCTACGGCAAAACGATACATAAGTTCTGCAAACATGGATTTTCCTACACCAGTTTCACCTAAAAGTAAAGTATGTAGACCTTTAGGAGGATACATTATAGCTGCCTTTGCCTTTTGTATAGGCATAGCCAAACTTTGAGTTGCACCTACCATTCTATCTAAACTGTTGTTAGAATCTGTTGAAGAAGCCTTTTTACCATAATCCATATTTGTATCGGCTTTAATGGACTTATATAGCACAGGCCTTCCATCTATTTTCTCTAACTTCCCTTCTTTATACATGATGTTTAAATACCTGCTGATGTTAGATCTATCCGTTTCCAATATAGACGCTATATCAGAAGCAGATACGCCTTCCTGCTTTTCTCCTTGTAAGTGAACCAAAATTTTATATACCTCGTCTACCCTCTTCAAACATACCACCTCCTTCTGGCCATAGTAGGGTGTAGACTAACCCTTTATATAAACTTGTATTTATTATACCAAATAAAATAAAGCCTGTCCCATTGTTTTGGACAGGCTTTTGATATTGTCTTATTTATTTTCATTTCTATTTAATATTGCATTTAATACTATTCCTACTATAGCTGCAAAACTTAGTCCTGTAATTTTCACCGTTTCATTTATTGGAATCCCTATAGTTATGCCAAATTTACTTTCTATTATTCCACTACCAAGTCCTAGTGCTAATATAGTCCCAATAACTATTATATTCTTTAAGTTACACTCTACCTTGTTAGCCTTAATGGTCTTAACCCCTATAAGGGATATCATGCTAAAAAGCATCAAGCTTATTCCACCCATTACTGGCGTTGGTATAGTATTCAAAAATATGCCTATTTTTGATACAAATCCTAATATTACTGCAAATACTGCCGCCAATCTCAATATAGATGGATCATAGTTTTTAGTTATAGCTAAAACCCCTGTGTTTTCACCATAAGTTGTATTGGCTGGTCCTCCAATTAAACTTGCTGCCATTGTAGCTAATCCATCCCCTAATAGGGTTCTGTTTAAGCCTGGATCTTCTATAAAGTTTTTGCCAACAACTTGGCCATTAGTAGTTATATCCCCTAAATGCTCCATGAATACTGCTAATACTACAGGAGCAATTATGGTTATAGCACCTATATCAAATTTAGGCAATCTAAAAGCTGGTATTGCTAGTATTGGCGCTTCTTTTATTATATTCATGTCTATAATTCCCATCCTTAATGAAATTATATATCCAACGGTTACACCCATTAATATTGACAATTGTTTAAATATACCTTTGCCCTTAAAATTGACTAGTAATGCTGTTCCTAAGGTTATACCTGCTATTAGAAAGTTTTCACTAGCATTTTGAAAAGCTACAGGGATTAAGTTCATACCTATTACTATTATCATAGGTCCTACTACCTGGGGAGATAAATATTTTTTAATTCTTTCTACCCCTATCTTCTTTATTAAGAAGGATAGCAATACATATATTAGACCGGCTACCATTATTCCTCCTTGAGCATAGGCTAAATCTCCATTATAAGCTTCCTTTACCGTTAATATTACTGGTATAAAAGCAAAGGATGAGCCCAAGAATACTGGAACTTTCCCTTTTGTACAAAGATGGAATATTAGTGTTCCGAGGCCTGCTGAAAACAATGCTACCGATGGGTCAAATCCTGTTAATATTGGTACTAATACAGTAGCACCGAACATAGCAATTAAGTGCTGAAGAGCTAATATCACCTTTTTAGAATTATTCCATATTTTTTCTTTAGACCCATGGGTCTCATTAGTTTTGATAATATTTTCTGTCATAAAAAAACCTCCTTTTAAAGTTTAAAGGAGAATACTCTCCTTTTCAGCCTCTCAGGACTGATTTAAAGGCACGATTGTAATTAATCTGCATAAAAAAACTTCTTGCTGCAGCAAGAAGTTTTATGTGCTATGACATAAGTATACTATATTACAATCTTGCCAGCCTCTCGGGACTGATTTAAAGATCTTATATTCACTTTTTCCTAAATAGTATATCACCATTTTCAATGTTATGCAACTAAAACTTTTTTACAAGCGTCTATATAGTTCTTTATCCTCAAACCCATCCATATTCAAACCTTCTTCAATTTGCTTAAGTATAAGCTGTTTATCCTCCATTAAAGTTCCTTTCAATGGGAGATAATTAGAAGCATGATTGCTCCTAAAGATACAATTGTCTACCTTAAGATTTTCCACTAATAACTTTGTTTCTAAAAGTATTTCCCTAGGGGTTAATAGTTGAAAACTTCCTTCTTGTACATCTCTATATAGTTCTGTTCCGTCTTCTAATAGTAATGTTAATAAACCAATATAGTCAGGATTCATCTCATTTAATACTTTGGCTGACTCAAGGGCATGTTCCCTTGAATATTTCATACCACCTATTCCAGATATCAATGTGATAGAAAGGGCTATATTAGAATCCACTACCATCTTACCTGCTTCTATCATCTCAGTGGAGTTAACTCCCTTATTGATATCCCTTAAAATCTTATCACTTCCAGATTCTAAGCCTAGATATACTATTCTCAAACCTAGTTTCTCTAGAAGTTTCAATTCTTCTCTTGTTTTTAGTAAAATAGATCTAGGAGAGCCATATATACCTACTCTTTCACATTCAGGAAATATCCTCTGAATCTGTTTGAGTATCCTTACCAATTCCTCCGTCTTAATTACCAATGCATCTCCATCAGCTAAAAATACTCTTTTTACATTTTTATAATATTTTCTACCTAGAATTAGATCCTCTATTATTTCATCTGTCTCTCTTATTTTGAATTGTTCTCCTCTATACATAGAACAAAATGTACACTTATTGTGAGAACATCCTATAGTAGCCTGAACTATTAAGCTATAGGCTTCACTAGGTGGCCTATACAGTGCACCTTCATATTTCATTATTATCTCTCCTCAATAATTCAACATATCTAATATGTCTCTAGCTGTTTCATTTCCATACTGCCCATTTCTATATTTTTTCGTAGCAATTATTATATCCACTTGATTATCGCTTTTATAAATATCTTTTATAATTTTAGGTCTTTCTATAAAGTATCCAATTTCATTAAAATCATCATCAAAAACTATAAAAGTAGGAATTTTTATTTTCCCATCTACCGAATACTTTTTAAAATATTTTTCATTACCCTCTCTTTTTATTATGGAAAACTCGATATTATCATTATATTTCTTCATCTTTTGAAGTACGGGAACGTTTATCATGCAATCTGGACACCATATTTCCGCTAAGGCTAAAATATTAATTTTTTTGTCAATTGCTTTTATTCGACTTACAATATTTTCTTCAAACTGAATACTATGAAGCAAGTCTAATGTCTTTTCTATATGGGATCCCTCGCCATTTTTGACAAATACCTCAAAGGATATGCCTTCATAAAATACTTTTTTCATGTCCATACTAATCCCCTTTCTATGCTAATTATCAAAATATCTTAACGGATTAAATAGATTATATTATGTATTTTATATTACTGCAAATAAAAAAACCCTACTTCGACCTACGAAATAGAGCTTTTCTTATGTATCTGGCAGCGTCCTACTCTCCCAGGGCGTTACCACCCAAGTACCATCGGCGCTGAGAGGCTTAACTTCTGTGTTCGGTATGGGAACAGGTGTATCCCT
>NZ_PPXY01000056.1 GCF_021655115.1 Clostridium sp. Cult3
TTGCATATTCATCTGGTAATATACCAAACTTAATATCTATCTTGTGATCTTTAGTAACTACGCCTTCTCCTGCATAGTCCCTTGCCCTTATCTTATATACAATACTATCTCCAATTAACATATCATAAGTTATAGTTCCCTTATAGACACCATTCTTATGGTCTCCTGATATCCTATTCATAGGGACTAACAACCAATAGGATTTACCTTCTTGTTTAACTAATAGTTCTACTTCTGTTACTGCTACATCATCAATTATTTCAGCTACTATATCTATATCTGAACCAGCATAGGTTTCAAATACATCTTGCTCATGAATTATTACTACATCTTCTAGATCTTCCCCATCTTGCAATACTCTACCAGATATATGGCCTGTGCCTGAAGCTATTGATGATACTGCCTCAAATGCATCTACCATTCCATACCCATAACCAAAGTTAGGTGAATTTGGATATGTTTCATCTACTAATCCCCTTGCATTACTGGTTATTGCATCTTCTATATCATCTACACTTAATGAACTATTAGCTGATACTAATAATGCAACTGTACCAGATACTGCTGGTGCTGACATAGATGTACCACTCCAGCCACCTTGATATCCACCGCCAGGTACTGATGATCTAATACTTACCCCTGGTGCTGATATTTCTGGTTTTATTAGACTTTCATCATATGGTGAAGGACCTAATTTTGAGAAATATGCTCTAATATCATTTCTATCCGTTGCAGCTACTGCAAAAGATTGCGGATAGTTAGCTGGGTTAGCTATAGATCCTGGCCATGGTGCTGGTTCCCCTGATCTTTGGTTCCCTGCTGAAAATACTGGTACTATTTCTGCGTCTATCCAAGAATCAACTGCATCCATATACCAATCATCCATAGTAGAGCCACCACTCCAAGAGTTGTTTACTACATCTGGAGCATTGTCCGGGTTTCCACCTGGTGCTGTCATCCACTCTGCCGCATCTAATAGGATTCTATCTGTAGTAGAACCTGCTGTATTAAATACTCTTGCAGCTATCCATTTTGCCCCTGGTGCTACGCCTATCTTATTGCTACCATCAGGTTCTTGTCCTACCATCGTACCCATTACATGAGTCCCATGTTCATCTGAGTCTGCTGGTAATGTAGCATTATATACTGGGTCAAACCAATTTCCATCCGGATTGGTTGCCCCTGTATTTGGATCGTATCCTCTCCATTTATCTTTTAAGGCTGGATGAGTCCAATCCACTCCTGAGTCTAAAGATCCTACGACGGCCCCTGTACCATCAAATCCCATTTCCCATACTTCATTAGCTCTAACTCTCTCTACATTCCATTCTAATTCTTCTGTATTTGGTTCAATTTCCCCGCTTCTTTCAGGGATATCTAATTTATGAACCTTGTTCTTGTAGATTTTTCCCACCTCTGGCATATAGGAAATGTTCTCAACTACTTCTTTAGTAGCCTTTACATATACCATATTTACTATATAGTAAGGCTTAAATTCCTCTACATTTCCTTTTTCCTTTTCTTGTTCTAAATATTTTAGTATATTTACTTGAGATATTTCTGCTTTATCTCTTAATGCTTCTACTACTCCCCTTCTAACTGCAAGTTTAGTATTATATGGGGTCATAGATGATGATACAGCTTTTCTTGTAGCCTCGGCTATCATTCCTGTATTCACCTGATCCTCCATATACACCAATATTTCCACCAAGTCATCTTTTTCTAAGTCCTCTACCACTTCAGGCATAATCTTATCTAATGCCTCTTTTTGTAAATCTACTTTTGCTGAACTTATTTGGTTACCTTCTGCGTGAACAAATGGTGTAAAGTATCCCAGTACCATAATCATGGTAATTAATAGGGATAGTACTTTTGAAATCCTTTTGTTTCTTGACATCTAACCAATACCCCCTTAATTTTAGTAAAAGTAGTAAACTAATTTACACCTCCTTTTCCTATGATTTTGTTAGGACAATAACAGAGATGTCTAAACATTTGATACATATATTTTGTATGATAAGAGTTAATAAAATATAACTCCTATTTTTAAGCTTCAAGTTAATGTAATGATGATTTTTATGAAAGGAAGGGTATTGCTTCATATTGTGGATAATATGAAAGCATAATTAAAGTAATTTTCATAATTAGACATTTTATAATTAATTGCGTGGCATAAAGTATGTGTAATCACAGTTTATGTATATTTATATATGGTTATGTAGGTTCGTGTCATGAGTTGTAATATATTGTTGTTTATTCCAAATTTGACTGTTTGTACCAGTTCGCCTTCATTATACCAACCTTTAATTTAAATTTCAAGTGGTTTTTTGAATATTGTAAATTTTCTTTCCCATATGCGCCTTTAGACCTATTTATCTCCTTCTATAAAACATTAGGAACCTAGGAGGATAATCTCCTAGGTTGCCATGAGTTCTTCTATTTACTTAACATATATAGTAGTGTTTCCATCAACATCATAGTAAGTCAATTCATCTGGTAATTCATCCAGACTTACTATCTGTCCTTGGATGTTTACAATCCTTTCTTCACTTAGTTTAATATATACTTCATTCCCTTCATTATTCCAGTTTATTAACTTCTGTTGAGCATCTCCGTTACTATTCAAATACCTAATATCAAAAGCTTCATCACCTACTATTACTGTATTAGCCGGTAGATTTTCCATTGGTTCAGATTCTTCTCCACCAATTACTATCTCCTTAACGGTTTCGTTTCCAGCAGCATCGATTAATGTAAATGTAAATCTATTTTCATCCTCAATATCTATTGTATGTGTTATAGTCTCTTCTACAGGTTCTACTATAACAAGGGGATAATCATACTCGTATATCTGGCTATCCCACAACATTAGCCTTAAATAACCTAAATTATCCCTCATGGTTATTTCTAATTCTGCCGTAGAAGCTTCATGGTCAATTTCCTTTATCTCTATTTCTAATTCTGGTGGTGTAGTATCTACATAAAATCTTCTTATCAAACTTCCTGTATCCCCTGTTTTTGAAATTGCTTCTATCCTTATTTCTTGATATCCATCTTCAAGGGTTAAAGTCTTAGTAAACTTATAGGCCGGGCCTGAATATATTAATGTATCTGGATCGTCAGGATGTCCTAGATCTATATGCTCTATAAACTCAAGATCTGCTTCAACTTCTTCATTTATTATTACCTTATCAAGAAGATGGTAATTAGCTACATAACCTTCAAACAACACTTCACCTGTATCATATATATCGAATAATCCTGGTTTCATTATAAATATATAAGGATCATAGTTGTCTCCCAAATATGTTATGGTTTCACTATTCATGTTTAATAGCTTATCTATTGATATCACCATAATCTCATATTCTCCTAAGTCGCTTACATACTCACTTATGTCCAATTCGTAGGATTCCATTTCCTCTTCTACAATCATTACATCTTCTAACAATTCATCATTAATCGCAAACATGAACCCAGCTATTCCTACACCTTGATCCTCAGACTTCCAGGTAAGTTTTCCTGTTTCATTATCATAGGTCAAATCCATTATTTCAGGACCAACAGTGTCTATAGTTATTGGGATCTTCTTGGATTGGATTTCTGCTCCAGGATAGTGGACTTTTGCAGCAATCTCATAGAAATAGTCTCCATCAGGTACTACCTCTCCCTTTATGGTTCCATCCCAAAGGGCATCAAGTATCAACCTAGAAGGTTGTCTTCTTCCACCATCAATATAATTCTTTCTCATATATTCTTGGGATAGGACTGTTCTTAATAGTTTCCCATCCTTATCTAGTATATTGTAATTAACAACTTCAGCATTTCTCATGAAGGATAGGTATGGGGTTATATTCCCAGTACCTTCCTCATATCCAGCTTCAGTTCCTGGATTCATGTATATATGAGGTGTACCATAGAACCAGCCGCCACCCTCAGCATCGAAAAGAATCATACCTGAGCTCTCGAAATAGGATGTTCCTTCTTCATCTATAAATCTCATATTATCTAAAATCTTTGGCTCTCCCCAATCTCCATAAAACCCTACATAGGGTATAGATAAGCTTGGATGAGTATCCGTCTTTTCATTTAATATAACAAATCCTTCAACAAACATGTTTCTATATTTGTCTTCATCTAAGCTAAAATCTATCGTAACTGTAAATTCTTTTTGTCCATTAGCTGGCACCGTTATTTCGGTATCTCCATCAAGTACAAATTCCATTTCCCTTGCAGCTAATAGGTTTAATTCTTCGCCTTCATATGGATATATTAAATCTGTTAATAGTTTTACATCTATATCATAAGACACAGCTTCATCTGTATGGTTTATTGCATTAAAAGTCATAGTAAAGTTTGTTTCATTAAAATCCTTCAACTCTACCTTTGCTTCACCTGTGGCTTTGTTAACCACTCTAACTGGTGTAGTTACTGCAGAGTTCAAATTCATCAAACCTGCACCTTGTCTTCTAGGTGAATAGAAGGTTTCAGCATCAGGATCATATACTGGCAATGCTGTATTCATTAGAAATACTTTTGCTAATCTTGCTTGCTCTGATAACGATAAACTCCCATGCTGATCATGTTGTTTAATATATTGCATAACAAGGCCTGAACCACCTGCCACATGAGGGGCAGCCATTGATGTACCACTCATAGTACCATATTTATCATCATTTAATGTGGAGTATATTTTCCCGCCAGGAGCAGTAATCTCTGGCTTAAGCTCTAGGCTTGGAGTCGTACCCCAGGATGTAAAATCTGACATTTCATTGGCACTTGGATTTGGTATGGACATGGTATCGTCGGAGAAAGTAACCATTTTATTCTCTAGCTCTAACAATGCCTTGCCACCACTGTTTCCAATAAATACTGCCGGGATAGTTTGTACATCAGGTGTAGCCATATTTATCAATTCTTCTCCGCCACTTTCATGGTTATATACAATTATTCCTGCAGCTCCTGCTGCTTGAGCAGCCTCTATTTTTTCAACAAATGGTCCCAATTTGCCACCACGAATAGCTAATACTACTTTGCCTTCTACATCTTCTGGAAGTTCGCTTGGATCTCCTGAACCCCCATCAACAAATTCCTGTGGTCCAGATAATACTTCAGTTGGATCTATATTTCCTGCTATTGCCATAGGAACCTGGACAGGCCCATTTTCGCCTTCATAGGTTAAATAATTTGCCTTCTGATGAGTGTTTTCTATAGAAGCTACCTGGATAGTATCTTTATTCAACCCTGGTGAACCTACTACGCCAATGTCTGGGTGTTCCTTCCATGGGTACCAATAGCCATCGGCAATTTGAGCAGAATTCCCTGCTGAAACAGAACAGACTATACCATTATCCGTAGCATTTCTTAACGCAATATCCTCTGCAGAATCAGCTATATAAAAACTAGCTGTCGAACCTAAACTCATATTTAATACATCAGCACCAAGTTTTATAGATTCGTCTATTGCAACTAAATATATATCGGAGAAAGTAGTAGCATAAATGGGATCGTTGGAGAATACTTTCATAGCAAGTAATTGAGATTCAGGTGCTACGCCTTTTATACCACCGTTTTCAATATCCCCATTTGCTCCAGCAGTACCAGCTACATGCATTCCATGCATAGAAGGATCTGGACCTCTATCTACTATTTCATCGTTTAGATCGTAATAATTGTATCCATAGGGGACTTTTTCAGTATAGTACTTACCTAGTAGATCTTTTCCTTCTACCAAATCCTTAGTAAGCTTTGGAGTGGTACCTTCACTAAGTATCATATCCCTATGGGATGGATCAATACCTGTATCTATAATTGCTATTACAGTACCTTCCCCTTGGAAACCGGCTTCCCAAGTCGGTATTGAACCAATCATATCATTGGATGTATTCATATCAGGTTTTATTTCTGGTCTTTCATATTCATTGGCAATATAAACCTTTTTTACTGAAGGCAATCTTTCGATAAGTGGAATATCTTCAAATTTAACTTTACCACTAAATCCATTGAAAGCTGTATTGAAACTATGGATGAACTCCATGTCTATTTTGTTAGATAAAATATCAGCTTTGACCCTTTGTTGCTCATTGTCAATTTTTCTTTCGATATCATTGACTGTAGATGTAGATAATTTCTCATAACTTGCATTTCTTTCTGTAGCATAGACTATAGAAGGTTTGGATTCTAGTTCCACGATAATTCGAACCTCATCATCATCTTCGAATAACTCTCCTAGATCATCTTCTATTGGTACCTTCATATTGTCCAAGACAGGCTTAAACTCTTTAGTGACCTTTTCCAATAGTGTCTTGTTCATCTCAATAGAGCTATCCTGGCCCTCTGCTCCTTCTGCAAAGATAAACCCAGGTAAAAGTAGAGTCAAAATTAGCATAATAGATAAAAATTTGTTAGGCTTCCTCAAAATAAACATCCCCCTTTGTAATTTATTTTTGACCATAGGATTCTGTTGGATTAATTGACTGGAAATCACCTCCTGTTTATGGAAATTTTATGTGAAAACCCTTTAAGGCAAAGGCCTTAAAGGGTTTTCGTGATTATTGCCTTGTTGGTACTACATTTTCAAAAGTATGAAGTAATGTTTCCCCATCTTCAGCGTATATTTCTATTGTTAGCTTGTCCTCTGGCATGTAGAAAATTAAATTGGACTCGTAATCATCGCCTTCGATATTCATAATTTCAGTCCACTCTGGAATCTTACCTTCTGCATCGTCGTTTAAGAAAAACTGTACCCTATATTTTGCCGCTCCTTCTATACCATCAACTTGTATCCTTACGTATCCAAAATTCCTTAAAAACGGATACTCTAGAAATATAGCTTCGACTAATTGTGGTCCTTCTTTTTCTTCCAAAGCTTCTACTGCTTCATTTAAGTCTGCTAAAGCTTGCTCTACATCTTCTTGAGTGGCTTCGTCATCTTCCAATACTTCTTTTG
>NZ_PPXY01000057.1 GCF_021655115.1 Clostridium sp. Cult3
TATTATACATTAAATAAAAGGAATCTATTAATATAGCTTGTAGAATTTTGTATGAAAATTTAATTTAATTGTAATAGTAATTTTTCCAATTATTGATATAATGGTAAAGGAAAAGGTATTTAGGAGGTATAGAATATTATTCAGTTGTTTTATTTATAAATTTTGTGGTAATTAATAAATTAAAGAATGATACTAAACTAATGGATAGTAGATATATTATTTTTGCTATGTAAATTTATTGATAAGTGTTTAACGACCAGCAACTTTAGATCTCCTAAACAATTTTTTATGAAAGGGGAAGGAGTAGGATGGATAACAGCTGTTTATTAGATGAGCTGAAAAGTCAAATAGAGGATAAAAGAAGAAAGCTGAACCAACTGATCCTTAGAAATGCAAACAAGGAAGATATTTTGAAATTTAGTGTGGAACTGGATAAGCTTATTGATAAATATTATATTTTTGAGTTAAATAAAAACAGGGCAGATCATTAAAGAAATCTGCACTGTTTTTATGCTTGTTTTATTCATTGCTATAGCATCAGATCCTATAATATAGGATCAAAAGCCCGATTATTGCAATAACGATAGCCAGCATCCAATATAATGTTTTTTTACGTACAAAGAAAAACTTCAATAAAACCACCTCGCATTAATCCTGGTAGTATAATCTATTTAAATGAGTAATAATATATACCAGCATTTTGATTTTACAGTTTCATTTGTTTCAAAATAGTGATATATTATATATAAGCGATAGGTAAAGGAGGAGAGGATCTAATGACTGTTAAAATTTTAAGTGATAGTGCCTGTGATTTACCTGATGAAATAATAGAAGAACTTGATATAGAAATATTACCAATAATAGTTATGAAAGGCGAAGAAGAATATTTAGATAAGGTTACTATTGATCCTAAAAAGATGTATGACGATATGCGAAATGGGATAGTATATAAAACAGCACAAATACCACCTAAAGTTTTTGAAGAGAAGTTCGAGGAGATAGCTAAAAAGGGAGAGTCTACTATCTACATAGCTTTTTCATCGGGACTCTCTGGGACTTATCAAACATCGGTGTTGGTGAGAGATTCTCTAAAGGAGAAATATCCAGATATGGATATAGATATTGTAGACTCTAGATCTGCATCGGTTGGATTTGGCCTATTAGTTCATAAAGCTGGAAAAATGGCTAAGGAAGGTAAAAGTAAAGAAGAGATATTAAGCATGTTAGAATTTTATGTAAAGCACATTGAACATATATTTACCGTAGACAATATAGAATATCTATTTAGAGGAGGTAGGGTTACTAGAACTCAAGCCTTTGTAGGAGGACTTTTAAATATTAAACCTATATTGGATATCCCAGAGGATGGTACTTTGCAACCAAGGGAAAAGGTAAGGGGTAGAAAAAAGGTATTAAATAGGATGATCGAGATAATGGAAGAACGAGGAGGCAATGCAGATTTAAAAAATCAAACTATCGGAATTAACCATGGAGATGATCTAGAGGGAGCATTGCAGCTAAAGAAAATGATAGAGGAAAAGTATGGTTGCACTGATTTTGTCATAAATATAATAGGCTGTGCCATAGGAGCTCACTCAGGGCCAGGCACTTTATCCGTATTCTTTTTAAATGAAAAATATGATAAATAATAAAAATCCAGGTAATCACCTGGATTTTTATATTGACAATAAAAATTTCTATGATATAGTAATGAAAATATTATATCGTTTAAAGGGATGATTATATTGTTGGAAGGCAAACTAGTAAGGCTTAGGGAATATAAACAATCCGATGTAGAATTGGCCTATAAATATATGAATGATCCAGAGGTTTTAATAAATTTAATTAATGGCATACCCTATCCCATGACCTTAGAAAAGGAACAGGAGTGGTTTGACAGTCAAATTAAGAACAAGGATACCTATAGCTTTGCAATAGAATCTTTAGAAGACGGGATATATATTGGAGGTTGTGGAGTCAACTGGTATGATTGGAAAAACGGTACTGCAGAGGTAGGCATATTTATTGGCAATCAACAATTTAGAGGAAAAGGATATGGTACCGATGCTATGAAGATACTCATAGATTTTGTATTTAATCAAACTAATATAAATAGAATACAGCTTTCTACCTATAGTTTTAATGAACGTGCTTATAAATCCTATCTGAAATGTGGCTTCAAAGAAGAGGGTAGATTAAGACAAAGGATATTTAGGAATGGTGAATATCATGATGAAATACTGATGGGACTATTGAGGGAAGAATATCATAAATTTTTTTGAAAAAGGTATGGACAAATCCAATCAATAGTAGTATAATAGTTAATGTTGATTGGATATGCACCTTTAGCTCAGATGGTAGAGCAATTGACTCTTAATCAATGGGCCCAGGGTTCGAGTCCCTGAAGGTGCACCAGTTAAATACAAACTTGCAGAGTTTTATACTTTGCAAGTTTTTTATTTTCACCCCCACCTTACCCCCACCGACTTATTTTAGGTTATCAAAAAGGTGCGAAGTCTTATCTATAGCTTTTCTTTTTTGCTTAATTAACACATGGGTGTATAGATCTGATGTAAGTTTCATAGAAGAGTGGCCAAGAAGTTCTTGCAATTCTTTCATATCCATTCCAGCTTCCAATCCCCTGGTAGCAAATGTGTGCCTTAATTCATGAGGACTTAATATTGGCAAATCATTATCTTTTAATACTCTTTCCAGACTCCTGGAGAATGTTCTAAAGGCTACAGGAGCACCAAAGGTATTGCAAAATACCAAATTATCTGGATTGTAATCTTTGCCTACTTGTAACTTTATTTTATTTTGTTCTATTTTATGTTTTCTAATTCTATCCATTATTACAGGCAATACTGGAATTACTCTATTGCTAGTATCAGTTTTAGGGGTAGTAAACAATTCTCCCTTAGCTCTAGATAATGCTTTATCTATTGTTATGGTATATTCTTCAAAGTCTATATTATCCCAAGTAAGGCCTAAGAGTTCTCCAACCCTCATCCCTGTAGATATTAATACAAGGAAAGCAACTTCATACATATGACCATCAATTGCATTTAAAAATTTTATCTGTTCTTTTTCTGTGAATACTTTCTTTTTTTGCGGTGGTTTCCCCTTAGGGAGGTCTATATATTCGCAAGGATTATCATAAATTAATTTGTTTATTTTAGCTCTTTTCATGGCCATATTAAATACAGTTCTAGTATATTTAATATTTCTATCAGATAGATCCTTCATTTTATTAAATGTAGCTTGAACCTGCTCAGGTCTCAAATCCTTTAAACAAATATGGCCAAGATGTGGAATGATGTATAATTCTAATTGCCTTTTGTAACTATTATACGTTGTGGCAGATACAGAGGCTTTCTTATAATCTCTTAGCCATATATAAATCCATTCTTTTACTGTTATTTTTGATGGTTCTATATGAGTATTTGTATTTACTTGATTTAAAACTTGATTTAGTTTTTTAGACACTTCTCCTCTAGACTTGCCATAAATAGATTTTCTAATTCTCTTTCCATCAGCATCGACACCTAATGAATATCTAGCTTCCCAAGTGCCATCTTTTCTTTGGCGGATACTTCCTTCTCCTTGTCCTCTTACTTTTTTAGACATAGCATTCTCCTTTCTATACAAAATACTTCAGACTTTCTTCTGATACATATAAGGCTTTTGAAACTTGTTCTATTGTATATCCTTCAAAATCAATATCATCTATTTTAATGTTTAACAAACGTAAAGCAAAATAATGGGCTTGTTTTTCCAATTTACCTTTGTTTAGAAGATTTTTATTAAATGCAGCAGTATAAATTTCTGTATGTAGTAGAGCATGTCCTAATTCATGAGCTAATACGAACTTTTCATATTGATAAGGAAGATCATCCCTGATAAAAACAGTTTCTTCATCAAAATAATTTCTTTGATATAAGGCTTCAAAGCCTTGCAGTAAAATATTATCCTTATTTAATTTTACTACTTTAATGTCCAGAATATCGTATATCTCAAATATATTCCTAGAATTACAATGTTCAATTGTCCCAGCAATATATTTATCTAACCAATCGTAGCTATCCATAGCATCACCTCACAAGAATTCCTTTGATTTTGGAACTAATTTTTTTGTTTATTTAATAATTTATTTGTTATCCATGAACCAAGTTTAAATGAAACGAATGTGATAAAAAATAGCACCGGAAAGCCAACAGCGGGGTTTTCAATTTTTACTATTGTGAAGTTTGCAATTATTAATAGTATTACAAATGATATAAATGTCCTAAAAATTTTACTTTTTTTATGCAGTTTATAATTATTGTAGTAATCGTACTTATTTTTACTTTCTATATCATAATGAGAGTTAAAATCCATATTTATTAACTTCATTAAGTCATCCTTATTAATCAATACTTTTCTAGGTTTACTACCTTCAAAACTTCCTACGATACCTCTAATTTCCATTTCATCGATTAATCTGGCTGCTCTAGCATAGTCAATTTTAAATTTTCTCTGTAGCAGTGAAATTGAAGCTTGTTCCTCTTCTATTACTAAACTAATAGCATCCATTAACAATTCATCTGTATCATGTAAAAAGTTATTTGCCACATAATCATTGTAATTATAATGATAATTATCTATGCTTTGTTCTTTAAAAGGGCGGGTTATGTTTCTAATATCTTCTTCATCTATAAAAGCACTTTGGATTCGTATAGGTTTTAATTCATTTATAGGATAAAATAGCATATCTCCTTTCCCAAATAGTTTTTCTGCACCTGTCGTATTTATAGCTAATCTTGAATCAGATTGCGAAAACACCCTAAAGGCTATTCTAGATGGAAAATTGTTTTTAAATGTATTGGCTATATTAGGGATTTGAGTAGTTGCTATTAAATAGATTCCGGTAGCTCTGCCCATTTGGGTCAGCTTATCTATGTAAGCTTTTGCTTCGTCTATATTTAATTCAGCCAACTCATCAATAATAATAACTATATCAGGAATTATTTCATCTTCGTTATCTTTAAATTTTCCATTATAGGAATCTATATCCCTTACATTATTTTTAGCAAATAATTCGTATCTTCTTTCCATTTCAGCAACAGTCCAATTTAAGGCAGAAATAGCTTTTTGAAGGTCCGTTATTGCTGGAAGTAACAATTGAGGGGCTCCATTATATATGCTAAACTCAACTATCTTAGGATCTATTAGTAATAATTTTACGTTCTGGTGCGAAGATTTGTATAAAATGCCAGCTATTAATGTATGTAAAAACATGCTCTTACCAGTTCCAGTAGCCCCTGTAATAAGGAGATGAGGCATTTCATCTATAGTTGTTACTAATATTTTTCCAAGAGCTGTTTTACCTAATATTAGAGGTATCCTAGAATTAATGTTTTTATATTCAGCAGAGTTTAATATTTCTTGGAAAGAAACTGTATTTTTAGAATCCCCATCTGGATTAGAACCTAAAGATAAGGCTATCATTTTAATTAGTACATCTCTGTCCCAAAGTTCTACATTGCTAGTTTTAGCTAATTCAACGGCATTAGGAGTAAAATAGTTGGTTGTAACTACCATACACTTATTGGCCTGATAATAATTCTTTGCACCAACAACCTCTTGGATAGCAGAAATTCCTACTGTGTTGCTATATCTTTTAGCTTGTACTACCGTTCTCTCTGCCCCCTTTGCAATTACCAAGTCGGCTCCATAGTCATTTGAAGCTGGGGTAGATTCGACCTCATATCCCAAGTTTTTAAAAAGGTTAAACAGATAATTTTCAAACTCTTCGCCAGATAAGCCATCTATGTATAGTTCGTCCATAACAATCCCCCCTATTTCTTATACTTATAACTAAGTATCCTTAATTGATTAAGTAATTCATTAGCAAAATCTACAACCTCATCATCATCCATCTTGTTTACATCAAACCCACCAAATCCCATAATTACGTTTTGTTCTAAGATAAATTTCATAGCTTCTTCAGGGGTTTCAAATTCTACTGGTAGTTCTGGTTTTTCTTCAGCATTACGTTGGTCGGTCCTGCCTAGGAGGTAGTCAACACTTGTATTAAAAAATTCTGCCAACTTCATAAGTTTTTCATAGTCGGGTTGTTTACCTTTGGTCTCATAACCTGCTATTGTTGCTCTTCCGACACCTAAAATATCAGCAATATCTTGTTGCGTAAATCCTTTTTCCTCTCTCAATGATTTTAATCTTTTGCCAAATACCATAAACATCACCCCTTTTAGATATAATTATATAACAAATGTGTCTAAAGTAAACAATAAGTGTCTATAATGAACAAAAACAGCAAAGGCCAAAAAATAATAGTTGACATTGTGCCTAAAGGGAACTATAATATAAGTATATAGTTTCAATTAGACACTGGAAGGAGGTAGTAAAGTGAGGAGTAAATTAAGAGATATTAGATTAAAAAACAATTTAACCCATGAAGAAATAGCTAAAAGAGTAGGGATTAATAGAGCTACGTATACAAATATAGAGTTGGGACACAAAAATCCATCTCTTGATGTTGCTATAAAGATAAAAAAAGTACTTGATTATAATTATGATGATATTTTTTTAGTTACAGAGTGTCGAAAAGACACTAAAATACTAACAAAATAACCATATATATTATCTCAGATTTATATAGACAAAAAAAGAAGTAAATAATGGAATGAGCTCCGTGGGATGGAAAAAGAGGTCAATAGGGAAATGAATAAAATTAGGTTGCAAAACAATAAAGAAAATGATGCACCAGTCAAAGACTAATACATCATCATATAATCAAACAACGGAAATTGACTTGATAGCCGAAGTAAAGTATAAAGTTTTATCGGGTCCATCACCAATAGAAAACATATCATGAGAGAGAAGGAATCCACCAATTCCTAGTCTTTCATCGGTAGTGGCTAGAGCAGAACCATTATCTTCATAATCTCCCTGGAGATTCCCTATATACTTTTGCTGAAGGTAAAAGATGTTTTCGGAAGGTTCGTTGGTTCTGAGTGCATTATTGACACCCACCAAGACAGTATCGGGGTAGATCTCAATTTTTTCGCCATCAAGCATGTTAATTACAATCATAAAACAACACCCCCTTTCTTAGGTAGATTTTACCATAGAGGATAATAAATAAAAAGGAGAGAGACAAGTGAAAGAGAATCTACAGTATGTTGAAAAAAGAGACGCAGAATTAATAAACCTAATACTGGATTTTGCTATTAAAAATCATATGTCAATGCAATAGATAGATAGTTGCATAGATAAATTTGAAAAGGTTTATTATTCTGATGGAATTATAATAAGGGAGCAGGCTGAAGGGTAAGTTCAGCCTGATACTAGCCGGTATGACATTCTCTGCTGCACCAAAAGCATCCATCAAAAGTTTTAAAAGGATGTTCAGCTTTAGCCCTAACAATAGCATCTTTACAGTTAGCAAAGTATCCAATGTATTCCCTGTTGTATGGATAGGGTTGATGAGAACAATCTTTAGTATGAACCTCGTGCAACCCTTTTTCATCTGTGTTTTTATTAAAGTAATAGTGCTTGTACATTAACTCACCTCTACTATATATAGTATTTGTTTAAATACATTATACCAAATACAGGAAAGGAGTCAATAAATGGTAGGCGAAAGAATAAGAAAACTTAGAAAAGAAAGAAATTTTTCACTTAGGGAAATGGCTGAGAAATCAGGAATATCATCATTTAGTTATCTGGCAAATATTGAAAGAGGAATAGTTGAAGATCCAGGAATTAAAACAATCATAAAAATAGCTAAGGGGCTAGATGTAAGTATTGATTATTTAGTGAAGGGGGAATAAAAATGTCTACTAAAAAAACATATAAAACCTTAGAAGATTTACCTTTGTTTATGAGTGTAAAGGACCTAGCAGATGTACTCCAATTATCAGAACCAAAAGCAAGGGAAATTGCTTATAGTGATGGGTTTCCAATAATGGATAGGAACTTAACAGGGAGAAGGATAGTAATTCCTAAGATGGCATTTTTAAATTGGGCAGAACAGAATATGGTATTTGATTATAGGAACAAGGAGGTAATCTAAATGGACTACAAACCAAAGCAAATAGCAAAAGCCGACAGCATGGTAGGAACTAAACAAAAAGTCTACTATCCTTGGGAGCAGAAATCAATTGAAAGAGTAATCAGGAAAGATGAGAAAGGCTACTACATCAATTACAAAGGGAAAAGAAAAGGTTGCAGACCACAACTCAATAGTTTTGGTGAAGTGATAGGGTTTGAAGCATTGAAGTACGACGGGAGGTGGCAAGGTGATTAGGTTTGTAGAAAGAATAGTATTTAGTGGAGTAGATGGACGAGTGTTGTTACCTTTATTGATAGTTTTAGTATTCGTAATAATCGGACAAGCAGAGGAGTTTATTGAAGAAGTAAAGGATGTATGGAAGGAGGGAGAGAATGCAAACTGAAACAGCTTTTGACTTAAGGTACAACGTAGCAGCAATGTACATTGCAATACTCCGAGATGATATAGCAACACCAGAGCAGGCTTTTGCAGTTATAGAGGATTCAGTGCATAAATTGACTGATAAAGATACTGTAGACATGATAAATATGAGGATAGGAGGAATGTCTTATAAGGAGATCGCTGAAATATATGGGATATCAGACTCAAGTGTTATTAGAAGGATAAAAAGATATAAAAAAAAGACCTCTCAGACTGCCATCTGAAAAGGTCAGCATAAAAAATACTATTAAATCAATTATACCATATCGGAAGGAGAATGAAAATGAGTAGACGTAGACATAGTAGTTTCAAATTGAGGTGGAGCAGATACTATCAGTTTTTATTAGAAGGGCAAGTATTTTTTCTAAAATTGAAAGCTTATACAAATAGAAATGAAGGTTTAAAAGAGTGGGAGCTTATCACAGAACAGACATATAAAGACGCAATGAAAAAAGGACACCAAGATAATCTAGTAGTTGTAGAAGAAGAGATAGCAATTACACCAGTGCAGCCATTGACATTAATCTTTAATGAAATATATCAGATTGATGAAAGCGATATGAGAAAAGCGGTTATGGAAGGCCAGGAATCGGTCAGGGAACTTAGGAAGTATACAGAAATTCCAAAAGGGCTAGAATATAAGATTTTTAAAAGGGTTATGGATCTACAATTAAAAGATCTAAGAGAAGAATATAAGGAGGCTATGTAGATGGAAAATATTATGCTAGATTTGATAGATGAATTTTTAGATATTCAAGAAGAGGAAACATGGAAGGTAGAGGATGATCTAGGTGCCGATTGGTGCCTAGATAAGATCAGGGAATCAAAAGCAGAGTACAATAGGTTTGAAATGGTAGCAAAGGCCAAAATACAACAAATAGAACATGCTTTAAGAAAAGAAAAAGAAAAGATGGAAAATGAGGTAAGTTTCTTTGAAAGCAAACTTAGAGAATATTTTGAAACAGTCAAATCAGAAGAAACTAAAACTTTAAAGAAATACAAGTTACCAAGTGGAGAATTAAGAATGAAAAAATCTCAATTAACCTTTAATTATGATAAGAAAAAGCTACTAGAAGTAGCTGAAATAGATGGTAATATGAATGACTATATAAAGGTCAAAAGGGACTTTGACTGGACTAATTTTAAGAAGAATTTAAAGATAGAAGGCAATAGCATTATTAACAAAGAAACAGGCGAAATAATTGAAATAGAAGGCTTGGGAATAAAAGAAAAACCAGAAGAATTTAGTGTGGAGGTGTAAATATGAATAATAATCAAATAGTAGTTCAAGAAAATCCAATGATGATAATAGATGGGATTAAACTGGATAGGGTCCAGCAGTCAATGGAGAAAATTCAAGACTTTCAAAAAGTTATTCAGAACACATTAGTAGAAGGCCATGACTATGGTCAAGCCTTCTATGGGGCTTCTAAACCAAGTCTACTCAAACCTGGTGCAGAGAAGATATTGATGTTGTTAGGGCTATCTAGTGAATATGAAATTATTGAGAAGATTCAGGATTACGACGATGGATTTTTTGCTTACACTGTTAGATGTATTTTGAAAAAGAACGGGCAAGTTATAACCGAAGGATTAGGACATTGTAATAGCAAAGAAAAGAAGTATGAGGGCGATAAGCAGGACAAATACATGTTAGGCAATACCTGCTTGAAAATGGCAAAGAAAAGGGCCCAAGTTGATGCAGCTTTAACTGTTGGAAGTCTATCGGATATATTCACTCAAGACCTAGAAGATATGGCCCAATTTAATCAATCAGAAAGACTGGAAACAATGAATCCAGATGATGCAGAGAACATGAAAATTAACTTTGGCAAATATAAAGGAAGAACAATCAAGGAAATATATGCAGCAGATGAAGGTTATGTTAAGTGGCTTTCGGAGAAGGCAAAGGATCCAGCAGTAAAGAAAGCGGCAGAGATGGTTTTGAAAGGTGACAGTCAAATAGAAGGGCAGACTTCAATAGATAATATAGATGCAGCTATAGATGAGACTGTAAACGAATCAGAATTACCATGGAATGATGAGAATGTACCATTTTAGGCTAAGGGGTATTATTCCCCTTGGTCCTTTAATAGGAGGTAGGTGGAAATATGGCAAGACCTCAAAAGGTAGGGGTAGATTACTTTCCTTTGGACGTTGACATAGATCAAGATGATAAAGTAGCAATCATTGAAGCACAACATGGCATCATTGGTTTTGGCATTATCGTCAAATTATTAATGCATATCTATAAAAACAGTTACTACTATGAGTGGACTGAAAAGGAACAAATACTGTTCTCCAGAAGAGTTAATGTTGACATTAATCAAGTAAATGTAATCATTAATGATTGTGTAAAGTGGGGTTTGTTTGATGAAAAATTGTTCAAAGAGTTTAAAATACTTACTTCTAGGGGTGTACAAAAACGATATTTTGAGATAGTTAAGCGTAGACAGAGGGTTGAAGTAGCAAAAGAGTTCCTTTTATTAGATAATGTTGACATTAATTCATATAGTAACCTAGTTATTGTTAGCATTAATGAAGAAGTAGAAGGGGTTAATGTTGACATTAATCCCCAAAGTAAAGTAAAGGAAAGTAAAGAATATAGTAGTAGTAATATAGAGCCAGTGGAAGAAAAAAATCAAAATGATATTTCGTTAATTGCAAATGAATTCGAACAAAATGGATTTGGAACTATTAACTTTGCTGTAAAAGAAATGATTATAGATTTACTTAATGAATATTCGACTGAATGGATCCAGGAAGCAATAAAAGTTGCAGTAAAAAATAATAAAAGAAAGTTAAGCTATGTAGAAGGAATACTCCAAAATTGGAGAAGGGATGGCGGAATGAAATTAGGAGGCGGATCTAGTGGAACAAATAAGAGAGATAATGGGGAAGACCTTGGGCAGTACGGAGACATTGGGATCACAATCTAATATTAAAACATGTTCTGAGTGTGGTGGTAAAAAAGAATTAATTATAAATATAGCTGGTATAGAGAAAAAAGTACCTTGTTTATGTCATTGTGAAAGTGCTGAATATAAAAGGCTGCAAGAAATAGAAGAGCAAAAACAGAAGATGCTAAGGCTAGAAAAACTAAGAAGCCACTCATTAATGGGAAAACAGTTCGAAAGTTGCACGTTTGAGAATTTTCAAATGAACAATCAAAACAAAGGAATGTATAAGCTAGGGAGAAATTATTGTGAGAACTGGCAAGAGATGAAAGAAAACAATATGGGGCTACTTCTATATGGCCCTCCTGGAACAGGTAAAACATTTTTAGCATTTTGTATAGCAAACGAATTATTAAACGATATGGTACCAGTCATAGCAATAAGCTCCATAGGATTACTTAATAGAATCAAAGAAACTTACAACACTTGGGGTAGAGATGGAGAAGTAGAAATAATAAATAACCTTAAAAATGCTAATTTGTTGGTCCTGGATGATCTTGGGGCAGAGAATAATACATCTTGGGCCAAAGAAAAAATATACGAAATCATTGATTCAAGGTACAGGGATAAGAAACCTTGTATTATCACAACAAATTTAGATAGGGAAGGACTAAAACGCAAATTAACAGGTAATGATGGTGTGCATAGGACATATGACAGAATAATAGAAATGTGCTACCCAGTAGAGGTAAAAGGAAGGTCTAGGAGAGCAGATGCAGCTAGAGGTAAAGAGGATATAATAAGAAAGTTGATTGAATAAAGGGTACTATGTACAGGGAATTTAGGAGGGATAAAATTGAAACTTTGCCATAAGTGTAATAGCAGGATGGTAGAGGTAAAATTAGTGAATCTAATCGGGCGGACATACAAGGCATTGGTCTGTACGTATTGTGGGAGGCTCTATAGCAAAGATAGGGCCTTTAAAGGAAAAACAGAGCTAAGAGCAGGATAGGGGAGGATTAGAATGTCAAAGGCATGTATAGACTGTGAAAAGAGACATCCTGGATGTCACGATAAATGCGAAGTATATACAAAATACAGCCAGGAAAGGGAGAAGATCAGACGAGAGAAGCAGAATCAATTTGTTTACAAAGATTATATTTCAAATAGATTGTGGCATGAGAAAAGGAGTTGATATTGGATGAGGAGATGGAAACTATGGCAAAAGCTAATTAAAGGGACATTGTTAAAGGAATATATAATTTTAAACATCCTAAGGGGCTGATAATATGACAGAAGCAACAATAGTTATTCCAGGAGAGCTACCTACATTGAATGAGATCATAGATTCATCAAAACTTCATTACATGAATTATAGAGATATGAAAAAAGAATACACAGAAATGGTGGCTTGGTTAGCAAAAGGGAAAGGCCCTTTTGAAAAAATAGATCTAGATATCACCTGGATCTGCAAGGATAAGAGAAAAGATAAAGACAATATTGCAACAGGGATAAAGTTTATACTTGATGGTCTAGTTATGGCAGGGACAATTGAAAATGATGGATGGAAGCAGGTAAATAGCTTTAGGCATAATTTCAAGGTAGACAAGCATAATCCTAGGGTGGAAGTGAAGATTAGGGAGGTATAGAATGGCAATTCGAATCCATAGAGATAAGAATTTACTAGCCAGTATGGGAAAAAAGAAACGCTTAGTCAGGGTTTTAGCTATAACTGAAACAGGAGCTATAGCACAATATGAGCTTATAGATGAACCTGGTGTAGTATATATGCCTTTAATTGATAATGGGAAAAACCTTGAACATTTTGAAATAGTAGGGGAACAGATGAGTTTATTCTAAAGGAGGAAGAAAGTTGAAAGAAAGCCTAATAAACAGAAAAACTTATAAAAAGTAAAAAAGATGGATAGGCAAGAGATGGAAAGGTTTCTAGCAACTATATACTCAGAAGGGTTTCAGGATGGCATTGAAGCAGGAGATAATGCAGATTTTAAAATAAAGCTAGTAGAGATATTAAATGAGACCAAAGGGGTAGGCCCTAAAATTTTTGATAATGTAATGCAAACCGCAAAGGAGATGGGAATATGAAATGTGAAGAAGAAGTTGCTGGATATTGTGCAAAGAAAGTTAAATATAAAAAATATGCAGAGATCCTTGGGTGTAATAAATGTTGCCTGAGATGCAAAAGAAAATGTGATGAAGTTTGTGAGAAAGCTTTGGAGGGAGATAAATGTTAGCAATCGAGTATTGTGCTAGGGCTATAATTCAACACCTAAACGGAGATATTAAATTATTTCAGAGTTATAGAGATAAAGCTATAGAGCTATATGAAAAAGAGAATTCAGTTCCTATAGAAGAACTAATACCAGCAAAGATAAGAGAAAAATTATATGAGATGGTGAGCTAGGAGGGGCAGCTATGGAGATAAATAAACAATACAGTAAATCAAAAAAACAAAGCCTTAAAAATGAAATGATATGCTACATAGACGAAATAATAGATACAGCTGAAAAGATGAATAGCTTAGATTTCTTCAATATAGAAATAAAGAATCATGGTGGACAATTAAATGTTGAGTATAAGCTGAAGAACAGGAAAAAGGTGTATTAAGACGCAGTTTGTTATTTATGTGAAATAAGAAAGGGGAATAAAAATGAAATGTATAAACTGTATTCATTATAAAGAAAATCCTGAATTTGATTATTACGATAATCCTACTTGGTATGCAGAATGCGAAAAAGAAAGAGAAGATATATTTGAAAGTGATTTAGAGGGAGTATATCAAGACGCGTGGGGATATGGGGTAAACTGTAGTGATTATGTAAAGAAAGGGGATTAAGAATGAAAGCTATTTGTGAAAATTGCAGGTATTTAGGGGCTATTATAGACAGAGATGATTTAGTGTGTAGCAAAACTAAACATTTTGAAAGCAGAAACTTAAATGATACTTGTGACAATTATGTACAAGAAGTATGTGAAAGTTGCGGAAGTGATGATATAGATTTTCATAGATTGAGCCCAGAAGATAATCCATATGTAGTTAGAACAGAATATAGTTGCAATTCATGTAAAAGATTTTGGTATAAAGATATTTGATGAACATAACAAGTAAAACATACAATTAAATAAGTCCTACCATACCTAGATGGCGGACACTAGATTGACCTTAACAGGTTGATTTGGTGTCTTTTTTATTGAGGAGGGGAAATTATGCAATACTTCTCACAGATTACAGGGATCAGAGAAACAGAAAAAGGAACGGACCTAATGCTCCATATACCAGGAGAGCAGGTCCAGAAGAAGATAATTAAATACAGAAATGGGTCCAGGATAGATGCAGAAATAAAAATAAATGATGGAAGGACCATAACACCTGACCAGAGAAAGAAAATATTTGCAACCATAAGAGATATAGCAGAATATACAGGAGATCACCCAGAGGGATTAAGGGCATGGCTATTATATCAATACTGTGCAGAAACAGGGGAAATGCCATTCTCTTTAAGTAACTGTAGTATAAGCCAAGCAAGAGAATTTATAACTTTCATTATAGATTTTATATTGAAGGAAGACATTCCACTATCAGATGCAGCTTTATCCAGGACTGACGATATAGATAGGTACCTTTGGGGATGTATTAAATATAAGAGATGTGCCATATGTGGTAAAAGCCCTAGCGACCTACATCATTGGGATGCCATAGGAGCAGGAAGGGACAGGAGGACGATAGATGATAATAAATTAAGAAAGATACAACTATGTAGAGAACATCACACAGAAGCCCATACGATAGGTAGGAACAGCTTTGAGAAGAAATATCATGTGTATGGGGTTATTTATAGGGAGGAAGAGTAAATGGATACTATAAAATCATATAAGGATCTATGTAGTGAAATTGAGATATGGAAGGAAAGATTAAAGACATACGAGATCCAGATAGAAGCTATTAGAAAATTAGCTAAGCTAGATGGGCCTAAAGATATTACTGGGATAGATTATACGCAGCCATACGTAGATGGTACAAACCAAATAGGGTTTGAGGAGGCACTAGAGATGCTACACAAAATAGAAAACCATATATACCTTCATCAACAGGCCATAGCAAATATGGAGAAATCGAAAAAGAAAATAGAGGAAAACATAAAAAAACTAGAGGGATTAGACAAAAGGGTAGTGTATATGAGAGACATAGAAGGAATGACACTTGCAGATATAGCTGAAGAATTAGGATATTCATACCAATACATTAAAGAAGTATCAGCTAGAAATAAAACTACCTACCAATAACATACTGACAAGCAATTATTGCCATGGTAATATGATAAATGAGGACAGTTGTATAAAGGATATATCAAAAATTGGTTGTTGGAATCCCACTTACCCCATAGGTGGGATTTTTACTTGACAAAATTAAATATTACTTGATATATAGAAAGGTTTGCTTTTATCCCCCTTTGGCAGGCCTTTCTTTTTTTATACTCGTTATTATTAAAAATTACTCGTTAAAGGTGATAAATATGATAAAAGTTAAATGTAAATATTGTGATTACAAATTAGAAAAGCATAGATGGGAACATATTGTTTATACAATTAGAAAAGAGGGCGGCCATGTAGGCAAGAATATTTGTCCTGGATGTAAAAAAGAAGGATTAAGGCTGGACTGGGGGAAAGAGGAATGACTATAGGAGAATATTTGAGAAAAAATGATATAGATACATATAGAAAATTGAAGGCTATAGGTAGAAGGCAGCAGAAGAAAATTAAACTTGGAGATAGGCCTGAGAAATTGATGCAGCGTGATTCATATAAAAGGCAAGGAAGAAGGGTAAGACAAGTGAAGTGGGGATAATGTCGAAACATGCGACAAATTTATAGAGGATTTTCTCCTTTCTTGTAGAAGTAGATAGGAGAGGGAGGGGGAAAAGCTGTGTTAGAAGAAAATAATATTAATACAATATCAAAAGATGTGATTGTAGAATTAGCTAAGGAATTATCAATGAGCATCTATAATAAAGTTAAAGAATATTGTAAGGATATTAAATATAAGGAACAAGTAGATTTTAGAGATGCTTATGAAACTTATTTGAAAGCTTCTCTGATAAGTTATAGTAAGGTTAAAACTTTAATATATAGACACGAACCGAAAAATTTATATAGTTTCTATGAATGCGTAGGGGTAAAATGTGGAGAAAAAGAAATTGATACAAAAAATATACATAATATCCTTGATATAGGGAATAAGTTAATAATAACAGGAACAGGTGGTATTGGTAAAACAACTATGTTAAAACATTTCTTCATAAATACAATAAAAGAAACTCGTTTGATTCCAATATTAGTTGAATTGCGCAAACTTAATGATGAGGACTTAAAGGAGATTAGTATTCTAAATACAATATATGATAGTTTACAAAACTTTGGTTTTAAGTTAGAACAAAAGTATTTTGAGTATAGCATGGAAGTGGGGTGTTATTTAATTTTGTTTGATGGATATGATGAATTGAAACAAGAATATACCGAAAAGATAACAAAGGAAATCTCTGATTTATCATGTAAGTTTCCACAGAACTACTACTTATTATCATCTAGACCTTCTGAAGAATTTGTAGGATGGAATGATTTCATTGAAATGAATGCTCTACCTTTAAATAAAGAACAAGCGTTGTCATTAATAAAAAAACTAGAGTTTGATGAAAAAATAAAAAATGTATTTTATAAAGAATTAGAGAATAAACTGTTTGATAAATATAAATCATTTGCTTCTAATCCGCTATTATTAACTATAATGCTTTTGACATTTGACAATAGAGCATCTATTCCTGATAAGTTAAATGATTTTTATGAACAAGCTTTTGCTACCTTATATAATATACATGATGCAAGTAAAGGGGCATATAAAAGAGATATAAGATGTGGACTTGGATATGAAGATTTTAAATTAGTATTTTCTTATGTATGTTTTAAATCATACTTTAATGATGAATATTCATTTACAGAAAAATCAATAAGAGAATATATTGAAGATGCTAAAAATAAATTTAAACCAGACATAATATTTAATGTAGATGATTTTAAGGAGGATTTAATACAGTCTGTATGTATGTTGGTTAAAGAAGGTTTAAATTATAGGTTTTCGCATCGCTCATTTCAAGAATATTTTGCAGCTTTTTATACAACCAAACTTTCAGATAAGGAGCAAGAAATGCTAATTGTTAGATGGCTCAAACAATTATCTTTTTTTGATGACTATAGCTACTTATACATGCTTTATAATTTGCAAAAAGATAGATTTAATCGCAATATAATTTATCCTATATTGTTAGAAATACAAGAAAAAACACAATATAATCATAACTCTGTTTATAAAGAAGTATACGGGAGTGTACGTCTAAGAACGAGAAAAAATAGACATTATGGACATAATAGTGAACGTGAAACTGAATGCAATAATCAAGAACATGAAATATATAATAGCATATCTTTTGAGATAAAAAATCTATTTTTGCATAGAATTATAGATTTTATTTGCAACACTGGTGGATTTAAAAATGAATATACTAATAATAATAAAGCTATAAATATACTTTCTAATGAAACTGAAGGTGAGAAAATGTATGGTAGAAGAAAAGAAGACATAGAAAAAACAATTAGTTTTGAAGAGATTGAAGAAAAGGGTTTGATTAATCAGGTTATTGAATGTGCACCATATATTAGCAAAAGAATTGATTTTTGTAAGGAAACTTTTAGGAAACTAGATAACAATATGGCTACAAAACTAGATGGTAGTTTTAAGGATATTTTAAATCAATTATAACATCCAATAAAAGAGCCATATGATATGATACTTCCAAAGTAGAAAGTCTAATTAATTAAAAATTAGATTATCTACTTGGAGGTATTTTTTTTATGCAAAACTAAGGTAGGTGGTGATATGGAGAATAAGAGAAAATTAACTGAAAAGCAGAAAAGATTTATAGATTACTATGTTGAATTAGGGAATGCAACAGAAGCAGCTAAAAGAGCAGGGTATAGTGAAAGAAGTGCTAAACAAATAGGAAATGAAAACCTTACTAAACTTGACTTTTTTATAAAGGAAAGGCTTAAGGAGCTAGAAGATAAAAGAATAGCAAAAGCGGACGAAGTTTTAAAACATCTTACTGCTGCTATGAGAGGAGAAATAGATGAGGAAGTGGTAGTTACTGAAAATATAGGAGATTTTATGAGTGAAGCCAGAGTGGTCAAGAAACAAATATCAGCAAGAGAGAGAATAAGAGCTGCTGAATTACTTGGAAGAAGATACGCATTATTCACTGATAAGGTAGATATGGATATAGATGCAGGAACAGAAAAACTAGACTCAATCTTAAAGCAGTTAAAGGAAGATTGATATCATGACAGAGCAATTTTTACTATCAGATAAATACAAAGCATTCCTCAAACACGATGCACCAGTAGAATTCCTTGAAGGGACCACGTTCGCTGGAAAAACCACTGTAGGAATAGTAAAATTTATGCTAAAAGTAGCAGATAGTCCTAAAAAATTGCATGTATTATCAGGGCTAGATTTAGGAACTATAGAGAAAAATATAATAAATAAGGAACTGGGCATAATTGATATATTTGGGAACTTGGTAGAGTATAATGCATCAGGTAAAGGACAACACTCACTACCGCATATAACCTATCAAACTTCCCAGGGGACAAAGATAATTTATGTTTTAGGATATGACAATAAGACCAGATGGAAGAAGGCCCTAGGTGGCCAATATGGATGTGTATACATTGACGAAATAAACATAGCAGATATGGATTATGTAAGGGAAATATCCATGAGGTGTGATTATCTTCTTGGAACTCTTAATCCAGATGACCCTAGCTTACCGATATACAAAGAATATATAAACTGTAGCAGACCACTGCCTGAATATAAAAATGATGCTCCAACAGAATTAAATAACATGCTAGATGAAGAACCAAAGCCTGGATGGGTACATTGGTTCTTTTCTTTTGACCATAACCTAGGGTTAACAGAAGAAAAGAAGCAGCAGATCATAACAAATGTACCTAGAGGTACCAAGCTATATAAAAATAAGATACAAGGATTAAGAGGTAGAGCTACAGGATTAATATTTCCTAATTTTAGTAGAAAGAATAACGTAAGATCCATAGATTGGCTTAAAAAGAGAATGGCAGATAGAAAGGACTTGCTTAAGTTTGAAATATTCTCATGCGGTGTAGATACAGCATATTCCCAAGAGAGTCCTGATACTATTTCTTTTATATATCAAGGCATAACTAATAAAGGCCAATTAATTATCCTGGATGAAGAAGTGTATAACAATGCTAATTTAGAGATACCATTGGCACCTTCTGATATTCCTCCAAGGCTAATAGCTTTTTTAGAAAGAAATAGAAAGAAATGGGGCTTTGCTAGAGATGTATTCATAGATAATGCAGACCAAGCTACTATAACAGAGCTTAAGAAATACAAAAGGCAACATGGATGTGCTTATAATTTCCTAAATGCTTATAAGAAAGTTGAAGTAATAGATAGAATTCACTTCATGTTAGGGTGGATTAATGTTAGTGAGACTAAGCCACAGGCTGATTATATAGTACTAGACCATTGTGTTAATCATATAGGAGAAATGGAGTCATACTCATGGAAAGAGGATAAGTACGAGCCAGAGGATAGGAATGACCATACAATTAATGCTAGTCAATATGGATGGATACCATTTAGAAATAAAATAGGAATAGGTGATTAGATGTATGCTATAAGAGATAAAAGGACCAAGAAGTGGTTATGTGGGACTGACTACAGTGAATATCCATATAGACAAAGAATATCACATAATAGGGCATTGACCTTTGAGGATAAGGAAGATGCAGAATGGGAATTCAAAAGGAGAGAATGTAGCAAGGATTTTGAAGTTGTAGAAGTAGAATTAAATGTTATGGGGGGTAATAATTATGAGTAAAAAATTTGAACTTATAGATACTAGAGATAAATTTTCGTTAAAAATAGACGGTAATGAAATACCCTTTATTACTGAGTATACCATTACCGCTAAAGCAGAAAGTAGTATAGTTGAGTTAGGTTTAAAACTTGCAATACCTAATGAAAAAGACATTATTATTGAGTCTGAAAAAGCAAAAGTATTATAATCCCATTTGCGTTTTTATTAAGTTAGAGATTACTTGTGCAGCTACACTACTGATGATGCCAATAGATACTGATGAAAACTTAGATAGAATACCTTTAGTATGTTCCCAAACTTTATTATCACGTATATTATCTAGGAATTGATGACCATTCCAGGTGATTGAATTAATCCTAATCACGGGAATTCCAGGGTTGTCTATATATTCTTTTCGAGTGGCATTAATAAAACCTGCTTCAAGCAATTTATCAGCTGCATAAAGTATTTCATGTTGTGAATAATTGCCGATTTGGACTTCATTAACTTTGATGTAATAACCATATTTAAGGTTTTCTTCAATGTAAAGTAACAAATCTCTAACGCAATCGTGATTAAGTTTCATTTATATTCTCCTTTCTTTAATACTTGGCTTGGCAGAGCCTGTAATTAAATTATAGGAGAACACAGAAATAATTTCCAGTAACTAGTATTGAATAGGAGGTTAAATTATGGGGTTAAGAGAGGTGATAAAAGGAATGGTAGCAAAACTACTTAACATAGTACCAGCAACAGATAATCAAATATCGATTAAGGAGCCACTATCTCATCCAGGAACAGTATTAAGAAATAGGATCTGGTACAGAGGAGATCCAAGTGAGCTAGACCAATTTTTTAAACAAACTGCAATTGATGATGTAGGTGAGTCAAGGTTCTGGGCAGCAGTACCAAGTGCAGATTCAAGTATAAGAAAGTTCCATAGTGGATTACCTGGAGAAATAGTTGATAAGTTGGCTGATATTGTTATAGCTGATTTGGATAGCATAGATTTAGCTAGTGAAGAGACTCAAAACCTATGGGATGAAATAGCTTTAGACAACAAATTTAGCGATGAGATATTAGGCGGAGCCATAAAAGACACTCTAATATGTGGTGATGGAGCCTTTAAGCTCAGTGTAGATACAGAGATAACAGAGTACCCAATAATAGAATTCTTTAGTGGTTCTGATGTTTATTATAGATATAAAAGAGGAAGGCTCCAGGAAGTAGTATTTTATGCTTACTATACCTACGATAAAGAAACCTATAGACTAGAAGAAATATACGGTAAAGGCTATATAGATTATAAGCTATATGATAAAAACGACAAAGAAGTGCCTTTGTCAAAAGTCCCAGAGATAGCACACCTAACTAAAATTACCTTTGCTGGTGACTTCATAATGGCAGTACCTATGAAATTCTTTAAATCACCTAAATTTGAGAATAGGGGTAATTCTATATTTGAACGTAAGAGTGATAACTTTGATGCATTAGATGAAGTTATTTCTCAATGGATAGATGCCATAAGAGCAGGAAGGGTAAAGAATTATATACCTGAGGACTTGGTACCAAAGAATCCAGATACAGGGGCAGTAATGAGACCTAACCCCTTTGATAACCAGTTTATTAAGATTGCTACATCAATGAAGGAGGAATCTAAGGACCAAATAGATCAGATACAAGCGGATATAAATTACACTGCATTTGTAGAAAGTTATGCTAACACTTTAGATATGTGTTTACAAGGAATTATATCACCTTCTACACTAGGAATAGATTTAAAGAAAACAGATAATGCAGAGGCACAAAGGGAAAAGGAAAAGACTACATTATACACTAGAGGGAAGATTATAGATGTATTAGTAGAAGTAATCCCATTATTAGTAGATACCACTCTAAAGGTATATGACAATATGAAGAAACAATCTCCTAAGGATTATGAGGTAACCGTAAACTTTGGAGAATATGCAAGCCCTGATTTTGATAGCACTGTAGAAGTAGTAGGAAAAGCCAAGACTTATGGAATTATGAGTTTAGAGCAGGCAATTGAAGAATTATATGGTGATACCTGGACAGATGAAGAAAAGGCCTTAGAAGTTAAAAGGATAAAGGAAGGAGATAAAGTTATAGATGAACCTGCTGCATGGGTGGATAGATTCAGAAAAGGAAAGCAGGAGGGCCTAGAAGATGAAGAATAGAAGAAATGATAGAGATAAGGCCTATGACATACGGGTCATATATGAGCAAATGGAATTAGACCTAATTAGATCTATGAGAAGGAATTTATCTAGGCATGAGGAAGAAGAACTTAAACAGGGTTTTAAATTTGAACAATGGCAATCGGCTAAACTTAGAGATCTAGAAAGGTTTAGGAAAGAAAATGAAAAGATCATAGGTAAATATAGTGAACCTATAGAAGAACTTATAACTTTTACACTAGTAGAAACTTATAAACAATCTCAAGACAATGTAAATGAATTTATAAAAGAAATAAAGAATGAATATGTAGATAATGTATTTGTGAAACTTCCAGGAGATTTAGAACCAATAACTCCACCGATAGAATCAGAGGACATGAAAGAAATGGTCGAGGAAGTATTAGAAAACGTAAGAATATGGCAAGAAGCTCCTACACCTAGGGATGAAGTCTTTTTTAGAATGAACGATAATAAATTTAATGCTCTGACGAAAACAGTTGAAAAGGATTTTAACGAAGCTAATTCGGCGGTACTAAGGCGTATGGATGATATATATAGACAAACTATATTTAAGGCCCAGGTACATTATAATACAGGGACAGTTACATTGGACCAAGCTATAGATATGGCCACTAAAGATTTTCTTGATAAAGGAATAGATGCAATAACCTATGCAGATGGCAAGAAGGTTAATATTGCTTCTTATGCAGAAATGGCACTAAGGACAGCTAATCATAGGGCATACCTAATGTCAGAAGGGAAGAAAAGGCAGGAGATGGGATTGTATTTAGTGGTAGTATCAGCCCATGCTACAGCTTGCGAATTATGCGTACCATGGCAAGGGAAGATAATTATTGATGATGTATATGGTGGTGGGAGTAAAGAAGCTGGAGACTATCCTCTATTAAGTACTGCTATGGAAGAGGGCTTAATGCATCCTAATTGCAGGCATAACCTAAGTACTTACTTTCCAGGGATAACGACATTGCCAAAGGTGCCAGATGAAGAAAAAGCATTGGAGAACTACAAGAATGAACAAAGGCAAAGATATATTGAAAGGCAAATAAGAAGATATAAGAGATTGGCAGAAGGGTCTATTGATGAAGAAAATATAAAGCAATATAATTCTAAGGTTAAAGAATGGCAAGGAATAATGAGGGAATTCTTGAAAGAGAATCCACAGCTAAGACGAGCCTATAGGAGAGAAAAAATATATTAGGAGGGATAACATGGCTACAGCTACACAGGTAACATTAATTATATGCTTAACTTTAATAATATTAACTGCTATGGGGAAAAAGAAAAATGGATAAAAGACAATTCGTAATAAATGAATATAATCAAGCAGAGAAAACTATTCATGTAGACTATAATAATCTTATCATTATGAGTATTAAATTAAGAAATGGATATATAGCAGTAGAGCATTGTATATGTACAAACCCAAGAGAATTTGACTTATCAAAAGGCATTGAAATATGCAAAGAGAAAATTATCAATCATTTATTATCAATATATCATTTTAGGACAATAGAAAACCCAGAGAATATTAAGAAGATTTCAATGAAGACCAGATAAGGTCTTTTTTTATTACTCTTTTTAGTATTTATGAGTATAAACTGAAAGAACCCAAGACTGGCACTGACCAGTATAAAAAAGTATGGAGGGATAAATAATGGAATGGATTTTAAAACTTATTGAAAAGCACACAAAAGATGGTCAATTAGACCAAGGAGAATTGATGAAAGACATTAACAAAGAGTTTCCAAAGTATGCAGTACCTAAAGAGCAATATAATGCATTGGCAGAGACTAAGAAGAAACTTGAGGAAGATTTAGAAACTAGAGATAAGCAGCTAGAAGATTTGAAAGAAATAGATGTAGATGGTCTAAAGGAACAAATTGAAACATTACAACAAGAAAATCAAACTACTAAAGAAACCTATGAAAAAGAATTAAAAGAACTTCAGCTTAACAATGCTATTAAGTTGGCCATAAATGGAAAAGTGCATGATGAGGATATAGTATCTCAATTAATCAAGAAAGATGAACTTGTATTAAGCGAAGATGGCAAAGTTGTAGGATTAGATGAACAAATTAACTCACTTAAAGAGACCAAGGGTTTCTTGTTTATAGAAGAAAAGCAAGATGAGCAGGAAGAACAACCAGGTTTTCAGAAGGTGGGAAATGAACAACCTAACAATCCTCAGGCAATGGATGATGCAATAGCGGCTGCATTTGGAAACTTAGAGGAAAAATAAAGAAAGGATGATAATTAATGAGTATTAATTATGCTGAAAGATTTGAAAGACAAATAGAACAACAATTTCAAAGAGAATTGACATCTGCTGATATGGCATCAAATAGAAGGTATAATTTTATAGATGCACAAACTATAAGGATACCAACTATAGAATTATCTGGTTATAAGGACCATGCAAGAGATGGTTCTAAAAACAGAGGGGTAGTAGGAAATACTTATCAAGCATTTTCTCTTACTCACGATAGAAACATTGAATTTTATGTAGATGAGATGGATGTAGATGAAACTAATCAAGTATTATCTGCAGCAAATATCACAGCAGTATTTAATCAGGAGCAAGCTATACCTGAATTAGACTCTTTTAGATATTCTAAACTATATTCTGAATTTGTTGCAAATGGTGGGGTAGTAAATACTGAAACATTAACAGAGGCTAATATACTGCAGGTATTCGATAAGATGATGGAAGATATGGATGAAGCAGCAGTACCACAGTCTGGTAGAATGCTAAAGGTTACCCCTAGAGTTTATACTATGTTAAAGAACGCAGAGAAAATACAAAGATTTATTGATGTAAGTGGAGGGGCTAAAAACGTTAACAGAAATGTTAGGTCCTTAGATGAAGTAACTATAGTAACAGTACCATCCGACAGAATGAAAACTCTATATGATTTCTCCGAAGGTTTTACACCAGGAGAAGGAGCTAAGCAAATTAACATGATGCTATATCATACTTCTGCAATATTGGCACCAGTAAAAGTTGCTGATATATACCTATGGAACAAAGGACAAACTCCTGACTCTGCATTTGGTTACTTGTATCAAAACAGAATGTACACTGATTTATTTGTTATCAAGGCTAAAAAAGATGCTATAGCAATAAATGTTGAAGCTAGTGGAGTGGAGGGATAATGTATGTTTTATGCAATAAAAGCTAATAGACAATATAAAATTTCAGAAGATGAAAAGCAAAAATATAGGAATATGGGATATAAAATAGCAGAATTGAAAAATGATAAATTAGTATTTGAAGAAATAGAAACAGAAGAAACTAAGGAAATAGCAAAGTTAAAGAAAGAAAATGAGAAATTAAAAAAGGAACTAGATGCTTTAAAGAAAGATGGTAAGGAAAAAGGAGAGGGCAAATAGCTCTCTCTTTAGCTTTTAAGGGGTGAGTTGTTTGGCTTATGTAGATTATGAGTATTATAAAAACACTTTTAAAGGAAGTTTAGACGAAAATGCAGCTACTAAATTACTAGAAGAATCATCCGACCAAGTAGATAGATTGACATATGGAAGAATTAGAAAAAGAGGGTTTGAAAACCTAACAGAATACCAGCAAGAAATGGTCCAGAAGGCAGTATGCCATCAAGCGGAATTTATTAATAACTATGGAGAATACCTTAACTCTCCTTTAGGTGGATTTAGTATTGGGGATGTAAGCTTATCATTTAGCAAAGAAAATCAAGGTCCTGGCGGAATTATAGCAGATAAAAAAACATTAGACTATTTAGCACAAACAGGCCTATCTACAAGGAGGTTATAGCATGAAGCTTCCATTTCCAGATTGGGCTATGGTAACACCAATAAAGGTCTATGCAGAGGTTCCTGATGAAGATGGAGTAACTAATACATTAATATTTGATGGAAAATGTAACTTTAGTGAAAGGTCCAGGACTACTCTTAACGAACAAAAACAAGTAGTAGAATTAACTGGCAAAGCCTTATTCAAAGGAGATATTTATCCAGGACAACCTATAAAAGGATATGTAATCGTTGATGGCATAAAAAGAACCATTTATAGGTCCAGAAAACCTAGAAATCCAGATGGTTCAATATATTCTACAGAATTGGACTTGATGTAAATGATGAAAATAAAAGGAAAACTTAAACTCAATCCTCAGGCAATAAAAAAGATAGAAGATGCTGCAATAAAAGCTTTACCTTTGACTATGGAAGCTATGAAAACAGAGGTAAACAATATGCAAGTAGTTCCAAAGGAAACAGGCAACTTAGAAGAATCCGCGGTAACAGGAACAGAAAACAATAGAGGATTTTTAAGCTACAACACGCCTTATGCTAGGAGATTATATTATAATCCTGATTATGATTTTAGTACCCTTGTAAATCAATATGCCCAGGGTAGATGGTTAGATCCATTTATCTATGGTCCTAAAAAAATGTGGTTAGCTCAAACCTATGGAGAATTTCTTAAACAATTATCAGGTGGGGTGATTAAATGACAATTAGTGATTTTAGAGATTGGCTAAAAACTAAAATAGATTGCCCTAACTGGTCAAGTGGAGGGTTAAGGACCACAGATGAAAAGGCTATAGTAATTTATAATGGTCAAGCTTTTGTAAATCCCATGGCCATTGGTGGTTTACAGAACAGCAGTTACAGAGGTAAAGGTATTAGAATATTAATCCATTGGAATAAAAACGTAAGAGAAAGTGAATTGAAGGCCCAAGAAGTCTATAATGCTATAAATGGCTTAACTAATGTAGAAGTAGCAGGTAAAAGAGTGATTAAGTTTAATATGAGAGATCCAGAGCCTATTTATTTAGGTGTAGATGACTCTGGAATATATGAGTATGTTATTGATTTGGAAATTATATATGAAAGGTAGGTAATGATATATGGCAACTGTAACAAGTGGTGTATTTCCAGTCTTTAATATCGATTTTAAGATTGGTATTAAGGGTAGAGAAAGTTCTGAAGAAGATATGAAAATCATAAAAGACTTAACAACCTTCTCTATAGCTATAGATGGTAATACAGAGGAATGGACTCCTATGGATACAGAAGGTTGGGTTAGAAGGTTAATGACAGGTAAGGGTTTTACACTAACCTTAAATGGTAAAAGGCATGTAGGAGACCCTGGTAATGATTATGTAGCATCTACAGCCTGGAAAAGTGGACTAGATTGTTCCTCTAAGTTTGGAGTAGAATTCCCTAATGGAGATAAGCTTACTTTTGACTGTATTGTAGACGTAACTAATCCAGGTTCTGGAGAGTCTACAGATGTGGCAGATTTAGAATTTGACGTATTGAGTGATGGTAAACCTGAATATGTCCCTGCACCCATAGTGCCTTAAAGGTAGGTGAGCTAGGTGAAAGCTAAAGTATTGAGAACATTTAATGACGTTAAAGGAAATAAGATAAGAAAAAAAGGAGAAATATTTGAAGTAACCAAAAAGAGGTATGAGGAAATAAACTCAACCTCTTATGGTACTTTAATCGAAGAAATAAAGGAGGTAAAAAAGAATGAGTAAAGTATATGATATTTCTGCAAAGTTAACAAATGAAAAACCTAAAATACAAATTGCAGAAAACAAGATATATGAAGTAGATAATAGAAAAAATACAATTCTTAAGATGCAACAGATGTTACAAAAGGCAGACATTGATGATTTAGATTTCCTTGATGAAGCGATAGAAATGCTACTAGGAGAAAAGGCTGCAAAAGAACTTGCGGAGATGGATTTATCTATAAAAAATTATCAAGTAATTTTTGTAACAATTGTGGCAGCTATTCAGGAAATAGAATACGAGCAAGCAGAGGGCATGTTTCGTAAAGCGACAGATTTATAAAGATGGTCAAGGTAGAGAAATATGGTTTGATTTATATGAAGACTGGGGGCTAATTGAAGCCTCCTTTGCTACTCAATATGGAATAAGGCTTAGACAGGAAGAAGATATGTCCTGGGGAGAGTTTATCACCTTATTAGGCGGCCTTAATTCAAAAACTCCCCTAGGACAAGTTATATCAATTAGAAGTGAAAATGATAAAGACATGTTAAAGCACTTCACTAAGAATCAACATAGAATCAGAAATGAATGGAGAAATAAACATATAAACAAAGTGATTATGGATAAAAAGGAAGCTGAAAGGCAGATACAAATATTCCAGGATATGTGTAAAAAGGCATTTGGGAAATAAATTTGAATCCCTATATCATATTTGGTATTATAAGGGTAATAATATATGGTACGGGGGTGGGATTATGAGTTTCTGGGAGAAGTTTAAAGAAGATTTTAATAAACAAGTAGAAATCGAAATGGATAAAGCAGATAAAAGAAGAAAAGAAAAGAAATTGGAAAAGCAAGAGCATAAAGATAGAATAGAAGAAATGAAAAAAGAAAATAAATATAGAGAAAAGCAAATGGAAATAGAAGGGATAGCGCATTGCCCTAAATGCAAAAGTACCTCTATCCAATATGTAGAAAGAAGAAAAAGATTAAGTTTAGGAAGGGCCGCAGTAGGTACGGCATTATTTAGCCCTTTAGGTGGGGCAGTTGGAGCAGTAACAAGCAAAAAATACAAGGGTTTTGTAAAGTGCTTGAATTGTGGACATAAATGGAAAATGTAAGTCAAAATAAACTAAGCATCTACTATTTAGTAGATGCTTTTTCTATGCCTGAAAGGTGGTGAATACATGGCAGATACTACGAGTGTAGGAGTTATACAGTTAGATGTAGAAATTAACCCTCAATCGTTAAATGCGGAAATAAATAAGCTGGGAAAGGCTTTCAATAACAGCTTTAAAAATATGTTTAGTGGTATGGCAAGACGAAACAATAACTTTATTAAAGAGTCTATTAGTAACATCGGAAAAGGCTTTAGAAATTTTGGCCAAACTGGATTAGGTGCCAGTGAAAAAGTATCTAAAAGTGTAAGTAAAATGAATTCAGAATACGAAAAAACAGAGGCTAAAATATCTAAAATCAGAAGTGAATTAGAACAATTATTTGCAGCACAGGATGCAATAATAAGAAACTATCAAGATATGCCAGCACTATCTGGGATGACTAAAGATGAAACTATGGAACAATTATTAAAGTCAAATCCAGAGTTTAATAAATTGTCCGCAGAAATAGATAAGCTTATATCTGAATTAGATCCTCTAGTAGCTAAAAACAAAGAATTAGCTAATGAGATTGAGAATGTAGGGGATAAAGCTGATGATACAGGTAATAAATTTAACAAAATGGGTGGTTCTGCAAAGAAAGCAGGAAAGTCCATTTTTAATTTGTCCTGGCTAAAGAGGATGTTCACTAATGAATCTAAAAAGGCCAGTAATGCTGCATCTAACTTTGGAAATACAATGAATCGAGTATCACGTATGATAGCAAGGAATTTAATTGTATATGGCTTAATTATAAAAGGTCTAAAAGGTATGATCAGTTATATGTGGTCCGCTTTTAATACCAACCAGCAATTTGCACATTCTTTAAACGTAATTAGAACTAATTTACTAGTAGCATTTCAGCCTATTTATAGCTTTGTTTTACCAGCTTTAAATGCCTTAATGCAAGCAGTAGCAACAGTAACTACCTATATAGCAAGTGCTATAAGTGGGTTATTTGGGAAAACTTATAAACAGTCCTTTAATTCGGCTAAGGCTATGAATAAGCAGATAGAAGCCATGAATGGTTTAGGTAAAGCAGCTGGTGGAGCTGGCAAGAAAGCCAAGAAGGCAGGTAAGGAAGCAAAAGGCATGCTCATGCCTTTTGATGAAATAAATCAACTGGACCTAGATAAAGGCAAAGATGATGCAGGTGGTGGCAGTGGCGGAGCAGGTGGTTTTGAAATGGAAATGCCTGATTTGGCTACTATAGATATATCTGGAATAGAAAAATTTAAAGAAATTATGGGACAAATATTTGAACCGTTTAAGAAGGCGTGGGAGAATGAAGGGCAGACCACAATAGATGCAATGAAATATGCTTTAGATGAAATAAAAGAATTGATTAAGGCTATAGGTAGGTCTTGGTTAGAAGTTTGGACTAATGGAACAGGGCAGGCGATATTAGAAACTATGCTTAGGATATTGCAAAATATATTTGGTCTAATAGGAGATATAGCTAAAGCTACTAGATTAGCTTGGGAAGAAAACAATCTAGGCACTCAATTAATGCAAACAATTGCTAATACTATATTATATATCCTAAAGTTAATAGAACAAATAGGCATTAGTTGGAGAGAGGTTTGGAACAATGGGACAGGGCAACAAATAATGTCTACAATATTTAAGATATTACAAAATATATTCAAGCTTGTAGGGGATGTAGCAAACTCATTTACTTTAGCTTGGACTAATGCAGGTACTGGCACAGCTATAATGCAAGCTATCCATGACATAATACAGTCTATATTAGATATATTAGAAAGACTAGGTACATCTTTGAATAATGTATGGGGAGAAGTAGGAAATGTAGTGGCACAAACTTTTTTAGATATATTAAGAGCAACTTTAGAAACCTTAGCTAATCTAGGAGAAAAATTAGTATGGGTGTGGGACCATGGAGGGCAGCATTTATTTGAAGGCTTTTTAAAGCTTGGAGCTAAAATATTTGAATTAGCTGGATATATTTATACTGAATTTGTGGCTTCTTTTGTAAATTGGTTTATAGATTTAATGGCCCCAGCAATAGCTAAGGTGATGGATTGGATAGGGAAACTATTTGATGCATTCGCCAACCTCATAGATTGGCTATTAGGAGATGGCAAGCCTGTATTAGATACTATAATTATTGTATTGGGGAGCATGGCAGCAGCTTTTGGAATAGTAAAGGGTGCGATATTGGCAAAAACAGCAGTAGTAACAGCTTATACAGCTGTAATAGGAATAGCGAAAGGAGCTGCAGTTGCTTTTAAGCTAGCTATAGCTGCAATAACTTCTCCAATAGGTCTTGTGACTATAGCTATAGGGGCGGTAATTGCTATTACCACAGCTTTATATAAGAATTGGGATACAGTAGGCCCTTGGCTAAAAGAAACTTGGCAAGGCATAAAAGATAAGGCAGAAGAAATTTGGAATGGCATAGCAGATTTTTTCGTAGAGTTATGGGATGGAATAACTTCAAAAATAAAAGAAGTGTGGGAAGGTATAAAAAATTTTTTCTCTGATATCTGGGAAAGCATTACAGGGATCTTCAAAAAGAACCAGGACGAAATAAGGGAACATGATGAAAAAACTTGGAATTCAATAAAGACTAAAACATCTGAGATATGGAATTCAATAAAAAAATTCTTAAGTAACTTATGGAATGGCATAAAATCTATTGCTGAGACTACTTGGAATGGAATTAAAAAAGTTATATTGGATCCTATTAATCAAGCATGGACAAGTCTAAAGGAAACATGGGATAAGATTAAAAAGTATATTTTGGATAAATGGAATGAAATTAAACAAGGTATAGCTGATATGAAGGACAAATTAGTAAATGCAATAATGAAACCTTTTAAAATAGCAGATAAAAAAATACATGGAATAATAGGAGATGCAAAGAACTGGGGTAGAAATTTAATTCAAAATTTTATTGATGGTATAAATGCAATGATAGGAAAGGTAAAAGATGCAGTATCAAACGTTGCTAATACAGTAAAAGATTTCTTAGGATTTAGTTCGCCTACAAAGAAGGGCCCCGGATCCAAGGCTGATAAATGGATGCCTAACTTTATGGAAATGATGGCAGATGGTATTGAGGACAACATATATGAAGTATCTTCTGCTATAAATATGACAGCTGGAAGTATACAGCAAGGGATACAACCTAATACAGATGATATGGCTAGTGCAGTAGGTTCAGCAGTATTACAATCAATGCAGATGGTAGAGAACAATCAAGGTCAAGAAAGTGGAGATATAATCTTACAAATAGATGGAATAACTGTGGGAAGAATATTAGGACCTATCATGGATAGGGAGAAAGAAAGAATAGGAGAACCTGTAATAAAACCAATATAGGAGGTGTAGGCATATGTTAACAGTAGATGGTGTAGACATACCTACACCTACTGATTATGTAGTAGACTATGAAGAAATAAGCAAGGCAGAAAGAAATGCTAATGGTTTAATGATAAAAGAGGTAACAGCTTATAAGTATAAACTAAATCTAACTTGGAAGAAATTGAACCAAAATGAAATGAACAAACTTATGGATGTGAAAAATAAAAATTTCTTCAATGTAAGTTTCATAGATATGTATGGTAGAAGAGTAACCAAAACATTTTATGCAGGCACTCCTAATGCTAAAGGTATGGATTATAAAGATGGAAGGATTAGATATTGGCTTGATGTAAAAATGAACATCATAGAAAGGTAGGTGTAAACATGATAAAAGTAAGTAGACAATTTAAACAAGCAGTCTATGCACCTACACGAAAAACTACAGCTAAAGTATCCTTTGAAATCCTAGACAATGAAGCTTATGATGATAATACCTCTACAGTAACAGGCGAAGCTCCTATAAGTAGAAAAGAACAATTAACCAATAAAATAAGAAACATGAGCCATAAATATGCTACCTTTGAGAGAGATTACTTCAAACTTGATGGTAGCTTTTATATTCCCCCAAAACCTAATGAAGGGGATTCAGAATTAGGTTGGTGGAGTGGTGATATATGTGATGAAAATGGAGTATTTAATCCATACCAGGTGTTAGAATTTAATTTCACAGAAGAACATAATTCCATGGGATTAACTATTACCTTTGATGTATTGGCCAATGAATATGCCAGTGATTTTGACATTGAAGTCTATAGGTTAGATGGTACTTTAATACACAAAGAAACAGTTATAGATAATGATAAAGCTACTTATGTACTAGTACAAGGCTTAGATAACTATGGGAAAATAGTTATAACCATAAAAAAATGGGCTAAACCTTTCAGGAGAGTAAGAATAACAGAAGTAGACTTTGGAGTAATTAAAGACTATGATGATGATAAATTAATCAAATTCAATATAATTGAAGAAATGAATATTATAAGCGATAAAATTCCTTCAAATGAAATTAGATTTACTATAGATAACTCCAATAAAGAATTTAATATTCTTAATCCAGAAGGTTTCTATAGGTTCTTAAAAGAAAGACAAGAAGTTACTGCATCTATAGGTATAGAAATATCAGAAGATGAATTTGAGCTTGTGCCTATGGGAAAATTTTATCTAACTGATTGGCAGAGTGATGAAGGAGCATTAACTACTACATTTATAGCAAGAGATATATTTGAGTTACTAGAAAACAAGGAATACACAAGTATAAATAATACTAACCTTTATGATCTAGCAGAGGATATATTGATTAAGTCTAATGTAGAAAATTATTTCATAGACGAAGAGTTAAAAAACATTCCTACAAATGGATTTATTAAACCTCTTAATTCACGAAAGGCTTTACAATACCTAGGTATAGCTGGGAAAGCTGCAATATATCAAGATAGGTATGGGGTATTGCAGATAAAACAGTTCAAAATATTAGATGAAAGAGATACTCAATACATTTATTTTGCTGGTCCCGATATGTTTACTGGAATGGTTTATGTAGCAGTAGATGAGGGTTACGATATGAAGAATATAACCTTTGATAATGTGTATAAGGAACCTCAGATTAAGCTGAACAAACTCTTGTATTCCCTAGTGATGGTTATTAATAATGGAGAAGAAAAAGAAGAGTTTACTTTTTATAATGAGGGAATCAAGGAAGGTAATTCATTTAAGATTGATAATCCTCTTATAAATACATTGGAACATGCTCAAGAAGTAGCTGAATGGATTATATCCGAGTATAACCTAAGGGCTATTTATAATATTAATTGGAGACAGAATCCTTGTCTAGAATGTGGAGATATAGTTTTAGTAGAGGATTCTTTTGATGCTAAGAAACTATCCAGGATAACTAAACAAGAATTCGAATATGCAGGGTATCTTTCAGGCAAGACAGAAACTAAGGGTGGTGTGTAGTATGGGATAGTACAAGATGGTTTAGTATTATGGTTAGATGCAAGGGCACAAAGGCAACTAATGAAAAATGGACAAAGTAAGAGTATTTGGAAGGATTTAAGCGGTAACGGTAATGATGGGCAGTTGATGAATTTTGATTTTACAGAGGATAGTGGCTGGGTTGATGGTGGACTTAGGTTTGATGGGGTGGATGATTATGTGGAGGTTGATGATAATGACTCGTTGAATTCTGATAGCTTTACAATAGACATTGTTATAAATGAACTTGAGGATATACCTCTTACTAAAAAGATAATAACTAAAAGTAATGTTATGGTTAATGGTTTTGATATATATACCTATGTAAATTATATATATATTGTTTTATATAATAACGGTACAAGATTGACCGCCTATAAGTATTCAAAAATAGGAACGAACAAGGGGAATAGTCTTACATTTACCTATAGTCAAGACAATCAAACATTAACAATATATTTAAATGGTGATTTGTGGAGTGAAAAAAATGATGATGATTTTATATATAAACCATCTATAAATCCAATTCGCATAGGAAATTTATGGAATGGTATATTTCATTCACTGAGACTCTACAACCGAGCCTTAACCTACGAAGAAATCCTCCAAAATTACCGAGCCACACATTTTCTACTAGAGCCTAAAACCTTCACATCAACCAGCTACTATAACTTTTACGACCTAAACCGAGTTGAAATAAATACTTTAGCCACCAAAGATTTAGCAGAAGTCTTAAGAGGGGATATTAACCTTGAGAGTATAAATTTTGATAGAGATATGAAATCTATACCTTTTGCAGACGTTTTAAATAGGGTAGAGGGGAATATCAATATCTTAGGTAATAAATTATATAAACCTAAAGGCTGGATTCAACCTAAGTTGGATTGGAGATATAATCAACCTTTTAGTTATGAAGATGCTAATAGATTAGAATATAATCTACTACTTTTGTACAACTATGCGAAAGGCAATATAGATAAAATCCCTTATTGTGGAGCTTATACATGTGGAGAGGAAGTGATATAGAATGGCATATGAAAGAACAATATGGAAAAATAGAGAAGTAGAAAGACCCAGGACCTTTAAAAAGATAGAAAATCCTGACGGAACTATAACATTGGTACCTGCAGAAGGAAATATAATTGAACCAGGCACACCTATAATAGCCCAAAATATGAACAATATTGAGGATGGGATTGAAGATGCATATGATTTAATTGGAGAACATTTGGCAGATTATGTCCATCTACCATATTCCATAGCAGATGGAGCTAATAATTATACAACACTAATAAATGGAATTGCATCTTTAGTCGAAGGCATGAGTGTAAAAGTAAAATTTACCAATGCAAACACAGGAGCTAGCACCTTAAATATAAATGGACTAGGGGCAAAATCAATAAGAAAATCTAGTGGAGATGAGTTGTCAAAAGGTGATATAAGAGCAGGGCAGATTTTACACCTTGTATATACTGGCTCGGTTTTTCAATTATTGGGTGAAAGGGGGTGTAGTATTGAATTTGCAACTGGAACAGCATACGTGGATACAAGCACAATGTCTTTTTATAAATATGGTACTTCTACTGATACAGAATTTGAATCCACGTTCCTAAGTGTTTCAGGCGTTGGGTTTAAACCAGAAATAGTTATAGCTATTAGCACGGGGAGCTATGATGACCCTACACCAGACCAAATATCTATTATAAATACTTATTGGAAATCTATTGTGCAAGGAATAATGGCATCGCATATTGGTAATTTTAATTTTGCAGGAAATCGCTATTCGTCTTACGGTAGTGTTTACCTTGATACTTCAAACGGTGGGAGTTTTCGAATACCAATTGCACGTACAGCATATGCTAATAAGGCAACGTGGTGGGCATTTAAGATTTAATAAGGAGGTTTATTATGAAACAAGTGGGTAGGAGAATTATCTATAATCAAGATGGTGAAATAGTATGTGAGTTAGGTGAAATGATGGGTACTAAGGTTATGCCAAGACCAGAAATTACAAAACTAGATTACATTGACTTAGAATATGGTCAAATTGACTATGCAAGATATAGAATTGTAGGTATTGATATAGAAACGAAACAACCTATATTAGAAGAAATAGAAATACCAAAAACATCAGAACAACAAAAAATTGAAGAATTGGAAAATCAACTGTTGTTGTTAGCGGATGAAATGGAAGGAGGAATTTTATAATGATTAATCAAATTGTTGTTAGAATAGCCGCAGAAAGAATTATGAATGGTGGTATTAATCCTAAAACCGGTGAAATTTATAAATTAGATGATGTAACCAATGCAGAATATAGGCAGGCAATAGAAGATTATATATTGTTAAATACTGAAGGGGTTTAATATATATAAAGATTAAAATATACAACTAAATAAATTTTAACTTAACACCTAGAAGGGTGTATTTTTTATGCCCTTCTTGTCCCTGCTATGGTATAATGTGTTAGGGGGTGAAAATCAGTGAAGGACAAGATTAAACGCCTTAAAAACAACGAATACGCTTTGAGAAAAGCTTATAGCAGACTTGAAAATAGTCTAGAAAACAGAAATGAGAAAGATATATATTCATCTATAGGAGAATTATTACTATGGGTTTTAACAACAGATGAATGGCACATAGAACATAACGATGATAAATACAAAAATAGACGAAACAATGATATCAATGGACAAGTGTTATCTGGATTAAGGTATGCTTATAACCTAATGAAGCATAATATGGACTTTTATACGATTCATAGGGAAGAAGGCGGGATGTCATTTCCTATATCGTTTCCATTAGACATTCCTGAAATAACAATTAACTGGAAAACTCTAAACAAAGATATGGAAAGTGGATATGAGAGCCAGATAAGAAATTACAAGAAATGTATACAGGGAAAAACAATACTAGAAACATTTGATAAAGCAATTAAGTTTTTAGACGAAGAAAATAGAAGAATCAAAAAACAACATGATAAATGATTTAATATGACGCATACCCTAAACATAGGCACCCTTCGGGGTGCTTTTTGGTTTACTTAATTTGGTGGAGGTGGCTTATGGAAGAACAACTATTCAAACTTGCAGCAGGAAATGGAATATGGGCTGCTCTTTATGTATTTTTGTTTATATATGTACTTTATGATAGCAAGAATCGGGAAAAGAAATATATAGAAAGGGAAGAAAAATATCAAGTAACCATATATGAAAACCAGGTGGTTATTAAAGAACTATCAAAAAAATTTGGGGTAGTAGAAAACATTCAAAAGGATGTTTCTTATATAAAGGATGAGCTTAATAGGAGGTGAGAAAATGAATTATAAAGTTCAGCATATACCTGTCAACAAGGCGAAAAGACCAGGTAAAAAAATAAAGACTGAGTATATCACCATTCATTCAACAGCCAATAAAAGATCTACCGCACAAAATGAAAGGGATTGGCTTGTAAATCCATCTAATAATAGATCTGCAAGTTGGCATATAGTTGTAGATGAAATAGAAGCAATTGAAGCTATACCATTAGATGAAATTGCCTACCACGCAGGCAGTACTCAAGGTAACAGTACATCTATAGGTATAGAAATATGTGAATCTGGAAACAGGCAAAAGACTCTACAAAACGCAGTAAAGTTAGTAGCTAAGATGTTGTACGAAAGAAATTGGGGAGTTAATAAACTTAGGAGACATTTCGATTGGTCAGGAAAAAACTGCCCACGAATACTAAGCTACAATAATTGGGCAGGCTGGATTAAGTTCAAGCAAGATGTTCGGAAGGAACTAGATATATTAAAAGGAGTTGGTAAAGTGGCGAATAAGAAACATTGGGGAGAAGAATACTATAATAACTTGGCCAAGAAAGGCATTAAATTAACTGACAAAAGATATGACGATAAAATTACAAGAGCAGAAGCCATGGCCTTAGTAGATAAAGCTACTGATAGAATTATTGAAATGATTAAGGAGGATAAATAATATGCTCGAATTTATAAAGATGAACCTAAGCTCTATTATAACAATAATAATAGTTATAGTAGGGCTTTTATATTTGTACAAAAGAGGTAAGAAAGAATTTGTTAATCAGGTAATTTTAAGTCTAGTAGTACAAGCTGAAAAGGCCCTGGGCAGTGGAACTGGGGATTTAAAATATGTTATGGTAGTTGAAAATGCATATAAGATATTGCCACCTATTTTAAAATTATTAATTAGTGAAAAAGAATTAGATAATATGATAGAAGATGCGGTGCAGGTGCTTAAAGCTTATTTAGAAGGAAATATAAATTTATTGGGCTATGATGATGAATATGTTAGAGAGATAAAAATTGAGTAGGTTAAGAGGACCAGGTTTAGGCCTGGTCTTTTACTTTGCTAATGAAAGATTCATGCTAACATCCATAGGGATTATTATTATATATTTA
>NZ_PPXY01000058.1 GCF_021655115.1 Clostridium sp. Cult3
TAAATATATGGGGTGGTGTTGTGGATAGAGTTAATAAGGATCTATATGAATTGTGTTCACGATTTTTACAGCTATTGGAATTGTCAAAAGAAAAAGGCATTATATCTGATTCTGAGTATGAGCTTCATGTAAAGCTAAAACAACTTTTTATCCACCAAGAAAAAAACAAACTCTCTAAATAGAGAGTTTGTTTTTTTAGAAGGCCACTATTATCCCGCCATCATTAGCATAGGCTGTACTCAATCCTGCTGTTTCCACAATGATTATCTCTTTGAAATTATATTTTTCCTCTACACTTCTTTTCAGTTCTTCTGCTTTTTCTAAAGCATTACAATGGGCAATGCCTAGTATTTTATCTTCAAAATTCTCCCCTTGTTCTCCAATAATATCTACCAATCTTTTAAAGGCCCTCTTGCTACCCCTAACCTTTTCCACCAATTTGATGGTACCATCTTCATCTCCACCCATGATAGGTTTAATGGATAGCATAGAGGCAATATGTCCCATGGTCTTGCTAATCCTGCCAGCTTTCATTAAATTATCCAAGGATTCTAATATGAAAAAAGTTTTCATCCCTTCAATATATTCTTCTACTTTTTTTACTATCTCCTTAGGATTGAAGTTTTTTTGTATTAGTTCAAATATTTTTAGGCTAACCAAGGTTTCACCTACAGAAGCTGATAGGGAATCAAATACATGGATAAATTTATTGCTAGTTTCTAGAGCAATATTCTTAGCTAACACTGCATTACTATAAGTACTACTTAAAGCAGAGGATAAGGTTACAACAAATACATTTTCTCCTTTTTCATACTGACTTAAAAAATCTCCTGGGGAAGGGCTAGAGGTTCTCACCGGTTCATTACTGTTTTTCATAGCTAATAGTAGTTCTTTCACATCCATACTGTGGTCATCTACAAAAGATTTGTCTTCCACATCTATCTTTAAGGGCACTAAACCTATATCCATTTTTTCTTTTAGTTGTTGGTTTAAATCACAACTACTATCGGCTACTATTTTATAATTCAATACTATCACCTCAATTTTTTAGTTATATTCAAACTATCGTTATCCTATCCTATCCTCTATAAGCTTGGCTAATCCGTTGGCTATATCTCTTATCTTCTTTTCATCTTTTCCCTCTATCATGACTCTAATTAGAGGTTCTGTTCCTGAAGGTCTTATGACGACTCTTCCTTCCCCATGGAACATGCTCTCTATTTTTTCAATTTCAGCTCTTATTTTCTCATCTTCTAGATAGGATTCTTTTAGTTGATTCTTTACCTTTGCATTTACTAGCACCTGAGGAAAATTAGTCATTAAACTATTTAGTTGCGACATAGTTTTGTTGCTTTCTTTCATCACTTGAACTAATTGTAATCCTGTTAGTAATCCATCTCCAGTAGTATTGTGATCTAAAAAGATTATATGGCCTGACTGTTCTCCTCCTAGATTATATCCCTTAGCCAGCATCTCCTCTATTACATATCTGTCTCCTACAGCTGTTTTAACTATATCCATTCCATTTTTCTTTAGATATATATCTAATCCCATATTGGTCATTACTGTGCCAACTATTGTATTATTTTTTAGTTTCCCTTCTTTATATAAATAACTGCCACAAATAGCCAATATATGATCGCCATCGATTATATCTCCCTTTTCATCTACAGCAATAAGTCGATCTCCATCTCCATCAAAAGATAATCCAATGTCAGCACCTGCTTCTAGTACTAAGGATTGAATCATAGAAGGATTCGTTGAACCACATTCTACGTTGATGTTTCCTCCATTAGGTTTATCATTTATAACTACTATTTCTCCTTGTAGCTCTCTAAGTAATTGAGGTGCAATTCTATATAAAGCTCCATTTCCACAGTCAACTGCTATTTTTATTTCCTTAAAGTCTCCATCTACTGTAGTTTTTAAATGTTCAATATAATGATTGTATCCATTATGCTCAAATACCGTTTGTCCCACTTCTTCTTTTATAGGACGTACTGGTATATCCTTATCTTTTAATATTATACTTTCTATTTCTTCTTCTATATCGTCATTGAGTTTGTATCCATTTTCGTCAAAAAACTTTATTCCATTATATTCTACAGGATTATGGGATGCTGATATAACAACTCCCGCTAACCCTTCATATATTCTAGTTAAATAAGCTACAGCTGGTGTAGGAACTACACCTAAAGAGATTACATCTAACCCCATTGAACAAATCCCAGCAGTTAGTGCTGCCTCTAACATATCTCCTGATTTTCGTGTATCCTTTCCTACTACAATTTTACCTTTTCTACCTTTGGATAATACATAGGCTCCTGCTCTACCTACCTTGAAAGCTAATTCTGGTGTTAAATCCTTATTAGCAATTCCCCTTATTCCATCGGTACCGAATAGTTTTCCCATCTTTTCAACCTCCCAAATTGGACTGTAACAATTTAATAATAGCATAAGCTTTAATAATTCACAATGTACTTTTAACAATTCACATTTCATAATGCATATAAAAAGGAAGCCAAAATTCTGCTTTTCAATTTTGTGCTTATCCCTTGTTTTTTATATAATTCACAATTTATTTGAGTCTAGCCTTAGGGATTTGGATCCTTAACCTTCGCCTCAGGTTGAGATAGCTGAGAAGAATACTTTCTTAAGGCTAGTTCCATTAAAGCATCTTTATGGTTTAATTTGGGGTTCTCCATTACCTTTTCTAGTAAGTACTCTAGTATCTCACCAATTATTTTTCCCTTTTCAAATCCTAAGCCGATTAAATCATTACCATCAATCCCCAGATGGCTTAGTTTATATGCCTCATCTTCTTCTATAATCTCTTTGATTTTATTTTCTCTTTCATGTATATGTTCTATATCTGCATCTTTATTGGAGCATTTAATGTCTGCTTTTTGTAATTCCATTAAATTAAATATCTCATCTTCCCCAACTCGCCTAATCAACCTTTTTAGCCCTTTTTCTTTGAAATAAGTATGATGATTCATATGCTCCTTTACCAATATATATACCTTCTCGATTAGTTCATTGGAACATTTAAATCTAGTCAATACTTCTCTACTCATTTCAGCACTTAATCTATCGTGACCATAAAAATGACCTATCCCCTCTTCATCTATAGTAAAGGTATGAGGTTTCCCTATATCGTGAAATAAAGCTGCCAGTCTCACCTGGAGAACAGGAGGGGTGTTGTCTAGTACACATAAAATATGTTCATACACATCTTTATCATGATGGGGATTTTTCTGTTGAAATCCTATGGCAGAAACTATCTCTGGTAATATTATGCCTAATATACCTGTCTCTTTTAATAACCCTATGCCCCTTGAAGGCTTTTCACATAAGATAATTTTGAGAAACTCATCTGTAATTCTTTCCACACTTATCTTTGAAATATTATGACCATAATCCTTTGCTGCTTGATAAGTAGATTCTTCTATGGTAAATCCTAATTGAGTGGAAAACCTAATAGCTCTTAATATCCTCAAATAGTCTTCACTAAATCTATCTTCAGGATTGCCCACAGTCCTGATAATCCCCTTGTATAAATCTTTTTTTCCATCGTAAGGATCTACTAAACCGGTTTTAGGATTATATGCCATGGAATTTATAGTAAAATCCCTACGGCTCAAATCCTCTAAGATATGAGAAGAGAAAAGTACCCACTCAGGTTTTCTACCGTCGATATATCTGCCTTCCTTCCTAAAAGTTGTAACTTCTACAGTTCCTTCCTCTTGAACTAGTATTACAGTTCCAAACTTTTTACCTATATTGACTCTTTTTATGTCAAAAAATATCCTCTCCACCTCTTCTGGAAGAGCATCTGTTGTAATATCATAATCAGACGGCTGTTTATTAAGCATTATATCCCTAACAGAACCACCTACTACATAAGCTTCATATCCCTTTTCTTCTAATTTATATATAATTTGGTTTACATAATATGGTAGGTTAAGCATAATCCTATCCCTCCATGGAAATTTCAATATTTTTAGTATAACATAGTATAGCTCATGGGCAAATGATTTTATACATTATTTGAAGAACGTTGGATATCAGGGGCGGTTCCTGTCCCATTAAAAACCTAGCAATACATATAAGTCCAAAAGTTCACATAAAAAAACTACCTTTATATAGGTAGTTTTTCTACATCTGTATTTTCCTTGTCCATTAAATACATAGTTTCAATTAACACACGATGAAGCTCATCTAATGTTAATTTAGAGAAATGTCGATTTTTTATATAGAAATCCTCCCCATCCCATCTTATCTCCAAGACCTGATCTAACAATAGGTTTAAACTTTTAATATCTTGTTTTTCTAATATGGAATCTAATCCACGGGATTCCTTTATATTATATAGTACTCGAAACAATTTCTCCTCTGCTGTTTTTTTATGCATTTCTAAACATCTGATTTCATCGTAGATATCGAGTATTACCTCTAGACTTTTTGTCGAATTTCCCCTTTCAAAAAAATCTAATAGTATTTTTTGACACTTTAACAATCTTCTCTCCCCCATAAATAAACACCCCTGATTTGTTTATTTAAGACATTCCTTGTTTTAAACTACAATCCTCTAATGTTTTATTATATTTTGTCAAAATTAATAAAATATTGCCCAGGAAATCTTTAGCTATTGTAATCCTTTTAATGATTTAATATAGAACTAATATTTATACCAATCTTGTTTTTAGGTACAAAGTCCTACTCTTGTATAAGTATATAATACTATAAAGCTTCCTACATTTCAATAAGAACATCCTCAAATTTAATAATATGGACTTGCATAAATGCAAGTCCATATTATTAGCTAATGCGTATTCCTTTTTTCGAGTACATCATATTGTATTTATATGACATTTAAGATAGATTCTGGCTGGATATTTTGTTCCTTCAATATCTTACTAATTCTTTCCTCTTCAGTTATAACCTTTTTGTTTTTATTGTCATAGGCATACATTGCCCCATTTAATACCCTAGTATTTAGAGTTCCTTTGCAAGCCTTGTTTCCTTTTAGATGAGGCGCATCTAATATACCTATTTTTACAGCTTTAGTTAATACATCTGGATCAGCTAATGGATCCTTACTATTTGGACCTAAAGATCTAATTGCATTAATTATCATATTTGCCTCTCTTATCAGCTCATTCTTTCGCCTCTGAACGTTCTTGTCCCTTGTCATATCTACAGAACCTAGGAATTCATTTTTCAATACTCCTCTAACTATTTTAGCAGATTCTATTACATCTTCAGCTGTAGCTGCATGATGGGCTTCACAGAAGCCTACCACATGGTATATATGCGGTTTTATTGCCATAGCCAAATAAGCTGAAGCTGCTAATTGACCTTTAGCTTGGTTTAAATCTGCTGGGAAAGATGCCAGCCCTGCTCTAGCTTGCCTATATACCCTGAAATCTTCATCCTCTAAACCTTCTACCAATTCAATCTTTGCTAACATCTTTGCCAAATCCTTTTCAGGTGATATAAACGCAGGAACATTAAACATATATTGAGCCACATAGTCTTTTACTCCCATTTTCTTTGCGTTATAAGCTGCTAAATATGCATCTGCTACTCCTATAGCATCGTGGGCATCCCTTAAGCTCCAATGATGGGGATCGTTTACTTCTACAGGAATATTCCTCTCTCCATGCCACTTCATCACCTGTTGATTTTCATAAATAGCATCTCTTAATTTTCTTGGTCCTCTTCTGTCCAACTCACTGTACCAAAATAAAGGTACAGCACACCAAGCATTGTCTATAGTATCATGTAGCATTTCTGAAAACCTAATTATATTCTTTGTTCCACTATAAGATCTAAGAAGTGGATAGTTTCCTCTTTGGGCTGCTTCATATAGCCTTCTAAAGTCATCCTCTGTTCTTAAAGGTACACCACCAGCACTATCTAGCCTTCTATCCATTTTATCTTGATCAAAGAAGAATTCTTGAGCATTCTGGTCTGGAGCTATGGATATTACATCTAATACTTTTGAATCGGCAATCTTTTCTATTGCAGTTACAGTGTCCTCTACAGTGGATAAACCAAGATGATGCCTAAGGATAGGATAAGGATATTTGGAATTTATTCTAGATATTAAATCCCTAGGATAATTTTCATATACAGAATATTCTTTACCCTTTAAGTATAATATTACCTCATCTATATCCTCAGTACCGTAGAAAATCTTACTGAATATATTACTACTTTCTGCAATCTTTCCCGTTGGTTCAGTTCCTCCAAATAACCAGCTAATAGCCTGTAAGTTTTCTTTCTCTATCTTGTCTTTCAATTCGTCCAGAATCTCTATCAGAGGTTCTGGAGTCAAACGGTAGCTTAGAGCTACGATATCAGGCTTTTTTCTATTTATATTTTCAATAAGCTCATCTACCGAAATTCCAATGCCTAAAAATTCAGTATCATACCCCTCATCTTCTGCAAGGGATAGAAAATTCATAGTACCTGCTACGTGCACACAGTTTCCAATAGTACATGCAAGTATTTTTTTCATGAAGCTACCACCTCTCCTTCACCTTTTGTAGATATACTACCCTTCTCTGCAAGCTGGTGTATTTGTTTTACCTTAAGACCTTTAAGTCCCAGTTTTTTCATAGTTCTACCTTCTTTAAAGAAGTCAATACCTGTTATCAACTCAGCTATTCTAATAATAGAGTCTATAGCAGGAGTTTCTATACCAAGTTCCTTTGCCATTGATGACATGGGTACTAGGCTATAGGGTACATCTTCGTAGATATATCTTATATTTAAACCTTTAGGGGCTTGCAAACCCTTGTAACCTGGATTGTTTTGAATAGCTTCATACAAGGTATGTCCCTTAGCATCATAGGTATACTCAAGCCAATCCTTAGCTGATAAAGTGTTTACGTTAAGTAAAGTACCTATCTTCATCCTTTCAGCATCCATTTTCTCCAGGAAATTCCCAATGGATGGGGTTATACCCTCTGTATAATACTCAAAAGGTGCTCCTCTCTCTATATGCCCACTATTTAGAAGGGTTGGTGCTGGATGAAATATGGCACCATAGTTGTTAATGCTGGTCTCTATTACATCCTTAGCTGGTTTAAACTGAGGATATGCATCATAAAGCATATCTATCACCTCATTAGTTCTTGTTGAGGGTATAGCTGCCAAGGTTACTTCATTTTTTGATCTAAATATATGAGCACTATTTCTGGAAGTGGCCCGACAAGCGTATATAAAGGTTTGAGCTTCAGCCACTACTATATTCTTATCACAACCTTCTTGCCTAATTGCAGCATAAACCTCTAATGCTCCCCCAGTCCTACCTGGATTTAATACAATCACTTGATCATCCTTTAAAAAAGGAGCCATCTGTTTTCCTAATTGGTAATGCCCCATAGCTGGAATAGTTATCATAATTATATCTGCCCCTTCTATGGCCTCTTCTATATTATTAGTGACGATATTTAGTTTTCCATCGCCTTCTACTTCTCCACTCAGTTTAATCATTGGTTTTCCTATTAAAGGTAGGATATTTTCCAAGGTTCTATTATATAAATTTACCTCGTACCCTATTAGGCTTAAATATCCAGCCATTGCAAGGCCCCCATTCCCTGCGCCTATTACTGCATAACACAAATCCCTTTTCATTGTATTACCCCCTCTTACATATTTTTACTCTTACATTTAGCGTAAAATAAAAGACTATGGGGTCCATAGTCGATAAATAACAATACATTATCATTCCCCCCTCCACGCTTACGAGGTTAGCTGACGGGTTCGGGCTAAGGGATTTTGCCCGTCCATAAAAGGATTCACCCCTATTGATTGGTTCCCCCGTTTCTATGGTATTAAGAATTCAGCGAGACATATTTTTTATTATAATAATAGATAACTAGAGCCAAGATGTAGATTCTCAAAGGTTATCTTTATATTCAATCAAATTAATACCAAACTCTTTAAAAGTAAATAATTTGGCAAATAAAGTTTATAAAAATTGTAAGTAATAAGCTAAATAATAGCAAATGAGATAATTTAGATAAAATATAATGAATAGGTTTTATGAAAGTCTTTTGATCTGTAAAAATAAAATTGTATAAAAGTCCCTAACATAGTATAACACACTTTTGAAATTATTGCAACTAAAAGTTTCAAGCCGGTTTCCCATAAGAAAACCGGCTTGCCTTTGTTTATATTATTGCTTTCATCTGTTCCCTTGCAACCTCTGCTCCCTTTTCTAAGGCTTCTTTATTTATAGGTAATAGATGAGCTCTATTTTCACCAAATACTTTAGTAAATCCTTCTAGTATGGATTCAAATTCTACGGTTTTGCTAGCTTCTAAATAAGCACCTAGCATTACCATATTTGCTACTCGATTGTTCCCAAGTTTATCCGCTATTTCATTGGCTGGTATATAATATACCTGGATATCTTCCCTCTTGGCTTTAGTTTCTATCAAAGATGAATTTATGAATAGTCTTCCACCTTCTATAACCGTCTCCTCAAATTTATCTAGGGAGGGCCTATTCATCACAATAGCAGCAGTAGAATCCACTACAACTGGAGAACCTACCCCTTCACTTGATATGATTACACCGCAGTTTGCTGTCCCCCCACGCATTTCTGGTCCATAGGAAGGTAACCAAGAAACATTTTTATCTTCTATCATGCCTGCATAGGTTAATAATTGACCTATAGCCATTACCCCCTGGCCACCAAATCCAGCTATTACTATTCTTTCTTCCATTTTACTCCACCTCCTCTGGTCTTCTAAAGTTTCCTAGAGGATAATAAGGTATCATATTGTCTTCTAACCATTTTAGCGCTTCTACTGGTGTTAACCCCCAATTAGTTGGACAAGTAGATAGTACTTCCACTATTCCAAAACCCTTTCCATCTAGTTGGACTTGGAAACATTCTTTAATAGCCTTTTTTGCTTTTCTAACGTTTGCTGGTGTATTTACTGTTACCCTTTCAACGAATTTAGCTCCATCAATTGTAGCTAGCATTTCTGCCATCTTTAGGGGCTTACCACAGTGAGCCTCATCTCTTCCATAAGGAGCTGTTGTGGCTTTTTGCCCTACTAAAGTAGTTGGTGCCATTTGGCCACCAGTCATACCGTATATAGCATTGTTTACAAATATAGTGGATATCTTTTCTCCACGATGGGCAGCATGAACTATTTCTGCTGTACCTATAGAGGCTAGGTCTCCATCTCCTTGGTAGGTAAATACGAAGTTTTCTGGATGAACCCTCTTTATTCCAGTAGCAACAGCTGGAGCCCTACCGTGGGCTGCTTCATGCATATCACAGTTGAAATATTTATATGCCAATACAGAACATCCTACAGGTGCTACTCCTATTGCTTCATCTAGTACCCCTAGTTCTTCTAATACTTCTGCCACCAATCTGTGGATTATTCCATGGGTACAGCCTGGGCAATAGTGGGTTTCTACATCGGTCAATCCTCTGGTCTTATCGAATACTACTGCCATTACAATTCACCTCCATAGATTTCCTTGACTTTTTTAATGATCTCACCTGGTGTTGGTACCATACCACCAGTTCTGCCATAGAAGTGTACTGGATATTTCCCTTTTACCGCAATTTTTACATCGTCTATCATCTGTCCCGTATTCATTTCTACTGTTAATATTCCCTTACATTTATCATTAATCTTCTTGAATTCATCATAAGGATAAGGCCATAGGGTTATAGGTCTTATTAGGCCCACTTTATACCCTTCCTTTTCCAGTTGAGAGATGGCCGTCCGAGCTATTCTTGATGTGGTTCCATAGGCTGCTATGACTACATCTGCATCTTCTATATTATAGGATTCTACTTTCACTTCATTTTCCCTTATGGTTTTATATTTTTCTTGAAGCTTAATATTGTGCTGTTCTAATTCTTCCGCTGCCAAGTATAGAGAGTTGATTATATTTGGCTTTCTCTTTCCTCCCGTACCTACAGTAGCCCAATCCTTTTCAGGCAGGTCTCTTGATTTTGGTTTTTTGAACTCTACCGGTTCCATCATCTGACCAATCATCCCATCTCCTAATATCATTACTGGATTTCTATATTGGTCTGCTATATCAAATCCCTCGATTATTAAGTCTACTAACTCTTGAACGTTAGCCGGAGCTAATACTACTACTCTATAGTCACCATTTCCCCCACCTCTTGTGGCTTGGAAGTAGTCAGTTTGAGATGGTTGTATACTGCCTAATCCTGGACCACCTCTCATAATATTGACTATTACGCAAGGTAATTCTGCTCCTGCAATATATGTTATACCTTCTTGTTTTAAAGATATACCTGGGCTTGATGAGGAAGTCATGACCCTAGCCCCTGCCCCTGCAGCACCATATACCATATTAATAGCAGCTATTTCACTTTCTGCTTGTAAGAAAACTCCTCCAATCTTAGGTAACTCCCTAGCCATATACTCTGGCAATTCAGATTGTGGCGTTATGGGGTAGCCAAAAAAGTACTTGCAACCTGCCTCTATGGCTGCAGCACCTATAGCTTCATTTCCCTTCATGAGAACTTTAGCCATAAATAAAACCTCCTTTGAAATGAATTCTATACTCTCTCAACAGTTATAACTACATCTGGACACATAGTTGCACAGTTAGCACAACCGATACATTTGTCCATTTCAACAACCGTAGCTGGATGATAACCCTTTGCATTGATTTTACTCTTATCTAAGGATATGATCTTAGTAGGACAAACGGATACGCATAGACCGCAGCCCTTACAAAGATCCTCCTTGAATGTTACTTTTCCTTTTACCTTGGCCATATTAACCCCCCTTAATTTCCTATTGTTAAATCATCCAATCCTCCCTCATGTATAAAGTCATCGGGAATATTTCTCCTTCTAAATCATCTGGCAGTTCTTTTGCTACATCCTCTATTACTGATATATATTTAATTGGAATATTGGTCCTCTCTGACACCTTTTTTGCTAAACTTTGTCCCTTTAATACATCTTCTACTGTAGTGCTCTTCAACATATGTGTGTTATTTACTATACCTGTTACTTTAGCTCTGGCTGTATCTTCTATTTTTCTCAAATATTCTATGGCCTTGTCAACTGTCTGTGTTTCCGGTCTATTGGCGTTTAGCACAAAGAACATATCGTATTTCCCTTCTACAAAATATTCATTGTATCTACCTAAAGTCCTAGCACCAGCTGGATCCCCTCCTACATCTATAACCCCTTCATATGAAGTATCCTGCATAGGAGTAACTATTTCCGCTGAGATTGCAGGTATATCTACTGCCGATGCATCTATAGAGCTGGCTATAACTTTGACACCTAATTTCTCTAAGAGTTCCCTTTTTTCTCTGCTACGAAAATATAAGTTTACTACATCTAAATCTGCTAAAGCTACTTTCTTCCCAATTTCAGCTAATTTTACAGCATAGTTTATACTAAATTCGGTTTTACCACTACCATAATGGCCAATTATAAACCTTAACCTTTTGTCCTTCAACACTATATCACCTAAGTTCTATTTATATTCTTTGGATTCTTCCTCTCCAGTCAATACTCTTAAACCACCTTCTGCCAATGCTGTTAATTCATCTTCTCCAGGATATACATAAACCTCAGATATGAATTCTACCTTTTCTTTAATCCAATTGGTAAACTTTTTATCATGGGCAATACCCCCAGTCAAAAGTATTCCATCTACTTGTCCCTTTAGTACCGCTGCACAGCTTCCAATTTCTTTAGCTACTTGATAGGCCATGGCATAATAGATTAGTTCTGCGTACTGGTCACCCTTTTCTATCCTTTCACTTACCTCTATTGCATTGTTAGTATTTAAATAGGATACCATTCCACCGTTACCCTTTATCATCTTTTTCATTTCTTCATAGGAATATTTACCTGAATAGCAGAGCTTGACTAAATCCCCTACTGGTAGTCCACCAGATCGTTCTGGGGAAAAAGGTCCTTCTCCTTCTAAGGCATTTGCTACCTCTATTACTTTTCCTTTTTGATGAGCCCCTACAGATATTCCTCCACCTAGATGGGCAATTATTAAATTCATATCCTCATATTTTTTCCCTTTAGATTTTGCATGACGTCGTGCTACTGCTTTATGGTTTAGTGGGTGAAATATACTCCTTCGCTCTATCTCCTTAAGCCCTGAAATCCTTGCTACTGGAGATAGTTCATCTACTACTACTGGGTCTACAATATAAGCTTTAGCACCGATGTCTTTACCTATCTCATGGGAAATAATACCGCCTAAATTGGAAGCGTGCTCCCCTTGAACTCCTATTCTTAAATCTTCTAACATCCTTTCATTTACTTCATAGGTTCCACCTTCTATAGGTTTAAGCAATCCTCCCCTACCAACGATGGCAGATATAGAATTTATATCTATTTTGTTTTTTGTTAGGGTTTTAAGAATTATTTCCTTCCTAAATTCATATTGGTCAAATACCTTTTCGTATCTAGATAGTTCTTCTACGGAATGTCTTAAGGTTTCATCAAATATCATTTTATGATTGTCAAATACTGCAATTTTAGTAGATGTTGAACCTGGGTTTATGACTAGCAATCTATAGTTTCCTGTCATTTTAAGCCTCCTTTATTTAGATGTAAGCAATACCCCCAATGCTATAGAATGGATTTTGGCTTCTTGGCTGTCAGCTCTCGAAGTCAAAACTATAGGGGATTTGGTACCTAATATTATTCCTGCAGATTTGGCCTTAGCTAAAAAAGTCAAAGATTTATACAATACATTTCCTGCATCAATATCGGGTACCAATAATATATCTGCATCTCCAGCTACTGAGCTTTCTATTCCTTTATGAAGAGCTGCTTCCTTTGATATAGCATTATCTAGTGCAAAGGGCCCCTCTACTATACATCCGGTTATTTCGCCTCTTTTATACATATCAGATAGTTCCTTTGCATGGACTGTGGCTTCCATTTTTGGGGAAACCTTTTCCTTGGCTCCAATAACAGCTACCTTTGGATTGTTTATTTCTAAAGAATGAGCTAATTCTACTGCATTTTCAATTATTTCCTTCTTTTGATATATGTCTGGGCTAATATTCATGGCAGCGTCGGTTACAAAAAATATCTTATGATAGGTTTCTACATCAAATACTGCTACATGGCTAATTACCTTTCCTATTCTCAGTCCTATTTCCTTGTCTAAAACTTGTTTCATGATAACTGAGGTATCTATCAGTCCTTTCATAAGTATTTCAGCTTTCCCTGTACTAACTAATTTTGTGGCTATTCGAGAAGCTTGTAATCCGTCCTTTTCGTCTATTATCTCTACCTCTGATAGTTCAAAATCTATTTTCTCGCTTATCTGTTGGATCTTAGACTTGTCCCCAACTAATATAGGATTTATTATGTTTAAATCCTTACAAACCTTGATAGCACCGAGAACATCCCTATCCTGTGCCACTGCAACAGATATCTTTTTAGGGCCCCTTTTCTCAGCTAAAGCTAATAGTTCACTAAAAGATTTTGCCATTATATCATCACCTCATTTTCATATATTTTTACTTCCTCTTCATTGTGCAGTACCCTTAATACACCTTTATTCAAAGCAGCCATTTCATCCTCTCCAGGATATACAATTACTTCTGCTATGAATTCTACCATATCTTTAACTTCCTTTACCAGATATTCTGAAAAAGCTAGTCCACCAGTCAAAATTATATTATCTACTTTACCACCTAATACTGCGGCATAAGCACCTATCTCTTTGCCAATCTGGTATATCATAGCATCATATATGAGTTTTGCATATTCATCACCAGCATTAATCTTTCCTTCTACAACCCTACCGTCTATGGTATCAAGATAGGACATGAGACCGCCTTGCCCCTTTATTTTCTTCTTCATCTCTTCTAAGGAATATTTTCCAGAATAGCACATATCGATTAAATCTCCTACCGGCAAACCGCCTGTTCGCTCTGGCGAGAAGGGGCCCATTTCACTAGCATTGTTTGCATCTATCATCTGTCCCTTTTTCACGGGGCAGATGGATATTCCTCCACCTAGATGGGCTACTACAAGATTCAAATCCCTTAGGTTTCTGTTGAGTTCTTTTGCTCTTCGATAGGATACGGCCTTGATATTTAATGCATGAACTTGAGACTTTCTTTCGATCTCTTTTAGGCCTGAAATCCTAGCCACTTCTTCAAATTCATCTACTGACACTGGGTCTACTATATAGGATTTTATTCCCTGACTATCTCCAATTCCCTTGGCAAGCATGCCACCAAGATTAGCAGCATGCTCAGCCCCAATTCCAATCTCCAAATCATCTATCATCTTCTGAGTAACTAGATAAGTACCTCCTGGCATAGGCCTGAGTATACCCCCTCTACCTACTACCGCTTTCAAGGACCTTACATCTATATTTGCCTTCCTAAGCCAATCATAAATTAAACCTAATCTATATTCATATTGATGTATAACCTTTTCATGTTTCTCCAATTCCTCTTTACTGTGATGTATTTTGTAAGATTTGATTTCCTTTTCATCTCCATATATAGCCACCTTAGTTGAGGTTGATCCTGGGTTTATTACTAGAACATATTTACTGTCCATAGCCCCACCTACTCCTCCTTTAAAGTAATATTTAGATCTTCAGGTTGAATATTTATTACCATAAAATCTTCCCCATCTTTAACGGATAATTTTGCTTGGTGACTTCCTGCCTCTAGACCTTGTAAATCTAGTTCTATACTTAAATCCTCTTTATTTAAGAGATCTACTTTAGTACTACTACCCCTAATGGTAACTTCAAAGGATTTACTTAAATCTCCTTCATCAATAATAAGCCCTGAACTAAGATTTATTATATCCACATCCTCCAAAGTATAATTGAAGGTTTTGGTTCTGCTTTCCTCAATATTTAATGTTATTGTAACTTGTTTCTTTGGATCTACCAAGCTTATATTCTCCGGTAAATCTAATTCTACTACTACATTTCTTTTTCCGATTAGGTAGTTTATATCTATAGGCATAGTCTTAATAGAGTTTATATTCTTTAAATCCTCTTTTTTGCCTTTTATCTCTATTTCACTTGGGTTTATGCTTATATCCATTACTTCATAATTATCCGGCAATTGATTTTCTGTCTGTAACTCTATAGGCACTTTCTTAACTTTATAAACCGGGATAAATACATCTACTAGGTTTTGTTCCTTTTCTACGCCTCTTACATCATCCCCTTTTTCGTCTATCAACTTTATGGGAACGGTTACCTTTATATCTTCCGTCCTATTGGTAAGATCTACTGTTGCCACTACATCTGTTACGGAATCAACCCAAGATCTTGGTCCCTCTATATATACAGATTGAGGCTTTATTTCCGGCTCACCTAGTACGTAGCCTTGAGGTAAGCTTCCATCGGTATCAACGGTTACTACAGCTTCTTTTCTTACGAGCTTTTCAAATTTAAATAGTATTTCCTTTGGATGATAATCTACTATTCTCACTTCGCTTGGCACATCAATGTATACAGGTACTTTTACACTACCTTCACTATATCCACTTAAGTCAACTGAAGCCAATATATCCTCTTCGAGAATCCTATTTACATAGTTTCTTTTACCAGAAATTTTTATTGTAATCTTTGGATCCTTTGGTTCCATGATGACTAGACCTTGTCTTTCCAAACTAGAATAATTGGATAAACTAACCTCTGTATTTCTAAACTCCTTTGTAATTGTAGGGTTTTCTTCACTCATAACATAGCTCCACAAAATGATAGCTATTATTAGAGCAAAGATCTTTATAGTTAGATCATTTTTCTTCTCTTTGCTCATCTTTTCGCCTCCATTTTGTAATAAATGTTTGTTTCATCTCCTTAGGTTTGTACATATCCATCAAAATCTGTTTTAAAGTCTTCGCATCTAAGTATCTAGCCAAACTACCATTTTCTGCAATAGATATAGCACCAGTTTCTTCTGATACTACTATCGCTAAACCATCAGATTTTTCAGAAATGCCTAAAGCTGCCCTATGACGGGTACCTAGATCTTTACTTAATGATGTATTGTCAGTTAATGGTAAAAAACACCCTGCTGCTTTTATCATATCTTCTTTAATTATTACGGCTCCATCATGAAGGGGGGTATTAGGTATGAATATATTGATTAACAGATCGCTAGATACTTTTCCTTCTATTTTAGTTCCAGTTTCTACTACCTCGCTCAAACCTGTCTTTCTCTCTATGACTATAAGAGCTCCGATTTTTTGTCTGGAAAGGGAGGCTACTGCCTCAACTATTTCGTCCACCATCTGAGATAGACTTTCATCTTTTACCTCTACAAAGGATTTAGTAAAAAATCTGCTCCTTCCAATATATTCTAATGCTCTTCTAAGTTCTGGTTGGAATACTATTAAGATAGCTAGAGTACCAACAGTCATTACCTGTTTTAATAACCAATTGATAGTGTATAGCTCTAACCATTCACTAAGCTTAGTAAATACGAATAATGCAAATATTCCCTTGGTAAGTTGTTCAGCTCTCGTTTCTCGGATCAGCATAAATAGTTTATAAAAGGCTAAAGCCACAATAAGTATATCTATAATATCCCGTATTCTTATATTTGTAAAAAGGTCTTTAATAAATTGCAAGGTATATCACACCTTTATCTTTTTTTTACTACATTATTATTATATAACAAATAATTAATAATTTGAACAAAATATCGGATTCTAGGTAAATGTTGATATATTCAGAATTATTTAAATATTCACCCTTTTGTTCCTGAAACAATCTTAGGGGTTGTCCTATTTTAGAATTTTATGATATTAAATGCTGGATTAGAGTCCATATAAAATGACATAATATTACATACTAAAACCATCCTATAATTAACTTAAGAATTATTCAACCTAATTATTCCTCCCTATTTATGTCTATAAATCTACTCTTTGAATCATACATAAACTTGCTCAACTTCCTTTGATTTAACCACCATATATAGATTACATAAGGGACAAATAATAAACTTAGTTGGGGGATGCCTGCCATCAATATAAAGTTGAATATGCCATGAAGAAATATTGGCATGTAAAGGGACCTACGCATATTTTTTCTAGCCCTTTTTTCATCGATATCAAATTTTGCTAAGGATAAATAATATCCCATGGTTATTCCAAATACTGCATGAGCTGGAACGGAAAATACACCTCTATATAATCCTACATGAGGATTGTTAGCATATCTATATACTACATATACTATGTTTTCCACAGTAGCAAATCCCATAGCAGAAAACACACCATATACTATTCCGTCTAATTTCTCATTGAAATATTTAGTCTTATAGGGAACTTTTAATATGACCAATCTCTTAAAATACTCCTCTGTAAGCCCAGCTACTATAAAAGCGATATAAAAAGCATCAAGAACCCCTGAAAAAATATTTAGTTTTAAAAGTAATTCTTCTACTATTATTATAGGTACTACGGATATAGCGCCTAGAAGGTATGTGAGCAACAAAAGCTTTAAAGGTTCCCTGTCGTATCTATCGCTTAGATAAATACCAAATATTATGGCTATTGCCGGTGTTATGGCTATGACAAACAATCTAGTATTCAATAGAATCTCCTCCAATAATATAGTCAATTATATTATTGGTAAATATATAAAAAATAAACCTATATTCATGATTTAACTTGAATATAAGTTTTTATTGTATCTTTGTTGCCAAACAATAAAAGGGACCACCTCATAATAAGGCAATCCCTTAAAAATTATTTTAAAATCTTTTCATCTATGAATTTTTCTACATCTTCTGCCGTAGGTAAGCTAAGGATTTCGTCTAACATAGATTCAATTTCAGATTTAGATGTATTATTTATTATCCATCTGGCTCTTAATATAGAGGAAGAACTCATACTGAATTCGTCTAATCCCATGCCTAGTAGTAGAGGTATTAATTTTTCATCTCCTGCTGCTTCTCCACACATTCCTACCCATATACCTTCCTTATGACCATTTTCTATAGTCATTTTAATAAGCTTTAATACTGCTGGATGGTATTGATTGTATAGATAGGATATATCTTGATTACCTCTATCTACAGCTAGAGTATACTGGATTAAATCATTGGTTCCAATGCTGAAAAAATCCACCTCTTTTGCAAATATGTCCGAATGGACTGCCACAGCTGGTATTTCTACCATTATACCTACTTCTATATCTTCGTTAAAAGGGATGTTTTCTTTCCTTAACTCTTCCTTTGCTTCTTCCAGTATTTTTTTAGCATCCCTAATCTCCTTTATATTGGATATCATAGGGAACATTATCTTTATATTTCCAAAAGCTGAAGCTCTTAACAAAGCCCTTAATTGAGTCTTAAACATATCCGTTCTATCTAAGCAAAGCCTAATTGCTCTATAACCTAGGAATGGGTTCATTTCTTCTGGTAGGTCTAAATAAGGAATGTCTTTGTCCCCACCTACATCTAATGTTCTAATTACAACTGGTTTTCCTTCTAGTCTTTCAGCTACTATCTTATAGGCTTCAAACTGTTCTTCTTCTGTAGGCAATGTTTTGCTATCCATATATAGGAACTCCGTCCTATATAGCCCTATACCTTCTCCATCATTTTCTATAACCTTATCTACATCCTTAGGAGTGCCAATATTAGCTGCTATTTCTACCTTAACTCCATCCTTAGATATGCTCTCTTTCCCCTTCATATCCTTTAGCTTTAGTTTAAACTCTTGATAATCCTTCTTCTTTTGTTCATAGGTTTTTATTTCCTCTTCTGAAGGGTTTAGTAGTACTAGGCCTTCTTTTCCATCGATTATTACGAAATCCCCATTTTTTACTTCATTGGTTATATCTTTTAATCCAGATATAGCTGGTATTTCTAAGGTTCTTGCCATAATAGATGTATGAGAAGTTTTTCCTCCTAATTCGGTCACAAAACCTATTACCATCTCCTTGTTCATCTGAGCCGTATCCGATGGTGTCAAATCCTCAGCTACTATGATACATTCCTCTTCTAAGGATCCAAGATCCATGGTTTCAATATCCAATAGTATTCTCAATAGCCTATTGGATACATCCTTTAAATCTAAAGCCCTTTCCCTTAGATATTCATCCTCGATGTTTTCAAATATCTTTATAAATTTGTCAGCAACGTTTTTTACTGCCCATTCTGCATTTACTTCTTGACTTTTTATGGTTTCTTTGACATCACCGATAAATTCTGGATCCTCTATCATCATCTTATGAGCATTAAATATCTCAGCTTCTTCTTTCCCAACATTATTTAGGGTTTTTTCATATAGCTTCTCAATTTGTTTCATTCCTGTTTTTATGGCCTTTTCCAATCGATCTATCTCTTCATCAATATCCTGAATTTGCTTTTTGTTTATGGTTATCTCTGGCTCCTTATACACTAGGATGTTTCCTAAAGCGATTCCTGGTGATGTTCCTATTCCTTTCATGGAAAATCCTCCTATTCATTGAAATTATCATTAACAAGCTTTACTAGGGCTTTTACTGCATCTTCGGCATCATCTCCATCTGCTTGAATCAGTATTGTGTCGCCTTTGCCTGCTCCCATACTCAGTATACCCATGATGCTCTTAGCATTATATTCTTTTCCATCTTTAACTACCTTGACATCTGCTGTAAATCTAGATGCTTCTTTGACAAATAAACTTGCTGGTCTAGCGTGAAGACCCGTTTCATTTTGTAAAACAACTTCCTGTTTAAACATAATATTACCTCCTAATAATTTTTCTTTATGTTTATTTTAAAAATTTATTTTCTTTTTTGTTATATTACTTTTAAAATAATTATTA
>NZ_PPXY01000059.1 GCF_021655115.1 Clostridium sp. Cult3
ATTAGGGCCGCCTGAAACTAGTAATATATAATATTAAATTTATAAAAAGGGTAAAAAATAAATTAATATAATAATTTGAGTTAAGTCTAAATTATGATAGAAGAGTATAGTTATTAGGGATGAAATATGGGAAGTTGCTTTAAACCATGTATTAATTCTATAAATATTATAAAAAAGAAAGAAATTTTGAGGTTATTCAGTGCTTATATGCTAGGCGGGGGGATAAGATTTAAGAGGGGGATGTTTATGGAAGAATCAATTAGAAAACATAATGTAAAAGTTCTAGTACATTTTACTAAGTGTGATAACTTGGAGAGCATTTACAGATATGGACTATTTACCAGAAAATATATTATTGACAATGATATTTATAGTGTTTTTAGTGATAGCAATAGATTTGATGGTTATGAGGATGCTATATGTACATCAATTTCATTTCCAAATTATAAAATGTTTTATAAGCTTAGAAATAGGTATAAAAATGTTAGATGGGCAATAATAATAATTGATAAAAAAGTATTAGTTGATAAAGAATGTGCATTTTGTATTGATAATGCTGCAAGCAACTCAGAAATATCTATGCCTATTCAACGTAAGAAAGGTAAAGAGGCTTTTAATCGTTTATTTGACGAATATCCTAATCAGGTTAGTAGGGAAATATTAGGAATTAATAGGAATATGACAACAAATCCACAATCGGAAGTACTCGTTTTTGGTAACATAGGGTTAAACTATATAATTGGTGTTGTTTTTGAAAATGAAGATGACGAAAAACAATATGGAAAGAATATTCCTAAAAGTATGAGGTCTATTGTATATGAGGATTTCTACAAATGGAGAATGGATTATGAATATTGGAGGTAAAATATGGCTACCAGACCAGCTTTTTTAGTAAATCAAGATAATTCGATAAATAAATTTGTTGAAAGGAGAAATATAGAGTTTCAGTGGTTTCCTGGTTTTTCACAAAAACAAAAGCAAAGGTCAATACAATCAATGCACGATGCCATAGTGGATGAAATAAAAGATGTTAAGATTCTAGAAATATCAAGTAAATCTACGAATGAATTAGGTGTAAGATTAAGTGCATTTAATTTATTGATAACACACAAGGATACCAAACAAACTTTTTCTGTAGAGTCAGCATTTCAATCTAGTAAAGTCTTCGAAAAAGGTGGCCCATATAAAGATATTTTAAATATGAATTCGAGAGATGCAAAAAAAGACGAAAGACTTAGGAATTCAGGTGAGCTAATATATTTTGATTTTTTTGGTACAAGATGGGGGTTGAGCCCAAAAACATTATTTTATGATTGGCTTTATATTAATGCATTATGGCAACATAAAGATTTATCAAGAGAGGTAATTAAATATAATGCATTTACTGATATCGAGTTTAATCCTTCTAAATCTATAAATTGCCAGGCAAATGCAGCAGCCCTATTTGTTTCATTATTTAATAGGGGATTGTTAGAAAAGGCAATTAATTCTATAGAAGATTACATTAATATAGTTGTATCAGACGATAAACAAAAAGAAACTATAAATATTCAAAATCATAAATACCAACAAATGACACTTGATGACTATTAGGATTAATTAATATAAACTTAAAAATATCTGAATATACTTGGAGGATGTTTAATAAAAAATATATTTTAATAAAACCAAAAGCTAAACCTTAATCACCATCCAAGGTTTAGCTTTTTCTATTCTAATAAAACCACAGAAAGGAGATCACCATGAAAACCAAAGAAACCTCAACTAACAACACCCTCCTAAACATAATCGCTCCCATGGGATTAGAATTCAGACGTAATGACCTAATCCTAGGGGAAAATAAAGGAAGGGTTTATGGCATTATAAAATATCCTCAAGATCTAAAATACGGATGGTTATCTAGAATAACCAATATACCAGGAACTATATGCTCTATTAACTTTACTCCTATGGACAGTGGTATATTCGTTGAAAACGTAGCTCGTAGCATTAGTAGAAATAAAGGATTAGCTAATTCTACAAACGATCCTTTAACACGTTCTAGAGCTGAAAAAGCAGCAGAGGATGGGGAAAAGATTATGAGAAGTATTGACCAACAAGGTGAGGCCATAGGGCAAATGGGAATTACTATAATGCCTATTTCAACTGAGGATAATCTATTTGAAAAGGCCTGTAGAAAAGTAGAAAGTAGAGTTACTGCTATTAATTGTAGATTGAGAAACTTATCATATTTACAAGAGGAAGGATTTAAACAGTTATCGCCATTTTACACTATAGAAGAGGATATAGAAAACATAACCAATAGAATAGTACCACTTTCCACTTTTGTAGGAGGATTTCCCTTTGCTTCATCAGGATACAATGATGGCAAAGGGTATTATTTTGCAAAGGATGGTTCTGGAGGTTTAGTTATAGTAGACCCTTGGAAGAGGGAAGAAGATAGAACAAATTCTAATTTTGTCATTATGGGAGTACCTGGTGTTGGTAAATCTACTGCCATAAAACATATTGTACTATCTGAATACATGAGAGGAACCAAGCTTATATTTATAGATCCCCATAGAGAATACTGGGAACTATGTAAAAGTCTAAATGGAGACTGGATTAATGCTGGGGGTGGAAGTAAAGGAAAAATTAATCCATTACAAATAAGGACATCTCCTAAAGATGAAGAAGAGGAAATAGATAAATTATACGAAGATGAAGGCTATGGTATGGGAGATATGGCCCTATATATTAAAAATCTTGAAATATTTTTTAAACTCTATATACCATCTTTAAGTGATAGACATATTGCCATACTCAAATCTGAAATAATTGAACTATATAATAATTTTAATATATTTTGGAATACAGATGTATCCTTATTATCAAATGAAGATTTTCCCATAATATTAGACCTTTATAATCAAATAGCAGAAAAAGCCAAGGATAAACAAAATCCATATAACAAAGATTATGATGATCTATCTCTATATTTAAAAGACCTTGCCATTGGTTCCGACTCATTTTTATGGAATGGCTATACAACTATAGAATCTAGTTCCAAATGTATTTGTCTGGACACTAAGGACCTACAAAATTCACCTGATAATATAATAAGTACACAATATTTTAATATCCTCCAATGGGCATGGGAAGAGATAGTAAAAAATCCTGATGAAAGAGTATTACTTATTGCAGATGAAGCTTATTTAATGATAGACCCCAAAGTGCCCCAATCTTTAGTATTTCTTAGAAATGCTGCTAAAGGAGTAAGAAAATATGAAGGTGGCATTGCAGTAATTTCTCATTCTGTAGTAGATTTTTTAGATCCACAGATTAAAATGTATGGTCAAGCACTATTAGACCTTGCTACATTTAAAATCATAATGGGAACTGATGGACAAAATCTTGAGGAAACTAAAAATTTATATAATTTAACAGATGCAGAAGAAGATTTAATTATGTCTAAAAAAAGAGGAGCAGCATTAATGATAATTGGTTCTAAGAGACTTCAGATACAATTTGACATTCCAGAATATAAATTCAAATATATGGGTACTGCAGGTGGCAGATAAGCCCTATAATGGCTTGTGCAAGTTTTTTAATAGGCATTAATATAATTGGTATAATAAGGAGTAAAACAGCTCTCTAAAGCCAAACTAGAGGGCTGTTTTTGTATGGAGGTGATTAGAATTAAGTCTTTAATAACAAAAGTAGTAATAGAACAATTAATTAAGGATGAGGACATTAGAAGAAAAATATTTTTAGTGTTCTTATCTATTTTCATAGCAATTTTTTTAATTTTTACAGCCATAGTTTATATATTGACCAGCCCATTTAGAATTGTAGCAAGTTTTTTCACAGAAGATCAATTAATATATGCTGAAGAATTTTATAACGAATATAGTTTTGACCAATTAATAGATGAATATGATGAAGATTATATAGACAGTTCAGAATTTGATTTTAGTTCCTATGAATTTGAAAAGGGTTCTGTAGATGTGGTTTATTATAATCAAGCAGATAGTAGATGGAAAGACATCCTCTATGGGAAAACAGGTACCATAGGCAGATCTGGTTGCGGACCTACTTCTTTAGCTATGGTTATATCTACTCTAAGTAATAATATTGTTAATCCTGTAGAAATGTGTAATTGGTCCTATAGAAATGGATACTATGCTGAAGGATTAGGTTCCTATCATAGTTTAATACCAGCAGGAGCTAAGCATTATGGTCTAAAGGTACAAGGGTTAGGCACAAATGCAGAAAAGATCATCAATGCTTTAGAAAATGGAAAATTAGCCATTGCAATTATGGGAAAAGGCCATTTCATTGTCCTTAGGGGAATAACAGAAGAAGGAAATATATTAGTAGCAGATTCTATAAGCATAAAGAGAAGTGAACAAGAATGGGATTTAGGATTAATAATAAGGGAAGCTAGGAAAGGTGCAGATGCAGGAGGACCTTTTTGGGTTATTGGGAGGTAGTCTAGAAATCGATTTATACTATTTGTTTTCTCTAATACTCATGTATGTACATCCTATTAATTCAGACTTGATATTATTAACCACTAATAATATTTATAAATATTGCTAATTAGCCTTAGATTTAGTTTTTTACTAGAATGAAGATTTTGAAAAATATATATGCTATTATATTAGTGATAAGTACTTAATGGACAGGTTAAAAGTATTAAGGGAGAGAGAAAAAATGATATTAGAGATCGCCGGATTTCTAGGGATGAAATTCATTGATAAAGCTATTGATGGTACAACAGAAGTAGGAATAAGCAAATTTAAAGACTTTAAGACAAAACGAGAATATGAAAAAATCAAAAAAATAATATATAAAAACCTAATTGATGAAAATAAAAAAGAAAGTTATTTTGAGAATATGCAGATATTATTAGATGAATCTAGGATTATTGATGTACTTTTCAATTTTAGTTATATAATGATTAATATATCAATGGATGATAGAAAGAAATATATTGATAATTTTATAGAAGAATTTTATTTAGCAAAAGATATAGATATAGCTGATATAGCTATTATAAAAGAGAAGATAAGCGAGCAGTTTGATTATTGTTTTAAAGTGTTAAATCAACCCAGTGAAGAATCCAGAAAAATGATAAATCAAGTGTTGGTACAAATTGCCAACTCAATGGATAATCAAGTTGAATTAATTAGCATCTTACAATGTGATATTGAGGATTTAAAAGTAGAAATATTTAATATTGAAAAAATGCTTTCAACTAGTGATATAGATTTGGATTACTTACACTCTACGGTGAAGGTTTCCATTGACAATTTAAAAGTTAGGTTTAATAAGGGTTTTAATGTAGACGTTGAATTATCAAATTGGCTCAACAGGTTCTATTTTATTGATGACGTAAGAAAAGAGCTATATCTATACTTTAAAAAGCTGCAAAGTTCTATTTCAGATATTAAAATTTTAGGAACGAAGGAAATATTAAATAAATTGAATGGCTTGATAGAAGATTTATTAGAAAATAAAGAAATTGATCCTTTTTTACTAGAGAAAGAGATGGATGATTTTATTGATAGGGTAGATAATAAAATAATTGAAAAATATGGAGGATTAGGGGAGGAATACTATAAAAGCAATGATTACAATGAATGGAGAAATTTATGTGTAAGCAATAGTAATCTAGACAACTATAGAAGAGCACTTTCTTCTGATACTTTTGTTATTACGGGTGAAGCGGGTATAGGTAAATCTCATTCAATAGCTCATTTTATATACAATAACTACTATTTAAAAAATAAAGTCTGCATTTTTGTATTAGGACAGCATTTAAATGAACATGTAGATCCTGTTCTAATGTTAGAAAAATATCTGCATATTCCATATACACTACAACAATTTTTGGAACAATTAAATACAATTGCAGAAGAAAATAACTGTTTTATTCCTTTCGTAATTGAGGGGATAAATGAAGGGCGTCATTCAGATGTTTGGAAAGATTATTTTGAGGGATTAGTAGGAGTTTTTGAAAAATATACTAGGGTAAAATTACTGATTAGCATTAGAAAAACATATATCAGTAAATGTTTGCCAGAAAAATTTAATGAAAGAGATAAAACGCTAGTCATAGAACATAAAGGGTTTATAGGTAAACAAACTCAGGCTATTACAGATTTTTTTGAGTATTATGAAGTAAATATGCCTACATTTCCTGTACTTTATTCAGAATTTTATAATCCATTATTTTTGCATACACTTTGTAAAACAATAAAAAGTTCAGGTAATTTTAAGATTGAAGAATATAATTCATTTACTGAAATATTTAAAGGATACGTAGATGTTGTTGAGAAAAATGTTTCAGAACGGTGTAATTATCAAAGGAGTTTGAAACTTGTAAAAAAAAGTATAGATGAAATTATAAAATATAGCCTTGAAAACAAAATGCGATATGGAATTAAAATGGATAAGTTTTACGAAATAATTGCAGAAGTAATCCAAAAATTCGGTGTTTCATTAAATGAATTTGTTCAAGCTTTAATCGAGAATGGATTATTTTATACAGAGTTATATGATTACATTGAAAATGAAGAATATGTACAATTTTCATATGAAAGATACCATAACATCTTAGCTGCTCAATATCTGATTTCCAATATTAATGAAAAAGATGAACTAATAGAATCTATTATAAGTGGTGAATTATCGGAGTACTTCTTAAATATTCATAGTGGTATTATAGAAGAGTTATTTATTTTGATACCTGAAAAGTACGAACTAGAAATATTAGATTTACTTGATGAAGAATTAGCAATAAAACTTTTGGATCCTTTTCTTAATAGCTTGATATGGAGAAATAAGTCTTCTATCTCAATGGACACTACAATAGGTATGATTAATAAATATATAGTTGTAAGACCATGGTATTTCAAAAAACTGATAGAAAAATTATTAATTATTGCACCTATTGAAAATCATCCTCTAAATGCATTGTTTTTGCATAGATATCTTAGTAACCTAACTATGCCAAAAAGAGATAGTATTTGGATTGAGAGTTTATATGAGGATACAATTTATGAAAGTGGTATATTGAATACATTGTTAAAGTTGTGTAAAGGTCCATTAGAATATACTAGAGATACTAAAGAGTTAATTATGATTCTTTTAACCTGGTCTTTAGCTAGTACAAATAATATTTATCGTGAATCTGCTATAAGGACTATGGTTAGGTTAATGCAAGATGATTTATCCATTGCTGTAGAGATGATAAAAAAATTTAAATTTGTAGATGATGGTTATGTAAAAGAAGGATTATACTGTAGTATATATGGTGCTGTTTTACGTTCAAGGAGTTTTTCAGGTGGTGAAGAACTTATGGTGGAAGTATTTAACGATATTTTTAATGATGATGAGATATATCCACATGTAATCGTAAGAGCACATGCAAAAGGAATAATCGATTATTTAAGAAAATCTAACATAGAGTATAGTTTTGACATAGAAAAAACAGTACCACCGTATAAAAGTAAGTGGTATAAGCATATTCCAACGCAAGAGGAAATAGATAATTATAGGATTGACTATAAAGATGAAAATTTTCAACCTTATATGTATTCACTTAACAATATAATTGATTCTATGGCTACAAATACAGGTGAAAAATCTTCAATGTATGGAGACTTTGGTAGATACATTTTTGAAGGTTGGGTTGAACCCTGGGAATATCATTTTATTCCTCAAGACTTAAGTAACATTGTTACTAAAGAAATAATTGAATCATTAGGGTACGATTATAAACTTCATGGTAAATTTGATAATAGAGTTAAGTCTTATGATCGACATAGTCATAAAAATGAGAGAATAGGAAAAAAATATCAAAGAATAGCAAGCTTTGAAATGATAGCAAGACTTTCTGATAATTTTCCTCCGGATATAACTAATTATGAGTATTCTGACAACTATATAAACTGGAGCAGTAAAAAATTAGAGGCAATACTTAAAGCTGATATAACCTCAGATGAATGGCTAGACTTTCAAGGTGAGGAATTTATAGGAAATGAAGAAGATGATATAAAGGAAGTTTTAACCACATATATGTACGAAGGACCGTGGCAATTTAATTATAGAGGGATAGATCCTACGGTTTTAATAGAAAAACCACAACAGAAAAACAATTATTGGGAAAATATATTTAAAGTTCCAGATATACCGAATGAAGTTTGGGCAAGTAAAGAAACAAAAGAACCAAATGTTGATAATATATTATTTATTGATTACTGTGCTGAACCATATGTAGTGTTAGAAATGTATAATACATGGAAAGGTAATAGTATAAGGTACGATGAAGAGCCCAAAGAATACTTTTTAAAGGGAGTAGCAGTATTAGCACCAAAAGATGTATTAATACTTACTGATGAAAATCTAGAAGTGAGAAAATATGCAGAGGGAAGCAATAATTATGAGGTGTATACAGTGTTTGCAAGAGAATTTTTTTGGTCAGATGCTTACAAGGATTTTGAAGCACAGGTTACTAAAGATTTTGATGAAAATACTCAAAGTGTATATATAGAAACTGGTATAAGTTATCAATGTCCGATGTCATATTCTCAAGAAGTAGAAAATGTTATATCATCATATTCAATGCCTAGTAAATATATAGTTGAAAAATTAGAACTGAAACAAATAGAAGATGGAAAATGGTATGATAAATCAGGAAAATTAGTTTGCTTAGATATTCAATTTGATGGATATAGTAACGCATTAATTATGAGGAAAGATAGCTTGTTAGAATTAATTAGAAAACAAGAATTAGTAGTTGCTTGGGGAATTTATACTGAAAAAAAAGGTTACCCATATTTTTATGCAACTAGAAAGGTTACTACATGGGATGGGACAGAGATAAACATAGAAGAATTTGATACGGAACAATGGAAATCTAAATTTTAATTTTATTTGGACAGTTTAAATAATTGTTTTTTGTAAGAACATAATACTTGGACCCTACAATTATCATCTTTGCAGAAAAGACAGATATTAGCCTATTAAATAGAATCATAGAAGAAACAGAAACTTTCAACATAATAACAGCCGAAACCATTGAAAAGATAAAAGAAGAAATACGTATTTGCATAGGTCCACAGGGCATGGATAAAAATTATCTATTAAAATCCATGAATATAGCTATGGATATAAATCTAGAGGAAGTATTACCATACTCCTTTGTAGGGGAAAATATAAAGGTTATAATAGCAGGAGCAATAAATAGGGTAGGCACCACAACTGTATCTATGAATATGGCATCCTATTTATCTAGTATAGGAGCAAAGGTGTCATATACAGAGGCCAATGTAAATAATCATCTAGAAAAAATTCACTATTATTTCTTTTACAATATCCCTATAAAGGATAATTATTTCTCACAAGATGGAGTAGACTATTTTTTCAATAGCAATATCCCAGCAGATAATTATAATTTCAATATTATAGATATTGGAGTATTAGATCAAAGAAATTTGAAAGCATTTGAAATTGGAAATATAAAAATATTGTGTAGTGGCACAAAACCTTATGAATTACCACAATGATATGGTGTACTTAATATCTTAAATAAGGAGGATATATTTATATTATTAAATGAAGGGGAGGCACAGAGAATTAAGAAAACTTTACTAACAGATGAAGAAAAAATATTCTTTGGTAAAATTTCACCGAATTTATTAGATAAGTACATGAATAGAGAAATATGGAGATCCATATTATCTGATTACATTATAGAACATAAAACTTTATAAATATAAAAATTAATTAGTAATAGTAAGTGTAAACGGCAAGTACTTTTCCTTAAATTTCGGAAAATAATTTTCCCGAACAATTTCCAGTTTCTAATCCTCTAAAAAGGATTTTCTATGTGTAAGCCTATAGCTTTTGCCAGTCATATTAAATAACTCACATTTATAGGTAAGCCTGTCTAATATAGCTGTAGTTAATGCTGGGTCTCCTAATAATTCGTTCCAATCTCCAAAGCCCTTATTTGATGTAATTATAATTGAAGTCTGTTCGTGTAAGGCTGATATTAACTGGAAAAACATATTAGTTTCCTCACGATTAATTGGTAGATATCCAATTTCATCAATAATTACAAGGTCTGAGGAATGTATTTTATTTATCTTTATCTTACTCTTTCTCATTATATCCTGTGTTTTTAATGAATAGACCAAATTGTCCATTGAGATGAAGCTTACCTTGTATCCCATATCTATAGCTTTATAGCCTAATGCTATGGCTAAATGTGTCTTACCTACACCAGGAGGACCTAGGAAGATAAGATTGTATATCTTATCTATCCAGTCCATTTCTAGAAGCCTGTTTATATGTCTTTTGCTGATAGACTTTTGAAATTCAAAATCAAATTCTTCTATTGTCTTTATTACAGGAAATCCTGCATTTTTTTTTCGAGTTTGTTTCTTTCTTTCCTCTTTAGCAATTATCTCTTCATTTAGTATTTTGTAAAGAAATTCTTGATATGATAAATCTTCATTTTCTCCATGTTCTATGAACTCATATATCTTTTTCTGTAGATTTAATAGCTTTAGTTCTTTGGCATATTCTTTTATATAATCAATTTTACTTATCATCTTATCCCTCCAATCCTTTTACATATTCTGATGTATCCCTAATTTGGGTTTTGATATCATATTTTTGAGGGATAGAAGGGGTGCTTATGTCAGTTGTTTCTTCTGTTTTTTGGTTTTCTAATTTCTTATATTTCTCACCTAAAAATTCAATTGTATCTCTAAAACTTACAGCACTGAATATCTCTCTTTCTATGCAATATTTAAGAGATTCTTCTATGAGTTTTTTCTCTACATTTTTACAAGTATTGCATATTAAACTGTATTGGTCCCTTATGTATCTTGGTTTTTCAATCCTAATTCTATCGAGAAAAATCTTGGCTTCATTGGTGTTATTCAGTACATTTAAAGCTTTTTCATATAGTTTGTCTATCTTTAAAGTTTTATCCCTTTCAGGATGATCAATTTGTATTAATTTTCCTTTCAGTGTGCATTCATTATGTTCTGCTAAAATTTTACCTGTATCCTTATCTATTATCTGAATAATACCATCTAAATTACGAACTCTAACTGTTTTTCCTGGTTCATATGTCCCTTTAGGAACTTGATATCTATTCTGTTTATACGAAATGGTGTTGTCTTTTCTTACTGTATAGGTTAAAATTGAATTAGATGGTACATTTCTAAATGTTTGTGATACTGGAAGAAGGTATTTCTTTTCGAGGGAGAATACTTCTTTCGGTATCTTTTTTGTTGTTCCATGAATATTAGCATTTCCTGTTCTATCTAACCACAATAGACAATCTTCATTAAACTTGTCTATATCAACAAAAGTTCTATTCTTTGCAAAATTATACTTTAAATATTTAACAACTGCTTCTATTTTTCCTTTGCTTTCTGGGTCATACCCTCTACACATTCTTACTCTAATTTTCATAAAGTCTTTAAAATTTTGAAATTCTTCTGTAAAAATTATGTCTCCATAGTTTTCATCAACTGCTAATAGTCTGTCTTGGTCATATACTATTTCGTGGGTTTTACCTCCAAAGTATTCAAAGGCCTTAGTATGAGCATCGATAAAATCTTTCGTTGTAAATGGCTTGTTCTGCCAATAGGCATATTTCATTCTAGAGTGAGACAGTACCATAGCAAAGGCATAAAGTTTAACTCTTTTTCCATATTTTCAGCAAACTCCTTTACCTGCATATTCCAGTATTTAGATACAGTCCCATAGTCTAAATCTAAATATCTTGATACTTGAGATTTCTTTAACCCTAACTCCTTCATGTTTTTAATTTCATTAAACATATGCCAACCCTTCAATCCCATTTTCTATCTACCTCCTGCAAAATATTTTACAGGAAAGTAGATTTGTTTTATATATAACTGGAAAATTTTCAGGATTCTTATTTTCCGAAATCTCATGATTTTATTTTACCACTTACATCTGAGGGGAAAATAATGATACTTCTACTTAGTCCTAGGTCATCCCCTGGAGAGTGTCCCGGAGGTTCTCGGGGAGTTACCAGTATTCTGGTACTATGTGTCTACTAACTATAGGCAGCTTGAAATATTTTAAATTTTTTCTATTTACATAATAAAAATGACATCTTCGTGTGCAAGTAATGATACAAGCTATAAAGGACATATATTTTAACATATGGTTTTATATTTTAAAGGGGGATGTTAAAATGATAAAAACGAAAAAGATGGATGAAATAACTATTAATAGTCATTTTACTTCAAAAACTGAGGAGGAGATCGCTTTAAATATGTCTAAGATAATAGCTAAATTAATAAATAGAGATTTAGAAAACATGGAAAATACAGATGATAGAGAAGAAGCAGTGGCTTTAAGTATATAAAGTCTTTAAAGGAAGATGTATATGGAGAAAGTGGCAATATATATAAGGCTTAGTAAAGAGGATATGAAAAAGATTTTTAAGGGAGATGATAGTGAAAGTATAAAAAACCAAAAACTTATGTTGTCTGAATATGCAGCAAGAAAGGGATGGCAAATATATGATTTTTATGTAGATGAAGATTATTCAGGAGCTGATAGAGATAGGCCTTCCTTTGATAGATTATTAAGGGATGCTAAGAACAGAGAATTTACAATAGTACTTTGTAAAACACAAAATAGATTTTTAAGGGATTTAGAAGCAGTTGAAGAGATTATCCATGGTAAGTTTTTAGAATGGGGTATTAGATTTGTCTCTTTGTTAGATGGAGCTGATACTGCAATTGAAGGCAATAAAAAGTCAAGACAGATCCATGGTATGATAGATGAATGGTATCTTGAAGATCTTTCTAAAAATATAAGGGAAGTTTTTAAGATAAAAATGGAAGCTGGACAATATATAGGTTCATTTCCACCCTATGGTTATATGAAGGATCCAAATAATAGGCATAATCTTATCATAGATAAAGAAGCTGCAAAGGTAGTTAGAAAAATTTATAGTCTATATTTAAAGGGATATGGAACCCATAGAATAGCTAAGATATTAACTAGAGAAGGTATAGAGAAACCTTCAGTATATATGAAAAGAAAATATGAGAATTTTTCACTACCTAATGTAAGTGAATATAATTTATGGGGACATACTACTATAAATAGGATTTTACGAAATCCAATATATATAGGAACTCTTACACAAGGAAGGGAAACTACATTATCCTATAAGGACAGAAGAAGAATATCAGTAGATGAAGATGATTGGATAGTAGTAGAGGATAATCATGAACCAATAATAAGTAAAAAGGATTTTTATGAAGTCCAAAGATTACTTGACTCTAAGAGAAGAAATAAAAAGAAAAAAGGGAAAACCCATGTATTTGCTACTAAGGTTAGATGCTTACATTGTGGTGGTTCCATGATAAGAAGTTCTACTAGAAGTAGAAAGTATGATGATTTAGTATATTCCTACTTAAAATGCAACAATCACACATTAGGTGGCGATTTAGTTTGTGAATATATGAATAGGATTAATTATACAGATTTATATGATTATGTAGAAGCAGAATTTATAAGAGTAATGGGAATATATGAAAGTAATCCTGAGGCCCTTGATACAACTACTAGACAAATAAGGAAGGTAGACTATACAGAGGAGACAAGAAAATTAATAAGTGCTTTGCAAACTGTGGAAGCTGATTTAAAGAATAAGGCCAAGGTACTTACTAATTTATATATAGATAAGTCTAAAGGGATAGTTTCTGATGAAGATTATTTAACTATCTCTTTTACTTTACAAGAAGAAAGGCAACAGTTAGAATTAAGGAAAAAAGATATTAAAGACAAGATAGAAGAAATCAAAAGATTGGAATCAGAAAAAGCTGATGTAGAAAAGGTAGTTAAAGATTATTTGAAAAACCATAAACTTACTCATGAAATAGTTAATGAAACTATAGATTATATTGAAATAGGGGCTAAGGAGGATGGACAAAACAGGGTAATTAATATATACTGGAAACTATAAAATGGAAAGAAAAAATTTTGGCTTACTGTACACGGTACTTGAGTCCCGTGCCCATTATCATCATAAGGAGTAGATTTATTGTTTATGAAATCTTTAAAGCCAATAATTCTATTATTTGGTCTCGTTAAATCTTGGTGAGGGGCCACTCCTGTATCTATAATAGCAATGGTAATATTTTTTCCAGTATACCCTATTTCATGAGGGAACCTGGCTTCCATAGTAGGGACAGCAATGTCTAGCTGAGTATAAATCTTGGAATCAAAGCTAATATATTCTACTTCAGGACTATTAGACAATCTGTATATGACGTCAGTCGTTAAATTACATGCAATTCCTTTTATTATAGGTAAATTGGATCTTATACTTGTAGATAGATTTTTGATTCCATCTATTAATCGATTGTCGTTTTCAGCTAATTGAACTATTACAGGCAACTCTTCTTTTGATTGGGACATTATCTTTGCGCTTAGTATTGGGCATATTTTAGAATTGCTCATTCTCCTCATACAACCACCTTCCTTGTTCTATTCTATGCAGCAGATTCTAAAAAGTGTCCAAAAATAAAAAGCCCGAAGGCTTTTTATTTTTTTCTAATGACTAATTTATATACTTCACCAACCACAAGAGGCAAAAAGGAATGCAAAAGAACTATTTGCCAATCCTTAAAACCTAATGGATAGGTGTCAAATATAGGTTGTAAAATAGGTAAATAGATTACAATAACTAATAATACAAAGGATACAATAGTTGCATAAGTTAAAGTTTTATTGGAGAATATGCCAATTTCAAATATAGTATGTTTTTCGGATCTACTAGAATAAGCTCTTAATAGTTCAGCTGTAATCAAAGTAGCAAAAGTTATAGTTCTTGCAATTATTAGATTATCGTAACCATAGGTTTTTAGTCCCCACCTATAGGCCAATAACGAACCTAAGGCAATTGCACTACTCTGAAATATAATAGCTGTAACCATTCCTCTATCTAAAATAGGTTCATCGGGACTTCTTGGAGGGATTTCCATTATTTCTGGATCTCCCTTTTCAATACCTAAAGCTAAGGCAGGGAAACTATCCGTTACTAAATTTAACCAGAGTAATTGTATAGGTATAAGGGGTACGGGTAAATTAAACAATATACTAAGAGATACTATCAATATTTCTCCAATATTACAGGATAAGAGGAAGAATACGAACTTTTTGATATTACTATAGATTATTCTACCCTCCTCTACAGCTGCTACAATACTTGCAAAATTATCATCAGTTAATATGACTTCAGCAGTATTCTTCGCTACATCTGTACCAGTAATTCCCATAGCAACCCCAATATCTGCTCTTTTTAAAGCCAATGCATCATTAACTCCATCTCCCGTCATGGCTGCAATCTCTCCATTAGCTTTTAATGCAGATATTATCTTCACTTTGTGTTCAGGGGAAACTCTTGCATATACTTTTTTATGTTTTACCAGTTCTTTTAGATCCTCATCGGAAACATCATCTAATTCCCTGCCCATAATTGCTTCATCTTCGTGTTTAGCCATGCCTAACTCCTTTGCAATAGCAAAAGCAGTTTCCTTATAATCTCCAGTAATCATAACGGTTTGAATTCCTGCCTTTTTGCAGAGTTTTATTGCTTCTTTGGCTTCTTCCCTTGGTGGATCTATCATTCCAACAAGGCCAACAAAGACCATTTTATTTTCTACAGTACTTGATGTAATCTCTTCAGGTAATTTATCATGATCTTTAAAGGCGAAAGCAAGAACCCGCAAAGCTTTTTTTGAGAATTGGCTGTTAATACTTAATATTTTTTCAGTCAACTCATCTGACAAAGGAACTACTTCTCCATTAATATAGATGCTATCACATCGACTAATAACTATATCTGGAGCGCCTTTAGTAAAAGAGATTGTTTTATTTGGAAAATAGTTGTTATGAAAAGTTGTCATCATCTTTCTATCTGAGTCAAAGGGAATCTCTTCAACTCTTGGATATTTATCATTTATTTCTTTCTTAAATATATTTCCCTTTCCAGCTAGAGTAATTAGAGCTCCTTCAGTAGGATCTCCCAATATCCTATAGCCTTCAGTATTTTCTTCTAAACTAGCATCGTTACATAAAGCGCCTATGGAGATTAATGTATTTAGATTAATTGAATCCATTGGAGAAATGGGATTTCCATCTATTTTGAATTCTCCTCTAGGCTCGTATCCTGTTCCCGTTACATCAAATACTTTTCCATCGGTATAAACTTTCACTACGGTCATTTCATTTTGAGTTAATGTTCCGGTCTTATCAGAACAAATAACGGTAGTACAACCTAGAGTTTCAACAGCAAGTAATTTTTTTACAATAGCATTTCGTTTAACCATTCGGTTCATACCTAAGGCAAGGACGATGGTTACTATGGCTGGTAATCCTTCTGGTATGGCTGCTACAGCTAAACTGATAGCTACCATAAACATCTGCAGCAGATCTCTTCCTTGGAGTATTCCAATACCGAATACTAAAGCACAAACTACTATACAGGCAACGCCTAAATATTTGCCTAGTTGGTCTAAGTTTTTTTGTAGAGGGGTAGTTTCATCTTCAAAAGTTTGTATCATAGTTGCAATTTTACCTATTTCGGTATCATGGCCGGTGTTTACCACAACTCCTTTGCCTCTACCATAGGTAACTATGGTACTCATAAAGCACATATTAGTTCTATCCCCAAGAGCAACATCCTGATCAAAAACTATATTACTATCTTTTTCTACTGGAACCGATTCTCCTGTTAATGATGCCTCTTCGATTTTTAAATTTGAACTTTCAACTAATCGTAAATCTGCAGGAACTATATCCCCCGATTCTAGAATCACTATATCTCCAGGTACTAGAGAATTTGCAGGGACTATAGTGGCATTGCCATTTCTAATAACCTTGGCATTAGGAGCAGCCATCTTCTTTAAAGCTTCTAAAGCTTTTTCTGCTCTACCCTCTTGATATAATCCTAATAGGGCATTAATAACTACTATGGCTAAGATTACAATAGCATCTGCCCTTTCTCCTACAGCAAAAGATACAATGCTTGCTATTATCAATATAATGACGAGGAAGTCACTAAACTGGGCTAATATCTTAGACAGGAAACTCCTTTTCTCTTCCTCTCTTAACTCATTTGGCCCATGTTTTTTTAAATGTTCTTCTAATATTTCTTGAGTAAGCCCCTTATCAATAGATGTGTTTAATTGGGAGCATACCTCCTCTTTAGTTTTTGTAAACCATCCCATATTCTAATCTTCCTTTCTATATTTAATATTATTATTCCACTATTAAGACTATTTAAAACTTAAAACGTTACTTTATGGAAAGCATTGATATATAGGTTTAAAATTGTTAAAATATAATTTGGTTATAAAAAAGACCTTTGTTTAAACATACCTGTTTAAACAAAGGTCTTGCTACCTACTATATCATAGGACAGTCAGCCGGGAATTATCCGTATTGACGACTGACTATTTGCAAAGCTACTCCCCCTTGCTAGGAACATTATATATCATGTACATACTTAATTCAATATCATATAGTTAAAATTTATCATATTATATATAAAGGGGGTAATCTGATGAGAAAGGTATTATTATACACTTCTATTGCAATCATAGTATTGTTTTCCTTCTGCATATTGAAAGAGTATGTACAGGTATCAATTTATCCCATAATTAGGAATTATGAGAAAACTAAGTTACTGACCTCTTTAGAGGGTTATGACACTATAAAAACAGATCATTTTACCATATACTTTAAGGACCATGAAAGGGATATTGGAGAGTTGACGGGAAATATAGCTGAACAATATTATGATACAGTATGTTCATATTTTGACCATTATCCCAAGGATATTATTCCTATAATAATATATGATGATGAAAAGGAGATAATGGATACGGTAAAAATCAAAGGGGCTACCCCACCTTTAGGAGTATATTATAGTGGGACAATAAACCTCCTTTCACCCTATCTTTGGATTGAAGGGGTTGATATAGAACGAGAATATAAAGAAAACACACCTGTGATCCACGAATTTACCCATCTAATCGTTGATGAAAAAACAAGGGGTAATTACCCCCTATGGCTAACCGAGGGTTTAGCCCTTTTTATGGAAAAGGAGACTATTGGATTTGAGTGGAAGGAAGGAATTGGGGAAACATCTAGGATTAGCTTGAAGAATTTAAACGATAATTTTAATGCCATTGAAACTGGGGTGGCTTACAGGAAATCCTACGAAATTGTTAGCGATTTAAGTACCCAATATGAGTTTGACAAGATCAATTTATTATTAGATAATTTAGGCATAGGGAGTAATGTAAACACTTCATTAAAAAAGGCATTTAAATTGGACATAAGTGAAATTGGATATTAATTATTAATTTTATGGAGTGATATTATTATGGATAAGAAGATACTAGTAGTAGATGATGAAAAATCCATTGCTGATATCGTTAAGTTTAATCTAGAGAAAGAAGGATATACGGTTGATTTAGCTTACGATGGTGAGGAGGCGGTAAAAAAGGTTTATGAGGTATTACCTGATTTAGTTCTTTTAGACATTATGCTTCCTAAAAAAGATGGATTTCAAGTGCTAAGGGAGATTAGAAAGGAATTTAAGATTCCAGTTCTTATGCTAACTGCAAAAGAGGAAGAAGTGGATAAGGTGCTGGGACTGGAGCTAGGGGCAGATGATTATATAACTAAACCCTTTAGCATGAGGGAACTAGTAGCCCGCGTAAAAGCTAATCTTAGAAGAGTTGAGTTATCGAGTAGGGATTTAGAGAACGAGGATATATTGATAGCAGATGATTTACTTATAGATCTAAATAAGTATGAGGTAAAAAAGAGGGGACAAGTTGTAGATCTTACTCTTAGGGAATTTGAACTATTAAAATTTTTAGCAGCTAGTGCAGAACAGGTTTTTACAAGAGAACAATTACTAGAGGAAGTATGGGGTTATGAATATTATGGAGATATAAGGACAGTAGATGTAACCGTAAGGAGACTGCGAGAAAAAATAGAGGATGAGGATGGAGAATTTAAATATATAATGACTAAAAGAGGAGTAGGGTATTATTTCAGGAGGGGCTAATTTATGTTTACTAGCATAAGATGGAAATTTATCATAGTATATTTTTTGTTGGTTTTTATTGCTATGGTAATTGTGGGAGTTTTTATAGTACAGAGATTTGAGACGCAACAATTAGAAAATAGGACTAGCACTATGACAAAACAGATTGAGTCCATAATAAGCACCTCTAGTTATTTATCTGAAGATGATTGGACTGAAGTTAATGAAGAGATTCAAAACATGTTAAATGAATGGAGATTTGATGGGACTGAAACTCTATATGTTATATATGAAGAAGAAATTTATAGGATAATAGCCTCCTCTTCTAAGAATCAGGATAGAATAGTTGGACAAAATGCATTAAGATATAAAGCCTTTGACCCTACCCTAATATTATCCGCTTATGAGGGGGAAAAAAGCGAAGGCATTAAAAAAAATCTTAATGAAGATACTATATCTAAACACTTAGCTTATCCCGTATTGAATGAGGTAGGTCAGGTTAAAGGTGTTTTTTATATGACCTCCGATCTTCAGGATGTTTATACTACCTTAGATGAATCTAAGAAAATACTGACTAATGCTACTATGTTAGCATTGGTCATAACGGTTTTATTAGGCTTTTTTATTGCCAGTAGTATTACAGAACCTATTAGAGATGTGACTAAGAAAGCAGAAAGAATGGCTAAGGGGGATTTTGATCAGTTTGTTGAAGTAAAGTCTGACGATGAAATAGGGCAGCTTGCTAGTATGTTCAACTATTTAACTTTAAAATTAAAGGATACCATTCAGGAGATGGACCTAGAAAGAAGTAAATTAGATACCATATTTAACTATATGGCAGATGGGGTCATAGCTATTGACCTTAACGGATATATTATTCATGCTAATCCTATTGCTATAGATATATTAGGGCTTGAAGATACCATAAATGAAGAATTGATAAACAGAAAGGTCTTCCCTATGGAAAGCATTAATTTGACTAAAGTGGATTATGAAAGCTGGGATACGCTAGAGGGAGATGACATAATAGAAATAAATTCAGTAGTATATAGAATAAGATATGCCCCTTTTAGAAATGAAAAAAATGATATTGGAGGTATTATAATAGTGTTCCAAGATATAACGGAACAGCATAAACTGGATAATATGAGGAAGGAGTTTGTAGCTAATGTATCCCATGAACTAAAGACCCCAATAACTACCATTAAGAGCTATACGGAAACCTTGATGGATTATAGGGATATAGACCAGGATCTTTCCAATAAATTTCTATCTGTAATTGATAACGAGTGTGATAGGATGGCACGAATAGTTAGAAATCTACTTCAACTTTCTAACCTAGACTATAATAAGACTAAGTGGAATAAAGTAGAGTATCCTGTAGAAAAGTTAATCCGAGATTCATGTTTAAAATTGGAATTTGCTTTTAAAGAGAAAGAACAAAGTTTTCATATAGATATAGAGGAGGATGTTCCAGATATTGTAATAGATAAAGATGGTATGGAACAGGTAATACTAAATATAATATCTAATGCAATAAAATATACTCCTAACAAAGGAAATATAGATATACTTGCTAGAAACAAAGATGAAAATGTGATTATAACGGTAAAGGATAATGGAATAGGCATACCTGAAGAGGATAAGGGAAGGATATTTGAAAGGTTTTATAGGGTTGATAAAGGAAGAAGTAGAGAATTAGGTGGAACTGGCTTAGGGCTTTCTATTGCAAAGCAGATAGTAGAAGCCCATGGGGGAGATATAATATTAAAATCTGAGTATAAAGTTGGTACTGAAGTGGATATTATTCTGCCTGCAGTTGTTGATGTGTCATTTAATCTTAATTAGGTTGTAACACTTTTGTAACATATCTAATATATAATATAATTGACTTAAAGTATGATAGAAAAGGAGGGTTGAGAATATGTGGAAAAAAGTTGCAGCTAGTTTGTTTATTTTTGTAATGATTTTTTCATTTTCTACAGCAGGATATGCAGCAAATATGAGTACAGCAAGGGCACAGGTTGCTAGAAGAATGGATAGAAGCAAATATCAGGTTACAGTTCCAGATGAAGGCTCCATAGCTACTGAGAAAAAGGTAGCGTTGATATCTGGAAAGGCGCCAACAGGAACTAATATAATAATAGAAGTTTATGGTACAACTGATTTAACGGGTAAGAATTTTACTTTAACTAATTTACCTAAAGACAGCGATTATATTCTCATCTCTAAGGAAACGATAAAGTCAGGAAAATTAGGCTTTGCTAAAGAAGTTGAGTTGGTTTCTGGAATAAATAAAGTTATAGTAATATTTAAAGTAGATGGAGTCACTTCAGTGGAAAAGATTTTTTACGTCTATGATAAAGCACTAGCGGAAGAGGCTGCAAGAAACCTAAATCTATTAGGGCCAACTAAGTAATAAACCATGGATTTAAGGAGATGATTAAGTATGATTAAGGAAAGGTTTAAAACTTTTCTACTCCTATCCTTGGTATGTATTAGTATATTTTTAACAAGGCAGCTGTGGATGAAGATGCCTTATGAAATACTACCATTATTTAAAAGAGAAGAGGCTCTAAGTGGAAACTATTTGTTGACAGATATGGTAAGGCCTCATAAATATCTACTAAACTTTGATAAAAAATCTCATACTATTTTTTACAATGAAGATAATGAAGACATATGGACAAGTACTCGATCTATATTAGTAGATGTTTTATCTTCTAATAATTTTAAGGCTGATATATTATCTGATGAGGAATTTTTAACATATAATGGGAAAAGATCCATAGTTTTTTATTTTCCCGAAAAGTTTAGTACCTATATATTAGCTCGATCATTAGAGATTACCAAACCTAACAATATAACAGAAAGAATGCCTAAGGTGGATAGTATATACCTATACTTAGGTAGCGATGAGCCTTTTTTTGTATTTAGTAATGATGATAGGCATTTAATGGTATACAATTTTGATATTAATATGGGTAACTTAAGGGAATATGTAAAAGAAATAGAAGAAACAGAGGATTATACTTATTATTATCCCATGAAGGATACCCTAGACAGCAATAATAATACTTTTATCCCCTATGAGATGTCCCAAAGTTTGCCAATAGTTTATGTAGAAAATGAACTGAATCCAAACAATATTGAGGAGATCCGGAGTATTGCAGAGGAATATTTTAACAAGGATATAGATTATATAAGGGAAATCGTTGAAAACAATGGTTCGGTAATATACGTATATAACCAAAAGGTGTTAAAGATCAATCAAAATGGTATTCTAGAATACTTTAGCCCTCTTGAAGAGCCCGTAGGAGAAAGAAATCTATATATAAGCTTAAATACTGCTGCAGAATTTTTATCCAATCATATTGGAATTCCAGAGAGTATGTATTTAACAAAAATAGAAGAAATAGAGGAAGAAATAGAGTCAGAGAAAAACCAAGGATATAGATTAATCTTTAGTCATAGGGTAAGGGGCGTACCGGTAATATTAGGAGACAATACTATAGAAGATTTTATACAGATAGATGTATTTAATAGGTACGTTAGGAATTATAAGAGGTTCGTTAGAAAGGATATGAATATATCCGATCTTAATTTGGCTGAAAACAAGCAAATGTTATCTGCTTTTGATATTATTAATATGAACCCCATATATGATTTGTTAGAAAAAAGGTATATTTATGATAAAAATTTAAGCTATGATGATATAAATAGGGAAACTATAACCAATGAAATATTATCTTCTATTCAAAACATAGACATAGCTTATTTAGATCCTTGTATAAAGGATAAGGAAGAGAAGCTAATTGGAGTATGGTTATTAGAAACAGAAAATAGAATATATGCTTTTGATGTATACACTGGGGAATTAGTGTTCGAAAGATAGTTGGTGAGGAGAGTTTGGATGGTGAAAGTAAATGGACTGGTCAAAGGCTAAGACCATTTTAATAGTGGCTTTTATTATAACAAATATTTTGTTAGCATATGTTCTTATAGGCGAGAAAACCATAGATGAACCTACTCTAAAAGAAGATTTTATAAAGGATGTAGTAAGATTGTTAGAAGATAAGAACATATCTGTAGCTACTCAGATACCAACGGATATTCCCTATTTAAATGCTATGAATGTGGGCTATGAAAAGATTAGGCTGGAAGACCTTAATAAATACTTTTTAGATGGTAAGGGAATTCTAAATAAAAATGGGAATGGATTTGGAGAAATAATAAAAGGTCAAGAATCTATTATAGTCATGAATAATAAATTAATATTATATGAAAACAAAGGGAATAAAGAAGTATACGATGATATAGATGAAAATAAGGCAATTCAAATTGCAGGAAAGTTCTTAGAAGAAAAAAATTTTGATACATCTGATATGAAATTGACTTTTATTAAAGAGGAAAAAGGTACTTTTTATATAGAATATTCGAAAGTGTATGATGATGTGTTTGTGGAAAGGGCTTTTACAAACTTTCAGATAGACAAACGGGGAGTAAAAAGGTTTGAAAGACAGTGGCTTATAACTGAAGATTTAGGTGAGGCAAAGATATACATAAGCACAGCGCCAAAAGCTATATTAGCGTTATTAGATATGGAAGAAGTTCATGGAAAAACTATTACAGATATTTCTTTGTGTTACTATTTTGATCCTCAAAAACATGATTATCTGGAAGAGCCAGGAGAAGCTAAACAGGGAAAAGCAGTGCCTGCTTGGAAAGTCCAGTTTAAAGATGGATATAAGGTATTTATAGATGAGTATTAGAGAAGAACAATTTGGTTCTTCTTTTTTTAATTTATCTTTTATAGCATTAGTTTTTTAGTAAAATATATATTATAATAAAAGGAAGTAGACATTTTATAATTTGGAGGGGAATCAATTGGGAATAAAGTTTTGTTCCCTATCTAGTGGTAGTAGTGGCAATTGTCAATACATTGAAACGGATAGGGCTAGAGTATTAGTAGATGCAGGTTTTAGTGGAAGGAGAATAGAGAATTTATTATCGTCTATAGATGTGTGTCCTACATCAATTGATTATATACTTATAACCCATGAGCATACAGATCATATAAGGGGAGCAGGGGTTTTATCTAGAAGATATGATATACCTATCCTCGCTAATGAAAAGACTTGGTTTAATATGACTGAAAAAATAGGAGAAATAAAAGCTAAAAACATTAAGGTAATAGAATCGGATAAGGATTTAGAAATAAAGGACTTAGGAGTACATCCGTTTAAGATATTTCATGATGCTGCCGATCCTGTAGGTTACATATTTCATTATAAAGATACGAAAATAACTATTATGACGGATACAGGTTGGGTAAACAATAGTATGAAGGATAAAATAAAAGGTTCTTCTTTGTACTTATTGGAATCAAATCACGATGTAAATATGCTTAAAGAAGGGAATTATCCTTGGTATTTAAAAAAGAGAATATTGAGTGCCCGTGGACATTTATCTAATGAGGATGCAGGAATGGTTTTATCAGAAGTTCTATCGGGAAATGGGGAAATAATATTGTTAGCTCATTTAAGTAAGGAAAACAATATTCCTTCTTTAGCCCATGAAACGGTGAAAGGGTTTATGGAAAACTGTGGAATGGATATAAACAGGGATATTGCTTTGGATCTGACCTATAGAGATAGGCCAACAAAGGTATATAGCTTATAATAGGTAGGAGGGATTTTAATGTACTATGAAAGGCCACCAAAAAGGAGAAGTGTATTGTCCTATTTTATTGTTGCGTTAATTGCAGCTACTGTTGGAGGAATAATTAGTGCTTATATTGCACCTAATTATCTTTATGGAAAGGTGATTCCCATACCAGATATTTATAAAAAAGAAGTACCATCAGATGTAGGTCAACACATTAATATTACACCTTCTGAAGATATATCTTCTGTGGAGGCAGTAGCAAAAAAAGCCATGAGCTCTGTAGTTGGAATAACTACTGTTCAAGTCCAAAGGGAGTTTATATGGGAAAGGGAAGTGGAAGGTGTAGGCTCAGGGGTAATAGTAAATGCTAATGGATATATACTTACTAATTCCCATGTAGTAGGAGACGGTAAAGCTAAAAGGATTAATGTCTTATTTGAAAATGGCGATACCCTTCCGGGAAATGTTTTGTGGTATGATGTTGCATTAGACTTGGCTGTGGTCAAGGTAGAGGCTAAAGGACTTCCTACTGCTGATTTAGGAGATTCAGATTCTTTGGAGGTAGGCCAGTTAGCTGTAGCCATAGGGAACCCCTTAGGATTGGATTTCCAAAGGACTGTTACATCAGGTATAATATCAGGATTGAATAGATCTATAAGAGTAGATCAATATAATGTAATAGAAAACTTGATACAAACAGATGCTTCTATAAACCCTGGCAATAGTGGGGGGCCTCTGTTGAATAGCAAAGGGGAAGTAATAGGTATAAATACTGTGAAGATAAAATCCTCTGCTGCAGAGGGACTAGGTTTTGCAATTCCTATCAATGTTGTAAAACCTATTATTGATCAGATAGTTAAAGAAGGAGACTTTAAGATAGTATATTTAGGTATTACGGGAATTGAAATAGAAAGATATGAAAGACAGATGGGAGTAGAATTAAGTGTTGATAAGGGGGTTATAATATTGGAAATAGCCCCTAATAGTCCGGCAGATAAGGCAGGGCTTAGACCAGGGGATATAATAATTAAGATGGATAATCAGGAAATTGAAAGCAAGAGCCAATTGGGAAAAATGCTATACAAATATAATAAAGGGGATAAGGCCAATCTAATAATTGTTAGAAATGGAAAGGAAATTCCCGTTGTAGTTGTATTTAATCAAGTAAAATAATATTCATATAAAAGCTTGACGTCGATGTCAAGCTTTTATAAACATGGTGTATAATGTATATACTAAAGGAAAATAAGTTTGTATCCATTAAATAAGTGGAGTTGATATTATGTATGTAGTTTGCAACGAACATTTGGAAGATGCAATAGAGGATTTTGTTGAAGTTTATGAGCAACCGCCGGATATATATGAATTAGAAAAGGTTTCATTTACCGATTGGGCTAGTCCCCATAGCTGCAATTATTGTGAAAGAACACCTAAATACTTAGTAGTTTGAGACGAAAGAAAGGAGAGATCGATGAAGGTATATAACTTAGGAAAAATACCCATAAAATCTTGGGCAACGGATTTAGAAGAAGAGGCTTTACGTCAAGCTAAAAACCTTTCTGATCTAAGTTTTGCCTATTCCCATATAGCGCTAATGGCAGATGCCCATGTAGGATTTGGTATGCCTATAGGGGGAGTTTTGGCATCTCTAGGGGTGATCATTCCAAATGCTGTTGGTGTGGATATTGGCTGTGGAATTATTGCAGCAAAAACTGATATTAAGAATATGGATATTAGAGCTATTGAAAAAATAGTAGACAAGGCTCATAAATCCATTCCCCTAGGATTTAAACACCACAAAAGACCAAGAACATGGGAAGGGTTTAATAATCCGCCTAATTCAAAAATAATAATGGAAGAATTAGATGCTGCTAGATACCAACTAGGAACTCTAGGAGGAGGAAATCATTTTTTAACAATGGAGCAAGGCAGTGATGGACATATATGGTTGATGGTTCATTCTGGTAGTAGAAACTTTGGATATAAAATAGCTGAATACTATAACAATATAGCTGTAAAATTAAACGAAAAGACAAAATTAGTTCCTCCAAAACAAGACTTAGCAGGCCTTTATATGGATTCTGATGAAGGTCAGGAGTATTTTAATGCTATGAACTATGCTTTAGAATTTGCAGCAGAGAACAGAAGGCAATTATTAGAACAATTTTATGATATATTTAGGGAAGAGACAAAATCCAGAGAAATACTTAAAAAAGTTTCTATTCACCACAATTATGCATCCCTTGAGAAACACTTTGGAAAAGAGGTTATAGTTCATAGAAAGGGAGCTATAAGGGCAGAAAGAGGAGAGCTGGGAATTATTCCTGGTTCTATGGGAACCCCATCTTATATAGTAGAAGGTCTAGGAAATCCTGAAAGCTTTAGGAGCTGTTCCCATGGTGCTGGTAGGGTAATGTCTAGGAGACAAGCTAACAAAACCATTACAAAGGAGATGGCGGATAAGGCTATGGGAGGTATTGTTCACAAAGGTTGGAGGAAAGATTTTTCAGAGGCTCCTATGGCCTACAAAGATATAGAAGAAGTTATGGAAAACCAAAAGGATCTGGTCAAGAGGGCGATTAAACTAACGCCTTTAGGGGTTATTAAGGGCTAGATTTAAACTAGTTGTAACCTCTATGTAACCTTAATGTAACCAAATATCTCCATATAGGTGGTAATCTATATATAACAGAAAAATTAAGGGGGCATTATAGATGAATAAAAGAGTAATAGCAATAGGTTTAGCAGGATGTTTAACCATGGGAAATGTATCTATAGTTTTGGCAGATAAAATTACAGATGTTAATGTAAAAAATGAACTAGAAAATCCAATATCTATAAATACAGAATTAGAAGAGAACGAGATTAAGGTAGAAACAGAAATTATTAAACCTAATATCGACGGTGCAGAGATAGATATAAAGATACCGGTAATTAAAGGTTTAAAAGATTCTCAATATCAAGAGGAGTTAAACCATTTAATTAAAGCGCATACGGAAGAGAATATTAAGAAATTTGAAGAAGATGTAGAAGGACTAAAAAAATTAGATATTGAGTGGAAGCCACAGATGATAGTTGGACATGATATCAAGTCTAGTGAAGATATATTATCTATTGTGGTTGATACCTATATTTTTACAGGTGGAGCTCATGGAAGTTCGAGAAGGGATTATTATAATATTGATATAGATAAAAACCAAACTATTCAATTATCAGATCTATTTAAGGATGGCAGCGACTTTAAGAGTATTATTAATGATCAAATAAATAATGAAATAAATAGGCAGATAAAAGATGAGGCTAAATCATATTTTACAGATGATGAAAAATTTGTAACCATAGATGATTCACATGATTTTTATATTGATAAGGATGGGAACATAGTGATTACTTTTCAACCCTATGATATAACTCCATGGTATATGGGACATCCAGAGTTCAAGATACCAAACAAGAGTATAGCACATATATTAAAAGATTCAGAATCAACGGCTGAAGATGTAAACTTCAACAAGATCACAATAAATGGTAAAGAAGTAAAATTGAACACGCCTATGTTCAAATCTGAAAAAGGTACAATAATGATTCCATTTAGAGAAGTTGCTGAAACATTAGAGTTTAAAGTAACATGGGACGGAAAAAATAAGGTTGCGAGTATGAACAAAGAAGCCGTATCAGCTGGTGTTTATGTAGGTGGGGATAAGTACTATTTTTCTAAAGCTTTTGTATATTTAGAAGAAGAATCTAAGCTTATAAAAGGAACGACTTTTGTGCCCATTAGCTTTATAGAACAAGTATTACAGGGAGAGACGACTATTACTAACGACGGGATGTTGAACATAAAATATTAAGCATAAAAACCCTTATCTTGAGATAAGGGTTTTTATATGCTATTTTTTTTGAATTTTGGTATAATACTATTTATAACTATTGATTTTGAGGAGGCGAAAAATGAGGATATTATTAGTCAATGATGATGGTATACATTCTGAAGGGATTCATGTATTAGCTAAAATGCTAGAAAAGGATCATGAGATAATTATAGTGGCGCCAGAGGAACAAAGAAGTGCCCAAAGCCAAGCTATAACAATATCCAAATCTTTAATCGTAAAGGAAATTGAACTAGAAGGAATAAAATCTAAAGCATATAGTGTTTCTGGTACTCCAGCAGACTGTGTAAGAATAGCTTTAGATAAATTGATAGAAGGTCCTGTAGACTTGGTAATATCGGGTATAAATATGGGATTAAATGCAGGCATGGATATACTGTATTCCGGTACTGTATCTGCTGCCATAGAAGCAAATATATATAATTTACCTGCCATGGCTCTATCGGCAGAATGGATAGATGGAAAAATCGATTATTATCTAGCGGCAGAATATGGCAAAGATATACTTGAAAAATCCAAAGAGGATCTAGTGAACAATAATATAATATTAAGCATTAATACCCCTTACCTGGAAGAAGAAAAGGTTAAGGGCATCAAGGTATGTAAGATAGGTGGAGTAGTGTATGATTATTACCTCATGGAGGACAATGGAAACAAAGGGGAAAAAGTATTAAAACTACAGGGAAGAAAAGATACAGAATTTGAAGAGGATACAGATAGGTTTTATTTGTCCCAAGGATATGTAACCATTACCCCTTTGCATTATGATCTTACGAATTTTAATCTGTTAAAAAAAGTTGAAAGTTGGATATAAAGAATCATAAAAACTGATAGATTCTAAAACATTTGGGTATTATTATATTGTAAGAATTTTAACATATAAGGAGATGGATTTATATGGTTAAAATCAAAAGTAAAGAAGAGGTTTTAAGAGACTATGTTAGTAGATACCCAGAACTAGATGAACATTTTAAGGGCGAGTTGGCTAAAGAGTACGATAGATATAAAGAATTATTAATGGGAGTCGATACAAGAGAAGAAGCATTGAAGATATTTGAAGATGAGATAAAAAAGAATGAACAAAAGTACAAGGACGACGCTTTGATTGAATGTTTGGAAGGGTCTCCCCATAAACAATATATGGAGATTTTAGCTAACTACGGATTAATCGTATTTTTTAGGGATAATATGTTAAAAGATTAATTTTAATATAAAATAATTAATAAAAATAGGGGGAATTTTGATGAAATCTTTAAAAGGTACTAGAACAGCAGAAAATTTAATGAAAGCATTTGCAGGAGAATCCCAGGCTAGGACAAGATATACATACTATGCCTCTCAAGCAAGAAAAGAAGGGTATGTTCAAATATCTAACATATTTATAGAAACTGCTGAAAACGAGAAAGAACATGCTAAAAGGTTCTTCAAATTTTTAAATGAAGATCTATGTGGAGAGGCTATAGAAATTAATGGTGCTTCTTATCCTGTAACATTAGGCGATACAAAGACAAACTTAAAATCTGCAGCTGAAGGCGAAAATGAAGAATGGACAGATCTATATCCTAAATTTGCAGATGTAGCAGAAGAAGAAGGATTTCCTCAAATAGCTTATGTATTTAGAGAAATTGCAGAAGTAGAAGAACGTCATGAAATAAGATATAGAAAGCTTTTAGCAAATATTGAAAACAATAGAGTATTTGAAAAAGATGAAGAAGTGGAGTGGAAGTGTAACAACTGTGGATATATTCACAAAGGTAAATCTGCACCAGAAAAATGTCCAGCCTGTGCACATCCTATAGATCACTTCGAAGTATTTGTTGAAACTTATTAAATAAGAGAATGCTGTAGATACTATTTAAGTATCTGCAGCTTTTTTAATTTTAAAGAAAAAATGTTATAATAAGTTTTATAGAAAAAGGTGGATGCACATGAATATTCCCAACAGTGAAAAGATATATATCTATGAAAGAGAAAGGAAAAAGTGCTTTTATTGTGGGAAGAGTTTAAAATTTAGGCAAATAACCTTGGATCACTATCTTCCAAAATCCAAAGGTGGAACTAAGGAAGTGTTTAACCTGGTGTTATCTTGCGGAAAATGTAATAGGTTGAAAGAAAATAGAGTACCTAGTGACTATGAAGAGAGGATAATTAGATTATTTCAACGGGCCTTTGATGATGGGATGATTAGAATTGGAAAACTTATTATTCCAAGAGAGGATTTAAAAGAGCAAATATTATATATTGATAGAATAGAATATATAGAACCAAACTTTGTTTTTCAAAGTAAATATATGCGATTTTATATAAAAAACAATACTATAGTGCGAATTATACTATTAGGAGGGAAATATGAGGATTAGAATTATTGCAGTAGGTAAGATAAAAGAAAAATATATAAGAGATGGTATCAAGGAATATATAAAACGACTTTCAAGGTATTGTAGCATAGAAATAGTGGAAGTAGAAGACGAAAGAGCACCAGAAAACCTGACAGATAGGGAAATAGATATAATAAAAGGTAAGGAAGGAAAGAGAATCATATCTAAAATCTCATCCAACTCATATATAATTCCTTTAGATATAAAAGGGAAGCAAATGTCTTCAGAAGAATTAGCTGGTAAAATGGAGGATTTAATGATAGATGGAATAAACGATTTAACCTTTATAATCGGTGGCTCCTTAGGGCTATCTGATGATGTGCTAGCAAGGAGCCACTTTAAATTATCCTTCTCCAAAATGACCTTTCCCCATCAGTTGATGAGAATGATATTGTTAGAGCAAATATATAGGGGGTTTAGGATAATTAGAGGTGAACCGTATCATAAGTAGGACAAGCCTTATTGATTATAAATTAGGATTTAGGGGTTACCACGGACCATAAGGAAATGGTATAATGTGTATAAGTATATA
>NZ_PPXY01000006.1 GCF_021655115.1 Clostridium sp. Cult3
TCTAATATCATGTATTATTAAAATAAAAGTAATAACTATCAAAAACGGTGCCAGGCACCGTTTTTGATAGTTATTTGTAATATATTTGTAATATAGTTCTAATTTTTACGGACTACTTGCTTAAGAAACTGAGCAGTTCTAAGGTTTTGAGCATTGTTAAATATCTGCTCTGGTGAGCCTAGTTCTGCAATGCTTCCATCATCCATAAATATTATCTTATCAGCTACATTTCTAGCAAAATCCATCTCATGAGTGACTATTAACATAGTAGTATGATTCTCGGCTAAGCTCCTTATTACATCTAAAACTTCTCCTACAAGCTCTGGATCTAATGCAGATGTAGGTTCATCAAAAAGCATTACCTTTGGTTCTACAGCCATAGCCCTTCCTATACCTACTCTTTGTTGTTGACCTCCTGAAAGCTTAGATGGGTAAAAATCTTTCTTGTCTAATAATCCTACAGCATCCAATATATTTAATGCTTTCTTTTCAGCAACTTTTCTATCTATCCTTTTTACGGTAGTTAAGGGTTCCATGACATTTTCCAAAGCAGTCTTATTTTTAAAAAGATTATAGGTTTGAAAAACCATGGAAGTTTTCTTCCTCAATTCATATATTTCTTTTCTAGTGATGTTTTTAGCATTGACTTTGAAACCATCGATTTCGATTTCACCTTCTTCAGGTTCTTCTAAATAGTTAATACATCTTAATAGAGTAGATTTTCCTGTGCCTGACGGACCAATTATAGCAACAACCTCGCCTTTTTTCACCTCTAAGTTTATATCTTTTAATACTTTTAGTTCGCCAAAACTTTTACTTAAATTCCTTATTTTAATCATATTATCACTCCTGCTAATAGCCCTTGTTCATTTTCTCTTCTAAAATCTTTTGGATATAGGTTAAAATTACTACTATTACCCAATAAATTATCATTGCTACTGCATAGCACTCGAAAAACCTATAGGAATCTGATGCTTCAATCTTTGCTTTCCCCATTATTTCCGTTACACCAATGGTAAAAGCTACAGCAGTTCCCTTTAATGTCATAATAAGATTGTTTGTCAAGGGCGGTATAGCAATTCTTGCAGCTTGTGGAATTACAATCTTATTTACAATTTGATAGTAGGTCATACCTATTGATAGCCCAGCTTCAATTTGTCCTTTATCTACGGCTGCTACAGAACCTCTTATCGTTTCTGCCACATAGGCAGACATATTAAGACCTATGGTTAATGTTGCTGCCATATATGCATTCATATTTCTTAAAGGGGTTATAAAATTAGGTAGCCCAAAATACATGAAAAAAAGTTGGGCTATTACCGGTGTTCCCCTAAAAAAAGATACATATACTAAAGCCATTTGATATAGTATTTTTATCTTGTATTTATAAATTAAAGTAATTACTATACCTATTACAAGACTAATTATAAAACTAAAAAAAGTCATAGTAAAAGTAACATCTAAACCTTTTAGTATTTTAGGAAATACCTCCAAAAAATAACTCGTACTAAAGTTCATATAATCCAGCCTTTCAAAATATAAGTTCAATCCAATTTTAATTAAATATAAAAATCATCTAATCGTTGTTGAAACTGGTCACATCTATTTTTAACCATTTCTCAGATAACTTAGCAATTGTTCCATCTTCATTCATTTCTTTCAACACCTTATTCAATTCCTCTATTATCTTTGCAGATTCTTCGTCATCTTTCCTAAAAGGATAGGCAACTTCTGTTGCATGCAACACCAAAGGATTTATCTTACAATCTAGATCCATTTTTTCAATATCTCCAAGCATTGTTATGGTGTTTCCAAAATATGCATCTATTCTTTCCATCTCAACATCCTGGGGTATATTTCTAAACTCTTCGTAAGGTTTTAATTCTATTTTTCCATCTGGATCAAGATCTTGTATCACTCCTGCTGCAGCCGATCCCAAAGCTACTCCTACAGTTTTCCCATACAAATCTTCAATGTTTTTTATCTCATCAGCATCACTCTTTACCATTAATTGCAATACAGCATGAGCATAAGTATCTGTGAAATCATATTTTTCTAATCTCTGTTCTGTTTTACCTAAGAAGTGACTTATTGTATCAATCTGTCCATTGTCTAATAGTCCAAAAAGGCCACTAATACTGTTAAATTCATACTCTATTTCCCAGCCTGTTCTTTTGCATATTTCTTTCCACATATCAGCTTCAAAACCTTTTACGACTCCATCTTCTTTAAATATATATGGCTGTCCATCTTCTTTTGCTCCAACTTTGATTACCTTTTCTACTTTCGCTTGTTCATTAGTTTCATTAGGTTCATTACTACTTACATCTTCTTCCTTACCACATCCTGTAAATACTATAGCGATAGTTAAAACCATAATTAATAAATATACTAATCTATTTCTTTTCATGTCAATATCCTCCTAACAGTTTAATTATTATTTAAAAAATCAATCACAAATTGTACAGTGGCCGCTACTCCTACAGCTAAACTACTCTCATCTACATCGAATTTTGAATTATGATGGGAAGCTCCTGATCCTAATCTTTCATTTTTTATGCCCAAAAAAGCATATACTCCAGGATATCTGCTAGTATAGCGTCCTATAGTATCCGATGCTAACCATGGCTGTGTATCCAGCAAAGCTTCTTTTCCAATAGCCTTCTCTATTGATTTCTCTGCAATTTTTGAAAGTATAGGATCGTTTACAACTGGTGGCTTTGGTCCATCATAGTCTATTGTTACGCTGCAATTATTGGCAGCAGCTACATTGTTTACTATTGTATAAAAAGCATTTTTAACTTGTTTCTCATTGCTATTATCATAAAATCTTATAGTGCCACCAAAGCTTGCGGTTTCTGGGATAATATTTATGGCTTCACCTGCATGTAATTTCCCAACTGTTAAAACTACCGTATCCCTAGGATCAACTATACGTGATTGTATTGATGATAGATTACACAATATTTGGGCAGTGCAGTTTATAGGATCTATTGTTTGGTCTGGCCTAGAGCCATGACCTCCCTTTCCTCTTACAATTACATTAAATTTTGAAGACCCGGACATCCTAACCCCACTATTTACAGAGATCCTCTCTGAAGGCAAATCTGACCTAACATGGATTCCCCATACCCCATCAACCCTTACATTCTTTAAAAACTCTATCATATCCTTAACCCCTGAACCGTCTTCTTCCCCTGATTCAAAGCAAAATAACACAGTTCCCTTTACTCTATCCTTCATACTAGCAAGTATCTTTGCAACAGTAAGCATAATTGCCATATGACAATCGTGACCACACATATGGGAAACTCCATCGACTTTTGATACAATATCTCTTTCGTTGCTGAGATTATATTTACTCTCCTCAATCGGAAGAGCATCCATATCAGCCCTTAATAAAACAGTTTTCCCTGGACTAGCACCTCTTAAAATACCTATGATGCCATAATTGCCTACAGTTTTATATTCTATATTTGCATTTGATAGTTCACTGGCAATTTTTTGGTGAGTCATCTTTTCCTTACCACTTAACTCTGGAAATTGGTGAAACCATCTCCTGAGGGTTATTGTGTATTGTTCATGTTTTTTTACTATTTCTCTAATATTCATATTAGCTTCTGTCATCTATAGCCTTCTCCATTCTATTTAATGCTTCTTCTAAAATGGAACGAGGACAAGCTATGTTAACCCTTTGAAACAATTTGCCTTCCTCTCCAAACATCCCACCATGGTTTAGTGCTAGTCTACATTTGTTGATGAAAAAATCCCTTAATTCTTCAGAGTCCATGCCTAATCCAGAGCAATCCATCCAAAGTAAATATGTACCTTCTGGTTCTACCACTTTAAGTTGAGGGATTTTTCTCTCAATAAAATCTATAAAAAAATTCTTGTTTTGTTCTAAATATTCCATTAGAGAATCTAGCCAATCTTCTGATTCATTGTAAGCAGCTATTAACGCTGTTTGTCCAAATACATTGGGTCTCCCAATATGGTCCTTTTCCAATTCCATATTATATCTTTTCCTTAGATCCTCATTAGGAATTATAATATTGGAAACTTGTAATCCTGCTATGTTGAAAGATTTACTTGGTGCAGTACATACTATACAGTTATCTCTAATTTCTGGGGAAATATTAGCCATTACGGTGTGATTATTTCCCTTGTATACTAAATCAAAGTGAATTTCATCAGAAATAATTATTATGTTGTTCTTTAAGCAAATCTCACCAAGTTTGGCTAATTCCTCTTTAGTCCAAACCCTTCCAACAGGGTTGTGAGGACTACACAATATTAACAACTTAGTCTTAGGATTTATTTTATTCAGTAGATCTTCATAATCCATATAATACCTATTATCTTTATATATTAAGGGATTAGTAATTATATGGCGTTCATTATTCTCTATAGTGTAATAAAAAGGATGATATACTGGGCTTTGAACAATAATATTATCTCCCGGCTTAGTAAAAGCCCTTATAGCATAGCTAAGGGCTGGTACAACTCCAGGGGTAAATACAATCCATTCCTTTTTGATATCCCAATTATGTCTCCTTTTCATCCATCCCACAACTGAGTCACAATATTCATCATCACAACATGTATAACCATAGATACCATGTTTGACCCTATTTTCTAAAGCAGCTGTAATAGCTGGAGAAGCTGGAAAATCCATATCTGCAATCCATAGAGGAAGTAGGTCCTCTGCTCCAAATTGTTCCTCTAAATTGTCCCATTTTGCAGATTTTGTTCCACGCCTTTCTAAAAAACTGTCAAAATCATACATCCTATCACCTTTCCTAGAAGAAGTTTAGAGATCGTTATTTTTTACACACTTTATCCTACAAATGCCCTATTCCAAGTATGGATTATATCATCAGTAAAATCATAATACCAATTAACTTTATCTATACTTTATATCCAACTATAAACAAAAATAATAACTATCAAAAACGGTGCCAGGCACCGTTTTTGATAGTTATTTGTAACATGTTTGTAATATTCTATTTTAGTCCTTCTAATATGGTATTTATTAAATCTTTTGGGTTTATATCCTTGTAGTTCTCTTTCTCATAGCAGATCTTCTGACCATAGAATTGTCCTATGGAGCCTATGATTATTGTAGTTGCCAATTGGGGATCTATATCCTGTCTCAATTCTTTCCTACGGATAGATTCTTCAACAGCTTTTCGTATCCTATTGAACAGCTGAACTTTCTCATCTACTATCTCCCAAGTCAGTTCCTTTGATAATACTTCCTTTTCAGTCATTATTATCTGACTAATATCTATATATCTGCTTAAATATTTTCCATGAAACATACATAAAGCATATAGCTTATCCTCTAAAGTACCATCTACATCTAGTGCTCTATCTAGGCCTTTTTCATACTCCTCTATTCCATGCTTTATCATCTCATAGAAGAGAGCTTCCTTGCTATCAAAATAACCATAGATGGTGCCTTTTCCTATGCCTGCCCTTTTGGCAATATCTTCCATCTTAGCTCCAAAAAAACCATATTTAGAAAAAACATCTGTAGCTGCATCTAGTATGCTTTCTCTTCTATTCTCCATCATTAGTTTTCACCTATCCTTCTATCTCCATAGAATTTTCATCTGGATTGTCCTTGTTGAGTAAATGATACATTACTGGTACTACAAATAAAGTGAGTATTGTAGCATAGGTCAATCCACCTATGGATACTATGGCTAAAGGCTGTATCATCTCAGCCCCTGTTCCAACGCCTACAGACAGGGTAGATAGTCCAAATATAGTAGTAATAGCTGTCATAAGTATTGGTCTCATACGGGTTTTACCTGCCAATACCAAGGCTTCTGTTTTATCCAGCCCTTTTCCTCGTAATTGATTGGTGTAGTCTACAAATACTATACCGTTGTTTACTACTATACCACTTAGAACAAGGAATCCTAACATAGCTATTAAACTTATCTCATATCCTGTAATAACTAAAGCCAATAGTCCACCGGTAAAGGCTAAGGGTATTGTAAACAGTATTATAAAAGGGGATAGTAGAGATTGGAACTGGGCTACCATGATTAAATAGATCAATACAATAGCCAACAATATCATCTTACCTAGATCCCATAGGGACTCATTTATCCTCTCCCTTTCTCCTGTCAATTCAACCTTATATCCTTCAGGCGCCTGGTAATCCTTCAATTTCTTTTCAACCTCACGGCTTACAAGGCCTATATTATGATCAACATCTATTTCTCCAACAACGGATATAAATCTTTCCTGAGAATCCCTTCTTATAGATGATAGACCTTGAGCTTCAGATATAGCGGCAATATCACCTATAGGTACTTCTACCTCTTCTCCATTCTTTTTAACCTTTATAGTTAAATCCTCTAAATCATCCTTAGTCATATGTTTATCTTTTTTGTTCAATACTATCACTGGATAGTCCTTGTTTTTAGTAGATAATGTGGTAGAGGTCTTTTCTTTACCTATAATGGAATTAACATGAGAGAATACCTGGGCTACAGTTAATCCATTTTCCATTGCTTTTTCCTTGTCGACTACGATCCTAATTTCCGTCAAATTTTCCTCTATACCATCATCTATTTCCACAACTCCTTCTGTTTCTTCCAACAGCTTCACCATATCCCCTGCTATATCTTGCAATGTATCTATGTCTTTACCTTTTATTATCAATTCTACTCCCGAACCCACTACTGTAGACATATCCATATTGCTTGAACTTACCGATACAGTACAATCAAGATCGTCTGTTAATTCAAGTATATTTCGCTTAATATCATCATTGCTTATATCCTTATCCTCATCTAGCAGTAAATATAAAGAAACTACATTCCCTTCTGCTTCACCGCCTAAACTACTCATAGTATCACTATGAAAAGCTCCGATGGTTTGAATCTCATCTATTTCAAGTAATCGCTCTGTTACAGTGTCTGCCATATCCCTTGTATCCTGGGTGTTGAATCCTTTAGGCATCTGTATGGACATAGACATCTGTGGGGCATCCATTTCTGGTATAAAAGCTGTTCCCATAGACAATCCACCAAATACACTTACTACTAATAGAACTGCAACAACGGTCATTACAATACCCCTATGTCTTAAGGAACCTCTAAGAAGCTTCTCATAACCATTTTTAAACTTATCAAAACTATGTCTTTCTTTTTCATTGGTCTTCTTTAACATACCTGATGCCATAGTAGGTACCAGTGTAAGAGCTACTAGAAGACTTGCCAACAAAGAATAGGCTATTGTCAAGCCCATGTCTGTAAATAGCTGTCGTGAAATTCCTTCAATAAATACTATGGGTAAAAACACACAAGCTGTAGTAAGGGTAGACACGATAATTGCTCCTGAAATCTCCCTTGCCCCTTCTATAGCCGCTTCTTTTATGCCCAAACCTTCATGGCGTAGCCGATAAATGTTTTCGATAACCACTATGGAGTTGTCTACTAACATACCTACTCCCAAAGCCAATCCTGCCAAGGAGATGATGTTTATAGTGACTCCAGTAAAATACATCATTGCAATTGCAAATATTATACTTATGGGTATGGATACGGCTATTATGAAAGTAGGTTTTAAATCCCTAAGGAATAATATAAGGACTACTATAGCCAATATTCCTCCATAGATTATATTTTTCAATACTGAATCCACAACTATATCTATATACATGCCCTGATCCATTAGATTGGTAAAGGTTAAGCCTTCATATTCCGTAGATAGTTCTTCAGCTTTTTCCCTAATAGCCTTGGATATATCCGAAGTTAAAAAAGTACTTTGTTTTTGCATTACCAATATTACTGCATCGTTGCCATTTACTTTAGCATATATATCTTCAGCATCATCCTTTATGGATACGTCTGCCACATCCTTTAGGTAGATATTCCCGATGACATCTTCCCCAGTATCAAATAACAACAATTTCTCCATATGATCTACATCTTCGATTTTATCCCCTACCTTTACCAGCTGTTTTGTACCTTCCTCTTCTGACACATAGCCAGCAGGCATGGAGAAGTTCTGGGCAGCTAACATACCTGATATCATATCGGTAGTTATAGCACCGTCTAAAGAAGCCTTTTTAAAAGCCTCATCTTTAGCCTTTTCAAACTCTTCCATTTTCTTGTTTAATGTTTCTTCTCCGCTTTCCAGTTGAGCCTTGGCCTTATCCATCTCCATGGTTAGCTGAAGCTTTCCTGTTTTTAGCTCCTGTTCTCTAGTTGCTATTTCAGCCTTTTTTGATTTTAGGGTATCCTCTTCCCTTTCTATCTCTTCAAGCTTAGCAGTTACTGTTTCAATCCCCTTTGTGGTCTCATCCTTCTTTTGTGAAAGCAGTTCCAAATTTTTTCTTATACCTTCTAATTTTATTTTGTCTTCTTCCCTTAGATTGTCCCCTAAGGCTAATAGACCTTCCTCTGCTGCCTTCAATTCTTCCTGGTTTTTATTTATCTCTATTAAAGCATCCTTTAGTTGGTCTCTAGTCTTAGCTAGTTCAGATTTTCCTGTGGATATTTTGGATTCTGCTAAAGCTATCTGCTCTTTGGCTGTAGCTATGGCTTTTTCTCCTTGAGATAATTCCTTTGTATGTTTTTCTTCTTCTGAAGCCAGCTTTGATTTTCCATCCTCAATCTCTTTTTGTGCCTTGGTCAATTGATCTTCTGCTTCTGATAGTTCAGAGTCCACTGTATCTAATATCTTTTTATTTAATTCCTCTATCTTCTCGTCATCTATAAGTACTTCAATCTTCTCCTCCAATAATCCTACTCCATTTACAGATGCTACTCCATTTACACTTTCCAATTCTGGGATTATATTTTCCCTTACCATTTCGGAAATTTCTACTATATCCAAATCCTTTACATCTACTGCCGATATCATAACTGGCAACATATCTGGATTCAGTCTCATAAGCATAGGAGAGTTAATGCCATAATCATCCCAAGCAGGCTTAATCAAATCCAACATACTATTGATCTCTATAGTTGCCGAGTCCATATTGGTATCGTTATTGAACTCCAATATGACAACAGATGAGTTCTCCCTAGATAGGGAGCTTACATTCTTAATATTATTAACTGTAGCAACAGCCTGTTCAATAGGTTTAGTTACTATCATTTCTACTTCTTCTGGACTTGCCCCTGGATAGCCGGTCATTATTACTATATAGGGTAAGTCTATACTAGGAAGCAAATCGGTATTTAAGTTCATGAAGGAAATAATTCCTAAGATTAATACTATAATTACCGCTACAACTACTGTATAAGGTTTTCTTACACTAAATTTAGACAGCATTCTATTACCTCTTTTCTAAATAATTATTTTGTTGACTGACTGGTCGGTCAGGCCTTATTATGGTAATTATAACAACCCAGTCCCAACCTTGTCAATTAAGACTTTACCTTTCCTTCCAATCTTAACAATATTGTAACTATTTTATGCACTGTACTATGATAAAATGAATTAAGCTATATTTTGGGTGGAGGTGAAATTTTTATTGGACGATCTAATAGTACTTAATAATGTGAGAAAAGTGTACAAAATGGGAGATGAAAAAATCGTTGCATTAAACAACATAAGTCTCTCCATCGATCAAGAGGAAATAGTCTGTTTGTTAGGCACCTCTGGATCTGGCAAGAGTACCCTTCTCAATATGATGGCAGGGTTGGAAAAGCCCACCAAAGGTGAAATAATAATAGGTGATAAACACGTGGAGAAGATGAACGAGAAGCAACTGGCTAAATTCCGCCAGCTTAATATTGGATTTGTATTTCAATCCTATAATCTAATCCCTACCCTTTCAGCTATGGAAAATGTAAGCCTAGGCCTAACCTTTAGAGGCGTCCCCAGGAAAAAAAGGGACAAATTAGCTAAAGAAATGCTTCAATCCGTAGGATTAGGAGACAGGCTCAACCACAAGCCTTCGGAGATGAGCGGTGGACAACAACAAAGGGTTAGTATTGCTCGGGCCTTCGTCGGTAAACCTAAAATAGTATTTGCCGATGAGCCTACAGGAAACTTAGATACTAAGACCACCATGGAAGTAATGGATTTGATAACAGGTATGGCAAGGGAAAATCGCCAAACCCTAATCATAGTAACCCACGATGTAGAAATATCTAGTTATGCCCACCGAATAGTCTATATTAGAGATGGTAGTATTGAAAAAATAGTAGAAAATCAAATAAAGGAGGATGTAAAATAGATGAAAAAATTTATTAGTGTAATTTTGGCATTATTGTTAATATTATCACAACTAACTACGGTAGTACTAGCAGATGAAGATGATGATAGGGATAGATTCGACAGATCTACTCTAATGCCAATATTTAGTATAGAAAACAGTCAAATCCCTAGTGGAGATGCCGGTAGCACCATGACATTATCTTTCAATCTAAAAAATACTGGTTATCAAGCTAAAAATGTAGTTATTACACCAGAGTTTACTGCGGAAAACAATCCCTTTACCGTAAGCAGCTTAACTACTTCTGAGACTATACCCCAGATCAATGGAAATAGCTCCGTCAACGTCAAGTTTAAATTGGCCATCGCCCCCAATGCTATGCCTGGAAGTTATCCTATTAAACTTAATTTCAGATTTAAAAATGCTTATGACTACGATGGCACCCACGAGGAAATAGTATATGTAAGGGTTACTGGAAGAAGCACACCACCTAAAATCATGATAAAAGAGGTATCCACTAATCCAAAGGAAATAGGTCCTGGAGGTTCTGCAAGGGTCAGCCTAATTCTTGAAAATAAAGGATCTATAGATGCTAGGGATATATCCGTCTCCCTTGAAGGCCTAAAGAGTAGTGAAGGTTTTTATGTAGGAAGTGGATCCAATGTAGCCTACGTCAATAGACTTGGCGGTCATGCCGTAGGTGCGGTAGTGTTTGATTTAAAGGCTGCTAACAATATTAGACGAGGTAGCCATGAAATAGGCGTAAAGCTTTCCTACAAGGATAGCCAGAGAAACACCCTAGAAGATGTTCAAAATATATACATAAATGTAGGGGGAAAATCTGGCACCAGTTCCAATATACAAATAGACAATCTAGACTATCCTACAACGGGGATTAGACCGGGAAATGATTTTCTACTAGGCTTTGATCTTGTAAACAACGGAAAGTTGGAGGCTTCCAACATAATAGTAAAAGTAGAAAGCGGAGACCCATCAGTAGTACCTAAAACTGCAAGTATTAAAAAGATCAATCTACTGGAAGCTGATAAATCAGAACACTTAACCTTCATATTCACCCCAACTAAAGATGCAGAGACTAGAAATTATCCTATTAATATTTCCATCGAATATGAAGATGAATTAAATCAAGGTACTGAAAACAAGTATCTATTAACCCAATATGTAGGCATATACGTTAACAATCCTAAGGAGGATGAAGAGGATAGCCCCAAGGGTAAACCAAAATTGATAATAGACAAGTATAATTTTGAACCCTCTATCGTAAAGGCAGGAGAAAACTTTACCATGAACCTATCCTTCTTCAATACTAACAAGGAAAAAGCAGTAAAAAACATTAAAATATTCCTAACTGCAGATGAAAAGACCGATCCAAATGGCAATAGCGGCGGAGGCAATGTGTTCACCCCAGTAGAAAGTAGCAATACCTTCTACATTGACAGCATTCCACCAAAGGGAAGGGTAGAAAAATCCATCAAAATGTTTACCGTTCCTGATGCCCAAGCTAAAACCTATACTATAACGGCAAACTTTGAATACGAAGATAGTAAAGGTGAAGAATATACAGCTACAGAACTAATAGGGGTACCAGTAATTCAACAATCTAAATTAGAAATTGGAGAATTGAATATTCCTCCAGAAGCTTTCGCAGGAGAGGCTACGCCTATATCTGTAGAATTCTACAATACGGGAAAAGTAACCTTATATAATATGATGGTAAAATTAGAAGGAGATTTTCCAACAGAAAATGGCAACTACTATGTCGGAAATTTTGAAGTTGGAAATAGTGAATATTTTGAAGGAATGATAATCCCCCAAGAGCCCGGGGAGATTACAGGAACCCTGGTATTTACCTATGAAGACTCTAGCGGGGAAACCATCGAAGTTAAAGAGGATTTTACCTTAAATGTAATGGAACCTATGCCTATGGACGAGTTCCCAGAGGATATGCCACCAGAAGAAGCTCGAGGGATTAAGAAACTATTTAAAAGCAAATGGTTTTGGATAACTATAATATTAATAGGAGCTGGCTTCGGTGGATTTAAATTTTACAAAAAAAGAAAAGAGAAAGGTATGGCTTTAGATGAATAGTTCAGATTTAATTCGAATGGGACTTAAAAATCTGTGGAGAAGGAAGCTACGTACATTTTTAACTGTTCTTGGTGTAATTATTGGTACCGCATCTATAGTGGTAATGCTTTCCCTAGGCTTCGGTATGCAGGACGCTTTCCAAGGTCAAATAGCTCGAATGGGTAGTTTAACCACCGTCAATGTCCACAAAGCCTATGATGATTTTGGAGGAGGTCAACCAACTGGTCCTTATAAAAAGGTTACTTTAGATGATAAGGCGGTAATGGAGTTTAAGCGTCTTCCCCATGTTATGGCAGTAACTCCTATAGTGGAAACCTACGGAACTATAGTCAACGGTAGATATATTTCTCAGGTACCGATTAAAGGTATAGATCCTTCCAGTATGGAACAGTTCGATTTTAAATTAAAGGAAGGTCGGCTATTGCAAGCTGGAGATGATCTAAACGTAGTATTTGGTGGTAGTATGGAACATAGTTTTTATGACCCAAAATCCACTGGTGGAAGATATGTAGAACCGAATATAAATCTGATGAAGGATAGGATGATATTTACTTTCGATACTAGCTATGGTATGAAGCCTGCACCAGGGGAAAATATGAATAAACCTAAATACAAGGAATATAAGATCAAGGCTGCTGGAGTACTAGAAGAGGGCAATTGGGAAACGGATTGGGGAATATATGCTCCCTTAGAGGTAGTTCAAAAGATGATGAAGGATAAGGAAAAACTAGAAGAGCAAAGTTCTCAACAAAGAGGTAGTAGACAAAAAGGATATGAACAAGTCATGATTAAAGTAGATGATATAAAAAATGTTCAAGACATTCAACAGCAGATAAAGGATATGGGTTTCGAAGCCTACAGTCTAAGCGATTTTCTAGAAGAGATGAAAAGAACTTCTAATATAATGCAAGCTGTACTAGGTGGAATAGGTGCTGTATCCTTACTAGTAGCTGCTATAGGCATTACCAATACCATGGTCATGTCCATATATGAAAGGACAAAGGAAATAGGTGTAATGAAGGTTATAGGTGCTTCCTTAAAAGACATAAAAAGGCTGTTCCTATTTGAATCGGCTATGATAGGACTCCTAGGCGGGACCATAGGTATTGCCTTTAGTAAAGGCCTATCCATATTGATAAATAAATTTGGCGCCAATTTTGGTGACTATATGGGTACTGGTGCTGAAACCAAAATAAGCATCATCCCTATATGGCTAGTATTTGCAGCTATGGGCTTTTCCACCTTAATAGGTATAGCATCAGGATATTATCCAGCCAAACGAGCTATGAATCTATCAGCATTAGATGCTATACGGACAGAATAAAACAAGACAGGAAATCCTGTCTTGTTTTTTATCTATTCTCCTTACATGCTCTAACAAAATCTTTAAACAATGGATGAGCCTTAGTAGGTCTGGATTTGAACTCTGGGTGGAATTGACAGCCTACAAACCAAGGATGATCCTTTAGCTCGATTATCTCAACCAATCTTTCATCAGGGGATAGCCCAGATATAACAAGGCCATTTTCTTCTAATCTAGTTCTAAATAGATTGTTGAACTCATATCTATGTCTATGTCTTTCGTAAATTAATTCTTTATCATATATATTAGATACTAGACTTCCCTTTTTCAGCTTACATGGGTGCAATCCCAACCTCATAGTTCCACCTAAATCTTCAACATCCTTCTGCTCTGGCATCAAGTCTATTACTGGATAAGGGGTCTTTGGGTTTATTTCCGCACTATGGGCCCCCTCTAATCCTAACACATTTCTAGCAAATTCTACCACTGCCAACTGCATACCTAGACATATGCCAAAATAAGGAATATTGTTTTCTCTAGCATACTTTACGGCAGCTATTTTACCATCAATACCTCTGTCGCCAAAACCTCCTGGTACCAAAATCCCATCTACATCTCCCAGGACATCATCTGCATTGTCATTATGTATCTCCTCTGCATGAATCCATTTAATATCTACATCTACATCATTGTATATGCCGCCGTGGCGCAATGACTCTGCCACTGATAGATAGGCATCCTTTAGCTCTATATATTTTCCAACTAATCCAACGACTACTTTATCCTTTGGTGCTTTAATCTTCTCTACCATATCCGTCCATTCTGTCAAGTCTAGCTCATTACACTTTAGATTCAAATGGTCTATCACCAATTGGGGAAGCCCTTCTTCTTCTAGCATTAAAGGTATTTCATATATGGAATCTGAATCCCTATTTTCGATTACCTCTTTTGGATCTAAATCGCAGAACAAGGCAATTTTATCCTTTAAATCCTGGGATAGTGGCATTTCCGTCCTACAGATAAGCACATCTGGTTGTATACCTATACTCCTTAACTCCTTCACGCTATGTTGGGTAGGTTTGGTCTTCAACTCTCCTGCCTTAGATAGATAAGGTACCAATGTCACGTGGATATACATTACATTTTCCTTACCTACATCATTTTTTATCTGTCTAATGGCTTCCAAAAATGGCAAAGATTCTATATCTCCTACGGTTCCCCCAATTTCCGTAATGACTATATCTACTTCCCTATCCTTGGAAGCTCTCTTTATCCGATCCTTTATCTCATTGGTAATATGAGGAATCACCTGAACAGTCCTTCCATCATACTCCCCTTTTCTTTCCTTATTCAATACAGACCAATAGATCTTTCCCGTAGTTACATTGCTGTTTTTATTTAAACTTATATCGATAAATCTTTCATAATGACCTAAATCCAAATCCGTTTCCGCTCCGTCATCGGTTACAAACACCTCTCCATGTTGATAAGGGCTCATAGTCCCTGGATCCACATTTATATATGGATCAAATTTTTGGATGGTCACCTTAAGGCCTCTACTCTTCAAGAGCTGACCTAAACTAGCAGCAGTAATCCCTTTACCTAAAGACGATACAACTCCTCCTGTAACAAATATATACTTTGTAGGCATCTCTCCGCATCCTCCTTGTATTTTTCACTATAACTATAGTATTTTATCCTATTAATCTCCATGTGTCAATTATTTATATAAACTATCTCCCTATATATTGTAATTATAATGTAACATTATATACCCATTATATAGTGTATAATTATAGTAGAATACAAAGAAAGGAGAGAATAGTTATGAAAAAGTATTTATCATTCATTCTAGCATTAATCATGGTATTATCTACCTTTACTCCAGCTTTCGGAGCTAACACCGAAAGGGATTTGCATAATCAAGCAGGAGAAATACTTAAAAATGTAGGTGTATTAGAAGGTTCAGGATCAGGAGACCTAATGTTAGATAAAAAGCTTAAAAGGCAGGACATGGTAGTTTTAATATCCAGACTATATAAACAGGAGAACACTGCCAAAAGCTATAAGGGAAAAAATCCTTTTACAGATTTAAGAGATCCATTCTATATACCCTATGTCACTTGGGCAGTAGATAAAGAATTGATAGTAGGTATGACCCCAAGTAGATTTGGGTTTAGTGAATCGGTAACAGTACAACAATTTCAAACAGTACTATTAAGAGCATTAGGATACGGAGAGGAAGCAAAAAATTGGAACGATGTTCCTAAATTCTCAGAAAGCCTAGGCTTAATGGCAGGTCTAACTACTACCCCAAGACAAGAGGTCCAAAGGGGATTGATGGCAGCTATGACCGTAAACGCCCTTAGACTTACTACAAAGGGTGAAAGCATGACATTAGCTCAAAAATTAAATTTAAATATTCCTGATGCCTTCAATGTAGATGCAGTAGCAACTGTGGATAAAAACACATTGAAATTGGAAGGAAAAGCTACTGGTATAAAAAGCTTAAAGGTAAGCATCAAGCCAGTTCCTACAAGCACCACATCAGGAGAACGAATCCTAGATATTGCCCTAAAAAACGATGGTAGTTTTTCTGTAGAAATACCAAACCTTCAAAGTGGAAAATATGAATACAAATTTATTAGCGGCAATTCAAGCACTCAGGCTAAAACCATCACTGTTAAAGATGTACCCTTTGAAGCAACAGATGTAAAAGCTACTAATCTAAAGGAGATAGCCATAAATTTTACTACTGCTGTAGATAAGGTATCTACTCTTTTTCCTGGCAATTATCATACCAACGCTGGAGAGATAAAATCTGTCCGTCTAGAAGATGATAATACGACAGTGGTCCTTACCTTAAATGAGACCATGGTAAATAATAGGGACTATAAATTATCTGCAAGCAGGATAAAATCTCATGATGGCAAAGAAACAAACCTAAAAAATGAAGTTTTTACCGCCTATGACAACGAACCTCCTAAAGTGAAGGAAGTAAAACAACTGGGAGACAAAGGATTAAGGGTATATCTATCGGAGCCAGTAAAGTCCCCTCGAGCATCAAATTTTAAAATCGATGGAAAGAATGTAGCTGGCCAGGTGGAACAAGTTGAAAATGTAATTACATTGAAATACTTCTCTTCCTACTATGCTCCAAAGGAAGGAAGTCATATTCTGACGGTAACCAACCTAGAAGACTATGCTGGCTATAAGGGAATAGATCAAAATATTACCTTTAATATAATAAAAGACACAAATGCACCTAAGATAATAGATGCAGCAGCTACCTTAGATGAAGTCATAGTCCAATTTGATAAAGAGATAGATCCAGATTCCATATCAAAGAGCAATTTTTATTGGAAATCTGGGTATTCCAAAAGATACGCCAATGATGTAAGAGTATCTAATGATAAGCTTATATTGAATTTCTCGAAAAACAATCTACCTACTAACGAGGTAACCATATATATAGATAGGGTAACAGACTATTGGGGGAATCGATTGACCAATGAAGAAATTAAAGTAAAGGCAGAAATCGATAAAACTCCGCCAGAAGTTGTAGGCTTAAGGGTTAGCGAAGATGGCAAATCCATAACTGTCCTCTATACTAAAAATGTAGAAGCAAAAAATAGATCCTTCTATAGTATAAAAGACAAAGATAACAGAACAGTAAATATTAAAGCCATAGAGGGTTCAGGAAGAGAATACGTAATCAATCTATACTCTCCCCTACCAATAGGAGAAAATACCATCGCCATACAGGATGTATATGATACAACCCCTTTGAAAAATAGACTAGTACCCTATGTTCATAGGATAAATATGGATGATGTGCAAAAGCCAACTATAGAAAGCTACTCAGGAGAAGACAAACAGATAATTCTCATCTTTAGCAAAGAAATGGATCAAGAAACCATAGAAAACTATGAAAACTATCTGATAAAATTAGATGATAGATTTACCTACGTACCAAGGGATACGGAATTCACCCTATTAGATGGAAAGACATTGATGATGAATTTACCTGATAAAATCGATGGCAAGTCCGTTTCAGTGGGCTATCGAGGTAATATTAAAGAAATGCAAGTCAGTGGACTTAGGGGAGCTAATGGAGTTTTATTAGATCCAATGACCCTTAAATTCACATCAGCTACTACAGGAGCAGCTAAAGCTGAAAAGGCTGAACTAATTGAATCAGATACACTAAAGGTAATCTTCAATCAACCTATAGTATCGGCAGATCCTAGGGACTTCAGTATATCAGGTAGAAATATATACGATGTAAAGACTGATTTCAGTAGAGAAGTATTACTTATTTTAAATGACAATGATGAAACTACTATAAAAAACAATCTATATATCGAAAGAAACAATTCCATAGAGACAGCTCTAAATACAAGTGTACAGTCTCAAACCATCTCCATAGATGATAAGGTATCACCACGAATAAGATATGATATTAGAGACCTTTATACTAGGGACAATAAAATAGAACTTCCCTTTACAGAAGCCTTGGATTCCAGAGCCCAATCCCTATTCGGCGATGATCTTGAAATAGTAAGGTATGAAGATGGACATATATTAGAATACAACGAATACTCTACTTACTTAAAATCTGGGGATAGCAGCATATTGATTATTGAAATCAAAAATCCACCTGTAACTTCTGAATACAGGATAAGATTGAAATCCGAACCAAAGTATATTAGGGATACCAATGGCAATATAGTAGAGGAATCCTTGGAAGATTACTTTACCGATGGTAGTATTAGAAGAAGATAATCAAAAAGACAGCGAATTCGATTCGCTGTCTTTTTTAATCTAACTTGTCCATTATCTTCAAGTAAAGCTTCAACTTCTCTAGAAACATCTCATAGGTAACATCCTTACCAAATAATAGATAACCATATATTAGTCCTCTACCCATATCATCTAATATACTAGATAACTCCTTATCAGAGATATTGCTTATGTCTAGATCTTTATCTATTTTATCTCTATATATATGCATATAAATTTCCCTTCTAATTGTATATGATTATTTTTTTATAATCCATATTTATCTAACCACTATAGCTCTATTTTATTACATATTTACATATTTTTCAACCTTTTCTGACAAATATATCCTAAATTAACCATAGATCGAAACTTGGGAATAAAAAGAGGTCCGAGGACCTCTTTTTACTAGTATATTCTATATATAGTTGTAGCGGATTCAGCTCTAGTTGTGTTATTGTTTGGAGCAAAGTTTCCATTGCTACCTACCATAACTTTAGCTTTAACTACCTTTGCTATAGCTTCCTTTGCCCATGCTGGTATGCTAGATTCATCTTTAAATTGACCTAAAATAGTATTTACTTCTTCTTCTGATACTTCTACATCTACGATGCTACTCAATATAACTGCCATTTCTGCTCTAGTTATCTCTGCATCTGGCTTAAAGGTACCATTATCATAGCCCTTAGCTAAGCCTAATTCCTTCATAGTAGCTACATAGTCAGCATACCAATCCTTAGGATTAACATCTTTGAACTCACCATCATACCTGACTAAATCAACTTCTAGACCTTGTAGTACCATCTTGGAGAATTCTGCCCTAGTTACCTTTGCATCTGGTCTAAAGTTTCCGTCATCGTAGCCACCTACTACATTCTTAGCAGCCATAGATTCTACATATATCTTTGACCAGTGATTTGCAACATCTGGGAAGGTTTTAGTAGATTCTACTATTATATATTTGCTAAAGTGGCTTAGTCTAAGGATAGCCTTACCATCTACTATCTTTCCTGTAACAAATTCTAAGGAATCGTCTTCTTCGTCTAGATAGTAAACAGCTAACATATCCTTATTTCCTAAAGCTTTTACATTTATCTTTACAGTAATAGGGGATTTAAATTTAGTTACCTTTGTTATATTGTTGCCTTTTACTATTTCTATATAAAGTTCTACTACCTTCTTAACATCATGGTGTTCTTCTACATTGGATTTAACTATATCTTTATCTACATCTTCGGTAACCAATCTTACAGTAGCGTCTTTTGGTATTGAAGTATTTGCTAATGCATCGGATGGTACTATATACTCTACATCCTTTGTTATTATATGAAGGTCTACCCTTTCTTTTGATAGAGTTGTAAATACCTTCTCGGATAATGATACTTCAATATTGGTTCCCTTTACACCGTCTAATTTAACTACTAATACAGCTTCTCTGTCCTTACCTGCTTCTTTTCTTAAGGCTTCCACTGCTGCAACAGCTTTGTCTTCTTTTACTTCTGCCTTAACTACTCCATCTACTGTTTTTACAGTAGCTTCCTCGTCGCCTATAGTAGCGGTAGCTGGTTCAGTTGTATCTTTAGGAACGTTTATTTCCCCTGGTGTTGTTGGTGCTGCTCCTCCAGTGCTTGGTGCTCCGCCGCCACCGCCACCACCGGCTCCGCCACCGCCACCTGTACCACCGCCACCTGTGCCTGGGTCGGATGGTGGTACTAGATTTTTCCCTATTAAATCAGCTTTATAAAGCAAGTCCCCTGCAATATTTAAATTATCTCCACTTAATCTACTTACAGTACCTAAAATTAGACCATTTGCTATTCTTAGATGTTGTTCTGTCAACGGCTTAGTGGTTTTTTTACTTATAGTATTATTAGCCCTCGTTCTGTGGTTATCATCTAATTTAATATTTAATTTAATCCATTTACCATCCTTATAATCACCACTACCAAATTTATCATTTTGGAATTCATTAAGAAGATTGGCAAGGACTTGTATCTTTGCATCTTGAGTAGATGCATATTTATTTATACTGTCCTTTACTGCTTCTGGCAATTCACCATAAAACTCCACTGCCAATGTCCTTAGATCATTTTTTACATTTTCATATTTTGCATCTTCTTTTAATACTTTTTTGACAGTATTTTTGTTGCTTTTAAGGACCTTAACCAATGCCCGAACACTAGCTTCAGTTATTCCCTTGTCTTCTAATAAATACTTTTGATCTTCAGAACTTAAATTTCCTATTATTTGATTCCATTCTTTTATCAGTACACCATATAAACTGGCAGCGTCCACTAGATCTGATTCATCTATTCCCTTGAATCTTACTCTCAATGCATCGTATAATTCCTTAGCAGAATCTCCCTCCGCCATCACCCCCATAGGCAGTATCATACTAAGTACAATGGACAATATTAATACATATGAAATACTTTTCCTCATGAAATCCCTCCTTGATTTTTTAGTCTTTCTTCCCTACTTACCCTGTTTTTCTAATATATCATATAAAATTTTAATTATATTGGCTGCTTCTCCTCTTGTGGCAGGTTGTCTTGGAATCAAGTTGTTTTCGTCTCTTCCATCAATTATTCCATATTTTACACCATAAAACATATACTCTCTTGCCCACTTAGATACTTGATTTGAGTCCTCAAACATTTCTAAATCCTTATCTACCGATTCTAGGGTATGTATTAGTTCTTTATCCTTTAATATCCTTATGATAATAGCTACCATCTGCTCTCTTGTAACCTTATCATTGGGTTTGAAGGTAGTTGGGCTTGTCCCTTCAATGATGCCATTATCAAAGGCTGCCTTTACATATTCATAGTACCAACTATCAACCTTTACATCCTTAAATGGAAGGGTTTTATCTTCCTTTGACTTTAATCCTAACAATCTTTGTATTAAAGTCATAAACTCCGCCCTAGTAAGCTCTCCATCAGGATCAAATCTTTCTTTGGTCTTACCTTCAATAATACCTCTCTGAGCTAAAAATATTATTTCATCCTTATTCTTGTGATTTTCTATATCCTTAAAATGAACTTCTAGTAATTCTTCTTTCTTTGGCTCTTCTTTTTTAGGCCCTATTTTATCAGATCCTGAGCTGCTACCACCACCGCCACCACCTGTAGATGGGGCTGTAGTACTACTATCATTACTTCCACCACTACTAGGTTCAGATTCTACACTTTTTATTAGATTTCTAATTCCTGCACTATCGCCTTTTCTTAAATAATCTAATAACTTCATCCTGTCTGCCATGCTCCAAGATTCTAATTTATCCAATTCCCTCTTTACATCGTCTAGAGTGTAGCCTTTTCCTTCAATGGTCTTAATATGGTCTTCATTTAAAAAAGTATTTAGATCCCTTTTTAAATCTTCTATACCCTTTTGTTCATCTTCAAGATAAACCTTTAATATACCCGCTCCAGCTTCTCTAGTACTTTCACTAACACCAGCAAACTCATTTAGAAAAGCTTCCAAAGCCCCTTCGTCTATATCCTTTGCAAAGGACATACTTCCAGGGATAAAAAGAGTCACCATCATACAAATTGTCAATACAGTTGCTAATATTTTCTTCATACTACACCTCCTAAAAAATATTCATCTTAGCCTTGATAAAATTAAAAAATCCACCAGACTCCTTGTATTCTATGGGAACACTAGGTTCAAAAGTCTCATCCTCTATTACTTTCGAAGGATTTAAATAGGTTATTTCTTCAAAAGTTTTACTATCTACTATACCTTCCAATAAACTTAAACTATTCTTCACATTAGGAGCCCTTCTATTTTTAGAATGAGCATCAGTACCAACGAAGTGTATCATATTGTGCCTCAGAAGTATCTCACCGGTAGTCTTGATTCTCTCTCCATATTTTCCTTCTAGACTGGGTAAGTTCAACTGAGCTAGAGCTCCCTTGTTTATAAACTCATACAATATATTAGGATCTTCTATTATATTCCTATTCCTTTCAGGGTGGGCAATTATAGGTACATATCCTTTTAAAAGCAGCTCATATATTATATTATCTGTGGACATAGGCATATCCAACATGGGAAACTCTATAAGTACATATCTAGAGTTGTTCAATGTAGCCACTCTTCCTTCTGCTAATAAAGCAAACATGTCCATAGTAGTATATATTTCATTCCCTATATATACATCAAGGTCCAGTCCTTCTTTATAAAGAGCTTCTTTTAGCTTCTCTAAAGCTATCATATTTTGATCCTTTGAGCTATTTTCAAATCCCTCAATATAGTGAGGTGTAGCTATCACCTTCTCTATCCCATTATCTAAATATATTCTAGCCATAGCTATGGATTCTTCTATATCCTCTGCACCATCATCTACATTAGGTAATATATGACTGTGGATATCGATCATTTGGCTTTCCCTCTCCTTTTACCATCGCTATAATAAGAATAGTCATAATACTGACTATAGTGATATTTGTAATATCCACTACCCTTGATAGGCACTTTGTTTAGCACTACTCCTAAAATATTGGCATTTACCTTGTCCAATAGATCCTTAGCCCTTTTAGTAGCATTGATATCTGCTTCACCAACAGCACATACTAATATAGTACCATCTACGATGGTAGACAATATAGCACTATCCGTAACCATGCCTATAGGAGGTGCATCTAAAATTACTATATCATATTTCTCATTCATGCTCTCCACGAAAGCCTTCATCTTGTTTGAACCCAAAAGTTCCGCTGGATTAGGGGGAATAGGGCCTGAACCTATTACATCTAATCCCTTTACTTCCGCTGATTCATACAATACGTCAGTATACTCCGCATCTTCTACCAGTATATTAGTTAACCCTTTTAAACTACTCATATTAAATGCCCTATGTAATGTAGGCTTTCTTAAATCACTATCTATTAAAAGAACCTTCTTTTCCGTCTGAGCCATGGTAGCTGCAATGTTTATTGATACGGTACTCTTCCCCTCTCCTGGCCCTGAAGAAGTAACTACCAAACTCTTAACTGGATCATCTATGCTATAAAACTGTATATTAGTCCTTAAGGTTCTAAAGGCCTCGGAAGCAGGTGATTTTGGGTTTCTTAGGGTAAATATCCTTGGTCTTTTCATTTTTTCACCTCAAATCCTATTTATTTTTCCTCTACCATTGGTATAGTACCTATTACAGGCAAATCTAGATGTCTTTCTACATCATCGGGAGTCTTGATAGTGCTATCTAAATACTCCAACAAGAATACTAAAAATATTCCTACCATAAGTCCTAATACACCAGCTATAGCCATGTTTAAATTGGGTCTTGGTTTAACAGGGTTGTCAGGTACTTGAGCTTCATCAATTACCTGTATATTTTCCACCATCATGATATCCTTAACATTCTGCATAAAAACTTGAGCAGTCTCGTTGGCAATCTTAGCAGCCAATACTGGATCCGTATCCATAACTTCTAGCTTTATTATCTCCGTATCCTTAACTAGGTTTACATTTACCTTCTCCCGAAACTCCTTATAGGATATATTTAGCTTCAAGTTTTCAATGACTTCATCAGCTACTACTCGCATCTTCACCAATTCTCCATAGGTAGATACTAGCTTCTGATTCAACAACAAATCGTTATATTCTAATTTACTATCTACATTTTGATAATCCTTCGGCTTTCCTACCATCAATGTAGTAAAGGTTTGATATTCTGGTTCCAACACAAAGTAACTGACTAAACCACTGGCAGCTACGGAAAGTACTGTCAACAGTATAATCAACCACATTCTTTTTCTAAGAATTAAAAAATATTCCTTTAAGCTGATCTCTTCCAATATCCATCTCCTCACTTTCAAATTAAGAATATATTACTATTTGAATTATATAATTTTTTTATTATAATATAAATGACACTACAAATT
>NZ_PPXY01000060.1 GCF_021655115.1 Clostridium sp. Cult3
TAATCCCGGTTTCCCGAGGCTATCCCCTTGTGGAAGGCAGGTTCCTCACGCGTTACTCACCCATCCGCCGCTAAGAAGTTTATCAATCTACCCGAAGGTGTCATGATAAGTTCTTCGCTCGACTTGCATGTGTTAGGCACGCCGCCAGCGTTCGTCCTGAGCCAGGATCAAACTCTCATAAAAAAGTTTGCCTGTTGTTTTATAAATGTTACTCAAGGTATTTCACACTGTTTAGTTGTCTAGGTTCATTTTCGTCAGTCATTTTCCGACCGACCTTTTAACTATAACAATTTTTTTTACTTTTGTCAACGACTTTTTAAAAACTTTTTTAAAAACTTTTTTAAACTCTTAAATGAATATCGTCGACGGATTATTATGATATAACATTTTTGAACTTTTGTCAACACTATTTATAAATCTAGCTTAAAGTTTTTTTCATTTCCTTTCTAAACTTCTCTATAACCCTTTTTTCCACTCTAGATACAGTCATTTGAGATATATTTAAATCCTCCGCAATGGCTACCTGAGTCCTTTTATTAAAATATCTATCTATGAGGATCTTTTTTTCCATATCATTTAACTTTTCCATACCTCTTAATAAGAAATCATTGTTTTCTATTTTATCAAAATATGCATCTTCTTCTCCTATAAGATCAGCTAAATTGACATCTTTATCATCATTATTTGAATCATAGGTTAAGTCTAGGGACTGAGGGGTATATACCTTACTAGCTTCCATTGCCTCTAATACTTCTTCTTCAGTACAATTTAAGTATTCTGCTATGTCTTCCACTCTAGGAGAACGCTGAAGTTCTTGACTCAGAGTAACTTTGGCATTGTTTATCCTCTTTGATAACTCTTGTATTCTCCTTGGTACCCTTATAGTCCAACCCTTATCCCTAAAATGTTTTTTAATCTCCCCTATAATTGTAGGAGTAGCAAAACTAGAAAATTCGAATCCTTTGTCCACATCAAATCTATCTATAGCATATATAAGTCCAATACATGCAACTTGATAAATATCATCGTATTCTATACCTCTGTTAGTATATTTTTTTGCCAGTATCTCCGCTATATAAAGATGCCTTTCTATGAGGATTTCTCTAATCTTATAATCTTGTGTTTCTTTGAATTGTTTAAATAGAGTCTTAGTATCTATTTTATCTATATCCTTCAAGTCATTTTTTTCATAATATTTATCTACTTTCATTTATTACCATCCTCTATATATTTTATCATCTCAACTCCTTCTTCTGAAAAGTTAACCTCATCCATTAATGACTTAATAATCAGAATACCTAACTCCCTTTCCCTATCCAAATCTATATTATCATCCTTAGAAGAAGATACATTATTAACTTTCATTATAAGTTTATCTGTTTCTATATTAAATTGTATGGTAATTTCATCAGATTTATCTATGGCATTTATACATGCTTCAGCTATAGATACTTTTATATCTTCTATTTCCTCTATATTTAATCCAATATTACTAGCTATTGCTGATGAAGTTAGCCTTATTACAGATATATAATCAGGTTTACTAGGAATGGTTATAGTTATAATATCTTTTTTCATTTTTTCACTCCTTAAATACAAATACCTTATCTAGTTCAGTTATGTCAAATAATTTTCTAATATTTGGTTTGATGTTTTGTAAGTATACGGTATTGTCTTTTTCCCTTACTCTTTTCAGTATACTGATTAAAGCACCTAAACCCGTACTATCTACGTAGTCTAAATTTTCACCGTCTATTAATATGTCTGAATCCTTTTTATTTAGTGCTTCTATTATAATTTCTTTAAATTTAGGAGATGTGTATATATCAATCTCTCCCTTTGGATTGACGAGCCAGGTATTGTTATCTTCATTGAATTGAATATTTATATCCAAAGACATACTAAAACCCCCTCTTTTTTGCTATATTTTATATTATTTTATAATAAAATGTAGTTAATGTAAAGCAAATCAGTAGGATTTGATTCTACATATGAATTTATAAAAAAGGTGCTCCCTATACTAAAGAGACACCTTTTTACCTATTCTTCTTCTACATATTTGGCTACTGCCATTACTTTATCGTTTTTATTGTTTATTTTCATTAAAGTTACCCCTTGGGTACTCCTTCCCATTATAGATATATCCTTTGTCTTCAATCGAATTATAATACCTGCCATTGAAATCATGATTATTTCATCATTTTCATCTATTACTTTAGCAGATACTAATTTTCCAGTTTTTTTCTTCGTGTTATAGGTTATTAATCCAACGCCACCTCTATTTTGAACCCTATAGTCATCTAGTGGAGTTCTCTTACCAAATCCATATTCGGAAATAACCAACAGATACTTCCCATCTTCTATTAAGTCCATAGCTACTACTTCATCATCATCCTTTAAGGAAATAGCCTTGACTCCCATAGCATTTCTTCCCATTTCTCTTACATCTTTTTCACTAAATCTTATAGACATTCCATTAGAAGTTACCACTATTATTTCCCTCTTACCATTGGTCTTTTTAACGCCTATTAATTCATCTTCTTCCCTCAAGCTAATAGCGATGATACCATTTTTTCTAATATTTTTGAAACGTTCTAATTTAGTCTTTTTAATGATACCTCGTTTAGTAATCAATACAAGATTACTTTCTGGATCGTATTTTTCTATTGGTATAACTGCAGATACTCTTTCATCACCTGTCAAATTTAGTAGATTGATGATAGCTGTTCCTCTAGCTTGACGTCTACCCTCTGGTATCTCATAAGCTTTCAATGAATATACTCTACCCTTATTTGTAAAGAATAATATAGTATCGTGAGTTGAAGTGATAAATAAATCTTCAACAAAATCCTCTTCTCTTGTAGTAAGACCTGTAATCCCCTTACCACCTCTTCTTTGGGCCTTATATATATCTTCTGGTACCCTCTTTATATATCCAAAGTGGGTTAGTGTAATTATCACATCTTCTTCTTCGATCATATCCTCTATATCTATCTCATCAGCAGAAGGCATTATTCTAGTTCTTCTTCTATCTCCATATTTTTCTTTTATTTCCAATAGTTCTTCTCTTATTACCTGATATATTTTTCTTTCACTGGACAGTATTTCTTTAAGTCTATTTATTTCTTTGATCAGGGATTCGTATTCTTCTTCTAACTTTTCCCTTTCCAGTCCTGTTAATCTTCTAAGTCTCATATCAAGTATAGCCTGGGCCTGCTTTTCGGAAAGTCCAAAGTTTTTCATCAATCTTTCCCTTGCTATGGATTCTTCTTTAGAGTTTCTAATAATATTGATTACTTCATCAATATTATCTAGGGCTATTTTTAAGCCCTCTACTATGTGGGCCCTAGCCTCTGCTTTATTTAAATCAAATTGAGTTCTTCTTATTATTATCTCTTTTTGATGCTCTAGATAGTATACTAATGCTTGTTTTAGATTCAATATTCTAGGTTCATCATCTACTAAAGCTAGCATTATTACTCCAAAAGTAGTCTGAAGTTGAGTTTGTTTATATAGATTGTTTAAAACAATATTCGGATTTGCATCTCTCTTTAACTCAATTACTATCCTCATTCCTTCTCTATCAGATTCATCTCTTAAATCCGATATACCTTCAATTTTTTTATCTCTAACTAGTTCGGCTATTTTCCCTATTAAATTAGCTTTATTAACTTGGTAGGGTAGTTCGGTTATTACTATTTTACTTCTTCCTCTACTATGTTCTTCTATTTCTGCTACTGCTCTAATTCGTAACTTTCCTCTTCCCGTTTTAAACGCTGATTTGATGCCTTCCCTTCCCATTATCATAGCACCTGTTGGAAAATCAGGTCCTTTTACAACCTTCATCAATCCATCGATGTCGGTTTCTGGCTCGTCTATCAACATGATCAATCCATCTATTATCTCTTTTAAATTGTGAGGAGGAATATTGGTTGCCATACCTACAGCTATTCCTGAAGAACCGTTTACTAATAAATTAGGAAATTTACTGGGTAGGACTATGGGTTCCTTTAAGGTTTCATCAAAATTAGGTCTATAATCTATAGTTTCCTTATTGATATCCCTTAACATTTCTGTTGTCAATTTAGTCATCTTTACCTCTGTATAACGCATAGCTGCCGGACTATCTCCATCAATTGAACCAAAGTTCCCATGTCCGTCTACTAGAGGATATCTAATGTTAAAATCCTGTGCAAGTCTAACCATAGCATCGTAAACTGAAATATCAGAGTGAGGATGATATTTACCCAATACATCCCCGACTACCCTAGCAGATTTTCTATATTGTTTTTCAGGATTAAGACCAAGCTCACTCATAGCATATAGTATTCTTCTATGAACAGGTTTTAGCCCGTCTCTAACATCTGGAAGAGCTCTACTTACTATTACAGACATAGCATAATCAAGATAGGAAGTTTTCATCTCATCTTCAATATTTACTTCTATAATATTATTCTTATCCTTATCCATTTTTTTCCTCCCTATATATCTAAATTCTTAACCAATTTTGCATTGGTCTGTATAAATTCTCTTCTTGGTTTTACTTTATCTCCCATTAAAGTAGTAAATATTTCATCTGCTGCTAATCCATCTTCTATAGTCACCTTTAATAATATTCTTTTTTCTGGGTCCATAGTGGTTTCCCAAAGCTGTTCTGGATTCATCTCTCCAAGACCTTTATATCTTTGGATTGAATAATTGGACCTACCTATTTCTTCAAGTAGCTCTTCCAACTCATCATCACTATAAACATAGTGTTCGGCCCTTCCCTTGGAAACCTTATATAGAGGTGGTTGAGCAATATACACATGGCCTTTTTCTAGTAGTTCCTCCATATATCTATAGAAGAATGTTAATAATAATGTTCTGATATGAGCTCCGTCTACGTCGGCATCTGTCATTATTATTATCTTTCCATATCTTAACTTTTCAATATCGAATTCACTGCCAATACCAGTTCCAAAGGCAGTTATCATAGCTCTTATTTCTTCATATCCAAGGACCTTGTCTAATCTTGCCTTCTCAACATTCATTATTTTTCCTTTTAATGGCAGTATAGCTTGATATCTTTTATCTCTGCCCTGCTTAGCACTACCGCCTGCTGAATCCCCTTCCACTATAAATATCTCTGTAACTTCCAGGTCGTTTTCCTGACAGTCGGCTAATTTCCCTGGTAATGTTGTATTATCCAATATACTTCTTTTCCTTGAAATTTCCCTAGCTTTTCTAGCTGCTTCCCTTGCTCTTGATGCATTTATAGCTTTTTCTAGTATTATCTTTCCTTCCTTTGGGTTTTCCTCAAGATAATTAGTTAAAAAGTCATAGGTCAAGGATTCTACTATGCCTCTGGTCTCGCTATTTCCAAGCTTAGTCTTAGTTTGACCTTCAAATTGGGGCTCCATTAATTTTACTGATAATACAGCCGATAAGCCTTCCCTCACGTCGTCTCCCTGAAGGTTATCTTCTTTTTCCTTTATGTGGTTATATTTTCTACCATAATCATTAATGGCTCTGGTTAATGCAGTACGGAGTCCGCTTAGATGGGTTCCACCTTCTTGAGTATTTATATTGTTAGCAAAGGTGTATACATTTTCTGAATATCCATCTGTGTATTGCATTGCTAACTCTACTACTGTATTGTCTTTTTCTGATTCAAAATAGATTACATTCTTGTGAATAGGAGTTTTGCTCTTATTTATATATTCTACAAAGGATTTTATCCCTCCTTCGTAGTGGAAATCCTTTTTAATATTGTTTCTTTTATCCTCTAAAGTTATCTTTACTCCTTTATTTAAAAATGCCATTTCTCTAAGTCTAAATTCTAATGTTTCAAAATTAAATTCTACCTCATCAAATATTTCTTCATCTGGTTTAAATTCTATGGTTGTACCGGTAGTATTTGCTTCTCCAACTACCTGAAGTTCTGTTACAGAAACACCTCTTTCAAATCTCTGCATGTATTCCTTGTTGTCCCTTTTAACTCTAACTACCAACCATTGAGATAAAGCATTTACAACTGAAACACCAACACCATGCAATCCCCCAGAGACTTTATATGCGTTGTTGTTAAATTTACCCCCAGCGTGGAGTATAGTTAGAACTGTTTCTACAGTGGATTTACCTGTCTGAGGATGGACCTCTACTGGTATTCCAGATCCATTATCCTCTACTGTTATTGAATTTTCTTCATTTATAGTAATCTTTATAGTATCACAAACTCCAGCTAGTGCCTCATCTATACTATTGTCTACTACCTCATACACTAAATGATGCAGTCCCCTAGGTCCTGTACTACCAATATACATTCCCGGCCTTTTTCTAACTGGTTCTAATCCCGTTAATACTTGGATTTCTTCGGCTGTATATTTTCTTCCATTGTTTTCTTTGGCCATTTATCCAAACCTCCAATCTAATTATTAAATATCTAATATTTTTCTCTTAGAAAGAGCATTAGATGAAATACTAGAAGTATATAAACTATACTCGAAAGTATTCTTTCTATCTATATTTTTAGTACAAGTTATTATATAGGTATTTATATCTTTATCACTTGGATTTTTTAAACAATCATTTTTTATCAACTTTTCAATATAGGCCTTTGTATCAACAGACTCCTCTACAGTCCTTTTATCTAATATGGCCACTATTTCTTTTTTAAATATAGAAATATTATCACCTATGTGTAGAAACATTATATCTTCCCCTTTATTGTAATACTTTTCCATCTCTTATATAAAATATGGATTTATCCATCTCCTTGAATTCTTCTAAATCCATTATATCTGTTGATGTTATCAGGGTTTGCATATGATTAAAGGACATGGTTAAATACTTTCTTCTATCCTCATCTAGTTCTGAAAAGACATCATCTAATAAAAGTACAGGGTATAGCCCTCTATCTGCTTTTATTATCTCCACTTCTGATAATTTTATGGACAATACTATAGTCCTCTGTTGTCCTTGAGATGCAAATGACCTAGCATCTATGTCATTTATCTTTATCAATATATCATCTCTATGAGGACCTATTTCCGTTGTACCAGTAAATAAATCTTTACCAGCAGACGATCTTAATTGAGCTATAAACTCTTTTTCTAAAGCAGCCTTTTCTTTATCTATATAATCTACATTGGAAATATAATGCAAACCTAGGTTTTCTTTTCCCAATGTTAAGTTATTATGAATTTTTCCTGCTATTCTAGATAGGTCTTCTACGAAATGATTCCTATATAGGATTATTTCTGTACCAATCTTAGCAAGCTGTAGGTCAAATATTTCTAATAAGCTTAAAATTTCATTTCTAGGCTTATTAGATTTTAATAGATTGTTTCTTTGAAATAATACTTTATTATATCTACTAATATTATGTTTATATACAGGCTTTATCTGTGAAATACTCATATCTAAGAAATTTCTTCTCTCTATAGGTCCACCTTTAATTAACTTTAAGTCCTCTGGTGAAAATACCACTACATTAAGTCCACTGTTTAATTCCCTAAAATTATTTAACTCAACTTTATTTACTCTAATCCTCTTCTGTTTATCCCTTTCCATCTTCACCTCTATAAATTTTTGAATCCTTCCAACCCTTATATTAGCTCCAATATAAGCTTCATTCTTATTTAAATTTATTATTTCCTTATCCCTATTGGTCCTAAAAGACCTACCCGTAGCACACATGTAAATAGACTCTAATAAATTGGTTTTCCCCTGGGCATTTTTACCAACAAATATATTGATGTTTTTATTCAGTTCTATATTTAGGCTTTTATAGTTTCTAAAGTTAATAAGCCTAATGCTTTCTATATTCAACTACAGCACCTCTCAAAATATAAAAACATTTTTAAACTATTAATTAGTTATTCTTATTAAGTAGACTTCCCAAACCTTTGTGGTTTGGGAAGAAACTATTAGTGAGTTATATAACCTATATCATTATATCACAATTAATTTATCCATGTCTTTTATTTCTATAATATCGCCTTTTTTAATCTTTTTTCCCCTTTCTTTAACTATTTCTCCATTTACCTTTACTATTCCTTCATTGATCATTATTTTACTTTGTCCACCGGTTTGAGCTATTGCTGCAAATTTTAATAGTTGATCTAACTTTATAGTATCCGTGCTTATTTTTATTTCTTTCATAATTATAATCTACTCCTTTAATAATCATCTTGAGCTAATCGTACTGGCAATACCAAATAAGTATAATTTTCATCTCCTATAGGTTTTATTATACAAGGGTTTAAGCTTCCCATAAAATAAAGCTCTACTTCCTCAGAATCCATTACCTTTATTCCGTCTAATATATACTTGGAGTTGAAGGCTATATTCAGCATTTCACCTTGATGCTTGGATACAATTTGTTCATTAACATTACCTATCTCCGAATTAGATTTTATAATCAGTTGATCCTCTACTACATTTAATTTAACCAAATTAGCTTTTTGTTCATTTGCCAGTAGGGATGCCCTTTCTAAACTGTCTTGAAAATCTTTTCTATCTACTATTACATTGGTTTTGTGATCTTTTCGAATAATATCGTTGTAATTTAAAAATTGCCCCTCTAATAATCTAGAGGATACAGAGGTTTCTCCCATGTTGAATATAACATGACCTGGAGCAATAGTTATAGTTAACTCTTCATCATTGTCATCAAGTATTTTGTTCAATTCATTTAACACTCTAGCCGGTATTACTATCTTTACATCTTCATCTATATTGATTGGAATGCTTCTAAGGGCTAATCTATAACCGTCTAGTGCAACAAAAGAACCTATTCCATCTTTTATTTCTAATAAAACACCAGTAAGTATTGGTCTTGTTTCATCTTGAGTTGTGGCAAATACCGTTTGTCTAATTGCAGATTTAAATAGATCTTTAGGTATATTAAAGGAGTTTTTATTAATAATAGCAGGCAACTCCGGATATTCCGAAGGATTACTACCTAATATATTGAATTCAGAATTTTCACATTTAATGTTTATATTGTTTTCTTTAACTTCTATATTGATAGTAGAATTGGGTAATTTTTTGACTATATCCCCAAATATTCTTGAATTTACCACTATAGAACCTTCTTCTAGTATACTACAATCTACATAGGTTTCTATTCCAATTTCTAAATCTGTAGCAGTAAGTTTTAATTTGCTATCAACAGTTTCTAATAATATACCATCTAGTATTTGTAATGTAGTTCTTGAGGAAATACCTTTTTGTGCGATATTTATGTGATTGGATAAACTTCTTTGGTCTATTTGTATTCTCAATTGATAATACCCTCCTTTTGTTTTATCTGCATATAGATACAGATTAATATAATACTATAGTAGTAATAGTAGTAGGGGCTGTTAGTATGTGTATAACTACATCTAAAACATTAATTATAGAGTATGTAGGATTTAATAGAATGTTAATAATTGAATTATAATTAGTATAGTTATCCCCATTTTAATAACCTCAAATATTATAAAGAACTATTAACATTTAATCAACAAACATACTAACAATTTTTGTTGATTACTCCCCTTTTATCTCTTTTAATAGATAATCAATTTTACTTTTAAATTCTTCGGATTCATTTATATCCGTTTCTATTTTATCATAGGCGTGTATTACAGTAGTATGATCCCTTCCACCAAATTCATCGCCTATTTTTGGTAATGAAAGATCTGTCAATTCCCTCGTTAAATACATAGCTATTTGTCTGGGATAGGCAATAGCCCTAGTTCTTTTTTTAGAATCGAAGTCTTCAATTTTAATATTAAATTCCTTAGAAACTACATCCTTAATTAAATTTACAGTTATCTCTCTGGGTTTATTATTGGATATAATGTCTTTTAATGCCTCTTCAGCTAATTCTACCGTTACTTCTTTGTTAGTTAGAGATGAATAGGCAACTATCCTAATTAAAGCTCCTTCTAATTCTCTAATATTTGACTGGATTTTAGTTGCAATATATAACATTACATCATTTGGAACATTGATATTTTCAACTTTTGCTTTTTTCTTTAGTATAGCTATTCTAGTCTCTAGATCTGGTGGTTGAATATCGGCTATTAGACCCCATTCAAATCTTGACCTTAATCTATCTTCTAGAGTAGGTATTTCTTTTGGAGGTCTATCGCTAGAGATAATGATCTGTTTATTAGCTTCATGCAATGCGTTAAAGGTGTGAAAGAATTCTTCTTGAGTACTTTCTTTACCTGCTATGAATTGTATATCGTCTACTAATAATACATCTACATTTCTATATTTGTTCCTAAATTCATTGTTTCTATCATCTCTGATGGAGTTAATAAGCTCATTCGTAAATTTTTCAGAGGATACATATACTACTTTTGAGTCTGGAGTCTGGCTTAATATGTAGTGTCCAATGGCATGCATCAGATGGGTTTTACCTAAACCTACACCTCCATATATAAATAGGGGATTGTAAGCCTGAGCTGGTGCTTCTGCTACTGCTAAAGAAGCTGCATGGGCAAATCTATTACTATTGCCAATGACGAATGTGTCAAAGGTATATTTAGGGTTTAATTGTGCTCTTCTGTTATCTTCTATATTTTCCATATGTATAGATTGTCCAATATTTGCATTTACTTCTTCGCCAGGTATTATGAATTGAACGATATACTCTTCTTTAGTAACTTGAGCTATAGCGTTTTTAATTAAATTTAAGTATCGACCCTCTAAAATTCCTTTGGTGAACTCATTTGGGGCAACAAGAATGACCCTATCCTCAGTGATAGCAATAGGTTTTATTGTTTTAAGCCATGTATTAAAGCTTACTTCTGTTAGTTCTACTTTTATTATGTTTAGAACCTCTGTCCAGATATTATCTAAATTTGAATCCATTTTAAAAAATCCTCCTATTATATTGTAAATTATAGCCATTATAAAGATTATTTATAACTAATTAAATAAAATATCAACAACTTTATCCACAGGAAAAGAAAAAATAATGATTAATAATATATAAATAAAGTGGTATAATAATTGTGGATAAGCTATATACAAATTGTGTATATTCAATATAAAACCCAATATAGTTAATAATATCCACAAGGTTGTATATAATATTTTTGTGGATAACAAACTTACTAAATAGCTAAGTTAGAGCAACCTATTAAAAAGCAGAATTATAACTTATACACAATTTATCCACAATATGTGCATAAGTAGGAAATATTAGATAAGAAAAAAACTATCCACATACCTATTTAATGATATCAAAAAAAATGAATTATATCAACATAATTATCCACAGCATAAATAGATTGTTAATAATTTCGATTGTGGATATAGAAAGGTTTAAATTTCTTGACATATACGAATAGTATAAATATAATCTATAGTAGTATTTATGTTTCCTTTAAGGAAAACTTAATATGTCGTTATAGATAGGAAATACTGAAGGGGGTGTACTAATTATGAAAAGGACTTACCAACCTAAAAAGAGACAAAGAAGTAAGGAACATGGTTTTAGAAAAAGAATGAAGACTAAGTCAGGCAGAAATATAATAAAGAGAAGAAGAAGAAAAGGTAGGAAGAAATTATCAGCATAAGGCCGCGATAAAGGTGGCCTTTTTATAAATATTTAGTTTGAGGTTTTAAACCTTGTATTTATGAGGAGCATTGTAATGGAAAAAAAGCATAGGTTAAGGAATAATGAGGATTTTAAAAAGGTCTACAGAAAGGGAAAAAACTATTGGAATAGGAATATTGTATTGTATGTGACGAAAAATGGGTTTGACTACTCTAGAATTGGATTTTCCGTTACTAAGAAGATAGGTAATAGTGTTGTGAGAAATAGAGTGAAAAGACGTATGAGAGAAATTTGTAGATTAAACTTTGATAATATTAAGGAAGGATATGATATAATATTCATACCTAAGAGAAATGTCATAGATATTGATTATTTAGAATTGGAAAGTGCAATGCTTCATATATTGAAATTAGCTCATCTAAAAAAGAATTCAGGTGGAAAGTGATGGCTAAATTAGCTATTTTGTTAATAAAATTTTATCAAAAGTTTATTTCAAAGTATATACTTATTGGAAGAAATTGCAGATTTTATCCAACTTGTTCACAATATTCTATTGAAGCTTATACAAAATATGGTTTTTTAAAAGGAACCTATATAAGTTTACGTAGAATTTTGAAATGCCATCCATTTAACGAGGGTGGGTATGATCCGCTAAGATGATTGGAGGTTAATCAATGAGAGCCCTTCTTGGAAATTTATTTGGAGGATTGTTAAAACTTGTTTTTGATATGGTTTCTAGCATAGGTACCGAGCCGGAATATTTTTCTTATTATGCGATAGCAATAATAATTACTACCATAATATTTAAATTCATACTTCTACCTATTTCTCTACATCAGAGTAAGTCTACTAAGAAGATGAATGAAATTCAACCGAAAATGAAAGAAATTCAAAATAAATATAAAAATGACCCACAGACCCAACAAGCGAAGATGATGGAATTATACAAGGAAAACAATTATAATCCTATGTCTGGGTGTTTGATCCTGTTAATTCAATTCCCTATTATAATAGCTTTTTTTAGTGTTTTAAGGGATCCTATTACCTATGTATTTAAAGATCCTAAGGTATATGAAGCTATAAGTAAGAATTTTTTATGGATTACCAATTTAGAACAACCAGATCCTTATCTATGGGGATTGCCGCTATTGGCTGCATTAACTACTTATTTACAGAGTATGCTTATGACTGCAAATGTACAAACTGATCCTCAAGCTCAAGCGACTCAAAAAACTATGAATATATTTCTTCCCTTGATGATATTTTGGGCTGCTAGATCTTTTGCTGCTGGATTGGCCCTCTACTGGGTTATAGGTAATATATTTCAAATTATTCAGCAATTGATAATCAATAGGTCTATGGGTAAGATTAAGGAGGATAGAGGATAGAATGAGGTCTGTTATTAAGATTTCTAAAACTATTGAAGAAGCAGTAGACATGGCTTTGGAAGAACTGGGAGTTAATGAGGAGGATGTTCATGTAGAGGTATTGGCAGAGCCTAGTAAAGGACTCTTCGGGTTAATAGGTAATAAGGATGCTACCGTTAAAGTTACTGTAACCAATGATCCTGTAGAAATAGTTGAAAATTTGCTGAATAGAATACTATTGCATATGAGTGTAAAAGGAAGTTGTATGGTTAGAAAAGAGGGTTCATGCTTACATGTAGATATTATCGATATTAGTTCTTCAGATATGGGTATAGTAATAGGTAAAAGAGGTAATACATTAGATTCTATTCAATACTTATTGAGTTTAGCTGTTAACAAAAATAGAGAAAACTATATTAAAGTAATAGTTGATGCAAAAGGGTATAGGAAACGCAGAGAAGATACTTTGATTAGATTAGCGAATAAAATGGCACAAAAAGCAAAGTATAGTAATAGACCAGTAAGATTGGAGCCGATGAATCCCTATGAGAGAAGGATTATTCATTCAGCATTACAGCATGTAGATGGTATAGATACTCACAGTGAAGGTGAGGATCCTTATAGAAGAGTAGTAATTGAAGCGAAATAACTTATTTTAAAAACCCAGTTCTGAACTGGGTTTCTCTTATCTATCAGAAGGTGAGGTGAATAAATATGGTTGATACTATTGCAGCTATTTCTACCGCCATTGGCGAATCCGGAATTGGTATTGTAAGAATGAGCGGTAAGGATTCTTTAAATATTGCAAACAAGCTATTTAAAGGAAAAAAAGTTAATAGATTAATGGATGCGGAAAGTAGGAAATTAACCTATGGTTATATTGTAGATCCAGAAAAGGATGAAAAAATAGATGAGGTTTTGATTACTTTTATGAAAGGTCCTCATACTTATACAAGGGAAGATATGGTTGAAATCTACTGTCATGGTGGTATTATATCTGTTAGAAGAATATTAGAGCTTACTTTGAAAAATGGAGCCAGATTAGCAGATCCAGGAGAATTTACTAAAAGAGCTTTTTTAAACGGTAGATTGGATTTATCCCAGGCTGAAGCGGTTATAGATATGATTAATGCCAAGACTGACAAATCTTTTAAAGTATCACTAAATCAACTAGAAGGTAGTTTATCGATAAAAATAGGAGAGATTAGAGATATATTGTTGGATATGATTGCTCATATTGAAGTGTCTATTGACTTTCCAGATGAGGATATAGAGGAGATCACCTATGGAGATTTGGAAAAGAATGCAAAGTTAGTTGAGAAAAAAATCGATGTATTATTAAGAACTGCAGATAGAGGTAGAATTTTAAGGGATGGTTTAAACACCGTAATACTAGGGAAACCCAATGTAGGTAAATCTTCTCTGTTAAATGCAATTCTAAAGGAAAACAGGGCTATAGTTACGGATATACCGGGTACTACAAGGGATATTATTGAAGAATATGTAAATATAGATGGTATTCCATTAAAGGTAGTAGATACAGCTGGTATTAGGGACACAGAGGATTTAGTAGAAAAAATTGGAGTAGATAGGGCAAAGGATATGGTTGATAGAGCTGATTTGATTATAGCTGTTTTTGATGTATCAAAAGCTTTAACAGAAGAGGATCAGGACATTATTAATATTATTAAGAATAAAAAGGCTATAGTACTATTGAATAAATCGGATTTGCCTAGTAAATATGATGAAGATTATATAAGAAGTTTGCTGCCGGATAAACAAATCATCACTACTTCCATAACTGAAGGGATAGGAGTAGAGGAACTAGTAGATGCTATAAAGGATATGTTTTATACTGGCGAGGTAGATGTAGAAAGTCAGATAATTGTATCTAATATGAGACATAAAGATCAACTAATTAAGGCTAAGAAAAATATTGAGGATGGGTTGAGTGGTATTAGAACAAATATGCCCCTAGATTGTATAGAGGTAGATATTCGAAATTGTTGGGATAGTCTGGGGGAAATTTCTGGAGATACAATAGGTGAGGATATATTGGATAAGATTTTTTCAGAATTTTGTATAGGTAAATAGTTTATATGATGAGGTGCTAAGATGGTAGATATTAAGAGATTTCATGGAGGAGATTATGATATTATAGTAGTTGGAGCTGGTCATGCTGGATGTGAAGCTGCACTAGCTGGTAGCAGAATGGGTATGAAGACTTTGATATTAACTATGAGTCTAGATTCCATTGCCGATATGCCTTGCAATCCGAATATAGGTGGAACGGGAAAAGGCCATTTAGTCAGAGAGATAGATGCATTAGGTGGAGAAATGGCTTTAAATATTGACAAATCCTTTATTCAAAGTAGGATGTTAAATACATCTAAAGGTCCTGCAGTTCACTCTTTAAGAGTTCAAGCAGATAAAAGAAAATATCATATAGAGATGAAAAAGGTATTGGAAAGTGAACCTAATTTAACTTTGCAGCAGGGAGAAGTTGTAGATATACTAATTGATGACAACAAGGTTAGGGGAATAGTTACTAGGACTGGAGCTACCTATTATAGTAAAACTATAATATTAGCTACGGGAACTTATTTAAAGGGAAGAATATTTATGGGAGAGGTAAACTATTCCAGTGGACCTGGTGGGTTATCTCCTTCAAATCATCTTTCCGATTCGTTGAAAAAACTAGGTATAGAATTGAGAAGGTTTAAAACAGGTACTCCTGCTAGAGTTCATGGAGATAGTATAGATTATTCTAAGATGGAAATACAGCCTGGTGATGAGGAAATAATACCTTTTTCATTTCTAAATATGGATAAAACCTTTAATATAGAACAAGTACCTTGTTATTTGACTTATACAACTCCTATTACTCATGAGATAATTAGGGATAATTTGTCTCGCTCCCCTATGTACTCAGGGGAGATAGAGGGAGTAGGACCTAGATATTGTCCATCCATTGAAGATAAGGTTGTAAGATTTTCTGACAAGAATAAACATCAAGTATTTATCGAACCTGAAGGATTGGATACAAAGGAGATGTATGTTCAAGGAGCTAGTTCAACTTTACCTGAAGAGGTACAGCTTAAGATGTATAAGACTATTACTGGTTTAGAGAATGTACAGTTTATGAGACCGGCTTATGGTATTGAATATGATTGTATAGATCCAACTATTTTGAAAAGAACGTTAGAGCATAAGGAGATAGAAAATTTATTCTTTGCAGGTCAAATTAATGGTTCATCAGGATATGAAGAAGCGGCAGCCCAGGGTTTAATTGCTGGAATAAACTCTGTGCTAAATATAAAAGGAAAAGATCCTTTTATTCTGGATAGATCTGAGGCATATATCGGAGTGTTAATTGATGATTTAGTGACTAAAGGTACTAATGAACCCTATAGGATGATGACATCTAGGGCAGAATATAGGCTAACTTTAAGACAGGATAATGCGGATCTAAGATTAACCCAAAAAGGTTATGATATAGGACTTGTTTCCGAAGAAAGATATAAAAAGACTATAAAGAAAAAAGATATGATAGAAGAGGAATTAGATAGATTGAAAGCTATTCAATTAACTCCTACCAGGGAAACAAACGATTTTTTAGAAAGTCTAAATAGTGCACCTTTAAAAACCGCAGTTAGTCTATATGATTTGATTAAAAGACCAGAGTTAAATTATGATATATTAAAGGAATTAGATGAAGAACGAAAAGAGCTGCCTAGAGAAATAAAGCTTCAAGTAGAAACACAGATAAAGTACGAAGGCTATATTAAGAAACAGATGGCTCAAATAGAGCAATTTAAAAAACTAGAAAGTAAAAAGCTAAGAGAGGACCAAAATTATGATGAAGTAAAGGGATTAAGCAACGAAGCCAAATTTAAATTAAACCAGATTAGACCAGATTCTGTAGGTCAAGCTTCCAGGATTTCTGGAGTGTCCCCAGCTGATATTAATGTATTGTTAATATACTTAGAACAAAAGCGTAGAGAATTGAAAGGAGAAAAAGATGACTAATGTAGATACCCTAATAGAAGGAGCTAATGCATTAGGAGTAGAGTTAGCTGATGATAAGATAGATAAATTTATACTATATAAACAAGTACTAAAAGAATGGAATCAAAAAATAAACATCACTTCTATAACTGATGATGTTGAAATAGATATTAAACACTTTATAGATAGTTTAACCCCTTTGAATGTAAATTTATTTGAACAGGGAATTAAAATAATAGATATAGGTACTGGTGGAGGTTTTCCAGGAATTCCTCTAAAGATAGTTCGAGAAGATTTAAATATGGTTTTATTGGATAGCCTAAACAAGAGGATTAGATTTTTAGATGAAGTAATTAGCAAATTAGAATTAGAAAATATCATTGCTATTCATGGTAGGGCTGAAGAATTAGGTAGAAATAAATCTCATAGGGAAAAATATGATATTGCAATATCCAGGGCTGTAGCTTCATTAGACACCCTTTCCGAATATTCATTACCCTTTGTGAAGGTAGGTGGATATTTTATTTCTATGAAAGGCCCTGATTTTGATGAAGAATTAGATAAAGCAGAAAGAGGGATTAAAACTCTTGGAGGAAGGGTAAAGGATGCCAAACTTATAACTTTACCAAAAAGTGATATAACCCATAGTTTGATAATTATTGAGAAGATAAAAGAAACTCCGACAAAATATCCTAGAGGTGGGGGAAAACCTAAAAAAAATCCGCTGTAATTCAATATATTTTGTCTATAAAAAGTTTGGGCAATAAGAAGGAAATAATTTTTTTTTGTTGAATATAGAATTGATAGATTTAATAATCTTTTTGGGGAGTGGGATATGATGAAAAATGAACAACCGGAAATAAAGTATATTCCAATTGAATCCATAAGACCAAATCCATATCAACCACGTAAGGATTTTAACAAAAAATCTTTAGAAGAGTTGAGCCAATCCATTAAATCCTTTGGTTTAATACAACCTATTAGTGTTAGGAAGATTCAGGATGAGAGCTATGAGCTCATTGCAGGTGAAAGAAGGCTTAGAGCATCAGAATTGGCCGAACTTCAGGAGATACCTGCTATAGTAGTAGAATATAAAGATAATGAATCTGCTATGATTGCCTTAATAGAAAACCTACAACGAGAAGATTTAAATTTTATAGAAGAAGCTGAAGGATATAATAATTTAATATTTGATCACGGTTTTACACAGCAACAATTGGCAGAAAAGATGGGTAAAAGTCAATCAACTATAGCTAATAAATTAAGGCTACTGAAATTATCAAGTGATATTCAGAGAGATCTGATTGAATATGATTTGACAGAAAGACATGGACGAGCTTTATTAAAATTACCAGATGAACAGTTAAAGCGTGAGGTATTAGATAGGGTAATTAAAGATGAATTAAATGTAAGCAAAACAGAAAATTTAGTAAATGAGATATTGAATGATTTAACAAGGGATGATGTAAAGGAAGATAAACCTAATGTTAAAGGATTAATTAGCACAAGGATATATTTAAATACTATTAAAAACGCTTATACTGCAATAAGGGAAAGTGGAGTTGATGCTGAATATCAGGAATTGGACAAAGGGGATTTTGTTGAGGTGACTATTAAAATCCCTAAAAAATAATGGTTGTTTTACGTGAAACATAATAAAAGCAGACCTAGGTCTGCTTTTATTATGTTTCATTTAAATAATTTCTACCCTCAGGTGTATATCGGTAAATTACGAATTTTTCTAGACTATCTGCGGTTGTAGGGACTGGTATTTTGTTGATCATTTGAAAAGGAGTATGATTGTTAAGGAAAAGTTTATATTCAGGTATTGGGTAGTATAGGATCATATCTATAGGTCGAGTTTCTTTTTTTATTGACTTTAAAATATTGTGAACTACCTTTTTAAAAATATTTACTGAAAAGGGATTAAATAAGTAGAATAAATTGTCCGTTAATTCTATCTCATAATGCTCTGCTAGCCCATATTCTAATTTTATAGGAGCCTTAATATGTTTGGCTTTTTGCTTGTATCTAAACTTGTTATTCAGGGCTTCTTCGTAGGTTCTATCATGGGCCTCTACTCCTGTAACTGGCACATGGAAACGGTTATGTATGTAGAAAGCTACACGGCCACGACCACATCCAAAATCTACTACCTTATGGTTTTTATCAATTTTATAAGCTTGAAATAGCTTGTCCAGTGCTGTATAGGGTGTAGCTTCATATCGATTATAGTGTATAATCTTCGTACCCCATTCTCTAATGCCAGTAGTTTTAATATTTAGTTTTTTATCATACATTTTTTCTGCCATTTATACCACTTCCTTTAATAAATATTTATTATCACTATTTATTTTATTAGATTTAGCGTAAAATTGCCAATACGACATAACTAAAATTGTTTCACGTGAAACAATTTTAATATTTAGAAAAAGATTTTCTTTTAGTTCTTTTATTTGATATTATATAATAAAGGAATAACTATGGGAGTGTAAAAAATGGCTCGGATAATTACTATATTTAATCAAAAAGGTGGAGTGGGTAAGACGACAACGGTAATAAATTTAGCTGCAGCTTTGGGCAAAATGAATTTGAGGATACTAATAGTGGATGTAGACCCTCAAGGTAATGCCACTAGCGGATTAGGAATTGAAAAGACTCAGCTAAAGCTATCTACTTATGATGCATTAATAAATGGAGTAGGTTTGAATGAAATCATTCAAAAGACTTCTGCAGAAAATGTAGATATTGTTCCGTCTAATGTGGAGTTAGCAGGATCAGAAATAGAATTGATAGAAATGGATAATAGAGAGCTGGCACTAAAAAAAGCTATGGAAGTAATAGAAGATGTATATGATTATATATTTATCGACTGCCCTCCTTCATTGGGTTTATTGAGTATCAATGGTCTTTCCGCTTCCCATAGCGTATTAATACCAATACAATGTGAGTATTATGCTCTAGAAGGAGTTAGTCAATTAGTAGATACTATCATGTTAGTTAAGAGAAGTTTAAATCCAGAATTGGAAATAGAAGGTGTTGTCCTCAGCATGTTTGATGGAAGAACTAATTTATCCATTCAAGTAGTAGATGAAGTGAAAAAATATTTTAAAGGGAAGGTTTATACTTCGATTATACCGCGAAATGTAAGATTAGCTGAAGCTCCAAGCCACGGCTTATCTATAATGGATTATGATCCTAAATCTAGAGGAGCAGAAGCTTATGGTGAATTGGCGGAAGAGTTTTTGTATTTGCAAGAGGAGGAAATTTAAATGGTTACCAAAAAGAGAGGCTTAGGTAAAGGGTTAGCAGCTTTAATTCCCGATGAGCCAATAACAGATTTGCTTAATGAAGAGGTGGACAAGGAGTATATCGTAAATATTCAGATAGACTTAATAAAACCAAATAGAGACCAACCAAGACGAGAGTTTGAACCAGAAACTTTAAAAGAACTGAAAAATTCTATACTACAATATGGTATTATCCAGCCAATAGTAGTGAGGAAGAAAGGTGAGAATTACGAAATAATAGCTGGGGAACGACGATGGAGAGCGGCAAAGGATGCTAAACTTAGTGAAGTACCTTGTATAATTAGGGAAGTTAGCGATAAAGGAGCAATGAAATTAGCATTAATTGAAAATATTCAAAGAGAAGATTTAAACCCTATTGAGGAAGCCTACGCTTTCAAAGGGTTAATGGAGGATTATAATTTAACTCAAGATGAGGTAGCAAAGGCTATTGGTAAGAGTAGATCTTATATTGCAAACTCAGTGAGATTGTTGAATTTAGATGAAAAGGTTTTGGATTATATAGCGGAAGGAAAAATAAGTAGTGGTCATGGCAGAGCTTTGCTTTCATTGGATAGTAAGGATGAACAATTAAAAACTGCTGAGTCCATAGTTAATGAAAAAATTAATGTTAGAGAAACGGAAAAATTAGTAAAAAATAGGTCTACAAAAAAACGAAAGCCAAAGATGACACTAAATAGGGACCCTTTTACCGAAGAAATAGAAGAAAATTTGATGAGAGCATTGGGAACAAAAGTAAAACTTACATCGAAAAAGGATGGAGGCAAAATAGAGATAGAATTCTATAATGATGAAGATTTAGATAGAATTATAGAAATAATCACTAATTAAATGTTTCACGTGAAACATTTAATGGAAGGGTGCAAGAAATGGGAATAAATATTTATCAAGTAGATGTTTTTTCATCTAAACCCTTTGGTGGTAATCCAGCAGGAGTAGTTCCTGATGCAAGAGGATTATCTGAAGAGGATATGCAAGATATAGCAAGGGAGATGAATCTTTCAGAAACTGTATTTATTGTACCTAAAGATAAGGATAATTATGAGGTCAGATTTTTTACACCTACAAATGAGGTAGATCTATGCGGACATGGAACTATTGGAGCTTTTTATGTGTTGGCTTGTAAGGGATATATTCCTTCTCTTTATAGTAGGGTAAAAAGAGTATATCAGAATACAAAGGTTGGAAAACTTGCCGTAGATATAAGCTATTGCAACGGGAATGTAGAGAAAGTGATGATGGAACAGGCTCCACCGAAGGATTTAGGTAAGGTTGAATATATGGAAGAACTATTAGAGTGTTTTAACATAGAAAGAAGTAATATAGGCATTGGTAGGGAATATATAGAACCTAGAATTGTATCTACTGGACTTAAAGACATACTATTACCACTAAATAGTAAAGAAACATTGGAAAGTTTACGAGTAGATTTTAAAAAGCTAGAGGACATATCAAATAAACTAAAGATAATAGGGGTTCATGCTTTTTATTTACCACATATAAACTCTGATAAGGTGTATACCAGAAACTTTGCACCTGCTGTTGGTATAAACGAAGAATCTGCAACAGGGACAGCCAATGGCGGATTGATATATTTTTTAAAGGATAGAGGATATATACACGGAAATGAGATCTTATCTATACAAGGAGAACAGTTAAATAGAAAAAGTTTAATTTACTGTAGGATTCACGATAAAAATGGAGAGTATAGTGTGAAAGTTGGAGGTCAGGCTAAAATAGTATTAGAAGGTATTATATATTGTTAAACCAACCGATATCGGTTGGTTTAAATTATTTTAGTTTTAGCAAAGCTAAGATGATGAGCATTACCCCAGATAGCCAGGATAGGTCCATATTTGTTCTCTCTACAAACTTCCTTCCCAGAAGCAAACCACCCCATATGGCCACTACATCCCATATTAAGGATAAAATTATCACAACAATATAGTTAATATTGCCAATACCAGATCCAAAACCTATTGCTATGGAATCCAAGGATAAGGCAATAGCAAGATATAAAGCTTCCTTTAGATTAAGAGTTTTTGAATTGTCTAAATCTGCTTTGGTTTCATCTATATAAATATCTATGATTAACCATATATTGAATAGTTTTAATTTCACCTGTTTCTTAGAATGGGTTTTTTTTTCTAAGTATCTTTTGATAATACTTTCAAAAAGATAATATATACCCAATACCATGAGTAGTATAAAGCTAATCATGATGGTTAAATCACTGGGGAGTACTTTTTTTAGCAATGATCCTAGAAACATTGAAAGTGCTAAAAAAGCAGCACATACAATGTCTATGATGACAATAGATTTCAAAGGAATTTTTATATCGCTAGTACCGTAGGCTATACTGGCTACAAAAGCATCCATGGATAGGGTAAGGACTAATAATATTATTTCCATGCTAGCACTCCTTTTAATTATAATTATTATCATCTTATTCTTTAATGTGTTTATTGTTACAAGCTGTAATGTTTTTGAAAGGACATGTGTAATAATACTTGGTAAATTTTTATATAAATATAGTACAGGGGAAAATAAAGCTTTAGGAGGAGAGTATGGAAATTGGCCTAATTCTAATGTTTTTTATTATTGGATTGATTATGACTGTAAAGGGTGGAGATCTATTTGTAGATGCTTCTATATGGATTGCAGAAAGAACGGGAATTTCATCTGGAATTATTGGAGCAACCGTTGTAAGTATGGCTACAACTCTTCCAGAATTTTTTGTATCTACTGTAGCTAGTAATGAAGGATTCTCGGAAATGGCTGTTGGTAATGCTATAGGTTCATATATATGTAATATAGCTTTTATTATTGGAGTATGTTCATTGATAAAACCCATAGAAATAAAAAGCAGTTTTTTTGGTATCAAGGGAGTCATGATGATAAGCTTTTTATCCATATTTTTTATATTAGCAAAAGATGGGATTATAACATTTAGAGAAGGATATTTGTTGATGTTGTTGATAATATTTTTTATTGCAATAAATATTTTTGAGCACAAAAAAGTAGATATACATAGGAATAAAAGAAAAAGGAAGCCGATAAAAAAGAAGGAATTAATAAAAAATGGGTTTAAATTTGTAATAGGGGTTTTGCTAATTGTATATGGTGCTCATATTTTAGTAGATAGCGGGGTAAAGATTGCAAATATTTTAAGGATTCCAAAGCAGGTGGTAAGCCTTACACTTCTTGCAGTAGGAACTTCAATACCTGAATTTGTTACATCATTAGTGGCTATATTTAAGAATCAACAGAATATTTCTATAGGAAATATTTTAGGTGCTAATATTCTAAATATTTCTATTGTAATAGGTGCATCAACTTTAGTTAGTGATAGGGGCTTAATTGTAACAGGGCAGACATTGTTTACCGATATACCCATGGCTATGGTGGTTTCTCTTATATTTATTGTAATAGGATTGTTAAAGGAAAGAATAGGAAGATTCACAGGACTAGTACTTTTAGGGACCTATATAGGCTATTTAATCATATTGTTTTAATAATTTAATGAAATAAAAAATAAAATATTAAATGATATATTGTTATTAAAATTAAAACCGACTGATAACTCAGTCGGTTTTAGATTTTTCAGGAGTATTAAAAAGTAGTAAATGCACATAATAAATTGAAATACTAAAAAACAACTTTAGATAGGATAAAGGTGAAAAAATAGAGGGATAGTAAAATGTTTAGGAGCAATAATCTACATTAGTAATTTATAAAATCTAATAAACAGAGGAGGAAAAATAATGAATATTATTAAGATAGTGGATAAGTTAAACTCGTTCTTATGGGAAAACCTTTTAATATTTCTATTATTAGGTACAGGTATTTACTATTCTTTTAGGTTGAGATTTCCCCAAATCCGTCAAATTAAGGCAATTAATGAACATGTATTTGGAAAGGTATTAAAAAGAGGCGATAAGGCTGATGCAGACGGGATGACATCATTTCAAGCTTTAGCGACGGCGTTGGCAGCTCAGGTAGGAACGGGAAACCTAGCAGGAGTAGCTACAGCTATAGCTTCTGGAGGTCCAGGAGCTATATTTTGGATGTGGATCAGTGCCTTTTTTGGTATGGGTACAATATTTGGAGAGGCTATTTTGGCGCAAAAATACGTAGAAAGAATTGATGGAGAAGTAGTGGGAGGGCCAGCATATTACTTAAGGAAGGGTGTAAATAGTAAGTTTTTAGCAGGTTTTTTTGCAGTTTCGATAATTATAGCTTTAGGATTTATAGGTAATATGGTCCAATCAAATTCTATAGCCATAGCATTAAATTCAGCATTTGATATTCCAAGCTGGATAGGTGGGGCAATAGCCGCGGTTTTAGCAGGTTTAATACTTGTTGGAGGTATCAGTAGAATAGCATCTTTTACTGAATTAATAGTTCCCATTATGGCTATTTTATACATTGCTGGAAGTATGGTAATTATAGTGCTAAACTACAATCAAATTATTCCAGCATTTAAAACAATATTTAATTCTGCTTTTTCACCGGAAGCTGCTGTAGGGGGAGTGTTAGGAGCAACAGTAAAAGAGGCTGTAAGATATGGGATATCTAGGGGATTGTTTTCCAATGAAGCTGGAATGGGTTCTACACCGCATGCTCATGCAGTAGCAAAGGTAGATCATCCTGCTGAGCAAGGTTTAGTAGCTATATTTGGTGTTATATTTGATACATTGATTATATGTACTATAACAGCTTTAATAAATATTATAACTGGTGCTTATACTCAGGGGGTGACTGGAATTGCCATGACTCAAACTGCATATAAAATTGGTCTTGGGAGTTTTGGTACAAAATTTATAGCAGTTAGTTTGTTCTTTTTTGCATTTTCTACTATTATCGGTTGGTATTATTTTGGCGAATCTAATATAAAATATCTATTTGGGAAAGAAGGGATAAAATATTATAGAGTCATAGTTTTACTATTTATATTACTGGGTTCTATATTAGATGTAGACTTAGTTTGGAAAGTAGCCGATTTATTTAATGGATTGATGGTATTACCCAATATTGTTGGATTATTAATATTATCACCACAAGTTTTTGCTGCCCTAAGGGATTATGAAAACAATTTTTTAAATATGCCTAAATAACAAAAAATGTGCTGAAAAGAAAATAGATCCCTTGATATAACTGTCTATATATAATATAATAAAACTGTGTGAAATATGATTTTACCATGCCTTTGGGCTAGTAAAATTATTTTATAATAACTAAATGGTGGTGATTTAATGTTAATAAACAAAAGTGTTAAGGATTATGTTCTTCAAGTTGCGTCTAAAGAACCTACACCAGGGGGTGGAAGTGTTTCTGCACTAGCTGGAGGATTAGGAGCTGGACTAACAGCAATGGTAGCTAATTTGACCATTGGTAGAAAGATATATGAAGAACTAGATGATGAAAAGAAGAAGGAAATGGATAGCAATTTTGAGGAGTTACAAAAAAGCATAGAAAAGTTAAATGACATTGTAGATGAAGATACAAAAGCCTTCGATGGTGTAATGGAAGCTTTTAAAATGCCAAAGGAGACAGAAGAAGAAAAACAAAAGAGAAGTGCTGCAATTCAAGAAGGTTATAAAAAAGCTTTAGAAGTACCTTTTAAATGTGCAGAAGAATGTTTTCATGTATTGAAATTACAAGAAGTATTTGCTCATCATGGTAATGTAAATGCAATTACAGATGTAGGAGTAGGGGCATTACTTGCAGCCACTGGGCTTGAAGGTGCTTTATTAAATGTTAAGATAAACTTACTTAGTATTAAAGATGAAGAATATAGAAATGAAATGGAGAAAAAAGTAGACCAATTATTAAAAGAAGGAACTGAATTAAAAGAAGAACTAATGAAGACTGTATATGAAAGATTAGGATAAAAGGAGCTCGTTATGGAGCTTCTTTTTTATTGCATATATACATAAATAACCTCAATAATGTGTTATAATTGATTTATAAATATCGGAGGTGGAAATAATGATTTATTTTGATAACGCAGCAACATCTTTTCCTAAACCCAACAGGGTTTATGATTCTATTATAGGGGTTATGAAAGAATATGGAGCAAATCCTGGTAGATCAGGTCATAAATTGGCATTAAAGCTTGGAAGGGAAATGTTTGAAACCAGGGAATTAATAGCGAAGCTATTTAATATAGATAACCCAATGAATATTATATTTACTTTCAATTGTACGGAAAGTTTAAATCTAGGAATTAAAGGTATATTAAAAAGAGGGGACCATGTAATAACTACGTCTATGGAACATAACTCAGTTTTAAGGCCTCTGATGGCATTGGAGAGGGAAGGAATTGAAACAACCATAGTTAAGGGGGACCTAATGGGTAGAGTTGATCCTAGGGATATTCAAGAAAGCATAAAAAAGAACACCAAATTAATAGTTACTACCCATGTATCCAATTTAACTGGTACAATTATGCCTATCGAAGAGATTGGGAGAATCGCTAAGAAAAATGGCATATATTATTTAGTAGATGCAGCCCAGTCGGCAGGAGTGTATGATATTGACGTAGAAAAAATGAATATAGATATGTTGGCTTTTCCTGGACATAAAGGGTTGCTTGGCCCCCAGGGAACAGGCGGACTATATATAAGGGATGGATTGGATATAGAGGAGCTTATAGAGGGAGGTACCGGCAGTATATCTCATCTATTGGAACAACCAGATATAAGACCAGATAAATATGAAAGTGGAACTCCTAATGGGCCAGGTATTGTGGGTTTAGGAGCAGGTATTAGTTATATTTTACAAGAAGGAATTGAAAACATTAGGAAACACGAAGAAAAGTTGACTCAGCATTTTATAGAAGAAGCGCTAAAGATAGAAGGAGTAAAGGTATATGGACCTTTAGATATAAAACAACAAGGGGCTGTAGTTCCAGTTAATATTGGACTTGAAGACTCATCAGAAATAAGCTATATACTGGATGAAAACTATAATATTTGTGTAAGACCAGGACTACACTGTGCCCCCCTTGCTCATAAAACCATAGGTACTTTTGAACAAGGGGTTGTTAGATTTAGTTTCGGTCCTTATAATACTCATGATGAAATTGAATTGGCAATAAAAGCTATCAGGGAAACATCCAAAGAAGTATAAGAAAGGAGCAATGTATATGAATCAGGTACGGGAATTAATCGAAATATATAATACCGAAATTGTTTTAGGACTATTGGTAGCTTTTTTAGTATTGTTGGCTTTATATTTAATTACTGAAATAAGACTCTCAAAGCTAAAGGAAAGATACAATAAGTTGGTACAAGGTGTTGATGGAATAAATATTGAAGATTTACTCATTAAAAACGGGGAAGAAATAGATGATTTGAGAGATGATGTTAGAAAATTGAATAAGGAACTGGATAGTACGAATACAAAGCTTACCTTTGCAATTCAAAAAGTAGGTTTTATTAGATATAATGCTTTTGCAGATATGGGATCTGAGCTTAGTTTTTCTATAGCTTTTTTGGATAATTTTCTAAATGGTTTTATCTTTACAAGTATTTATGGACGAGAACAGTCCACCTGTTATGCAAAACCAATAAAAAATGGCAAATCTGTATATCCATTATCAACAGAAGAAATGCAAGCCATAGATAGAGCTATTAAAGGTGAAACTTATGCTAAATCTATTTAGATAGGAGGGGCCTTGTGGAAAAACTACTTTTTATAATAAATCCAGTAGCAGGTGGGGGAAAGGCTAAAAGACTTGTACCTGTTATTGAAAACTTTATGAAAGAAACTAAAAAACCTTACGATATAGTTTTTACAGATAGACCTAAAGAAGCCACTCATTTATCCAAAAGAGGAATAAAAAAAGGTTATAATACCATAGTTGCTGTTGGTGGAGATGGTACAGTAAATGAAGTTGCGATAGGTATATTAGAATCGGGAAGGGGTATCTTAGGGATAATTCCAAGTGGTACAGGAAATGATCTGGCTAGAACTTTGGATATACCCTTTGACCCTGTAGAAGCTATGGATATCATTATTAAAGGGAACAAAAAACAGATAGATATTGGTTTTGTTAACAATAATCCATTTTTAAATATAGCAAGTATTGGATTGGATTCAGAAGTGGTTAAGAATACGGAAAAGATAAAGATTAGGATAAGGTCTAGGATAGCCTATGTATTAGGAGTACTAAGTACATTGTTTAGCTTTAAAGATAAAAAGATAAAGCTGGAAATTGATGATATACCAATGGATAAAAATGTTTTTTTGGTGGCTGTAGGCAATGGTAAATACTATGGTGGTGGATTAAAAATATTGCCTATGGCTATTGCAGAAGATGGATATTTTCATGTATGTGTAATAAATAAGGCTTCTAAAATAAAATTGTTATTTTTGTTTCCATCAATATTAAAGGGAAAACATATTAAGTTTAGAAAAGATGTTGAAATTTTCAAGGCAAAAAAGATAAAAGTAGTAACTGAAGATAAGACGTATTTAAATATAGATGGGGAAATACACGATATAGAAAGAGAAACTTTATTTATGGTAGGAGATGAAAGATTAACTGTTTTTTGCTAGAATTAATGGAAGTAGCCTATGGGCTACTTTTTTTGCCTTTTAGATTGATTATAAAGTATAAATAGGGCTCTATTTATACTTTGAGAGATGATTTCTGCCATATTCATGACTAGACTTAGCCTAGTATTTTGCAAAACCATGTATTCCATCATGCCTCCTATATTTACAACTCCCGTAATACTTATGTCACCAATAATGGGAAGTTTTTTATTGACACCTAAACCAGGCTTTAACGGGCCTTTGTTAATACTTACATGACCTATTTTGTTAAAGCTTCCTAGGGATGCGTCTATAGCTAATATGAAAGGGTCTAGGTGAGTATAGTTTATTTTGTTGATAGTATCTTGCAAGTTTTTAGCATGAACTGGCTGGTCTAAGGTACCTAATAGATGAACTTTTTCATAAGATAATATATAGGGATTTAGCTTATAACCAACTAAAGGGCCTAGAGAATCACCGGTAGACCTATCTGTACCTATACATAATATGATCAATTCTTGATGGGGTTTGATACTAGAGGATATATGCTTTAGTAGAAGCCGAGAAATATCCATAATAGCATAGGGTGAATTCATATCAACATAATCCTTGTTAACTGTATCTGTCATATTCAACCTCCTGGATAGTCTTTTATATTAATACTATGATTGATACAATCCTATTAGAAGTATATCCATATGGAAAAGATAAATACTTATATATATTCATAATTTTTATCTGGTTAATTATTAAGAAATCTTAATAATTTAGCTATTGGACTTAAAATGTGAATTCAATATCGAAGGAATCCATTGAAATTAACGGAATCCCATCAAAAGGTATATAAATTAAAAAATTGAATAGAATAGGAATAGACAGGCTTAAGATGTTGAAAATTTTTTTTGCTATGTTATAATAAGTTCATGTTATTGCAAAATAGTTACAAAACAGTTACAAAAGTCTTAATAGAAGTTTAAAATGGTTTTAAGGCTATTTAAAAATAGGGAGGTACTAAAACCATGGATGAACAAAACCATATGGGGCTGGAGGGGTTTAACTCGCCAATAGGAACAAAGATCCCGTTAAAAGGACTAAAGGATTCAATAAATAAATTTAGCAAGAAATTTAATTTTAAGAAGATGCTTTTAGGGATTATGTTAGTTGTAATAGTGAGTTTATCCTTTGCTGCTTATAAGATCAACGAGGTTAGAACGAGAGCTTTTATAGTACATTTTGGAAATCAACAGATAGGAATCGTTAGAGATAAAGAGCAGGCTTTAAATATATTAGAAAATATGAAACAAGAGCTAGCTAGTACATATGATATTGACATCGTGTTGAACGAAGGTATTAGATTTGAAGATACCCATGCAAAAGATGATGTGTTGGCATCTACTGATGAAATAAGAGAGAATATCAAATCTAAGATGACATTTTTGGTTGGCGGTTATGTATTGTTAGTTGACAATAAAGAGGTAGGCGCTACGAAGGCTAAAGAAGATTTAGAAGATATACTAGAGAAGCTTAAGAAACCCTATATTAAAGATGAGGAAACTGAAAGGAATATAAAGGAAGTAAAATTTGTTGAAGATGTAAAGGTTGAAAAAAGAAATATACCATTGAATAAACTAAAAGATAAAGATGAGCTTTTCCAATATATACAGACGGGAACAGAGGAAATAAAGACTCATGTGGTAGAAGTTGGAGAAAGCCTTTGGACCATATCAAAAATATATGACATACCTATAGATGATTTAATTGCAGCTAACTCTGATAGGGATCCAGACAAGTTACAAATAGGCGATGAAATAAAACTATTGATACCTAAATCTATGTTAACTGTTGCTACGGTAGAAGAGGCTAAGTATAAGGAAAAAGTGGATTATGAGGTAAAGATTGAATACGATAAAAACATGTATAAGACTGAAAAAAAGGTGAAAGTCAAAGGCTCAGAAGGCGAAAATGAAGTCATAGCCAAGATAGTAAAGCATAATGGAGTAGTCGTAGATAAGGAAATAATAGAAGAAAAGGTTATAGAAGCACCTGTTGATGAACTTGTAGTAAAGGGAACTAAAGAAGTACCAAAGACCATAGCTACTGGTGCCTTTCTAATGCCTACCAGAGGTTCCATATCTTCTAGGTATGGAATGCGAAATGGGCGTATGCACAGGGGTTTAGACATTGCTGCTAGGACGGGAACGCCTATTAAGGCAGCTGATGGAGGTAAAGTTATCTTTGCTGGAAGAAAAGGTGCCTATGGGAATTTAGTAGAGATAGATCATGGCAATGGATATGTTACTAGATATGGACATTGTAGCACAATAAATGTTAAAGTTGGTGAAAGGGTTTATAAAGGTCAGGTTGTAGCTAAGGTAGGCAATACTGGTAGATCTACCGGCTCACATCTCCATTTTGAGGTGTTGAAAAATGGACGAAACCAAAACCCTGCAGGTTATGTACGTTAAAGAGGAAGATTTTCTTCCTCTTTTTTGTTGCAAAATTTGGCACTAACAAACTTTTAGCTCAGTAAATTAGTAAGTTAGTGCCGGGGACGGATATTTACTTAGTATTTATAAACTATCGTCAAGCAGAAATAAAACTAATAGTAAAACTAAAAAGTTTTCCAATAGATTATTACTATCTGGCAAGGGTCGCCTCTTTCCTTCCTTTTCAATATCATTAGTTTTTTCCTTAGAGGGATCAAAGAATAATTTTTGTAAGTTAACTAAGCCTGCTCCTTGGGTTTCTCTTGATTCGTGTAAATCACTACAGGATGCCATTAATTTTTTCTTTACCTCTTTAGGAGAAATATTCTCATATTTATTCAACAACAGAGCAGCACTACCAGAAATCAAAGGTGTGGCCATAGATGTACCACTTTGAGGTTTATACCCATCTAGCTTAGTATTTGATAATGAATTAATATTTACTCCTGGTGCTACAACATCAGGCTTTGAGATTCCTTCAATGGTAGGGCCACGGCTTGAAAAACTAGCAATGGTATCATCACTAATATCTATGGTTCTATTATCATTAGTTGCACCTACGGTTATAACATTAGGACTAATCCCTGGGGACAATATGGTTCTTTCATCAGGCCCATTATTACCTGCAGCAGCTACAACTATGATTCCCTTATTTACTGCTTCGGTTACGGCTTTACATAATGGATCATTTCTACAAGAATTATTGGCAGGACTTCCAATAGATAGATTTAATATCTTTGTATTATATTGATCTTTAGTTTCAACAACATAAGATATAGCTTTAATAATAGTAGATGTATTGCCACTGCCTTCATTATCTAATGCTTTTATGGCTAAGATATTAGCCTCTGGAGCAATACCTGTATATTTTCCCCTAGAAGAATATCCATTACCAGCAGTAATCCCAGCTACATGAGTACCGTGAACCATAAGCCAAAAAATGTAATGGCTTGATTTCAATGGGTGTAGGGGTTAGCTATAGGGAAAAAATGTTTTGACCCTATTAATTCTATTTTATAAGATTATAGTATATAATATAGTTAGAATATTCTGGTCAGAAATACAAAGTAGATAGGAAGTTGATAATAATGAAAACTAAACAACTTATAGATTTGATTAATGGTGGCGAGAGCCTAACTGTTGAATTTAAACAGAGCAAAAACAAGTTAAATAGGGATGTATTTGATTCAGTTTGTGCTTTTTTAAATCGTAATGGGGGCCATTTATTTTTAGGTGTCAATGATGATGGAACCATCATTGGAATTGACAGAGGTGAAATTGATAAACTAAAAAAGAATTTTGTAACTTCTATGAATAATCCATTAAAAATTAATCCTACTTTTTATTTGACTGTAGAAGAAGTTGAAATTGAAAATAAGATAATTTTATATATTTTTGTTCCAGAAAGTTCACAGGTGCACCGTTGTAATGGAAAGATTTATGATAGAAATGAGGATGGCGATATCGATATTACTGATAATACTAATCTCGTAGCTAGTTTATATATGAGAAAGCAGAGCACCTATACAGAAAATAGAATATATCCTTACGCAAGTATTACAGATCTCAGAAAGGATTTATTTATTAAAGCAAGAAAATTAGCTTCTAATCAAAGGCCTAATCATCCTTGGCAACATATGGATGACATGGAGCTTCTAAGAAGTGCAGGATTATATCTTAAAGATCTACAAAGTGGGGAGGAAGGAATTACTTTAGCAGGTATTTTACTTCTTGGGAAGGACGAATTAATTTCATCTGCTCTTCCACATTATAAAACCGATGCTATTTTACGTAAGGAGAATGTTGATCGCTATGATGATAGAGATGATATTAGAACTAATTTAATAGATAGCTATGAGAGACTAATGCAATTTGTTGCCAAACATCTAAATGACAAATTTTATTTAGAAAGAGATCAAAGAATAAGCCTTAGAGATAAAATTTTTAGGGAAGTAATATCTAATATTTTAATTCATAGGGAGTTTTCGAATCCATATCCTGCTAAATTTATAATCGAAAAGGATAGGGTTTATACAGAAAATAGTAACAAGCCCCATGGAAATGGAATAATTGATCCTGAGAATTTTTCACCATACCCTAAAAATCCTACTATAGCAAAATTTTTTAAAGAAATAGGATGGGTAGAAGAACTTGGATCTGGAGTTAGAAATATTTATAAATATAATATGATATATTCAGGTACAGAACCTATATTTATAGAAGAAGATGTATTTAAAACCATTATTCCACTATATGAGCAAACTACCAACCAAGCTACCAACCAAGCTAGTGACCAAGCTACCAACCAAGCTGATGGAGAAATCGAAGACTTGCTTGAATTTTGTAGAATACCAAGAAGTAGAAGTGAAATGCAAGAATTTATGGGTCTAAGTAATAGGGGGTACTTTAGAACCAAAATATTAAACCCACTCATAAAAGGCGGACTTTTAAAATTAACAATTCCAGAGAAACCCACAAGCCCAAATCAAAAGTATTATTCTGAAAGAAGGTAATAAAGTATTTACTTATAAAATTTGACGAGTAGATTTCAAATTTGTCAAGTAACTATACTAGTAAAATATAAAAAGCTTGATAAATGGCGATATTACAGGGACAAGAATTAACTAGTAATAAATTAGCTTAACAAGTAAATTTTAAAATTAGCGAGTAATAAATATATATCGTTTAAAATATGCCCTACACAAAAAAATAGAGGTAATTTTCCCTGCTATTTATGAATACTGCTTTAATACTGATGATTTTTTAGAAAATGAAGAAATGATTAAAAACAACAGTATGTCCATGAAAGATGCATATCTAAAAATTATAATATAGTTATTATAAAGGGCCAGGGGCCCTTTTTTAGTTAGAGAAAATTAGAATACATAAAATTTAACTAGTAATTTTAAAATGTAGCGAGTAGATTTTAAAATTAGCTAGTAGCATATCTTATAAGTTATGACACCTTAAATCAAGGACTGTATTATCAACACATACAATGGTATCATAACTTGGTATCAAAATAGGGGGTGGTTTTAATATGAATTATGGATATATAAGAGTATCAAATAAGGCCCAATTAGATAATAATAGCTTTGAACAACAAGAAAAAAATATTAGAAAAATATCTTAGCTATGCAGATAAAACAAATACGCCAAAATCCTAAGACTGGATTAGGGTTAGTGTAAAATAATTGTAGGTTAAAAATAAAAAAAGAATAACTCCTTATGATATGATTAATGTGTAAGCCAATAACCTGTATCAAAAGAAAGGAGTT
>NZ_PPXY01000061.1 GCF_021655115.1 Clostridium sp. Cult3
ATTGGCAGGTTAAAACCTCTTATGTAATATTATATTACAAGGAGGTTTTTTCATAAGGTTTCATCCTCATTTTCATCAGCTTCAGACTTTCTTTTTTTGTTTTTTTCGTAGTATTTGTTTTGTCATCTTTAAAACAATGCCATACGTATAAGATCACAACAAGAAGCCAATTACTTGACATCAAATTATCAATATGATACGTTCAATAAGTCGACAGAGTTTTAAATAAGTCAAAAGGAGAATTAAATAATGAGTGAAAACAAAGTATTAGCATCAGTTAATGGAAAAGATATAACGAGTCAGGACGTATATCAATTTTTAAATCAATTAGATCCACGAACTGCAGCCCAATTTAGCTCACCAGAAGGTATAAACCAAATAGCTAATGAATTGGTGAATCAAGAACTTCTATATTTAGAAGCCCTAAAAAATGGTCTAGATGAAGAAGATAATTTCAAAGAAGAATTGGAAAAAGTTAAAGTAGGTGTACTAAAACAATATGCTATCAATAAACTATTTACTGGCATAACCGTTTCAGATGAAGAGATAAGTAAATTCTATGATGAAAACAAACAGTATTTTCAAAAGCCAGAAGCTGCTCGAGCTAGCCATATATTAGTTGACGATGAACAAAAAGCTAATGAAGTACTAGCGGAAATAGATGGCGGTCTATCCTTTGAAGAAGCTGCTAGTAAATATTCCAATTGTCCATCAAAAGCTAATGGTGGAGACCTAGGCGAATTTACCAGAGGAAAAATGGTTCCAGAGTTTGAAGAAGTAGCTTTTTCTATGGAAGAAGGAAAGATAAGCCAACCTGTAAAAAGTCAGTTTGGATATCATCTGATTAAGCTAAACTACAGAAAGGAATCAAGCATTAGTCCATTAGAAGAAGTAAAAGATCAAATCAATCAACAACTAATATTGATGAAACAACAGGAAAGATACTTAGATAAAACGGAAGAACTTAAAAAGGATTTTAAAGTAGAAACCTACTTCTAATAATCTATGAAAATTCCTTAAACTGTCTTGTATGTATTCATGTATTAGGCGAAAAATACATACGGGGTGATAAAAATAAAAGATAAGAAAGATAAAAACAAAATCGATAAAAACTTTTTCAATCAAATGAACTATGAAATAGCAGCTGAACATGGAATAGTAGATAATGAAGAGATGAAAAACAATAAAAAGCTAAAGGATTGGAGTAAAGAAAATAAAAAGAAGGAAAAGTAACAAAGAATAACAATACAATAGTGGTATTGACAAGTTTAAACCTCTTTTGTAATATTATATTACAAGGAGGTTTTCTTATGCCTGAAGAATATGAAATTGGTAAAAAGATAAAAGCTATTAGGGAAGGTAAGGGCTTAAGCCAATCAAAAGTAGTAGAGAAGCTTGCCCAACAAAATATAAATATGAGTAGAGAAACCCTTAGCAAAATCGAAAACAATAGCAGGTCTATTTCTGCTATAGAGTTGAAAGCTTTGTGTGATGTATTCAATATAGATATAGGAGATTTTTTTCATGAAGAAGAATCAGAGGATTTAGTAACCTTTTTTAGAAAGAGAAACTTTTCGGAAAATACACTAGAGGAGATTTCAAAGCTTCAAGAAATGGTTAAGGTATTTATAAATCAGGAGAAGATATATAAGGAAGAAAAACAAGAATAATGGAGTGATTATATGAATAGGGATTCATTCTATAGATGGTTAAAAACCATAAAAAAATACGATCAGAGAACTTGCAATGCAAGAATATCAAATTGTCAAAGAATAGAGAACTATTACGGTGATTTAGACGAAATTTATGCTAAAGATAAATTGGAAAATCTTAAAAAAGAGCTTATATATTCAAGACAAGAATACAGAGATGGCATCCCTCCTAAACATAAGATACCAATAGATGGTGATATATATAATGGAACGGCAACACTAAGAAGTGCACTAAATTTATATTTAGAGTTTAAGGATAATAAAATACTTCAGGATATTATGACCATGGATGATGTGACACCAGATGAACATGATGGTTCCTATGAATTAGTAAGGGAAACGGTTGAATCCCTTTCAAAAACAGATCTAAATAGAATAGATATTGCAGACTTGGACATGCTTTATTTTATGGCTGTAGGAACCTGGAAAGGTGGAGTAGAATTCAGATTAAAAAAAATAGAAGAGAGCAATCTATCTATAGAAGAGAAAATTAGGTTGAAATCTATTTTTAATAATGTTGTAGAAAAAGCCAAGGATCATTTATATGAAAATAGCGATAAACATACTTGGTCAGTTGGTATGTTTGGAACTGGCTTTTATACTTTTAATGGGAAATCTGATAAACAAAATGCCCAAAAATATATATCTCTATGTATTAGGATAAAGGATTTAGACGACGAAGAAGAGATTTTTAATATAGCCGAGGAAACGTTGAAGAATGGAATAAAAGGTATGCAAGCAGCCTCTGCATCTATAGTACTTCATTGCCTAAAACCAAATGTTTTTCCAATATTAAACAATGCTATGATAGAAGCAGCTGTTTTACTAGAAAGTGAAGATGTAATTCTCAATAGGCCCTATCAACTTACAACCTATATTGAAAATTCTAGAAAAATCAGGAAGTTTCGTGATGAAAAGTGCAAATTTAATAACTATAGGACATTGGATATGAAGTTTTGGGAAGTGGGGAAATTGGAAGAAGAAAAGCATGCTGAAATAAAAGAAGAAGAAAAACCTTATGAAATAAAAAAGGAAACAAAGAATATGGTTAACAATATTAATTATTGGTGGCTTAATGCAAATCCTAAAATATGGAGTTTTAACGATATTGAATTAGGTGGAACTATTAGCTATACATCTAGAAATGAAAGGGGAAACAAGAGAAGGATATATAAAAACTTTGAAGACGTAAAAAAGGGTGATATTGTAATAGGCTATGAATCAACACCAGTAAAGGCAATAGTTGCTATTGGGCATATCTCTGGGGAACATGATGGAGAAAGAATCTGGATTAAAAAAGATGAAAACTTGATAGAACCAGTAGAATATAGCTATCTAAATTCCATAGAAGAACTTAAGAATATGGAGTTTTTTCAAAATCCTCAAGGGAGTCTTTTTAAATTAACGAAAGAAGAGTATGAAATAATAATGGATATAATTAGGGAACAAAATCCTATTATGGAAGCCAGGATCAATGAAACTTATACAAAGGAAGATTTTTTAGAAGAGGTATTCATAGAAGAAGACAAATATGAAAACATAGCTAATCTATTAGAATATAAAAAGAATATTATTCTCCAAGGACCTCCAGGAGCTGGTAAGACCTTTGTTGCAAAGAGAATAGCCTATTCTATTATGGGTGAAAAAGATGATTCAAGAATAGAAATGGTACAATTCCATCAAAGCTATTCCTATGAGGATTTTATCATGGGTTATAGACCGGTTGAAGAAGGTTTTAAATTAAGACATGGGGTATTTTACCAATTCTGTAAGCGAGCATTAAATGATCCCCATAGGAGCTATTACTTTATCATAGATGAAATAAATAGGGGAAATATAAGTAAGATATTTGGAGAGCTTATGATGCTAATTGAATCGGATAAAAGAGGAAGTGATTATGCCATTCCCTTAACATATACAGAAAATAGATTTTACATTCCTAAAAATATATATATCATAGGGACTATGAATACAGCAGATAGAAGCTTGGCAATGATTGACTATGCACTAAGAAGAAGATTTTGTTTTATAGATATGGAACCTGCTTATGATAATTTGAATTTTAAAGGATATTTAGAGAGTAAAAGTGGGGATTTATCCAATATAATAATAGATAAAATCAATAGATTAAATAAAGCTATTGAAAATGATATATCCCTAGGTAGAGGTTTTCGTATAGGCCATAGTTATTTTTGTATGGATAAAGAAACTATAACAGAAGAGGACTACAAAAATATTATAAAATATGAGATAGTACCACTATTATCTGAATACTGGTTCGATGATTTTGACAAGGTAATAAAGTGGAAGACAGAGCTATTGGAGTGGTAATATGATACCTATAAGAAATGTTTACTATATGCTTTGCTATGCCTGGGAAAATACTCTTAAGCAAGAAGATGAATCTCTTTTGGATAGGGAAGCTTTTAATAATATATACAATCTTCTTTCCTCTATATTAATACAAGAAGTAACCAAACTAATAAAAAGCGGATTTGCAAGGGGATATATTGACCAAAGGGAAAGTCTGTCAATTGTTAGAGGAAAAATAGATTTAAACAATACCCTTAAAGAACAAGCATTAATAAGAAAGCAAGTAATATGTGATTATGATGAGTTTTCAGATAATATAACTATGAATCAAATAATTAAATCTACAATGGAAATTCTCTTAATTTGTCCAAGAGTCGATAAAAAGTACAGGACAACTTTTAAAATGTTGCTGAGGAATTTTACCAATATAGATAGTATAGATTTGAATAATATCCATTGGAGCCGTATAGCTTATAATAGAAACAATAAAAAATACAGGCTAATAATTAACGTATGCCAACTTATTAATACTGGACTTATAGCAAAGGAAGAAAAGGGCAGTAGCAGGTTTCCTGTTTTTATCAAGGATAGAGCTATGGCAAAATTGTACGAAAAGTTCGTATTGAACTTTTATAAATATGAGTTAAAGGATATAAAAACATCATCGCCTCTAATCAACTGGCAATTGGACGAAACTCCAAGGGACAATCTACTTCCAGTAATGAAAACTGATATAGAATTAGAAGGAAAAGATAAAAAACTAATAATAGATACGAAATACTATGCTAATACTTTAGCGAAGAGTAATTTTTCAGAAACTAAAACACTAATATCTAGTAATTTATACCAAATATTTGCCTATGTTAAAAATACAAAATATGAAGGAAAAGTAAGTGGCATGTTGTTGTATCCAACAGTTGACTATGATTTAAATCAAAAATACAGAATGTCCGGTAATGATATATACGTAAAAACCGTGAATTTAGGAGAAGACTTTGACAAGATAAAAAGAAGATTGTTGAGTATAAGCTATATATTACATGATACGGAAAACAATATAGCTTGATAGGGAAGGAAGGATAACCATGATGGATAATGATATTAATATTCCCGATGAATTATTTAGGTTAGAAATAAAAGCACTATCGGAGGAAGTGAGGATAAAGTTTGCCAAAAAAGGACTATCGGATATATTCGATATCCTTTCGGAAACGGCATTTTTAATTAGAAAACCCCTAGATATAGAAGGACTTTCTGGATTCATTACTTATTATGAGGATCATTTCATAGTATATTTAAATAGCAATTTTACCCTAGGGCATGAAAGGTATACCGGTGCCCATGAACTTTACCATATAATATATAATGAAGATATATTGAAAAAGGAGAAGATTTTTTTAGATAAAGAAAAATATAGAGAAGAAGAGATAAAGGCCGATGTATTTGCTGCTGAATTTCTAATGCCCGAAGACTATGTAAAGGAAGTGTTTTACAAGACTGTAAATGTAGACAAATATAGTCTCCAACCAAAACACATAGTTCGAATGTACAACTATTTTAGAGTAAGTTACAAGGCGATGCTTAAAAGATTAATTCAACTTAATCTGTGTTCTTTTGATAAATACTTTGAACTTGCAGAAATATGTTCTTTAGAAAAGGAATATGAACTTCAGGCCCTAACTAGAGAGGAAGGATATGATATAGATTTGATAATCCCATCAAAAGCCAACTATATTCCTAAAGAATACATAATGTATGTAAAAGCCAATTATGAAAATAGTAAAATTACCTATGAGGAGATGAAAGAAACTTTAGAGTTCATCGGACTTAAACCTGAAGAACTAGGATATATATAACATTAATAATATAAAAAATTTAAAGCCTAAGACCTTGATCTTGGGCTTTTATTATTTAATTACATGTAATAATATATTACTAAAGAGGCAAAACAATTGACAAATATCAATTAAAATTGTAATATAATATTACAAGGAGATGATATAATGAAAAAACAAATTGTATTTTTATTAATTATGGTTTTGGTTATGAATTTAACCTTAGTTGGATGTGGAAGTAAAAAAGAAGAGGTAGAAGAAGCTGGTAAGGATGAAACAGTATTGGAAACCGATGAAGAAGAGTCAACGGAAGGGATAACGGTAGATAAATCCTTGTTAAGTGTAGATATAACACTGCCATCAGCCCTTATTGACGATGTTAGCGATTTCAATGAAGAAGAATATATTGCAGAAAACGAAGGCATAAAAGCAGCAAAAATTAATGAAGATGGATCAGTAACATTAACCATGACAAAGAAAAAGCATGAGGAAATTGTTAGTGAAATGAAAGAAGAAGTAACAACATCATTGTCTGAACTAACTGAATCAGAGGACACACCTTATATTAAGGAAGTAGAATATAGTAAAGATTTTAAAGAAGTAAAGTTATCTGTAGACAGAGAAGCTTATGAAGATGCTTTTGATCTAACCCCTCTATTTGTAGGAATATTAGTAGGTACATATCAAGTATATGCAGGAGAAGAGTTCTATACAGAAGTAATAATAGAGGATGTAGCTACTGGCGTTGAAATCAACTCAATAGTATATCCAGATGCATTAGAGGATTAGACTAACAAAATATGTTAGTTTAGGTTAAAAGCAATAGAAAGGAGGGAAAACATGAATATTAAATTTAAAGAGTGGAATTTTGGTGGAAAGTTAATATTTATCTCAACCCTTTTGGCAATATTATCATTATTCATGAGCTGGGTTGATGCTGGCATAGTAAGGGCTTCAGGTTTTCAACAGCAAGGATATTTGTTCTTAGTACTATACATATATCCAGTATATAAGTTGTTGAAAGGCACTAAATTAAACAAAGTATTGGGATTGATATGCAGCATATTGGCGGTAATTGGTAGTATAGCATTTCTTAGTTCAAAAAGTGTGGATTTAATGGGTACTACTGTAAATGCAGGTGGAGTTGGTCTATATTTGTTTATTATAGCATCTATAATGCTAACCGTAGGAATTATACAATATAAAGTAGTTCAAGTTGAGAATCCGGATATGGAAATTTAGATAATTATACAAATTTACAAGGAGGGGTTATGTGAAAAAATCAATACTAATACTTATTTTAATCTTATCTATATTGTTGGTTGGGTGTAGTAGTGGCAAAATCGAAGATGTAGCTGAGAACAATGCTGAAGAAGAGGCGAATAATGAATTAGAAAGTAAGGAGGATGAAGTATCAGAGGATAACAATGAGGAAATACCAATTCATCCTGATGATATTATGCCTGAAATAGTTATATTAGAGCCAAATAGTATTGGTACGGTTTATATGGAAGCAACATATACAAATAATTCAAAATATCCTATTACAGCTTATTCAGCAAAAGTGTTATTAAAGGATATAAACGATACAACATATTTAGATATATATGATACTGTTATGCCAGGAGAAACATCACCAAAATTTGAATCCTTTGGACCTGAAACACAAGACCCAGATGATTATGAAATACTAAGTTTAGAAATAACAGCGAGAACAGAAGGAGGAAATAATTTATATATAGAATATGATTTTAAATTAGATGAAGCTACTTGGTGGGAAGGCGGGAATGACTAGAAAATAAAAGACATCCGAGGGGATGTCTTTTATTATAAATATACAGGAAATAGATAATGTAATAATACATTATCAAATCATCATCACGTTTGACAATATTCAAAATATTGGCTACAATGAAATTAAAAAGCAATAGAAATCATATAACAATTCGAGAATTCCATTCAATATAGTTTTTATGCAAATAAAGTTATCATTTTTGTCATTGCATTCATGTCGCATTAAAACCATATTTAACAATCAAATAAGTTTTCCAAATCTTAATTTACCTATATTTATCCATGCTTAGGAGGTGATCTTTATTACTTGAGGCCATATATGCTAGGAATCTGTAAGTAAAGATAATGAATAAGAACAATCACTAATGGAGGGATGAATATGGATAAAACAGTATATCCTTATATACCTAATTCAGTACCAGAAGTCAAAAAACAGATGCTAAAAGAACTAGGCTTAGAGGATGTTGAAGATATTTATGCAGAAATTCCTGAACATTTAAGATTTAAAGGTGAAATGGACTTACCAGAACCTCTTCTGTCGGAATATGAGCTAGAAAGGCATGTAGAAGATATTCTTTCTCAAGATAAGGATTGTAAGGAATATTTAAGCTTCTTAGGGGGAGGAACTTGGCAGCACTATGTGCCAGAGGTCTGTGATACTATTAATTCCCGAGATGAGTTTTTAACAGCCTATGTAGGAGCAGCTTATGCAGATCATGGCAAATATCAAGCTATGTTTGAATTTGCTAGTATGTTAGGAGAACTGTTAGATTTTGATGTTGTAAGTACTCCAACATATGACTGGGGTATGGCAGCAGGTTATGCAATAAGAATGGCAGCAAGGATGACTGGAAGAAATGAAGTGCTGATTCCTAAGACCATAGCACCAGATCGTTATCTATGTATTAAAAACCTATGTAAGCCCACTATTGAAGTTAAGCTTATTGATTATGATACGGAAACAGGTTTACTTGATTTAGAGGATTTAAAAAACAATATTTCAGATAAAACTGCAGCTATTTATTTCGAGAATCCATCATATCTTGGATTCATAGAAGCCCAAGGAGAAGAAATTTCTAGAATGGCCCATGAAAACGATGCCATAAGCATAGTAGGAGTAGATCCAAGTTCGCTGGGAGTATTAGCACCTCCAAGCCACTATGGCGCAGACATTGCATGTGGAGAGTTGCAACCTTTAGGTATCCATATGAATGCTGGCGGAGGCCTTGCAGGATTCATAGCTTCTCGAGATGAAGAAAAATATGTTGCAGAATACCCTACTCAGCTTTGGGGAATAACAGAAACCACTAGAGAGGGAGAATACGGATTTGGAGATGTAAGCTTCGAAAGAACTTCTTATGCATCCAGAGAAAATGCTAAGGACTTTTTAGGTACTCAAACTGCTCTATGGGGTATTACGGCTGGAGTATATCTTGCTCTTATGGGACCCAATGGTATGCAGGAATTAGGAGAAGGAATAATGCAAAGAGCAAGCTATGCCCAAAAGATATTAGGTGAAATCCCAGGAGTTAAGGTTCCTCTATTAAATTCAGTTAACTTCAAGGAATTCATTGTGAACTTTGATGATACTGGAAAAGAAGTCTCAGAGATAAATAGAAATTTATTGGACTATGGAATATTTGGTGGAAAGGACCTTTCAGAAGAATTTCCAGAACTAGGTAATAGCGCCCTATATTGTATTACGGAAATTCACACGAAGTCAGATATAGATAGATTAGCAGATGCCCTTAAGAAAGTATTAGCATAAAGGTATAAAAAGATAAGGGAGGTATTAATATGGCAAAAGTAAAGATACGTGAAAATTATCATCAGGCTAGATGGGACGAACCTATTATATATGAACTTTCCACACCTGGAGAGAGGGGCATATTGGTGCCACAGCCAGATAAGGAGATAAAGGAAGAAGCGGGAGATGTATTATCAAGACTTCCAGAAAATATGCGCCGGAAGGAGAAGCCAAATTTACCCGAAATATCCCAAAAACACGTATTAGCTCATTATTTGCATCTTTCTCAAGAAACATTAGGTTCGAATTTAAACAATGATATAAGCCAAGGTACTTGTACCATGAAATACAATCCTAGAATCAATGAAAAACTAGCAACCCTTATTCATCATGTACATCCATCACAGGATGAAAGCACTATGCAGGGAATTTTAAAGATTCACTATAAATTTGAACATTTCTTAAAAGAAATATCAGGCATGGATAAATTTACAATGCAACCTGGGGGAGGCTCCCATGCAGTATATACAGCTGCATCAATAATTAGAGCATATCATGAAGCAAATGGGGAATTAGAACAGCGAGATGAAGTTATAACCACTATTTTCTCACATCCATGTGATGCTGCAACACCTGCTACTGCAGGATTTAAGGTCGTAACATTATATCCAAATGAAGAAACTGGTATCCCAGATATAGAAGCTTTGAAGGAGGCAGTATCTGAACGTACTGCAGCGGTATTTATAACAAATCCAGAGGACACGGGAATTTATAATAGAGATATTGATGAGTTCGTTAATATCGTACATGAAGCTGGGGCTCTGTGTTTCTATGACCAAGCTAATGCCAATGGAATGTTAGGAATAGCTAGAGCTAGGGAAGCTGGTTTCGATATGTGTCATTTCAATGTTCACAAAACCTTTGGTACACCTCATGGTTGCTCAGGTCCAGGTACAGGAGCTTTAGGAGTTAGAGATCATTTAGCTCGATTCTTGCCAGTTCCTACAGTGGAATTTGATGGAGATAAGTACTACTTAGATTATGATAGACCTGAAAGTATTGGTAAAGTTAGGGGATTCTTTGGCGTGGCACCAGTTATATTGAAAGCATATAGCTGGGTAATGATGCTAGGTGCCGATGGACTCAAAGAAGTGGCTGAAATATCTGTACTTAACAATAACTATCTACAGAAGAAGGTAGAAGAAATTCCAGGTGTAGACGTTTGGTACGCTAGGGATCGTCGTCGATTAGAACAAGTAAGATATAATTGGATTAAACTTGAAGAAGAAACAGGAGTAGGTACCGATGATATAATGCGTAGAATAGGAGATTATGGTATACAGCATTATTGGACTAGTCATCATCCTTGGGTAGTACCAGAACCATTTACCCTGGAGCCTTGTGAAACCTACTCAAAGGCAGATTTAGATGAGTATGCAGCAGTATTAGAAAAAATAGCAGAAGAAGCTCGAAAGGACCCAGAGTTTGTAAAAGCTTCCCCACATAAATGTGCAAGCAATGTAATAGCAAAACCAGAAGAATTAAATGATCCAGAGAAATGGGCAGTAACCTGGAGAGCCTATCTAAAAAAACACAAAAAAAAGTAAAGGTTAGGAATTTAATAAATTCGCCTGCAAAAGTCTATAGGCTTTTGCAGGCGTTATAAAAATCTACTATATTATAAAGGAGGCTGGATAGCTTGAAACTAGGATTTATAGTAAATCCTATAGCAGGTATGGGAGGCAAAGTAGGTTTAAAGGGTACTGATGGGAAAGAAATATTAGAAAAAGCACGTCAACTAGGTGCATATCCTGAAGCTCCTAAAAAGGCAAAGAAGGCTCTTGGTATATTAACTCCCCTAATTGGCGATATAGAAATCATAACATGTCCTGGAAATATGGGAGAAGATGAAACTATTGAATTAGGTTTTAAACCTAAGGTAATAGGTGAGAGAAAGCCTACTTTTGGACCTGAGGATACAGAAGAAGCAGCCAGTAGGATGTTAGATATGGGCGTAGATTTATTACTTTTTGCTGGTGGTGACGGTACTGCACGAAATATCTATAATGTAGTTGGTGATAAATTGCCTGTTATCGGCATACCAGCAGGAGTCAAGATCCATTCAGCAGTCTATGCTAATCATCCTAGAAGTGCAGGAGAGATAGCATTAAAATATCTTAAAGGAGAACTTACAAATATTAGAGAGGCTGAGGTAATGGATATTGACGAGGAAGCCTATCGGCAGGGTCAAATAACAGCCAAGCTATATGGTTATATGAAAGTTCCTTATGAACGACAATTGGTTCAAAGTCTTAAAGCTGGGAGGCCAGAGCAAGAAGAATCGGCACGGGAGGCAATAGCTGATCGGATCATATCCGAAATGGAATCTGATGTTTTATATATCGTAGGATCTGGAACATCTACCAGGCCCATTATGGAAAAACTAGGCTTGCCTAATACCCTTTTAGGTATAGATATAGTAAAAAATAAAGAACTTGTAGCTTCTGATGTTAGCGAAAAAGAAATTTTAGAAATCATAGATGGTAAAAAGGCTCAAATCATAGTCACAGTTATTGGAGGCCAAGGATATATATTTGGTAGAGGCAATCAACAACTTAGTGGAAATGTGATAAGAAAGGTAGGAAAGGATAATATACGCATCATTGCCACAAAAAATAAGATTGTCTCCTTAGAAGGACAACCAATCCTAGTAGACACTGGTGATGATGAGGTAAATAATATGTTCAATAGATATATGAGAGTATTGACCAGTTATAATGAGGAAATCATGTATAAGGTAAAGGGATTATAAATATAAACCACCAAAAAATTGGTGGTTTAATTCTGTAATTACTAAAGTGTTTTACATTAGTGTAGAAATATGTTAAAATATTAATTAATAAATTAAATATTAAGAAATCTCCGAGCATTTCGACCTGTGAATTTTTATTTATGGTTGACTTGCCGATAGGGTTTGATTGGAAACGGTCAAGCCTCCCAATGGAAAGGAGAAGTTTATTAATGCAGCATTTCCATTGGAATGCTGTTTTTTTAACTTTTCCATCTATTAATATGCTTAAATTTAGTTAAAGCTGAATTAATAAAAGAAAGGTGGAGGTAAATATGTTTATGAAAAAGACAAGATTAGTAACATTTGTATTGGCGATGGTATTGGTACTATCCCAGGTAGTTGTATTGGCAGATGGTGTAGAGGATTTTGCAGTTGAAATAGTAGGTTCTGGAGTTAAAACAGAGCTTAAATTAACCCTTGACGATTTAAAATCTATGCCAGAGGAAGCCCAAATTAATGAGGAATACATATATAATAGTAAAACTGGAGAAAAATCAGCTATGGTTAAAGGAGTTAGCCTAGCTTATTTATTAAGGGAAAAGGCAGGTGTAACTGCTGAAAATGCAGAGGTAATATTTGAAGCATCTGATGGCTATGAAATAGAACCACAGACATTGGAGGATATTTTCAGTGAAGATTTAAAATATGTTTTGGCTTATGAAATCAATGGTGAATCAATTGACAATGATGACAACCCAGATAATGAAGAGATAGTTGTCTATAGAAAACAAAAAGAACCAGGTGAATTTAGTACAGTATTTAAGATGGTAGTTAAAATAACTGTGGGAGATGCAATTGAACCAACAGAGAAAGCTAAACCTGTAGAAGAAGAGCCTAAAGTAGAAGAAAAGGAAATAGTTTTTACCGATATAACAGAGAAATATGCATATGCAGCAAAAGCAATAGAAGAGCTAGCTAAAAAAGGTATAATTGATGGAGTAGGCAATGGATTATATGCTCCAGAAAGAGAATTTACTAGAGCTCAATTCTGTAAAATCATGGTTGAAGCTTTAGGATATGAGCAGGTGGAATATACTGGTGGATTTACCGATGTAAAGGCTGGAGACTGGTTTGCTCCATATGTGCAAACAGCCGTTGAATCAGGACTATTTGAAGGGTATGACAATGGAACCTTTAAGCCAAATAAGCCTATAATAAGACAAGAAATGGCAGCTGTAGTTGGAAGAGGAGCTGTATTGGCTGAAGTAGTAGATCAAGGAAAGATGGATAAGTTTGTAATGGAAAAATCCAATTATAAGGATAAGGATTTGGTACCAGAGTGGGCAGCTCATCAAGTAGCTTGGCTTGAAGATCAAGATGTATTTTCTAATGTAGCAGTAGAAAAATTCGAACCAACAAAGGTGGTAAATAGAGCAGAAGCGGCCCTTATAGTTTACAATACCCTATTTCGAAAATAAACTTTATGATTGTTACAAGCAAGATGAGCAATAGCGATAGCTTTTGCTCTTTTGCGTAATTCTAAGGAGGTTTTTTTATGAAAGGTTATAGGAATAGTAAAAAAATAAAATTGCTATCTTTTTTGTTGGCAATTGGAATGATATTTTCTCAGCTAACCTTTTTTGTTGACATTGCTGAAGCAGCAGACCTAGATCTTTTGATTACAGGAACAGGTGTCAATGAAGAGGTACGCATTAGGGAAGCTGATTGGTCAAAGTATAAGATGGTAGAAAGAACTTATTCTACAAACAATAGCTTCAATTTTCATAAAATTATTAAGGTGAAAGGTTATGATCTATTTGAACTAATTGGCAAGGATAATCTAAAGACTGATCAGGACTATGAAATTAAATTTACTTGTTCAGATGGATTTGAATTTACAAAATCCGTAAGTGAATTAAAAAATGCATATTATTACAAAGATTTTACAGAAAAAAGCAAAACAAAGATAGGACCAATGGTTGCTAAATATACTGCAGTATTGGCTGATTATTCTCAGGATAGTTTTTCACCACCTATAAAGTGGAAGGATAGGGCTTTAACCGACAAGGATTTGGACAAAGGTTTTCCAAAGGTAGTATTCGGTCAAACCAATATAGATGATATGAATCTATCTCAGTGGGGGAAAAATGTAGTAAAGATAACTATCGGCGAGGATAGACCATCAAAGGGTAATGGTAAAGGTATAGGATTAGACTCTACGTACAAACATATTAGCAATGATGGAGCTCCATATAATATAGATGCTATAACAGGTGCAACCTTTACAATAGAGGGTCCTGGCGTTGAAGGATATAGGGCAATATCCTTAAGACAAATAGAAGAGGATATTGATGGACAGGAGCAAGGAAAGTATTATGAAAAGATAGATGGAAGTATTATTCAAAACACCTATGAAGGAATCAATGCAGGGTATCTCATAGATAATTATGTAAAGGTTACTCCTAAAGCAGGAAATGTAACTTTTAAAGATAAATCGAGGAAAACCATATCCACCGTTCCAATTGCAGAAGCAAAGGATTACTTAATCGCTTATGGTATCAACGAAGTTCCTCTCGTATATCTTGATTCAGATGTAGGATATAAGGCTAAAAAGCACAACGACAATGGCTGTTTTAAATTGGTTTATGAACAGGATAAAGCTAAAGCCAAAGAATTTTCCAATGTGGCCTATATCTATATTGAGGAAAAGGATGCCAAAAATATTTATGAACACACCTATCCTCCCTATGATGATCCTAAATACACGGATTATGAAATAATTATCCATGGAGATAAGATAGGTAAGGAAGTCAGATACAAGGTATCGGATATAGAAGCAATGGAAGATATAAAATACCAAGATGAGTATAGTCTCTCTAATAGTGAGTATTTCTGGTATTACAATCAATATAAGGGAGTTCCTTTATGGGATCTACTGATTAAAGCAGGGATGGATCCAAATATAGATGAAGACACTAGTATCCAGTTTATAGCTGCAGACAACTATAATTTTGCTCCTATGACTATTAGAGAGATAAAGGATAGCTCTCTATATGGATATTATGAAAAGAATTCAGAAGACATAGGGGATGGTACTTATGATGGTTCGAAGGAAAAGCCCCTTCATACAGGAATGCCTGTACTAGTGGCCTATGGTTTTAATGGATATCCCTATGTTACAAGACCAACAGATGATGGCTTTAATCCTGGACTAGGTAATTCAGGAGGACCTCTAAGGCTTATATTTGGAAAAAGAAACTACAATGACACGAATGGCTCAAATCAAGTACAATTTTTAAAAGAAATAATCATTGGTGAGGGTACCCCCATATCAACAGGGGATGAAGATAGAACTGGACAAGGAGAAAAAACTCAAAAAGAAGTTGATAAAAGCTCTAGTTGGAATCACAATCAAGAAATCTATAATGAATATCTAGATATGCCTGTGCTCCGAGTAACAGGTTCACAAGTAAAAGAACCAATGACATTTACATTAAGACAGATAGAGTCTATGCTACCTTATGCAGTAAGAGATGTATACACTGGAGATGGTATTCACGAGTTTGAAGGAGTAGTACTATGGGATATTATATCCAAGGTAGTTGGCTTAAAAGATGATGTAGAAATTCCAAGTATTAGAGTTTTCAGTGGACAGAATTACAATCAGGTTTTAAGAAGTAGCCAACAGGTTATGGAAGGTGTATTGAATTCCAAGGGAGAATTGAAGAAGATTATCTTAGCATACGCAGTGGATGGTTATCCCCTTGTTCCCAATGAAAGTGATGCAGGATATGCATTTAATAACGCTTATGGACCATTAAGGCTTGTAATTGAAGAAAACAAGTCTATGTGGACAAAATGGGTAGATTGTATTGTAGTAGGATCTGGAGATTATGAAGAGCCTAAGATGGAGGATGTTAAAGAGTTAGATCTACCAGAATTACCTGGTCCTAAAGAAGACATGGGAATGGATGACAAGGTATGGCTAAACTTTAGAAACGATACTGGCAAGGAGTTGCCTGAGGCAAGTGTTAGAAGTATGGAATATGATAGTAATGGTAATCTGTGGATCGGCACCAATAATGGAGGACTTTCTGTCAGGACTCCAGCAGGGAAATGGACTATTATCAAGGAAATAAAAACTGAAAATGCAGGTACTGTTAAGGTAGATACCTGCTATGCTATAGCCCAAAGGGAAAATGGAGAACTATGGATAACCCTTGGTGGTCCTTTAACGCCTCAAGGAATATTGGTGAAAACCGATAATACCTGGAAGCTCTTAAACGAAGACAATTCATTACTTCCAGCAAATTTTGTTCAGGAATTAGAATTAGATGGTAAGGGCGGACTATGGATAGGCACACAAAAAGGTGTTGTATATGTGGACAAGTCTGATAACTGGACAGTATATACTGAAAAAGAAGGACTGTTGCCTTATTCTGTTGATGCCATAGAACCTGATGGAGCAGGTGGAGCGTGGATAGGTTATTACCCCGCTACTAAAGGAAGTGAAGAGAATCCGATTTATACTGGTGGTTACCAACACATAGCTGCAGATGGAAATATTACTACCTATGAAGACTTTGACAATACCAATTTCAATCTCAATTGGATAAGAAGTATTTCTATGGATAAGAAAGGCGGAGTATGGGTTGTAAGATCAGGTAATGCTCCAGGCTTTGGTAAGGGAGAAGTAGATTATATATTAAATGGTAAAAGGACAGTATACTCAGCAAAAGAATTGTACCCATCTATGACGGAAGAAGATGATATAAGACTAGTTATAGCAGACAAAGAAAATGAAGGAACTCTTTATATTGCAACTACAGCCAGTGGTGTAGTGAAAACTGAAGGAATTGGTAAGGTAACTGAAATCATCAATGCTTCTAACCAATTTCCAACTAAGCAGTGGAATAACGTATATTTCATAGATTTAAATCAAGACAATCTACTTGTTGGAACCAATGGTGGAGCAGCAGTTGGCACCCATGAGAAAAACTTTAAAGACGTAAAATCCCATTGGGCTAAAAAGGAAATTAGAGAAATGGCTACCATGGGCTATATAAATGGAAGCAATGGAAAATATAGACCAGATGACAATATTACAAGGGCCGAGTTTGTGTCTATTCTAGTGAGAATATTAAACCCTGAAACATCAGGTGCTAAAAAAACACCCTTTGCCGACGTAAAACCAACGGATTGGTTTGCAAAAGATGTAATACTAGCTGCAGAAAAAGGTTTAATCGAAGGATATGATGATGGCAACTTTAAGCCCAACTCTCCTATTAATAGAGAGGAAATATGTGCTATCCTAGGAAGTATTACAGATGAAAAGTTAACAGCTGAGGAAGTTGAAGATATACTATCTGATTACGATGATAAAGTAGCAAATTGGGCTAGAGAATCAGCTGCTACAATGATTAAAACAGGAATTATCACTGGATTCCCTAACAATACTTTTGGTGGATCCTTAAATGCAACAAGGGCGGAAGCTGCGGTAATTCTATTGAGATTTTTAAAATATTAATAGATGGCAATAGGACTTGTTCCTATTGCCCCTTTAGGAGGATTCTATGAAAAAGTTTAAAAACATTAATCTATTCATAATCATTCTTTTAGTTATATCAATAAGTTTATCGGGGTGTGGATCAAAAAAAGAGGAAAAAGAGGATATAGTTAATATAGAAAGGGAACAGGAAACCATGAATGAAGAGACCGATGAACAAGAGATTACAGAAGAAGAATCCCATATGGAAGAGGAAACAGAGGAAGAAAAAGAAGAACAGGAAGAAGAAGTAGAGGAGAAAGATGATACAGTAGAAAAAGCCCCACAGAAGTCTAATACTTCTAGTGCTAAGAAAGAAACTGCAAAATCTAGTGAAAAGGAAAAGACTGAAGAAACTGCTAATACATTAAAGATAGAAGGTAATGTAGGAAACAAATTAAGCTTAAGTTTAAATGAATTAAAGGCTATGGAAAACATTATCTTCTCAGGGGAATATTACTCTATCAATAATTTCGGAACCACTAACCACACAAAATTTAAAGGCGTAAACCTATGGGCTTTGTTAGAGCAAAAAGCTAAAGTATCTTCAGCTGCAACAAAAGTTTCTATTGTGGCTATAGATGGCTATAAAATGGAGTTTACAATAGAACAAGTTAAAAGACAGGATTATATAGATGAAACAAATCCTGATATTAAACTACCTATAATTATAGCTTGGGAAGAAAACGGGGAAGAATATGACTCCGAGGAAGGACCTCCCTTTAAGCTGGTAGTTGGACAGAAGGAAGCTGGAGATGTAAATAAACCTCAATGGGTTTCAAATATTGACAAAATAATAGTAGAGTAAGGGAGAGCCTATGTTAAAAAACAAGAAATTTTATTTAATATTTACAATTGCTATAGTGATTGTAGTATTTGCCCTATTTTACTTCAACAATCCAACATCCCAAGAGGAACTTAAGGTAAAGGCTTTTTATCCTGAAGCAGAGGAGATTAGGCTTGTAAAGGATATTTCTGACGATATGTTTATATCCTTAAACTTCCCTGGCGTAAAGAGGGCCTATGAGGTAGATGGGCAAATGAAAGCATATGTGGTTAGCTGTGTAGGGTATAATGGTCCTATTGATGTATTGGTAGCTATTGATGGTGAAAGGGATGAATTAATAGGAATAGAAATATTAAATCATGAAGAGTCCTTAGATTATGCAGAGCATATTGAAGAGGATTGGTTTCTAGAAAGGTTTAAAAATATAGTAATCGACAAATACCTAAATCTTGTAGTATTAGATAAGGAAAATCCTGAAGACATAGTCCAAGTAACTGGAGCAACTATAAGCTCCCAAGCAGTAGTAAATGCAGTAAATACAGCAATAGGAGCTTATCAGTACAAAACCAATAATATAGAAATGGAGAAGGTAGCCGATGTGGTACCCCAGGAAATGTGGCAGAAGGATACTAACAGTTTTGCCATAAATTGTGGGGAAGAATCTACTCGGATAGATATTGAGAAAATAAAGGAATATGAACAGGTGGAAATGGATGTAGTATTGATTAATACTACGGGAACGGAAACGGATATGAAGGTAAAAGGGCCAACCCTTAGACATGTTCTAGAAGCAGAGGGCAAGGATTTAAGTGATTATGAGGGAATAGGAATAACAGGTAGGGATGGCTATTATACAATGGTTGATAAGGAAAAATTAGAAGCAAATGATGTGATTTTAGTATGGCAGGTAAACGGAAAAGATCTAAAAGAAGAAGAAAAGCCTGTAAGGATAGCTATACCAAATGAGCTTGGCCCCTACTGGGTAAAAATGGTTTCAAATATTGATTTATATAGTGAGATATCCCCTAAGGATATTGATAAGGTTCATATTTTTGAACCATTGGTAGAAGATATAGAGCCTTATTATTATGAGTATTATGGTAGTAAGGATAAATCCATAGAGGTAGGACAAATTTTAAGAGAATTTGATGTAGTAGATGAAAAGGGATTTTTCACCATGGCTGCTTCAGATGGATTAATAAAAAATGAAACTATTTCCTTAGTGAGACAGAGGTATTTTATTAAAGTAGAGGGAGAAAATGCACCTATGAATATAGCACCAAATTTCAAGCTAGGTATGAATGTTAAGGAGATGACCCATTTTTCTACAACTAAGGATGCAGTAATATTTCCTGAAAAGATGGCTGGAGTAGTTAGAACAAAAAATATAAATGGTAATGAAGCTTTGCTATTAGAGGATGTATTGCTAACAGCAGGTATGAGATGGAAGGATAATAATCACTTCGTTGCAGTAAGCAGGGATGACTCTAATAGGGAAATATCCATAGAAGAAATGTTGAATTGCTACATAGTAGAAGTTGGTGAACAGGTAAATTTATACCATGATGAGGACGAGATAATGAAGGATTTATTGAGGATTGAGAAGAAATGAAATTGAAGAAACGGAGCCTTATTCAAATAGCTATCTCTGGAATAGTAATAACAAACTGTATAATATATTACCTATATATCATTGGTTTCATCAATTGGAAGGCATTATCCATTGGAGATATAAATCCCTATGGAGGCTGGAGTGCATTAAAATCTGCATTTACCGATGTATCATATAGGTGGACAGGCATATCTAAATCAATAGCCCTTACCATTGGAATAATGGTTACTGCTCTATTGATGGGAAGGTTTTTTTGTGGTTTTATATGTCCAATTGGAGCATTCCAGGATTTTTTCAAATATTTAGGAACAAAGCTAGGAATTAAAGAGAGAAAGCTACCAAGGGGAGAAAGGTTTAAACCGGAAACAATCAAATACTTTGTACTAATAACTGTGCTAGTATTGAGTATTCTAGGCTTAGGTAATCTAATTACTCCTTATTCCCCTTGGTTAGCTTACTTAAATCTTTTTATGGGGATAAATCTTCAAATAGGGTCTATAGTATTGCTATTTATAGCAGTATCTTCAATATTTTACAAGAGGATATTTTGTAGAATTTTATGTCCTCTTGGAGCTTTCCAAAGCCTTTTATCAGCTATTGGACTATCGAAGATAAATAGCAATGAAAAATGTAATAGATGTACCTATTGTTTGAACAACTGTCCAGTAGATATAGGAAAGCCAGATGAAGGAGAGATCTCTCCTGAATGTATTAGGTGTATGGAATGTGTTGAAGGTACTTGTATAAAGGATACAAAAGGCTATTCATTAAAATATATGGGATTAACAGTTGGGAAAAAACAGTACATAACTATCAGCTTAATTCTATTTGTTGGAATCTTTATCCTTCTCCCTATATTGGACTCAAAGGTAGGGCCTCAATCTACTGTTCAAATTGGGAACTTGAAGGATGGGGTTTTTGTTGGTACCGGTGTTGGTTTTGGAGGGCCTATGCAGGTGGAAATAAAGGTAGAAGATAATAGGATCTTTGAGATTAATCCAATCAATCATAGGGAAACTGCCGGATATTATGAAGAAGTATTTAGGACTATTTCAAGAGAGGTAGTCCATAGACAAAGTTTAAACATAGATACCATTAGCGGTGCCACAGCTACCAGTAGAGGATTTCTAAATGCCATTAAAAGTGGAATTAGCCAAGCCTTAGAAAAATAACAAGGGGGATACTATGGATATAAAAAAGATTATACCAATAATAGTTGTAATTGGATTTATACTTATATTCAGCTATTCTAGTAAAGAGGATATATCTATAAATATTATACAGGGAGAAGATCAATTGATCGTTGAAAAGGATTTCATATATAACCATCCCGACTCTATAACCTTTCCAGCTGTAGTAAGGAGCAGTGGGAAGAAACCCGTTTCAACTGAATATAAAGGTGTTGAAATGTCCAAGTTATTCAATTCACTAAATGTAGACATATCCAATGTGGAAAGATTAACTTTTAATGCTACAGATGGATATAGAATAATATTGAGTACAGAAGAGATAAATGAACCAAATAATGTATATTTAACCTTTGAAAGGGATGGCAAACCATTAAAATCTAAGAAACAAGGTGGCAATGGGCCTTTTCAATTAGTCATTAGACAGGATCCCTTCAGTCAAAGGTGGATAAAGCATATAGATGAGATTGTACTAGAATAATAATCATTAGACTATTTATTGGAGGCAATATTATGCTGAAAAATTTGGTTAGGAAATTTTCCATATTTGAAATAATCGTTATTTCCCTTATGGCAACTTTGGGAATAGCAACTAAACCAGTCATTGTACCTTTAGTCCATATAATAACTGGCCCCCTCTATATTCCTGGTGGGGCTATTGCTGGTGGTTTGTATATGATGTGGATAGTATTAGGGGTTGGTTTAATAGGTAGACTAGGAGTGGCTACTTTAATATCCGTAGTTCAAGCAATTATGGTAGTGAGTCTTGGGATCTATGGTACCCATGGGATCATAAGCTTTTTTACATATATAATTCCTGGATTAGTAGTAGATCTATATATATTAATAGCAAAACCTAAGGGTTTTCAAAAAGGCCATTATTTTGTATCTGGTATATTGGCCAATATAAGTGGGACTTTTTTGGTCAATATGGTTTTCTTTAGATTGCCCTTGGTACCCTTAGTATTGACCTTAACAGCAGCTAGTTTGTCGGGAGGTATAGGTGGCTTAATAGCTTATACAATAGTAAAAGGTTTAAGGAAGAATGAAGCACTAGATGATTTAATAAATAGGAGAGAATACAATGAATAAAAGACATATTACTTTATCAATCCTACTTATCCTAATATTGTTTCTCATGGCAGCATGTACTAAAAAGACCTCTAAAGACATGGGCAATATCCATCCTAATGATGGAAAGGATATGGGAATGAATATAATCCATAGTGAAAAAAACATAAAAACTATATCAGTATCAACTAAAAGAGAGAAATTCAAATTGGAAGATATAATAGATGAAAAGATAGAAAAAGCCTTAGCCATGGGAAGATTAGGTGAAGTGGAATATTTAGAAGAAGGTGGATATTTTGAAGTAAATGCTAATTCCATAGATTATCTCAATAAGGAAGGAAATGCTAGAATTGAAAATGTAAAAGGAGTGGTAATAAACCCTCCTGATGCTAGCATAACCGATTCTTATTATGATATGTCCAATTATTTAGAAGAGGAAGATGTATTATTTATTTTGCTAGATGGATTTGGATACCATCAGTATAAATATGCCATAGAAAAGGGCTATTTACCATTTTTAGGAAAACAACCGGAAGCTGCTAAGGCCTTATCCGTATATAAACCGGTAACAAATGCAGGATTAGCAGCAATGCTCACTGGTAAATTCCCTATAGAAAATGGAGTTCATTCACGAAAGCAAAGGGAATTACAGGTAGACTCAATATTCAAACTGGCTGAAGATTTAGGTAAAAAAGCCATATATATTGAAGGGGATATAGGAATATTAAAGACGGAAATTGAACCAGTATTGAATTTAGATAATAATGGAGATGGATTTACCGATGATGAAGTATTTGAATCTACCCTTAAGGCAATAAATGAAGATCACAATTTGGTTTTTACACATTTTCATGGTATAGATGATACAGGACATACCCATGGAGACTTATCTATAGAAACAATGGAATTTATTAAAAGAGTAGATGGATATGTGGAGGAATTAGTTTCTAACTGGAATGGAAAGGTAATAATAACTGCTGATCATGGTATGCACTCTACGGAGGATGGGGGAGATCACGGAGAATTTAGATATGAGGATATGGTGGTTCCCTATATGATTTTAGATGGGGGGAATCATTTTGACTAATAGGACTATAGGAGCTATTATAGTAATTCTAATAATTATTATGGGGGTTTTTGCCTTTATGAATAGGGAAATAGTAAAGGATGTTCAAGAAGCTCAAGAAAATAGAGAGATTATAATAAAAGATGATCAGGGAGAAACTAAACTAATATTTGATGATATAGTACAATTAGACGAAGAAGAATTTACAGCTACTTTAGATACCAGTGATACAGACCCAGAAGAGCAGAGTTATACAGGAATACCCTTAATGAAGGTAATCGAAAAGGCTGGAATAACTATTGAAGATAAAAACCAGATAATAGTAAGGGGAATAGATGGCTACACCGTAGCCTTTAGGACTCAAGAATTGATGGACAAAGACAATCTGTACCTAGCCTATAAGCATAATGGAAAGTTTTTAAAGAGCAAGAGAGAAGGCGGCAGTGGCCCTTATCAAATAATTGCAAGGAAAGATCAGTTTAGCCAAAGATGGTGCAAATTTGTTGTGGAGATAGAATTAAGATGATAAATCCTGTTGAAATACATAATCTATACTTTAAATATAGAGAGACCCCTGATTATATACTAAGGGGAGTAGATCTAACTGTATATAATGGAGAAATATTTGCTTTAGTTGGCCAAAGTGGTAGTGGGAAAAGCACTTTATTGAATATTATTTGTGGCATAATACCCCATATTCGGAAAGGTAAAATTGAAGGTGAAGTTAAATTATGGGGAAAAGAAGTGAGTAATTTAAAAATACCTGATATAGCCAAAAGGGTGGGAATCGTGTTTCAAGACCCAGATACCCAGCTGTTTTCACCTACTGTTGAGGATGAAATTGCTTTTGGCCCTGAAAACCTGATGGTAGAAAGAAAAGTAATGGAAGAAAGAATAAAAAAAGTACTTGATATTGTTCATTTGGAGGATTATCGATACGAAAATCCTAATAATTTATCAGGAGGACAAAAACAATTAGTGGCTATTGCTGCAATTTTAGCTATGGAATCGGATATATTATTGCTGGATGAAGCTTTAGCCCAGTTGGATGATCAAGGAAAAGAGAGGATCAAAGAAACAATTTTAAGTTTAAAAGAAGAAGATAAGACCATAGTATTGGTAGAGCATGATTTAGAGAATTTAAATATAGCAGATAGGGTTTTGGAACTTAAAGATGGGAAGTTAAGGGAATACAAAGGCTGGTGAAAGGGTTGAGCTTCATAGAATTAAAGGACTTATCCTTTGAATATAAAAAGGATAGACCAATTATCAATAATTTAAACTTAAAAATCCAAAAGGATGAAATTACAGCCGTATTAGGGCCAAATGGAAGTGGTAAAACTACTTTGGGTAAACTGATGATGGGAATTTTAAAGCCTACAGAAGGACAAGCCTTTATCCTAAATAAAGATATTTCTGAGATGACTTTAGCCCAAATAGGATCAAAAATAGGCTATTTATTCCAAAATCCAGAAAAACAATTTTTTGCCAATAGAGTAGAAGAAGAATTAGGATTTGTTTCTAGACTAAAGGGATATGATGAAGATTATTTGGAAGATAGGATAGAAGGGTTGCTAAGATTATTCCAATTGGAACATGTAAGAAAATCCTCCCCATTATTGTTAAGCCAGGGAGAAAAGCAAAGGCTTGCTATTGCCACAATATTGATTAACCAACCCGAGTATTTAATACTAGATGAGCCTACTACAGGACTTGATAGAGTAAGAAAACAGTTATTGATAGATTTGCTAAATGATTTATTAGACAAAGGGATTGGTATGACCATTATAAGTCATGACCATTATTTTATTGAACAATTATCCCAACGAGTGATAAGAATTCACAGAGGAGAAATCATCTATGACCAGAGGATGTAAATTAGACCCCAGGACAAAACTCATTGTAGTTCTATGTATTTCAACCTTAGGGATAGTAACCAAGGATATTAATTATCTAGTTGTACTTTTAACATTATCAATATTGGCTGCTAAATTTTTTAAGGTTGATATAATGGGAAGTTTAAAGAAAGTTAAAAGACTTTTATACATGTTAGCAATTATTGCAATAGTACAGAGCATATTTTCTTCAGGGGGCGAAGCTCTTCTATCTATTGGAAGTTTTACAGTTTTAAGTACCGTTGGTCTGGAGAAAGCTCTACAATTTATATTGCGGATGATGATAATAATATTTTCTGCTACAATTATCACTACCTCCAATTCAAGGGAAATAGTCCAAGGTTTTGTTCAATGGGGGCTACCCTATGATATAGCTTTTATGGTGGTACTGGGAATTAGATTTCTACCTTTACTAACTGAGGAAATCAAGGATTCTCTAACTGCTATACAATTACGAGGGATTGAGATCAGTAATATACCTATGAAGGAAAGAATTAGTGTATATGCTTATTTATTTAACCCCATATTAGTAGGAGCTATAATAAAAGCAGAAAAGCTTTCTATTGCTATGGAGATGAGAGGCTTTAGAGCTTATGATAGTCGTACCAGCTACCTAGTTTTAAAAATGTCCAAATGGGATTATCTGATAATATTTATTAGTATTATTTTTACTATTTGCTATATTTTTATTTATTTTCATTCAGGCTTTGTAAACTAAACATGAAAAAATAGCACAATGTTTTATAGAATTGCTTTAAATTGCTTTAAATTACTTTCAATTTCGCCTTGACGATTAT
>NZ_PPXY01000062.1 GCF_021655115.1 Clostridium sp. Cult3
TTCGTCCTGAGCCAGGATCAAACTCTCATAAAAAAGTTTGCCTGTTATTTAATAAATGTTACTCAAGGTATTTCACACTGTTTAGTTGTCTAGGTTCATCTGTTGTGCTTTATTAATATAGCATATTTATACTTAGTTGTCAATGTTTTTTTAAACTTTTTATTTGCTATTTATATATGCTATTATCATTCATTATCGTCCTTCTGTTTTTGCCAGAATTAATGACGACAATAGATAACTTAACATATTTCTCACTTCCATTCAATCCTTAAAAAAGTTGATTATAGATAATAATTCTTCAAATTTATAGTTATTCTAGCATTTGCTATTGTTATCTTTTTATTTTGCTTTATTGACTAAAATATATATTTTGATACCTCGCTACCTAAAGCTATTGAATATAGTTTAGATTCATAAGTATCTGCTCTTGAAACTAAAAGAATCGGAGCCTTTGCACCCATAATTACTCCTGCAGATTTTCCCTTGGCAAAATAGGTTATGCTCTTGCCTATGCCATTTCCCATTTCAATATTTGGCACTAATAATACGTCAGCATCGCCAGACACCTGACTATCATAATTCTTAATTTTCGCAGCATCTTTCGATACAGCTAAATCCAATGCCATAGGACCATCGACTATTACCTCTTCTCCAAAATATCCTGTCTCTGACTTTTTCTTAAGCTCCAATGCGTCTACAGTAGCTATCATCTTTGGATCTACTTTTTCCTTTGCAGCTAAACAAGCAACTTTAACCGTAGGGTTACCTAAAGCTTTAACAACTTTGATACTATTTTCAACTATTTTAATCTTATGTTCTAATGTAGGATTCAAGTTCATACCGCCATCAGTCAAGTATATTAGTTTATGATAGGTAGGAATATCATATATCATCACATGGCTCAAAAGACTATCTGTTCTTAAACCCCACTCCTTATTTAATACTGCCTTCATGAGGGTAGCAGTATCTACTAAACCTTTCATTATGAAATTAGCTCTTCCTTGACTAACCAGCCTAACCCCTATTTCAGCTGCCTTTTCTAGATCCTTTTCATCTATTATTTCGAAGTTTTCTATGTCTAATTTCTTTCTCGATGCAATTTCCCTTGTTTTTTCCCTATCACCTATCAATATAGGTTCAATTATTCCTAATTTATGAGCTTCTACTACTGCATCTAAAACTTCCTCATCTTGACTTGCTACAACGGCCAATATAGATCGATTTTGGAAATCCATTTTTAATAGCTGATCCAATTTCTTTATAGCCATATAAAAACCTCCCCTAATGTTTTTTATAATTAAGCTTATTAAACTGCTCCCCAACAGCTGCATCATTGGGATTTAATCTATAAGCAGTTTCAATATCCTCTGTAGCCTTCTCTATATCCCCTAATTGTAAGTACACTAACCCCCTATTAAATATGATTCTATAATCCATATGATTTAGCTCTATACCTATATTAAAAATATCTATAGATTCATTTGCATATCCCAATGCAAACAAGCAAATCCCCAATTCATTATAAACGTTGACATCTTGAAAATCTAAGTCTATTGCTTCATAAAAATAATCTATGGCATTTTCATAGTCTCCTAGTCCCTTATATGCTAAACCTGTTAAATAAAAAACATTTCCCCATTCTTTATATTTAGAACACAAGCCTAAAAGTTTTTCTAATGCCTGTGAATATTCTCCATTAGATAAGCTTACTACACCTTCTTCAAAATCTGCATCATCATCTATAAGTTCAATCTGTTCCCTTATCTCTTGAATTCTTTCTAGGTCCTTATCCATATTAATATATTTCTCCCAAATTAACTTAGCCTTTATAAACTGTTCATAATTCTTATAATGATATCCTAGTTTATAATAAGCCAATGGAAAATCCTCAGAAATATCTAATATAGATTCTAATCTTCTAGTAGATTCTAGTAGAAACTCTATAGACTTTTCAGTCTCACCCTTTTCTGCAAATTTAATAGATAGGTTCTCTAAAGATAAGGCATAATTAAATATACCGTTAATATTTTTATTATTGATATTTACTAATGACCTAAAGAACACCGCTCCATATTCTAAATTTTTAGCCTCTATATATTTTAAACCTCTATACATAATATAATCTTCAATATTTGGTTCATATTCATATAGTAGTTCCACATATTCTTCTTTAAATTTAAAATTAGTATCAATCCCTAAGATAAATATTATTCCATCTATTATATGAGATACTTTAATTTCCTCATAAATATTCCCTTTTTGGATTTCCCCTATCAGAGTGTCAATTATTATAGGAAGGGGAAGATCATCATCGATAGTATAATCCCTTATCCGTATATTGGAACCAGCCCTAAGTTCCACAAATGAAATCTTGTCCGTTTTTTTAACGAAGTATTCATCTACAACATTCATAGCATCACCTACTTAATCATAAAATTTATCCATATACATTCTTTTCCTTCGGGTACTAGTACTTAATAGTTTAAATAAATGCCCCCTATATATCATAGTAAAAGAAAATAGTATTTGACCTAAAAGATAAATTCCTAGCCCCTTTAGACTTAAATCTAGCCCAAAGCTTAAATGAGTCGTAAATATATCCATTATAACCCTTCCTGTAAGAAAATATAATGCTATATAAAATATAACATTGGGTACTAACCAGTTTAACCAATTTCCCTTCATGAAATCAAACGCATACTGGATGCTTTCATAAGGAGAATAGTATTTTTGATATATGGTTTCAGGCAAAGGATTTAATCCGATCAATATTACGATTCCTACTATTCGATTTAACAACTCAGCATTTGTTCCAGCTATACCGGTTAACAAAGACAATAGATAGCTGGCTATCCAAGCAATAAAAAACACTCCATATACCTTCCACAAATAGTATTTAAATCCTTCTTTGAAATTATCTATAGTTATCCTATCGTAGCTTATAATATTGGACAATAGGTATAAGTAGTTAGATATTAGACTACTACTAACAATAGCCATTATAAACCCTGCTAGTATATATAAAGGTCCTCTAAAAAAAGTATTTAATAGGATTAACATTAGCATGTTTAGTAATGTATAGGCCAATCCTGTAAATATTATAACCCAATTTTTTTGGAAGCTTTTTATGCTCTTTTTAAAAGTAGTTTTATTTACCAAGATAATATCTTCTATTAAGTTCAATTCATGTCACTCCTTAAAATATAATCAGTTATATCATAGGATAAACATCTATTTATAACTCCACTTCTATAGTCAAATAGAATATAGCTATCCCTAAGCATCCTTTCTCCAACAAAATAACTGTTTTCAATTAAATTGATTATATCAATCTCAAATTTTTCAATGTGAATTTTGTTAATTATCCTTTTAGTAGCCATATCCTTATAATCTGGTAGATAATCAGTCAATATACTTTCATCTTTTAATATATCATGCTTATTCTTTTGAATGAACATCACTTCCTGCCTATTGAAAAATTTCGGTATGTTAGGACTTTTATGATTATATATATAATCATATTTTAATACCTCGATAATAATATTTATGTCTAGAAACTGTTTATACTTACAGAAGTCCATCAATATTTCATACAACCTATTTCTACTATGGGATATCCTATGAAATCCTTTTGACTGCCAATAATCTAAATAATCCTCATAAAATTCAAAGGGGTTGTTATAGTGATTTTTTATAATATATTCTACAGAATGCTCAAAATATCCTTCATTGTAGTACTTCTCTACCAAATCCTCTACACCCTTCAATTTTAGCATTTCTTCATATTTTATATGATCTGTTTCTAGTACTTCATAAGGTGGTACATCTAAAAACTTAAATCCATACTCTTCTTTATCCTTCCTTAAACCAGAACCCTTTAAAAGCTTTAAAAAACCCAACTGAATTTTTTCTGGCTTAATATCGTATACATCGTTAAAAGAACCCTTAAAACTGCTATAGTCCTCATAGGGTAGTCCTGCAATTAAGTCTAAATGTTGATGTATGTTTTTATAACTTTTTATCTCTTTGGTTACTTCTTCTAATCTATTTAGATCAGTTCTTCTCCCAATGGTTTCTAATGTTCTTTCATTAGTCGATTGTACCCCTATTTCAAATTGAAACAAACCTTCTTTGACTCCCTTCAGGAAATTAAGCATCTCCTCATCTAAAAGATGGGCTGTAACTTCAAAATGAAAATTGATATTATTTGGATCTTTGTCCATTATAAAGCTCATTATTTCCATTGCATATTCCTTATTAGCATTAAAAGTTCTATCGACAAATTTAACTTGTTTGACTTTGGCGTCAATCAATCTTTCTAAGTCCTCCTTAACCCTGTCTATACTAAAATATCTCACACCTTTTATAGTGGATGATAAGCAAAATTGGCAGTTGAATGGACAGCCTCTAGAACTTTCAAAATATACTATTTTATCCTTAAACTCATGGCCAATTTCCTTATAAGGAGATGGAATACTATCTAGATTTTGAATTAGTTCCCTAGGAGGATTTTTGACTATTCTATCATTATCTCTATAAATCAATCCATCTATAGAACTGTAATCCCCTTTTTCTGTTAATATACTACTTAATAGATCTCTAAAGGTTGCCTCCCCTTCACCATATACTATAAAATCGATATACCAATATTTGTCCATTAATTCCTGTCCATCAAAGGATACTTCTGGTCCTCCCAAGATGATTTTTACATCTGGATCAATTAATTTTATGATTTGGCACACCTTTAGGGTCTCATCTCTATTCCAAATATAAGTAGAAAACCCTATAACATCTGGTTTCTTCTTATATATTTCACCAGCAATATAATCTATATTTTGATTAATGGTAAATTCCATCAATTCAATATTCGTAATATCCTCAGAGTAAGCCTTTAAATACCTTATTGATAATGCAGTATGAATATATTTTGAATTTAATGTAGTAAGTATGGTCCTCATATTTTCAACCTTTCTTTTTAAACTATCTCCATTATAGCACAATCTATTCTAAACTCCACCATATAGTTTTCACATGGCCCATGAAAAATTTATACTCTATTGTCATATTGAAGGATTCTCAAAAAAAGTATAGAATATAGTTAATACAATATTTTATGAAAGGAGTTATTTGATGAGAAAATTCGACAAAATTTCTATTCAAGAAATGTCTAAAGAGGATATGCTAATGATCATAGAAGCCCTTGAATATACTGGTACTAATACTAAAGTTGATGCATTTCTGGCATTAAGGGATAGTATTTTAAAGGAACTGGCTTCTCTATCTGAAAGTAGTGAAGAGGAGTTCTTAGCCTATTTAAACGATTCCTATTAATCCTTAAATAAAATATCAATATGAAATAAACCTTCCCTTGGGAAGGTTTAATTTACAAGCTTATATATACCAGATTTGGTATTTAAGTGTAAGATAGTCTTATTATTTATCTTTTCTTTTTTGATTACCCTAGATTGGTTTAACAGTGAATGGTAAAACTCATCTCCTACATCGTATTGAAATACATCAGGCAGATAATACTTTTTTATTTTTAATGATTGAGGATTTATCCTTCCTTTTCTTAAATTATTCACATAATTGCATAATTCAAAATAAAAGTCATCCTCTTTATAGCTTTCATGTTTTAGATCTGCCATTAAAGGGCTTATACACTTGCCAAATAATGTATTCGCCTCTTCCCCTTTTATAAAAATTTCTAGGCAATCCGTCAATACTTTAAAGTACTTGGAATGAGAAAAATTTAATACATTTAGTCCATGTATTCTATATTGTTCAAAGTTTACCGTGAAATTCCCCGGATATGTTTCCGTAGAAATTCTAATATAGTCAATATATTCTTCAATAAATTCAATTTGGGAAAAATCGATCAGCTCTTTTTTTAATTCCTCTATTGCATTTTCTTCTTCTCTAATCAAGAGATACAATAACTTAGATAATAAAATTCCCTCAATTAATGTTTCTATATTGCCTGTAGTGAACAACAGGTTTTTTATTACTTCTCTTCGTATATAAGCATAATCCTTATTGGACAATACAATAGGTATTATTCGAAAATAGGCAGTGTCATCTTTTTTATCCCAATATATATGCGAATCCATATTGCCTAGTATATTTAATAAGGCAATATTATCTCCATGTCTATAGTATTTCCATAGTTTCATCTCTTCGTTAAATCTCTTGTAATCTATATACACTCCTACATAGTCTTCAGAGGGCACAAGGGATTTAATGGTTAAAACCATTAAATCCGTAACATGGGATGGACCATCGTTTAATCTAATATCCTCATTAAAAGCAAATATCAAGGGCTTTAAAATATTTCTGTCTTCCATTATATCCTCTCCTACATTCTGTTTGGAGCTTCTATACCTAATAAAGCTAAACCAGTCCTAATTACCGTTTTGGTTGCATACACCAACGTCAATCTAGCCTTTTTTAGATCCTGTTCTACTGATAAAATAGGGCACGAATTGTAGAATTTATTAAAAGCCTTAGCTATTTCAACCACATGTCTTGTGATAAAAGATGGTTCGTATTTATAAGTTGCATCTAAAACTGCCTCCGGAAATTTGTATAACAATCTAATCAAGTTTATCTCATCATCTTCTTTTAGCAAAGCATAGTCTACTTTATCACCTAAACTAAATTCTCCTTTTTCAAGAAGACTATTGGCCCTAGCATGGGTATACTGAACATAAGGACCTGTCTCTCCTTCAAAGCTAAGGGTTCTATCCCAACTAAATACATAGTCCTTTATTCTACCATTGAATAGTTCCTGGAATATTACTGCCCCTACGCCTACTTGTTTTGCTACTTCTTCTTTGCTTTCAAGTTCTGGATTTCTCTCTTCCATAATTTTTAAAGTGCTTTCTACTGCCTTATTTAATACATCTTCTAAAAATACAACTCTACCTTTACGAGTTGATAAACTACCATCTTCTAAGCTTACCATACCAAAGGGAACATGAATACAATCTTCGGCCCAATCATACCCCATTAACTCTAATATCTTTTTTAACTGTTTAAAATGAAGATTTTGTTCCGATGCTACTACATAGATGTTTTTATAGAAATCATAATGTTCCTTCCTGTAAATAGCTGCTGCCACGTCTCGTGTAATATAAAGAGTTGATCCATCGCTTTTCTTTATCAATGCTGGTGGCATACCATAAGTCTCTAAATCGATGATAGATGCACCTTCAGATTCTTTTAATAAGCCTTTATCCTCCATTTTTTCAACAACCTTTGGCATCTTATCTGAATAGAATGATTCCCCATTAAAGGAATCAAATTCGATGTTTAGCATGCCATATACCTTGTTGAATTCTTTTAAACTCATATCTCTTATCCATTGCCAAAGTTCCAAAGCTTCTTCGTTTTTGTTTTCCAACTCCTTAAACCAATATCTTGCCTCATCCCTTAACTTTTCATCTTTTTCAGCTTCTGCATTAAATTTAACATATAGTTTTAACAACTCATTTATGGGATCTTTCTCGATAGTAGGCTTATCTCCCCACTTTTTATATGCTGCAATAAGCATACCAAATTGAGTTCCGTAATCCCCCAAATGATTTAATGCTTCTGTATCAAAACCTTGAAACTTATATATTTTATATAGGGAATTTCCTATAACAGTGGTTCTAATATGACCTATGTGAAAAGGTTTGGCAATATTTGGTGATGAAAATTCAACCAATACTTTCCTTCCTTTTCCTATATTTGAAGAGCCGAAATTTTCTTCTCTTTCTACTATGCTATTTAACACTGTTTCCGTTAGTTTTTCCTTGTTTATAAAAAAGTTGATATAGGGACCAACATTTTCAATTTTATTAAAATACTCTCCTCCTTGAATTTTCTCTGTCAATTCTTCTGCGATCATATTAGGTGCCTTTCTAAATACCTTAGCTAATCTAAAGCAGGCAAAAGCATAATCCCCCATGTCATAACTTGGTGGAACTTCGATTAATGCCTCTATTTCATCTTTAGGTAAGCTATTTTCTGCTTCATAAATACAATTTACTACTTCTTTCTTGAAATCTATCATATTCAATCCTCCTTTGATATTAAATATAGCCCTCATCTCTATAAGAGACGAGAGCTATCCCGTGTTACCACTCTTGTTGGCTTAAACCCACTCGAAGTTTATAACGCTAACAGCGTAATATCCTAATAATATTTCAGATATATTCTCAGAAGCTCTTTTCAAATATAATATTGTACTGGCTCTCACCATCTCCAGTTCGCTGTGACAAAATATATACTCTACTCTCTTCTTCAACGAATTTATATATTGATTTATTAATCTATAATATACAATATTAATAAAAATATTTCAAGGAGCTATTTTAACTCTATAACCGTAACACCATCACCACCTTCACCATATTTACCTATTCTTGAGGATTTTATATGTCTATGACCTTTTAAATATGAATTAACTCCGCTACGTAACACTCCAGTACCCTTACCATGGATAATATAGGCTTCCTTAAGACCTGCTATATACACATCATCTATATATTTGTCTAAATCAAGTAAAGCTTCATCTAAATTTTTGCCTCTTAAATCAATTTCATTTTGTACATTTGCTGATTTTGTTCTTATTATATTTTTTGTGCTTATCTGTCCCTTATCTAATTCCTCTTCTTCTGCTCTTCTTAAAGTTGAAATATGGACATTTACCTTCATAATCCCCACTTGTACAAGTACATTTCCATTTTCATCTGGTAATTCCAATACACTGCCTTTTTGATTTAAGGATAATACCTCTACTGTTTCACCTACTTTCAGGTTCTTAGGCGGTTCCTTAGATTTTACATTCAGTACATCGTCGGATATAGACTTTTCCACATCGTCCAATTTCGATCTCAATCTTTCTTGAGATTCATGAATTTTCTTATTCTTATCCTTTTCTATTTCATGGGAAATCTGCCTAAGTTCAGATACTATACTATCCGACTCTTCCTTAGCGATTCTAAGTATACTCCTTGCTTCTTCTTTTGCTTTTAATATGATCCTTTCTCTGGATTTTTGAGTTTTTTCCTTTTCTTGATCTAACTGTTCCTTAAGTTTTTCAACCTCATGTCTTAATTTTTCCGCTTCAAATCGGTTTTCCTCTATTATTTTCCTATCCTTATCTATAGCTTGTAATACATCTTCAAACTCTACATTTTCTTTGGAAACTAAGGTTCTAGCATAATCTATTATATAGTCCTGTAGTCCTAATCTTTTGGAAATCTCAAAAGCATTAGATTTTCCTGGTACACCAATTAGCAATCTATAGGTAGGTCTTAGTGAATCCACATCAAATTCTACCGAAGCATTCTTGACTCTTTCGGTTGTTAATGCATAGACCTTTAATTGACTATAGTGAGTCGTAGCTATGGTCCTTATATTTCTTTCTAAAAGATGGTCTAGTATAGACATAGCCAAAGCTGCCCCTTCGGTAGGATCTGTACCAGCTCCTAATTCATCAAACAATACTAAACTATTGTACTCAACATTTTCCAATATATTGACTATATTAGTCATATGAGATGAGAAAGTACTTAAGCTCTGCTCTATACTCTGTTCATCACCTATATCTGCAAATATTTGATCGAACACCCCTATTTCCGAATCAAAATCTGCTGGAATATGAAGGCCAGCTTGGGCCATTAAAGTCAATAACCCCACGGTTTTTAAAGTTACTGTTTTACCACCAGTATTGGGTCCAGTAATGACCAATGTGTTAAAATCATTACCAATATATATATCAATAGGAACTACCTCTTTAACCTTTAATAGGGGATGTCTTCCCTGTTTAATATTAATATAGCCTTTCTCATTAAGATTTGGTTCAGTCCCTTTCATATCTAAAGCCAATTTACCTTTGGCAAATATGAAGTCTAATCTTTGCAATATATTTTGATTGTTTCTAATAGTCTCCCCTTCTTTTGCTACCAAACTAGATAGTTCTCTTAATATCCTCTCTATTTCTTCTCTTTCTTTTATCTCTAGTTCTCTTAATTCATTGTTTAGTTCCACTACTGCCATAGGTTCAATAAACAGTGTAGCACCACTGGATGATTGATCGTGCACGATACCAGGAAAGTAACTTTTGTTCTCCTGTTTTATTGGTACTACATACCTACCTTCCCTTACGGTAACTATACTATCTTGAAGGTATTTCTTATATTTTGAAGAACTAGTAATAGAATTTAGCTTATCTCTAATAGAATCATTTTTACTTATTATCTGTCTGCGAATATTTCTAAGGGTTGGGCTGGCATTATCGGATATTTCATTTTCCCCAACAATAGCATTATTTATCTTATCTTCAATTTCTTTAAAGGTTCTTAGATCATCTATTAATCCTTGAACTATTGGATAGTCTAGAGCACTTTGATCCTTTATCCCTTTCATATACCTCTTTAAGCTCCTAGTTACCCTTAGTGAATCTGAAACCTTAAGTAAAGAACTAGGACCTAATACCCCACCAATTTCAGCCATTTTCAATTCATGGGAAATATCATAAATACCATATAGTGGAGGAGTCCCCTTTTTAATTAATAAGCCTAAAGCCTCTTTCGTCTCCCTTTGCAGATATTTAACTTCTTTAATATCAGTTGAAGCTTTAATAGCTTTAGCCATTTCTTTACCTAATTGTGATTCAGCTTTTTGTACAAGCATTTCTACGATTTTATCATATTCTAACACTTTGTAAGTTTTATTATCCATCTGATCACCTCAATCCTATATAACCCCTCTGTAATAATGGCCTCGGGTTATATGGTTCTTGTTCCTATAATCATTAATATATTTGTCAACTACATCCTTTGATATAGTTTTGTTAGCATAATCATAGTATATCTCTTGAATTTCCCTTATATTTTCCTCTTCAAAGGTAAAATCCAATCTTATCATATCTATATCATTGTCATATACCTGATGTATATTATCTAATATCATCAGTGGAACAGAATTGTAGATTGTAGTAGTTCCTTTCCTTCTTTCCATATAGAAATCAATATTCTTTCTATCCCTAATACCGTATCCTTGACTGTAAGGACAAGTATTGCAATTCCCATCATCTTGACAGTTTTTAACCAAAGCCATGGGGCAATGTTTTGTAATCATAAGAGGTAAATAACCGTATCCAATAGTTTCATATATGATAGAATCCATTTTCACTATTTTCTTTATCTGGTTCATATTTAATTCAGGGGACAATGTAATCCCTTTAACCCCAAAATCCTTTAAAAGTTCAACAGTGTAACTATTAAAAGGATTTAATCCAGTTTCCCCGTGAATCTCAATATCGAAATTATCTTTTACAAACTGCAATGTACCTATATTGGCTACGGAAATGCCGTCTATTATATTGACTATAGGTGATATTTTATCCTCTAGAACCTCTAAATCCTTTCTATAAAGGATTCTATCCGTCAATAGATAAACTTCCTTCCCTTGAGATTTAACCTTTGATATAGTCTCTTCTAAACTATCATCAAATCCAATATAAAGCCTATCTAACTTATTTAAATTTAATTGCTCAAATTGTTCTTTGTTCCTCACACTTACGGATATTCTGTTTTTAATTTGAAAACTTCTATTCTCAAGTATAAAATATTTGTCGATTGTTCTACCATAGTCCATATTTGATATTGGTATACGCTTGTTAAAGTCTTTTCGCATATTATCCAATATCTCTATAGCATCACGCCTTAATTTATTTATATCCCTTACCGCCATAAAAGCATTTTCATCTAATTCAATCTGTATATCGTCCAAATAATACACTGTATCATTTAACTTGGATAATTGGTCTATTACTTTTTGTTCTGTCAAAGCTACTTTTTTAGCTATTTCAACTGGATTATTAGATTGAACTTTTATCCTCTTGTCTTTATATATAAGAGTTAAGCTAGCTAATTCATCTATGGATATATTAACTTCCATACGAATGGGATATTTAATATTATCCCCTTCATAGGATTCTCTTGCTAACCTTAGTAGCTCAGCACTAGAGGTCTTATATACTTTAGAACCTACAGGTATATGTGGCATATTTTCAATGATTATTACCTTACCAGCCTCTCCATTAAAGTCCACTAACTTCCCAACATAATTCCCTTTAGAGGTCTCAAGTTCAATACCATCCCCTTTTTTTATTTTATCCATTAGTTTTATATAAACATCCTTTCCGACCACCTGAACAACCTCGCCTATAAAAACGCCCCTGTTGTCCGGTCTCTCATAGGATATGGCTTCTCTACCAAAATCCCCCAACATATATCCTTTGGTAAATCCTCTGTTAAATATTTGAGTTATGTTTTTTTTATCTTTCTCAGTAATAGAATCCCTTCCTATATCCAAAGCATTTCTATAGTTTTTTACTATTGTAGCTACATATTCAGCCCTTTTCATTCTGCCTTCAATTTTTAACGAAATTATTCCACTGTCTATAATATCATCAATATAATCCAATGTGTTCAAATCTCTTGGACTAAGAAGATGTTTTTCTTTCCATCGATCAAAAACTATCGTTCCCTTTGAATAGTCCACAAAGCTATAGGCCATCCTGCAAGGTTGGGCGCATTTACCTCTATTGCCACTTCTTCCCCCCAACATACTGCTCATTAAACATTGTCCCGAATAGCATACACATAACGCTCCATGAATAAATCCCTCTAATTCAATATCTGAATTAGCATGTATATATTTTATTTCATCTATAGGTGTCTCCCTAGCTAAAACCACCCGGTCAAAGCCAACTTTATTCAAAAAAATAGCTCCTGGTAAGTTATTTACAGTCATCTGAGTACTTCCATGTAATTCAAAATCAGGAAATACCCTTCTGACCAAGTAGGCAAGACCTAAATCCTGTACAATAAGCCCATCAATATCTATTTCATATAGGTATTTAATATAGTCTAAGGTATCCTTCATTTCTCCATCATCAATTAATATATTTACCGTAACATATATCTTTACACCTCTTAGATGTGCATACTCTACAGCTTGTTTTAATTCATCATCATCAAAATTATTGGCATATTGTCTTGCACTAAACATCTTCCCCCCTAGATAAACGGCATTAGCGCCGTTCTGAACAGCAGCATACAGGGATTCCATACTACCCACAGGAGCTAATAATTCTATATTTTCATTTACCACTTAATTATACTTCCTCCTTGCTAAATATATTTGTTTCACTTTCATAGGTTTTTAAGGCTTCTTCCAATTCCTTTTTAATCTCTATTAGTTCAATTTGATTGTCGAATATTTTGTCTTGAAGTTTTTTAATCATCTTTTGACTTTCTTGAAGTTCCTTTTCTTTTAACGTTAATGCTTGATTTTGTTGTTCAACATTTCTACTTAGATTCTCATTTTCCCTATTAATTATCAATAAATCGTCCTTATAAGTATTACAGCTGTTTTCTAACTTTTCTATCTTTATTTTAGCTTCTTCCAATTGTTTCACAAGGGTATCATATTGTTCCATAGGGGCTCTGGCCTCATTTTTTAAACTATTTAACTCTTTTTTTGTCTTATACAATTCATCAGTGATATTTAATGCTGCTAAGGTTGCTGCCATAGAAGCACTTAATTTGTCATTTTTGCTCGACATCTCCTTGATTTTTTCATCTACAAAAGCAGCTAAACCACGTATATATTCTCCTGAACCATCCCCTATTACTGTAAAGTTACGACCATCTATAAGGACGTCTATTTTATTTTTTCCCGTCATAACTTACCCTCTCCCTTTTTTTATTATATTACTTATAATATTCTCCATAATTCTTCATTTTCCTTCATTTTTTTGTAAAAAGGAGTAGAAAAATCTACTCCTATCTTCTAAGCTTCGCATCAAATTTATTTTCCAAATCCATTATTATATTATCTTGTATTCTATTTACTTCATCGTCTACTAAAGTTCTTTCATAGGACCTATATGTTATTGAAAAAGCAATACTCTTTTTTCCTTTTATTATTTGATCCCCTTCATAAATATCGAATAGCTCAACAGCTTCGATTAGATTTTCACTGTTTTGCCAAATAATCTTCTCTAAATCTCCAACTAAAACATCCTTGTCGACAACAACTGCAATATCTCTCATAATAGCAGGATACTTAGGCAATGGTTTATATTTTCTATCAAGAACTGCCTCTTTAACTAATTTATCAAAATCTAAATAAGCCATATAGATCCTCTGATCTATATCGAAGTTTTCCATCACATCTACAAATATTTCCCCTACAACACCTATATTTTCTCCTTTGTAGATTACCTTTGCAGTTCTATTAGGATGGAAGGTTGGATTGTTTTCTTCCCGTGAAAATTCTATATCGTTAATTCCTAATCTATCAAAAAGTATTTCTAATACTTCCTTAATATCATAAAAATCTCCACAACCATACATACCAATAGATAGCATCTTTTTCTCAATAGGCAATTTTTTAACTGGGAGATCTCTCGGTATAAATATATTCCCAATCTCATAGACAAAACATTTCTTTACTCCGTAATTATAATTCCTACTTAACAAGGTTAACATATTGGGAACTAAAGTAGTTCTCATTACGCTATAGTCTTCTCCCAGAGGATTCATTATCCTTATATAGTCTCTCAAAGAACTATCAGTTTCTACTTTCATCTTATCATATACCTTTGGACTGCCAAAGGAATACGTTAATACTTCATTAAGCCCTAAGCCTTGTAATATCGACTTAGCCTTGTTTTCAACTATCTTTTCGTAGGGTCTTTCCCCTCTGGTCAATACCCCCACTAAAGGCTTTGTCTCTATATTATGAAATCCATACAACCTTCCTACTTCCTCAATTAAATCTACTTCACTGTTTATATCCAATCTAAAGGAAGGTACCTCAACTATTATTCTATTGTCCTTTAAAGAGACTATCAATTCCAACCTTTCAAGGTAATGCTTCATTTTATCAGTAGATAAATCGGTTCCAAGAAGTCTATTAACCTTTTCAGGTCTTAACTCAATAATCTTTTGTTCAATAGGATTATTAAAAACATCTATATTGCCCTCTATAACAGTACCAGCACCAGTTTCCTCAATTAGCTGACAAACTCTTTCCGCTGCTACCTTACATAAGTTTGGATCTATCCCCTTTTCAAAACGTGCAGAAGCTTCAGTCCTCAATCCTAAACCCTTAGAGGTTAAACGAATGGACTTACTATTGAAATTTGCTGATTCCAATAGTACGGTAGTTGTTTCATCTGTAACTTCAGTATCCATCCCCCCCATTACACCTGCAATTCCAATAGCCTCCTTCTCATCAGCTATTACAAGATTTGAAGATGAAAGGGTTCTTTCAACTCCATCGATAGTCTTTAGTTTTTCACTCTCTTTTGCTGATCTTACGAAAATCTTACTCCCCTCTAATTTATCCATATCGAAAGCATGAAGAGGTTGACCGTATTCCAGCATTACATAATTGGTAATATCTACAATATTGTTTATAGGCCTTACACCAGCTTCCATCAGCCTAAGTTGAAGCCATAATGGGGACTCTGCAATCTTCACATCCTTAATAATCCTAGCATAATATCTGTTACAAAGTTTGTCATCTACTTCTATAGATTCTAAATAATCATCTATATTTTCCACCTCTTGTGAAACTTTAACGCTAGGCAACTCAAGCTTTTTATCAAAGGTAGCTGCTACTTCCCTCGCCATACCAATGATACTCAAGCAATCAGGCCTATTAGGGGTTATCTCCAATTCAATTACTTCCCCTTTTAAATTTAAAACATCATTAATATCAGTACCTAATTCGTAATCTCCACTCAAAACAAATATTCCATCTCTTTGATATTTTGGTATAACATTGTCACTAAAACCCAACTCCCTTAAGGAGCATAACATACCATAGGAATCTACTCCCCTAAGTTTTGATTTCTTTATGTAATTACCATCTGAAAGCCTTGCCCCCACTAGAGCTACTGGTACATAATCCCCTTCTTTTAGATTCGTAGCCCCAGTCACTATCTGTAGAGTTTCTTCTCCTACATCTATATTGGTAATAACTAATTTATCTGCATTAGGATGTTTTTTTATTTTTAATACTTTACCTACTACTACATTATTAATGCCTTTATCTAAAGAGATGATTGACTCCACATGAGAACCAGACAAGGTAAGTTTATCTGCCAATGTCCTAGAGCCATCATCTATGCTTACATAATCTTTAAGCCATTTCACTGGTAATAGCATTTTATTCCTCCTCAAGTTGTTTAAAATTGTTCTAAAAATCTATTGTCATTTTCAAATAATAGTCGTATATCATCTATTCCATACTTTACCATGGTTATCCTGTCTATCCCCATACCAAAGGCGAAACCGCTATATTTATCTGGATCTATCCCGCAGTTTGCTAATACCTTTGGATGTACCATGCCACAGCCTAAAAGTTCCATACTCCATCCCGTTCCATTACATACCGAGCATCCTTTTCCTTTACAGTCAAAGCAAGACACATCCACTTCCGCACTAGGCTCTGTAAATGGGAAATAATGAGGTCTAAATCTAGTCTTCATATCTTTTCCAAACAATTCCTTTATGAATATGTCGATAGTATGCATTAGATTAGCCATAGTAATATTTTCATCTACAACCAATCCTTCTAGCTGATGAAACATAGGCGAATGGGTATCATCCACATCATCAAACCTAAAGGTTCTTCCTGCAGATACTATCCTTAGTGGTGGTTCCATCTCCTTCATTGCGCGTATTTGTACTGGAGATGTATGGGTTCTAAGTAAAATATCCTCCGTTATATAGAAGGTGTCTGTTAAATCTCTAGAGGGATGATTTTCTGGTGAGTTCAATGCATCAAAATTATTCTCGACGGTTTCAATTTCTGGCCCTTCTATCACGCTAAAGCCCATGCTTATAAACAAATCTTCCAACTCCTCTATAGTAGCTACAAGAGGATGCCGATGACCTAAATTTCTTTTCCTTTTAGATATACTGATATCAATTTTTTCCCTTTCAATCCTTTCGGCTTTTAATTCCTCTTTTATCCTCTCCTTAGCTAGGGAAAGTTCTTCATCTATCTCTCCTCTAATCTCATTGGCTAATTGGCCAATAACAGGTCTTTCTTCTTTAGATAGTTTTCCCATTTCCCTAAGAAGTAATGTTAGCTCACCTTTTTTGCCTAAATACTTTATTCTAATATTTTCAAGTTTATCTAAATTGTCCATAGATTTTACACTATTTAAAGCTTCTTCCCTAATACTCTTTAACTGTTCTTTCATCACAAGGCTCCTTTCTGATAAAAAACAAGACCTAAACCTTAAAGACACAGGTAAAAAGGTCCAAACTATTTAATAAATTATACCACCTATATGTTTAAAACACAAGGTTTATTGACTACGTTGCCTCATAGCTTCATACATTATTATTGATGATGCTATAGCCACATTTAAAGACTCTGCTTCCCCTACCATAGGTATCTTTATCAAACGATCCGAGACAGAATAAAGATAAGGTGATACTCCACTGGCCTCATTGCCAATAATAAGCGCCGAAGCATCTTGAAAGTTAGTTTCGTGAATATATTGACTGCCCTCTAATGAAGTGGAATAAATCCTTACTCCTTTCTCCTTTAATCTTTCAATAGTCAACACTTCATCGGGCTCATGAAATATTGGCACCCTAAATATAGAACCCATAGTTGAACGAACTACCTTAGGATTATATACATCCACACAACCTTCCGTCACTATTATACCATCGATTCCAAAAGCATCAGCAGTCCTTATTATAGTTCCCATGTTTCCTGGATCTTGAAGTCTATCTAATAACAATATAAATGAATTCCTATTTAAATCCAATTCATCTATTGAATTGCTTCTAAACTCTGCCATAGCCATTATCCCCTGGGGGTTTTTTATATTAGATATTTCTTTATATAATTTATTTGGAACGTGAATTGTTCTAGGGTCAGAGCTTATTTTGTTAAAAAGCTCCTTTCCACCTTTTACATTTAACAATTCGTCCGAATATACGATATTGACAACAGGATAATTATTATCAATACATTCTTCTACTATATTTATACCTTCCACTATAAACCGTTTTTTTATCCATCGATCCTTTTTCCTATATAAACTTTTTATCTCCTTTATCATAGGGTTTGAAGGACTAGTAATACTTGTCATAATTTATTCACCAACACTCTGTTCTAATTTTTCAATATCCTTTGTACTCCCTATTACTACTAACACATCGCCCTCGAGGATAATATCGTCAGCATAAGGCGAAACATTTATATCATCCCCTCGTTTTATAGCCATAACATTGATACCATATTTTGTCGGAAGCCTTAATTCCTTTAATGTCCTATTTGACCACTTATCTAATGCAGCAATTTCCAATATACTATAATCAGGAGAAAGTTCAATAAAATCTAAAATATTTGAAGATACTAAATTATGAGCAACTCTAACTCCCATATCCCTTTCAGGGAAAATAATTCTATCAGCTCCAATTTTAGATAATACCTTTCCATGAAGTTCATCATGAGCTTTTACAATTACTTTTTTTACACCTAAATCCTTAGCTATTAAAGTAGCCATTATTGAAGCCTGATAGTTTGAACCTATGCTTACAATAACCACATCAAAATTTCTAATACCTAGTTCAGCTAGCACCTTTTCATCGGTAACATCCGCTTGTACCGCACAAGTTACACTATCAGATATCTCTTGGACTTTTTCTTCATCTAAATCAATGGCCAATACTTCATGTCCTAAATCATATAATGTTTTTGCAACGCTCGAACCAAATCTACCACAACCTATAACTACAAACTGCTTCATATCCTTTCTCCTCTCTATCCAACTATAATATTTTCTTCAGAATGCCTATATAGGGATTGCTTTTGTCTTTGTGCAAAAGCAAAAGCCATGGTTAAGGGTCCTACCCTACCTGCATACATAGTTAATGTAATCACCAGTTTACCAACATCTGATAAGTTAGGGGTTATGCCTCTTGTCAATCCAACTGTTCCAAAAGCTGATGTGGTTTCAAAGAGCACATCTAAAAAAGAAAATTCTTCAGTAATTGTTAGTACAATTGATACTGTCAAAATCAGAATCAGACCAATACTAACAATAGCCAAGGATCTATTTATTATATCCTGATTTAATCTCCTATTAAAAGCTACTACATCTTTATTCCCTCTAATTACAGCTAAAGTAGTCAATAGGGTAGCACCAAAAGTAGTGGTTTTAATACCTCCAGCTGTAGAGCCAGGAGAACCTCCAATAAACATAAGTATAATCATTATAAAAGCAGTAGTGTCATATATCTTAGATATATCTATAGAGTTAAATCCAGCAGTACGAGGAATGACCCCTTGGAAAAAAGAAGCCAAGACTTTTTCTCCATTAGAAAGTTCTGCTAAAGTGTCTGGATTGTTTCTTTCTACAACAAAAATTATCAGCATTCCAATTAGTATCAACATAAAACTAATACTTAAAACCAATTTTGAATGGAGGCTAAGCCTTTTAAAACTCTTTTTATTTGAAATATCAATTAATACGGAAAATCCCAAACCCCCAATTATAATTAATAGACAAATTGTAATATTAATTGTAAAATCACCAACAAAAGATACCATACTATTCCCAATTATATCGAATCCCGCATTACAAAATGCAGATATGGCGTGAAATATGGAAAACCATATACCCTTTGCAAGGCCAAATCTAGGAATAAATCTTGTTGAAAGAAAAATAGCACCAATGCTTTCTATCATAAAGGTCGATAATATAACATATTTAGTTAATCTAACCATACCAGATAATGCATCTTGATTTAACTGTTCTTTGATTATTAACCTTTCCTTTAAGCTTATTTTTTTCCCTATTAAAAGCGCCATAATAGTAGCAGATGTCATAAATCCTAAACCGCCTATTTGGATTAGAATCAATATGATTATTTTGCCAAACAAGGACCAATACTCAGCAGTATTAACAACTGTTAAGCCAGTAACACAAACTGCTGAGGCAGAGGTAAATAGGGCATTTATAAATCCAATACTTGCATCATCATTAGTCGCTATAGGCAAATTCAACAATATTGCTCCCAATATTATTAAGGCCCCAAAGCCTGCTACTAAAAACCTTGGTGGATTTAATTCCAATCTATTTAAATGTTTTCTAACAAATGTCATATAAAAGGCCTCCTATAATTACATAACCACAAATATTGTACCATAAACAGCCTTAAAGTATCAGTTTTTTGAAAAAATAAAAGCTCCGTACCCGGAACTTTTAGTTTACATACCCTTTGCAATTTCTACTAATTCTTTAAAACCATCTGGATCGTGAATTGCCATCTCTGATAGCATCTTCCTGTTGATTTCAATATTTGCCTTTTTAAGTCCATTGATAAATGTACTATAGTTCATTCCATTTTGTCTTGCTGCTGCATTTATCCTTGAAATCCAAAGCTTTCTAAAATCTCTCTTTCTTTGTTTACGTCCTGAATAAGCATAATTCAAAGACTTCATAACAGCTTGATTTGCTGGTCTATATAATTTGCTCTTGGCACCATAGTATCCTTTTGCTTGTTTTAACACTCTTTTATGTCTTTTTCTAGCAGTAACTCCACCTTTTACTCTTGCCATTTAAAGTACCTCCTTCATTTGAATATTTCTAGTTCATCTATTATGGTAATAGTGAATCGATTCTTTTTTGATCACTTTTACTTACTAAAGCTGGTTTTCTTAAGTTTCTAACTCTCTTTGGAGACTTTTTCCCAGTTTTATGACTTTTATAAGCTTTATACCTTCTAAGTTTACCTGTCCCTGTTCTTTTAAATCTCTTTGCTGCTCCTCTATGAGTTTTCATCTTGTTCTTTTTTGCCATATCTTTTACCTCCTCTACTTACTCAGTTTTGGGAACTAGATACATGATCATATTTCTTCCTTCCATCTTTGGGGCTTTATCTATAACTCCATGTTCAGAAGTTATCTCGGCAAATTTTTGCAAAACTTCTTTACCCATATCCGTATGCCCTAATTCTCTTCCTCTGAACCTTATACTAACTTTAACCTTATCCCCATTGTTTAGAAAATCCATAGCTCTTCTCGCCTTTACATTCAGATCATGTTCCTCAATGTTTGGACTCATCCTTACTTCTTTTACATTGATTACCCTTTGATTCTTCTTAGCTTCTTTTTCCTTTTTAGCTAATTCATATTTGTATTTTCCATAATCCATAATCCTACATACTGGTGGTTTAGCGTTTGGAGCGACTTTTACCAAATCCAATTTTCTATCATAGGCAATTTCTATGGCCTTTCTGGTTGGCACTATTCCTATTTGATCACCGTTGACATCAATAAGTCTTACTTCTTTTTCCCTTATCTCTTCATTAATTTGAAGTTCTTTAATATTACTGCACCTCCTAATATTTTAAAATAAAAAGCGGGTACAAGTACCCGCTAATAGTCAACATTAAATAAAATAGTCTATACTATTCTACATTTTAGTTTAATTATTGTAACCTTATGAGCCTCAGCTATAAGGTGAGAAGCGGACACTTCTACTTGTCTTATTTATTTACTTACCATAGATATTATATGTTAGAATATATATTTTGTCAAACATTTTTTATATTTATTACCTAGTATTATGTTTTTGTCCTAAACGATCATTTAGCCAATTCATACAGGGCATGGGCATATATCCTGGTTATTTTCATCAGATGTTCAATAGATATAAATTCATCTTTTTGGTGAGCTACTTCTTTTTGTCCAGGGAAAACTGGCCCAAAAGCTACAGCATTTTCCATAGCCCTTGCATAGGTTCCACCCCCAATAGCAATTGGCTCACTATCTTTATCTCCTGTTTGCTCTCTATATACATCCATCAATTTTTTAACTAAAAAATTGTCCTTAGGTACGTATAAAGGTTTAGTGTCCTCTTTACCTTCTATTAATTGAATACCTGTTCCCTTTAGGTTATTCCTAATGCCACTGTATACTTCTTCTGAACTACTCTTAATAGGATATCTAACATTTATAGTCAACTTAATTTCTTCGTTACTCAATCTAATCATACCAGGATTAAAATTCAATTTCCCCGAAACATCATCTTCTAGTCCACAGCCAATTCCTTCCCCATGATGTTTGAAAGCAATCTTTCCATTATACATATTTACAAATTCACATACATCACATTCGCCATCTAGTATTTCCCCTAAAAAGCTCATTAGGTAACTAATAGCATTTTCACCTTTTTCCGGCGTACTCCCATGGGCAGATACTCCTTTTGCAATTATCTTTACCCTATTTTTATCTTTTACCATAGATAGTGGGTATTTTGTTCTTTCAATAAAATCATCTAATTTTTCTTCTATTACAGAAGGTTCTTTTACTTCCAATACTGCCTCACAGTAATCTGGTACCATATTAGGAGCATTGCCACCTTTTAAGCCTTTTACTACTATATCACCACAGTTATTAGAATCTAATTTTTTCACCAAGTCAAATACAATTATACCCTTTTCCCCGTATATAGCTGGAAACTCAGCATCAGGTGTAAATGCCATATCTGGTGCTTTTTCATGAGCAAAATAGTGTTTCATACAGCCCCAACCAGTCTCCTCATTAGTTCCAAATATTATCCTTATCTTCTTACTTAAGGGTACCTTTGATTCCTTTAGTGCCTTCATAGCATACATACAAGCAATGGCTGGACCCTTATCATCCGCAGTTCCCCTACCATATATTTTCCCATCGTGAATTTCTCCACCATAAGGAGGATAAGTCCATCCATCTCCTTCTGGTACTACATCTAAATGCACCAAAACCCCAACTACCTCCTGGCCATCACCTAGGTCTGCATGAGCTGCATAATTATCTAAATTTTTTGTATCAAATCCCATCTCCTCTGCCAAATTCAGGGCAAATTGTAATGCTTTATATGGTCCCTCTCCAAAAGGCATATTAGGCTTTGCATCTTCTTCTACACTTTTTATAGCTACGATATCCTGTGTAGATTTCACAATATCTTCTTCATAGCTATCTATCAGCTTGATAAATTCCATAGTATCACCTCTTTTGATTTTTAAAAATAATTTCTTTTTCACCTATGGTTTCCAATACCATCTTTCATATACATTATATCCTTACATATTATTTCCTACAACTTTTAACACAATTCTTTTTATATTAAAAATGTAAATGGTTACACTATATTTTAGAAATATTGAATTAAGGTGGGGATAAATTGAATAGAAAAAAATTGTCTTTTTTATTGCTAGTGATTGGGTTAGTTGTATCTACCATATTAATTTACGATCTGTATTATCCATCACCAAGCTTGAAGGAAATGAAATTAGGGGATAGGATAACTGTTTGGATCCTTACCATAGGATTTTTGATCTACTATATCAAAACCCATTCTAAACCTCAACTAGTTCCCTCAGTATTAAGTAACGAAAAAGATAACAGTAGGGATAGGGATAAACCTAGCATATCTTTTAAAGATGTAGCAGGTTTAGAAGAAATAAAAGAAGAGCTCCAGGAAACAATAGATTTCATCAACAACTCAAATAAATATAGGCGAATGGGAGCAAAGATCCCAAAAGGAATTCTTTTTTATGGACCTCCTGGTACAGGCAAAACCTTACTTGCTAAAGCGGTAGCTGGTGAAACTAGCTCTACATTTCTCTATGCTAGCGGATCTGAATTTGTAGAAAAATATGTAGGAGTTGGAGCTAAAAGGGTAAGGACCCTTTTTGAAAAAGCCAAAAAAGATTCCCCAAGCATAATATTTATTGACGAAATCGATGCCATTGGTACAAAGAGAAATCTAGAATCAAACAATGAAAAGGATCAAACCCTCAATCAACTACTAGTGGAAATGGATGGATTCAATACCGATGAAACGGTAATCATCATAGGAGCTACCAATAGATTAGATCTATTAGATGAAGCCTTGTTAAGACCAGGAAGATTCGACAGACATATATTTGTAGGAAATCCTAATATGAAGGCGAGAGAGCAAATACTTAAAGTCCATACAAAAAATAAACCTTTAGATAAATCAATAGATATCGAAGACATCGCCAAAAAAACTCATGGACTGTCAGGAGCTGATTTAGCCAATATAGCTAATGAAGCCGCTATAATTGCTGTAAGAAATAATAATAACAAAATCCATCTAGAGCATTTCGATGCAGCTATAGAAAGGGTATTGGCAGGACTTGAAGTAAAAAATCCTACAGTGCTATTAAAAGAAAAAAAGACTGTCGCAATACACGAAGCAGGTCATGCTATAGTGTCCAAAATACTTAAAACAGATATGGTACAAAAAATATCCATTATCCCTAGAGGTCAGGCTTTAGGTTATGTACTAAAATTTCCTGATGAAGATAGATATCTATTAACTAAACAAGAATTGATGAACAAGATATCAGGATTATTAGCAGGTAGGGCAGCAGAACAATTGATTTTTGATGAGGTTACAACAGGAGCCAAAGATGATTTAGATAAAGCCACTCACATAGCAAAAGAAATGGTTTGTAGCTATGGAATGAGCTCTCTAGGTCCTATGGCCTTAGACGAACACCATATTCGACACAGCTATGATATGATACGAAAGGAAATCAAAGATATCCTGGATAGAGGATATAGAGAAGCTACAAAAATACTTAAAGAAAACAAGGATATATTAAACCATATAGCAGATACACTACTGGAAAAGGAAACTATCAATAGCGATGAACTAGATGATATATTTAAGCTATATGAAAAACCTATGGATTGTGCAACATAGATAGCAAAAGAGCAAGTAAATTTACCTGCTCTTTTTTTACTATATCCTATTTTCTACCTCATCTAGCACACTATCAATAAACTCCTGTACTTTAAACTGTCCTATATCCCCTTCATCCCTTTTATTTACAGATACCAGTCTATCCTTTACTTCTTTTTCGCCTACGATAAGCATATATGGTATCCTCTGAAGTCTAGCTTCCCTTATCTTATATCCGATCTTTTCAGCTCTATCATCTATACTTACCCTAATACCTCTATTTTCCATTTCTTTTTTTATTTCGTAAGCGTAATCATTAAATTTATCCGATATTGGAAGAACAGTAGCTTGAACTGGAGCAATCCATACAGGGAATTTACCTGCATAATGTTCTATCAATATTCCCATAAACCTTTCAATACTTCCTAATATAGTTCTATGAACCATAACTGGACGTTTCTTTTCATTATCCTTATCCACATAGGTTAAATCAAATCTTTCAGGCATTTGAAAATCCAATTGAATTGTACCACATTGCCAAGTCCTTCCAATAGCATCCTCTAGATGGTAGTCAATTTTCGGACCATAAAAAGCTCCATCTCCTTCATTTACAGTATACTCTATCTCCTTCTCTTGCAAAGCTTCTTTTAAGCTATTTGTTGCCAATTCCCATTGTTCCTCAGTACCCATGGAGTTTTCTGGCCTTGTGGATAACTCCACATGGTATTTAAATCCAAATACACTATATATATAATCGGCCAAATCTATTATGTCCTTAATCTCATCCTTCACTTGAGAAGGCAACATATATAGATGAGCATCATCTTGAGTAAAACTTCTCACTCTCATCAATCCATGGAGAGTACCAGAAAGTTCATGTCTATGAACTAAACCTAATTCACCCCATCTTAAAGGTAAATCTCTATAACTATACATTTGAGACTTATATACTAATATAGAACCAGGACAATTCATTGGTTTTATAGCATAATCCTTATCATCAATTTCTGTAAAATACATGTTTTCCCTATAGTGATCCCAGTGGCCTGATCTACGCCATAGATCTTCATTTAGGATCATTGGAGTCTTTATCTCTCCATAGCCTCTTTTTGCATGCTCTTCCTTCCAAAAGTCCTCTAATATATTTCTAACAACCATCCCTTTTGGATGGAAAAATGGAAATCCAGGACCTTCTTCATGAATGCTAAATAAATCTAACTCCTTACCTAATTTTCTATGGTCTCTCTTCTTAGCCTCCTCTAGTCTGTGAAGATATTCTTCTAAATCCTTCTTCTTCTCATAAGAAGTTCCATATATCCTTTGAAGCATCTTATTATTCTCATCTCCACGCCAATAAGCTCCTGCAATGCTTAGTAGTTTAATCTGCTTAACCTTTTTAGTATCCAATAGATGAGGTCCAGCACACAGATCTACAAAGTCTCCTTGTTTGTAAAAGGATATCTCTTCATCTTCAGGTAAATTTTCTATAAGATCTACTTTATACACTTCGCCTTTTTCTTTAAAGTATTCTAAAGCTTCATCCCTAGCCATAACAAGCCTTTCCATAACATGGCCTTCCCGGGCAATTTTAACCATTTCCTTTTCGATCTTTTCTAAATCCTCCGGCGTAAATCTATGTTCAGTATCAAAATCATAGTAAAAACCATCTTCAATAGCTGGGCCTATAGCAAATTTCACATCAGGAAATAGTTTCATTACTGCATGAGCCATTATATGAGCTGATGTATGCCAGAATATCTCCTTTCCTTCTTTATCTTCAAATTTGACAATCCTAACACTGGCATCTTCATCAATAGTCTCCTGCATACCTTTAATTTCCTCATTGACTACAGCACCTAGGGCTACTCTAGCTAATCCTTCACTAATATCCTTTGCAACTTCTAATACCGTAATACCTTTGTCATATTCTTTAACCGAATTATCTGGTAAGGTTATCTTTATCTTTTCCATCATAATACCTCCTCCTATTTCAATAAAAAAACCCCTCGTCTCTGCACAAAGCAGGGACGAGAGGTTTACTCTCGTGGTTCCACCCTAATTGGTTCTCATTTTAATAACGCAAATTTGCGGACATCCTTCAGCTTATAGCTTAGGATACGGCTTAGGGGTGGTCTTCAGTCGATAATCTCTTTGGGAGGCTTTCAGCCTAAGGCACTCCCTTCTCTTTAAGGATCAGTTGACTTACTCTTCCCTTCAACGCCTTTATATATTGAGCTTATATTGATTATATATTATAACTATATATACCCAAAAGGTCAAGAAATATTTATTAATTTGAATTATTTTTTTGCCAGTTTGTCATTAAATGCAATCCACTTTTGGCCATATTCAGATGCTCGTACCTTTTTAACTTCTTTTTGATATTCCTTTTCTATGCTTTGCTTAAAAAGCTTACCAGTACCTAAAAATGCAAAAGCAAATAAATAAGGTTTTATTATTAGGATAGTTTGAATAATCAAACCTTCATTAATAACGGATATTTTCGCATAGGAAATCCACTGATATCCAGAATAGACCTTCATTATAGCTGCAAAATCAAATATTAATGCTAGTATGAGCTTGTACAGTCTCCCATCTATATTTCTATAAAGTAGAAAACTCCACATGCTATATATAGAAAATATAACGATTACTATACCTAAAAAATCAAAAGGTGTATATAGATGGACTACACTATCAATATATTCATCCCTCTTAAATCTGTCATGAAATTTTTTATATTCATTAGTATCTAGCCTTTTTTGTTCCAGCTTAATACTGCAAATAATAGTGACTATTATCAGAATCGAAATCAAAATTCGAAATAGATTTATACCCTTCACAAAAAATGCCCTCTCTCGTGTCATTTAACATCCCCTAAGGTTGTTATTAATTCTTCCATAGATAGCATCTCCTGTTCTCCAGTTTCCATATTCCTTAGGCTATACCTTCCCTGTTTAATTTCCTCTTCACCAATGACTAAAGTAAATGGAATATCAAGCTTATCTGCAAATCCAAATTTTTTTCCCATCTTTCCTGTTTCCATATATATTTGGGTGTTTATATCCTTTTCTCTTAAACCACTTGCTATTTCTATAGCTTGGTCTAAACAACCCTTCATTGGAATGATCAATACTTTAGTTAACGAAACATCTTCGCATTTTATTAATTTTGCTTCAGTTAATTGGTAGAACAGTCTAGTAAGCCCTATGGATATACCTACCCCAGGAAGTTTTTGCTTAGTATAGTATCCAGCTAAATTGTCATATCTACCCCCTGAGCAAATGCTTCCTATATTCGGGTAATCATCTAGGAAGGTTTCATATACTGTACCTGTATAATAATCTAACCCCCTTGCTATAGTCAAATCGATAATATAGTTTTCTTCAGGCACCCCAAAAGCCTTTACATAATGATTTACAGCAGTTAGCTCCTCTAGCCCCTCTTGAAATATATCATTTTTTATTTTTAATTCCTCTAGGCTTTGTAACTTTTCTTCATTAGTCCCTGATATCTGTATAAATTGGGTGATTTCTTTAATTGTATTCTGATCCAAACCTTGCTTTTTTAGTTCATCTTCTACTTTATTTAATCCTATCTTCTCTAACTTATCAATAGTTCTTAAGACTTCCGTAGAATCTGAAATTCCCAAATTTTCAAAGAAACCTTTTAATACTTTCCTGTTGTTGATTTTTATAGTGAAGGAATCAAATCCCAAATCCTTGAAAGTAGAATATATAATACTCGGGATTTCTGCATCATTAACTATGTCCAGTTTCCCATTGCCTATTATATCTATATCACATTGATAAAACTCCCTAAATCTACCTCTTTGAGCCTTTTCTCCCCTATATACCTTTCCTATATGATATCTTCTAAAGGGAAAAGTTAGCTCAGAAAAATATTGTGACACATAACGGGCTAGGGGTACTGTTAAATCAAATCTTAATGCTAAATCCGTATCTCCCTTTTCAAATCTATATATCTGTTTTTCTGTCTCTCCACCGCCCTTAGCCAATAGCACCTCTGCTTTTTCTATTACAGGTGTATCTATAGGTAAAAATCCAAACCTCTCATAATTATCTCTTATAATATCTAACATCTTATTAAACAATATTTGCTCTGATGGAAGTAACTCCATAAAACCAGGCAATATAGATGGTTTTATTATATTATTAGTCATATATGTACCCCTCCAAACCATATGTATTTTATTATAATGATATCATGTATATAAACTTTTTCAAATAAAATCCTATATTATTTCATGAAAAAATAAAAAGAAGCTGCAAAATCCAACTTCTGATTATTTTCCTCTTTTAACTTTTATCTCTCTATTACACTTTTCACATCCTTGACAGGTATATACTCGATCTTGAAATACATTAACAATCACTTTTACTACATCTTCGTCTTTAAACTTTTCATCTAAGTGTAAAACTATCCTTTTCGGTGCTATTACGATCAATGTACTTATCAATATGTCGTCCTTGCTTATGTTGGTATTATCTATCTCTGTAATAATTTCTGAGAAAAAATCCTTATCAATGGTATTGCCTTTATCATCAAATAATTTATAATCCATGTCTTCAAAAACTAGATTGACTAAATCATATTTTGGTTCTTGTGATTCAACGAAATATTGCAATATTTTTATAAACTCCCTATATTCCTTTTCAACAGTAAATTCATTAATCCCCTTTTCAACAGCTAAATCTATTAAAAAATCTAATCCTTCCAGTCTAAATGTAATGAAACCATCAATTAATATAGTAGTATTATTAAATAAATAATCCTTTATTTCCATATATATATGCTCTTTTTCCGCTAAAAAGTTTTTTCTATCTAATAGTAGCTCCTTCGATATTTTAGCTATTTCTTTCCTTTCATTGACTTTTAAATCCTCTCTATAGATATAAAGATTTCTATTGATAATATCTTCAGAATACACATATAGTATGATATCCAATACAGCTTTAGCAATACTATTAGAAAATTCCTTATAAGTTATAGATTTGTTACTATCTAAATTTACATCTATAATATATCTAGAATCATAAATATTATTGTCAATCTTTGTTTCTTCATCGGGAAAATAACCATGTACTATTTCTATCGCTTTATCCATATCCTTATTTAGTCCAATAGTTACGTTCATTTCCTATTCACTCCCTTCTGTTACTAGTATGCTCTCTAGGAACCTGCCTATTCAATATAAAGAGTTACTATATTGGCAGTATAGACCAATTACAGTTCCAACATCTACAATCTTTTTATTACTTAACCATATAGGCCTTTTTCTGTATTTTTTTATAAATTTTAATATCTTCTCTTTATCAGGATGGGAATCAAGCTTACCGGTAAGTAAGATATCATCTCTAGATAAATTCCCACAAGTACCACCAATAAAACCATAATCATATCCTGGTAGCTCAATATACCCTGGCTCTATTAACAATACATCAAAACCTAAATTTTTTATTTTTTTACTTATCACATAATCTGCTGTTATAAAAGCTTTATTATCGATAATGGCCATCGAACATTTAGTATACCCTTGATTTACATGAACAAACTCCAAACTCTGCTTCTTGAGATAAAATTTTAATTTTTCATCAGTATATTTAAAATTATGTACAGCTAAACCATCCATCCTACCAACATTATATGCAATATCCATTGGATAGGCTTTACCTAATTTTGTTTCACCTTTGATTAAATTTATACCCAAACCATATAGCTTTTCCTCATAGTATTCAAAAACATTAGGTGCTATAATCAAAGTATTGTGATCAACCGGATGCATAACTATATCTGGGTGGTAGGATATTGGACTTGCTACATCCTTGCATGATATTGTAGGTATTATATTTAACTTAAGCTTTTTTAAATTACCTATAATCTCAGTAGGTACTCTGCCATCAATTATTATAGTATTTGCCTTTTTTAGTGGAATAAAAGGGTTTTTTGACATAATCTCCATCCTCTTATATGTATTATCGTTAAATATATAATTATCACAAATTTGAACACAAAACAACCTCCTATTATAATAGGAGGTTTAATGGAGGCGGCACCCAGATTTGAACTGGGGAATAAAGGTTTTGCAGACCTCTGCCTTACCGCTTGGCTATGCCGCCATTTTAGAATTTGTGAATAAAAATACTTTCTACCAGCATTAACGGCTCCGACTAAGCGATTCACACAAAATCGAAATACACGATTTTGGTTCCCTGCTTATGCCTTACCGCTTGGCTATGCCGCCATTTTAGAATTTGTATGGAGCGGAAGACGGGATTCGAACCCGCGGCCCTCGCCTTGGCAAGGCGATGCTCTACCACTGAGCCACTTCCGCAAATAAGCTGGTGCCCAGAGGCGGAATCGAACCACCGACACGGGGATTTTCAGTCCCCTGCTCTACCTACTGAGCTATCTGGGCTTGTGTACCACAATTGATAGTATACAAGATTATTTTAATAAAGTCAATAGCTAATTATCGATTAATTTATGCAAATCTTCTTCAGAAAATAGATATTTATTATTGCAAAAATGGCACACCACTTCAGCTTTCCCATCTTCTTTGATCATATCTTCTATTTCTTCTCTACCTAAGCTTTGTAGCACACTTTCGATCTTCTCCCTTTTACAATTACATTTAAACTCTATTGGTTTTTTGTCTAGTACTTCCATTTCAAATATACCGAATAGCTCTTCCATCACTTCTTCAGGAGTTAGACCTTCATCTATTAGAGTTGAAATAGGCTTTGCTTTACTTAATATTTCTTCTATTCTATCAATATCCTCTTCGGCAACATTTGGGAGCAATTGAAGCATATAACCACCTGCAGCCTTCACGGAAATATCTTTATCCACTAAAACTCCCAAGTTTATTGCTGATGGCTGTTGTTCAGATATATAAAAATAGTTGACTAGGTCCACCGCAATTTCCCCAGATACTAAATTAGCCATACCAATATAGGGCTCCTTTAAACCTAAATCCCTTATGACTACCAGCTGTCCATTTCTACCTACTAATCCACCTACATCTAATTTCCCATCGGCTCTTGAAGGAACATCTGCATATGGATTGTCCACATATCCTTTTACCTCTCCTCTGTTGTTAGCAACGGTTACGATGCTTCCAACAGGCCCATCACCTTTTATTTTAAAGGTCAAAGAATCCTTCTCACCTTTCATGGCAATTCCCATCATAGCCGCTCCTGTCAAAGCCCTGCCTAAAGCAGCAGTGGCTGTAGGAGAAGTATTGTGTATTCTCCTTGCTTTTTCTACTAGATTAGTTGAGCTTGCAACAAACAAGCGTAAAGTCTTATCCTTGTTTATCCCACGAATAATATAATCCTCCATAACATACTCCTTTGTATTATATTATTTTATATTATTTTTTAAATATTTAAAGCCCCTATTAAGGGGCTTGATTGCTACCGTTATAAAACGTATAAAAGAGAATCAGGATTATAGTTTAATAACATTAGTAGCTTGAGGACCTTTTTCTCCTTGAACTATTTCAAATTCAACATTTTGTCCTTCTTCCAAAGTTTTAAATCCCTCAGATTCGATTGCTGAATAATGTACAAATACATCTTCGCCTTCTTCAGTGGAAATAAAACCATAACCTTTTGTAGCGTTAAACCACTTTACAGTACCTTTTACCATTTAAAACATTCCTCCAATACAACAATTTAATAGA
>NZ_PPXY01000063.1 GCF_021655115.1 Clostridium sp. Cult3
TACCCATACTACGCTTTCCACTCCTTCTATTTTGCTGATCTTATCCTTTACCTTTACTACGTCCTTTGGTTCCATATTTTCAATAACCAACATGCCCGTAGCAGAGCTATTGAATACATCGTTCAATATTTCCTGTCCCTTTACCGATTCCAAATCCTTTGGCAAATAGGTAAGTATATCATAGTTAATCTTAGTCATAGCTGCCCCATATAGGGAAGGCAACAATAGTAATGTGGCTATTATCAAAACCATTTTTCTATGCTTTGCTATAAATAAGCCAAATTTATTCATTAAATCATCTCCTAAATCATCTTCTTAATAGTATTAAATAGAATAGGTTTCATCTCATCAATATTGGCAGGTTCATTTAATATAATACAGCTATAGCATACGGAACCCGTCAACTCCACTATCATAAATAGTATCTTTTCTACCTCTTCTTTAGGTATAGAGGAGTCTTCATATCCTCTTTCAAACATATTGTATATTTCATGTATCTCCTCATAGTCCTTGTAAGCCATTCTAAAGGTCCCCCAAGATAAGTTCTTGTAGATCAACTTCAATAGCAGCTTATCCCCTTTAAAATATTCGATTATATAATCTACGAAACTTAAGAGTTCCTCTTCAAAGGTATCAAAACTATCTAATCTAGTATTTTTGACTGCCTCACACAACACATGGGCAGATTTGTTCAGGACTATCCGGTCTAAAAGATCGTATTTATCCCTAAAATACAAATAAAAAGTTCCCTTAGCTACTCCGGCCTTTTTGACTATATCATTTATGGCTGTGTCGTGGATCCCCTTGGTAGTAAATAGATCATAGGCAGCCTCGTAGAGGGAGTTTTCTTTTTTCTTTTTGTTTATTTCAACCTTAGATACCATCTACCTACCTCCTTCCAATAAAATAAAAATGACCAACGGTCAATTTCATAAGTATTATTATAATACTAAAATGACCATTGGTCAAGTTTTTTATTCAATAGATCTAAATCAAACATTTTTATAAGCCCCTCCTTTCTAAAATAGTGGATTATAAAAACGATTTATACTACCCGTATATAAGTGCAAGCTTCGTGCCAACTTGTGCATGGTTGCTATAAATGTGTATTTTACTATGGTATGGCTGTATTTTATGCACTTGAAGTTATTTTATACATTATTTTTCTAGTGCATAAAAAAGCATAAAAAAACTCGGCGGGAATTTTCCCTTGCCGAGTTTTTATCTCATCTTTTTAATTAAGGTTCTTATCAGAATCCTTATCTCCCTTATCCTCAGTATAGAGCATAATATAATGTATAAAAACACTCCTACTGCTACGGACAACAATAGTATCAATAAATCGATTATCCACTTGTTTGGAAGTAAACTCATCAGTCCAAAGTACATGAAGTATACTACTATCCCCATTATAGCCGATGCAATCAATGCCTTTCCAAAGCATATTAAGTAGTTTCTTAGCCCCATCCTTCCTAGTTTTTTTCTCAAATCTACAAACAATAGTAGGGTAGTAAAGGTAGCAGATATACTAGTGGCCAAGGCCAATCCTGCATGACCCATAGGCTTTATTAAGAGTAAATTTAATACTACATTTAATCCTACAGCTAAGGCTCCGTTTATCATGGGAGTTTTGGTATCTTGGAAGGAGTAGTACACTCGGTTCAGCATAAGCCTTAGGGAAGAACCTACCAACCCTACAGAATAAAATATCAGTGCTTGGGAGGTCATATGGGTTGCCACTTCACTAAAGGCTCCTCTTTGAAAAAATATCCTTACCATAGGTTCAGCCAATATGAGTATCCCGATGGTTGCAGGAACTGTTATTATGAGTATTATATTGATACCTTGTCCCATTATCCTCCTAATCTGTCCCCCATTTTCTTGGGAAAAAGCTCTAGACAACATGGGAAATATTACTGTAGTTATAGCCATGACGAATACGGATATGATAAGATCGTTTATCCTAGAAGCATAGGTTAAAGCAGATATACTGCCTTCTACCAAACTTGAAGCTAGAGTCTTGTCTATTATAGTATTTATCTGCTGCACTGCTGAACCTAGCACTACCGGCAATACCAATACCAGCACTTTCTTTAAATACGGATCCTTCAAATTGATATCATAACTATATCTATAGCCTTGATGTTTGATAGCCGGTACTTGGATTAAAAACTGGGTAGATGCTGCCACTACACTAGCCAACATCAATCCATGTATATTTCCCTCTTTAGCAAAAAACACTAAAAATATTATGAATACAAAGTTGTATGGAAGGCCCATTATAGCTGGTGGCCCAAATATCTCACTACTATGAAGGTATCCGGAAAACACATAGGTAAATCCTAAAAATATAATAATGGGTAAACCTATTCTGTTTAATTTTACTGCCAAAGCAAATTGTTTTCCCGTAAAACCTTTAGCCAATATCCTAATAACTACTGGAGACAGCCAAAACCCTAAAAGAGCTAATATAATGGTAATAAAAAACACCATATTCAACATATTGTTTAAAAATTTCAGCTTGGCTTCTTTTCCTTTATTCTCTTCTATTTCAGTAAATATTGGTATTAAGGTGGTGTTTAGAGAGGCACCTATAGTAGTCATTATGATTACCGTGGCAGTCATAGCTACAAAGTAAGTGTCCGTCTCATATCCAGAACCATAGGTAGAAGCTATCAAAACTTCCCTTAAAAAACCTAAAAACTTACTTATCAGTGTAAACACTGCAATCATCGCCGCTGATTGTGCTACCTTTCGGGTATTTGTCATACGTATTCTTCCTTTCTTCGGCTTCTTGGTACATATTTAGGCACCTTGCCTATAAACAACCATCTACTTTCTAATGTTCCAATTAATAATACGAATATAAATGTAATACCCAATCCCAATCCACATATTAGTATCAAAGAGGACAATCTACTATATCCTATATGATTGGGGAAATTCCCCATTAGTTGTCTCTTTATCTCCTCCAATATCAATGGATGAGAAAAGTACACTCCAAAAGAATAGGTTCCAAAATCCTTTAAACCATCATATTTTCCTACCATCTTTCTTGTTATCCAGATGAGTATAGGCATAGTAAATAGGGCGTAAATCATAGTATGAGGTCTAATGGAACCAAATTTACCATAGTAATCCCTACCACCATGGCTCCATACATTATAATATACTTGTCCAATATAGAAAATGGTAGAAATTACATATCCAATAAATATACCCTTTATATTTGTCTCAACAAAGTCTACAAATCTATGATAATGCATCCCTATTAAGCCTCCTGTCATAAAGTAGAAGGACCAGCTAAACAGGGTTTTCCAATAATATCGGTTAAATATACTTACTATTCCCGTAGCATGGGGATTTTTAAAGTAATACCCATAGATAAGGATAGCACCCTGGAATATCAAGAAAAAAGTAAATACTCTAAAGGGCTTCTCCTCCATGGGCTTAGCCAAGTATTTTATTAGTAAAGGCAATATTATGTAAAATTGAAATATCAAAAATATGAAATATAGATGGGAAAAATTCTCCCCTAAAAGTAAACCTCTACCATAGCCTATTAACCTTTCCCCACTTATTGGCAACCTATTTATATAAGATGTATATAAAAAGTATACAGTAGACCAAATTGTATAGGGTAATAATATGAATTTTACCTTTTTCTTATAGAATCTACCAATATCAAATTCATCTATAGATCTGTAATTATAAAACAGTACCAGTCCTGAAACCATCATAAAAATGGGGCTACCAAATCTAAAAAACTGGTTTAAAAATATACCCAAATACATAGCCTTAGAGCCATATTCCGAGTGAACAGCAAATCCTCCAGTAGCATGGATAATCAATATACCCATGGCAGCTATAGCCCTGATGTAATATAGTTCTTTTATCTCCTTACGTCTTGCCATTTTAATTCCCCTTCTGTCTATTATTTATTACATCTATATATTATAACATAAAAATATCCCCCAATATGAAATTGTATGGGGGATTTCCAATATTATCTTTATCTATTTCTATGGTTATGGTCTTGTATGTTATTACTTGTAATTGGATGCTATCTTTACTTGGGGGAGTTATATTTAAATGGATGATATAATCATCACCAGCTTTTACTATTCTATCTATCTCCATATTATAGCCTGGAGTTGGAAAGGATTTAGTTATGGTTACTAAAACCTTACCATTCTCTATCTTCGATGTTATACCTTCCTTTGCTGAATAGGATTGAACAATTCCTAGCAATTTGAAAGGAATACTTGCCCTTTTATCCAATAGAGTATTTATCCTTTGGAGAAATACTATAGCCTCCGCCTGGGTTACCTTTCTATTAGGCATGTACTTGTTCTTGGACACGCCAGATATCAAACCTGCATTGTACAAAGCAGCTATAGCTCCCTTCTCTTCTTGAGATAGATGATTGATATCTACAAAAGGTACTTGCCCATTACCCCTTTGGATAATAGATTCTTCCATAAGCTTGCTACCTACGATATTAGCCATCTGTACTCTAGTCAATCCTACCTTCCAACCAAGTACATCGTTAGAATATCCTTTATCCTTTAATAGAGATGAAAAGGATAATAAAAAATCATTTTCAGCTATAGAACCATTGGGATCAAAACGTTTAAAATCATCTTTAGCTAGATAGGGAAAATAATATGTCAAGAAATCCTTGTTTATTTCATCTTTAGACCAATGATTGGATAGCTTGTCCTCCATACTTGCCAAAGCAGGAAGGCTCATAGATAAAATTAAACTAATCATTAAAACTAAGGATACAATTTTTTTCATGTAATCACACCTTTAAATAATTGTTTACAACTATCCATTTTAATTATAGCATTTTTTCTACTTTAATTGGTTACAGTATGGTTACAATTCTAAAAAAAACCCTCCAATACAAACCTGTATGGAGGGTCGCCAATATCTTTTTTGTCAAATACTAAGATAGTTATCCAACAGCTTATCCCTTGCAACTGTCTATATTATTTTGGGGGAGCAGTTACTATATAAACTTTATATTGGCCTCTATTAGCATTTATATTCTATACTTCCATCAGAAAATATTTAATCTATCCCTTTTAATATATAAAATAATCTTTTCAAACAAATTACAGTAATATTACAATTTGATTACAATTATATAATTAAACACAAATGCATATGAATTGATGAGACCTTTTCTCACATAGGAGAAAAAGCCTCTTTTTTAGCATTATATTGTTATTTTGCCTCTCCTAAGTATGCCTCCTTAACCCTATCATTCATCAATACTTCTTTGCCTGGACCTTCCAATACCAATTCTCCAGTTTCCAATACATAAGCATAATCTGCAATTTCCAGTGCCTTTTTAGCATTTTGTTCTACTAACAATATGGTGTTTCCCTGTTGATTAAGGGTTTTAATTATCTCAAATATATCCTTTACCAAAAGAGGAGCCAAACCTAGGGAAGGCTCATCCATCATCAATACCTCTGGACGAACCATCAAGGCCCTAGCCACCGCTAACATCTGCTGTTCTCCACCGGAAAGGGTTCCTGCTTTTTGCCAATGTCTTTCCTTTAGTCTAGGAAACAATTCAAACATCTTATCAATGTCTTCCCTTATTCCTGCCATATCCGTTCTAGTATAGGCTCCTAATATGAGATTTTCCTCAACTGTTAAATCTTCAAACACCCTTCTTCCCTCAGGAACCATTACTATACCTTTTTTTACTATATCCTTAGTGGCCATATTGGTCAAATCTTCACCATTGTATTCTATTTTCCCCTGAGATTTTTCAACCAATCCCATAATAGCCCTCAAAGTAGAGGATTTTCCTGCACCATTGGCTCCTATAAGGGTGACTATTTGGTTTTCTTCAATGGATATATCTATTCCCCTCAGGGCATTGATACCACCATAGTTTACATGCAAATTTGAAACCTTTAGCATCTACTCCACCCCCAGATAAGCTTCTATAACTCTTTCATCCTCTTGGATCTCCCAAGGTTCTCCTTCTGCAATTAAAATTCCATGGTCCAGTACTAATATCCTATGGGATATCCCCATTACTACTTCCATATGATGTTCTATTAGAAATATAGTCAAATCAAATTCTTCTTTTATCTCCTCTATAAAGTCCATTAATTCCCTAGTTTCTTGAGGGTTCATACCAGCTGCAGGCTCATCTAATAGTAGTAGTTTTGGCTCCGTTGCTAAAGCCCTAGCTATTTCCAATCTTCTTTGTTTACCATAAGGCAATGAATAAGCCTTTTCATTCATCTCATCTTTCAAATCCACCTTTTCCAAAAGGTATAGGGATTTCTCATACATTTCCTTTTCTTCTCTTCTGTAGTTGGGTAGTCTAAGGACTGAGGAAAAAATATTGGATTTGAGCCTCAGATGATTGCCAATGAAAACATTGTCAAGAACGGATAGTTCATTAAATAATCGGATATTTTGAAAGGTTCTACATATGCCAAGTTTTGCAATTTCATCTGGCCTAAGCCCTGTTATATCAAATCTTCTTCATTAGGTGAAAATATTATCTCCCCTTCCGTAGGCTTGTACACGCCAGTAATTACGTTAAAAATCGTCGTCTTGCCGGCTCCATTAGGACCGATTAGCCCCACTATTTCACCTTTTTGTATATTAGCATTAAATTGATTTGCCGCTATTACTCCACCAAATCTCATAGTCATATCGTCTATTCTTAGCATCATTAATTCACATCCTTCATCAGCTTTCTTTTAGCAATCCTTCTTTTCTAACTATCACTACAACCATAAGGATTATTGAAAAGACAACCATTCTCATTCCTTGGACACCTTCTATATGGATAGGCCCTATATTGATGGATTCATCTAGGAATCTTAAGCCTTCCATCATAATAGTGACTATTATTGCAGAGATTGTCGTCCCTTTTATGCTTCCCAATCCACCTAGTACTACAATCAGTAGGATATTAAAAGTTAAAGCAATCCTAAACATATTAGGATCGATAGTACCTAAAAGTGCTGCCAAAAGCCCTCCTCCAATTCCTGCTAAGAAAGACCCAAAAGTAAAACTCATAACCTTGTGTTTAAAAAGATTTATACCCATAGATCGGGCTGCAATCTCATCTTCTCTAATGGCCTTAAAAGCCTTGCCATAACTTCCCTTCATCAAAAATTCCATAAATACTATGGTCAGTATAGCTACTCCCCAACTCCACCAGATATTGGTACTATTGGGTATCCCCTTTAATCCTAAGGCTCCATTAGTTAAAGATTGGGCATTGGTAAATACTACTCGAATTATTTCAGCAAAGCCTAAGGTAGCTATAGCCAAATAGTCATCTGTCAATCTTAACACTGGTGCCCCTATTAAAAAACCAATAAAGCCTGAAATAATACCTGCCATGATAAGTGCCGGAAAAAAGCCCCACTCTACATTAGCCAAAAAGGGTACCATTGGCTTCGTAAAGAAGTTCATGTCCTTCATGGCAACAGGCATTGTAAGAATAGCCACAGTATAGGCACCTACAGCCATAAACCCAGCATGTCCTAAGGAAAACAAGCCAGTCAAACCATTGATAAGGTTCATGCTAAGTCCTAGAGTTATATATATGCCACAAAGATTCAATATTCTAAGCTTATAATCATCCAACACCCTATTCAATATAAACAATGCAATCAACGTAATAACAAGAGCTATTAATGAGTTTTTTAATCTATTATTATCTTCCATAGGCTACACCTTCTCCGTTACTTTTTCTCCCATTAAACCCGTAGGTTTAACTAGAAGTATAATGATCAAAACTACAAATGCAAAAGCGTCCCTGTATCCAGTAAGTTTTGGAAGCAATGCTATTAGCATAATCTCTCCCAACCCTAATATAAAGCCACCTATTACAGCACCAGTTATATTGCCTATTCCACCGATAACTGCCGCTATGAAGCATTTGAGCCCTGGCATCACACCCATCAAAGGCATCAATTGAGGATACTTTATTCCCCACATTATTCCTCCAACAGCTGCTAAAAAGGAACCTATGAAAAAGGTAATGGATATAATCCTATTTATATCTATTCCCATAAGACTAGCTGTTTCATAGTCCTTAGATAAAGCTCTCATAGCCATACCTGTTTTAGTCTTAGTAATAAAATAGGTAAGGGCTAAAAGCAACAATATGGTGACTACTGGTATTATAAAGGTAACTAAGCTTACTGATACTCCTCCTAGTTTTATAACCTTATTGAATACATTAGGGATAGGGAAGGCTTTGGGCCTTCCCCCAAACACTACTATCCCAAAATTTTGTAAGAAAAATGAAGCTCCAATAGCAGATATAAGAATAGTAATCCTTGGCGAATCCCTTAATGGTTTATATGCTAACTTTTCTAGGAGGAGCCCAATAAATCCAGTAATTATCGACGCCAGTATAAATACGAGCCACCAAGGTATAGATGTGAAAACGATTCCATAATAGGTAATATAAACTCCAAGCATAAATATATCCCCATGGGCAAAGTTTATAAGCCTAAGTATTCCATAAACCATGGTATACCCTATAGCAATTAAGGCATATAAACTACCTAGTGAGATACCATTAGCCAGGTGTTGCAAAAAACCTTGATTCCCCATAATCAGCCCCCCTAATCCAGTCAATTTATTCTGGTTCCACAGTAGTTAAGTATACAAATTCTCCATTTTCGACCTTATTAATAACTGCAGATTTAACTGCATCGCCATTTTCATCAAGAGTAATATTTCCTGTAGCCCCTACGAAATCCTTTGTCTCAGCTATCTTATCCCTTATAACTTTAGAATCAGTAGAGTTTGCAGCTTCTATAGCATCTAGTATAACCATATATGCATCATATCCTAATGCTGCAAAAGCATTGGCATCCTTATTAAATTTCTCCTTATACTGCTTTAGAAATACATCGGATACATCGGTTACTGGAGATTCTGCTGTAAAGTGAGTACTAAATACAGCACCCTCTACTGCATCTCCACCAATTGTTAAAAATTCAGGTGATTCCCAAGTGTCTCCACCTAAAATAGGATCATCTATGCCCAAATCCCTAGCTTGCCTGATCAGCAATGCTGATTCTCCATAGTTTCCTGGAGCAAAAATTACATCTGGGCTTTTCCCCTTAACATTGGTAAGTTGGGCGGTAAAATCTTGGTCCCCAGTATTATAGGAGCTGATCTCCACTATACTATCTTCATCCCCTGTCAATTCTTTGAAGGCATCTACGAAATATTTACTTAATCCAATAGAATAATCTTGAGTTACATCCTGAATGATAGCTGCTTTCTTAGCACCTAGATCATTAACTGCATAATTTGCCATTACTGTTCCTTGGAAAGGATCGATAAAACAGACTCTAAAATAATAGTCATTGTTCAATGTAACTAGTGGATTAGTTGGTGAACAACCTACTGCCGGCACCTCTGCTTTTTTGACTATATCCCCTGCTGCCATAGACAGAGAGCTACCATAACTACCTATAATTGCTACTACCTCATCTTTGTCAATAAGTCTTGATACTGCATTGGCTGCCTCTACCTTATCTAACTTATTATCTACTATTACCAATTCTACCTTCTTACCTAGTACTTCTCCTCTAGTCTCATTAGCTAGTTTAATACCTTCTACTGTCATCTCTCCACCAGCGGCATTAGCTCCAGTCATAGGTTCAAATACTCCAATCTTTATTACATCCGATGAACCACCTGAACCACCGCCAGTATCCGTTGATTTACCACATCCTACTAAGGTCCCGGCAATTAACACCAACACTAGCAATATTAGCCCTAGCTTTTTATACATTTCAAAACCTCCCTTAATATAATATTTAAGACACGTCCCTTGACATGTCTTTTTTTAATTTAGAGTAATAATAGTAGATTGTATTATGATGGAATTATGATAATATTTGAATTTTTGCGAATATTGTATATATTTAAAGTAAAACCTCTACATGTAAATTTGTCAATCTATTCTATTTTACCCTATACAACCCATTAGTAGGTTTTCTATAACTTTTGGAATATTTTTTAAAAAAATAGAGGATTTTAGGAACTTTTGTCTAATATTTAGAGTATGGAAACAATTTTTATCATATCTACATAAAGGAGCGAAAATATATGAAATTTAAGTTCAAAAAACTAAAACTCCCTAAATTTAATAGAAAGAAAAAAGAGAAACTTTCTGCTGACAATATAAGGGTAAAGAGTATCGGCAAAAGCATGATCTTATCCATTACTTCTATACTGATAGTATTAACCCTTATATTAGGACTAGTCACATATTTCATATCCAAAGATGAACTGATAAAAACTAATGAAGAATTACTGCTAAATAAGGCTATAGACTCGGCCAATATTGTGGACGAACAGATTAAAAACAATACCCTATCCATAGCTACTTTAGGAAACCTGGACATAATTGCCAACCCCGATATTCCTATGGAGGAAAAACTAAAAGTAATAGAAGATGAAAGGGGTAAGTTGAATTTCTCTAGCATAGGCCTAGCAGATATACAGGGGGAACTAACATTAAACAATGGGGTAGTCTTGGATATATACGAAAAAGAATACTTTCGAAGAGCCCATGCTGGAAGCAACTATTTTTCTGAACCCTTTGTAAACGAATTGTCAGGAAAATTGGAAATAGCCATAGCTGCTCCCATAAAGTATAAAGGCGTTAATTTAGGAGTTATAGTGGGCTTTAAGCCTGCGGAAGACTTCTATAGAATAGCTCAAAACATAAAAATTGGAGAAGAAGGCTTTGCCTACATATTAAACGATGTTACAGATGTAATATCTCATCCTACTGCCATAGCCCATGCTACCGATGGAAGTAACGATAAAGTTAGTTTTTCTAAATTAAAGGAAAGAGTATCTAGTCAATTTATTGATGACGTTACCCAAATGGAAGAAAAGATATCCCAAGGAAAATCAGGTATAGGCAGATATATGGAAGACGGTGAAATAATTCACTTAGGCTTTGCCCCCATTAAATCTAAGGGATGGACTCTTGTAGTCAACATAAATGAGTCAGAAGTACTAGCTGGTTTGAGCTCACTAAGGAACACCCTAATCCTAGCGGTGATAATTGCAATAATAATAGGTGTAGTATTTTCATTGTTATTTAGTAGAAGCCTTACTAGACCTATTGCTAAAGCTACAGATCAAGCTTATAAATTATCTCAATTGGATTTAAGTGAAAATATGGATGAAAAATTAATACTAAGAAAAGATGAATTGGGGAAATTGGCCTATTCCCTGCAAGTAGTAATCGATAATATGAGAAACTTTGCGATGGAAATACAAGAATCCTCCCATCAAGTAGCCGCTGCTTCGGAGGAATTAGCAGCTATATCCCAACAATCTACAGCAGCCGCTACTAATATAGCAGAAAACTCTAATGAAATCGCCGAAAGTTCTAATAATCAGCTAGAGGAGATAATGAACGTAGCCTCTTCCATAAAGGAGATATCCACCCAGGTGGAACATGTGTCTAGCCAAACTAGTAATGCGGAAGCTGTAAATAGAGATGTATTTGACAAGACGGAAATAGGAAAGGAAAAGATGGATCAAGTCACCGTCCAAATGAAAAATATAGAGAATAGTACCAATAGTGTTAAATCCTCCTTGGACAATATCAGCTCTAGTTCCAATGAGATGAATCAAATGCTTGAGATCATCCAAGATGTAGCAGAGCAAACTAACTTGTTAGCACTAAATGCAGCTATAGAAGCTGCTAGAGCTGGAGAATATGGCAGAGGATTTGCCGTAGTAGCTGAAGAAATTAGAAAGCTAGCCGAGGAAACTCAAAACTCAGCAGAAGAAATATACCTTCTATTGGTAAACAACAATGTATTAATAGAAGAAGCAAACAATAAAATGGATTTCGGTAGCAGAGAAGTAGAGTTAGGTGTTACAAGGGTCAATGAAGCTAAAGAGACTTTCGATGAAATCTCTAAGTTGATCGTCCAAATTGGCTATGCAGTCAACGAAGTAGTAGCAGCCATTAGCAATGTAGAAAACTACGTAGATTCCTTAGTCCATTCTTCTACTTCAATAGAACACATGAGCAAGGAGATTGCAGCCCAAATCCAGAACTCCTCAGCAGCCTCTCAAGAACAGATGGCCTCTATGGAAGAAATTACTTCTTCTACGGAGAGTCTAGCACGATTAGCTGAAGAATTACAGATGTTGATTGGAAATATTAAGTTTTAATAAATATTTAAACAGGTCAGGATTAATCCTGACCTGTTTAACCTAATAGAGATTTTATGGTGTTGTAGGTGATATTTGGTACAATCTCAAAGGTATGTCTCATATGGACTCTTTCCGTCATCTTGTGTCCATCCTTTCCATAGGTCCCTATATTTACAACAGGCACATCAACTGCCATCACCGCCTCCATATCATATACATATTTAGAATCCCAAGCTGGCATATTCTTTTCCAAATACAAAATATCCTCAGGACTATCGCTTGAAGACATAAAACTTGCATCAGATATATATGGATAGAACATCTTCGCCACAATAGGCTTATCCGAATAGTCACCAACAAAATCTATAGATTTATTTACACTATCCATTAGTTCTCTTTCCAACTCCGTCTCACCAGTCATTTCAATCCTAGCATTGTAAGTAGATGAAAAATATATTATTATAGCCGGACTCTTATCTATAGACCATTTCCAAGCTTCTTCTACCATTTTGACGCTAAATTCCCTTAAATCCAAAGTTGGATATTGTTGATTTAGCTCCTTGGCAAAGCTATCCATGTATAACTTAAATCTATCTCCATGTACCGTATGTAGCTCGTTGTAAAATTCATCCCAAGTATAGACTCTTTCCTCCCAAGGAAGCTTTTTATAAGGATAATTAGCCTTTTTGCAGAATTCCTCATAGGCATCATTTAAGTATTCTATTACATTATTAAAGGCTTCCTCTCCCTTTGCCTTCATCCTATCCATTACATCCTTAGGTGTCATACTATGGGTAAAGAAATTATAATAGGAATAGGCTGACAAAGCAGTTTGAACCGTATACTTATTCTTAAAATCAGATTGTTTTAGGGACACTGGTGGTATAGTAGTCTCCCCCTGAGATTCATCACAGAGCTCTGGATTATAGGATATCAGTCGAGTCAACTCGGCCACCAATAGATTAGGGTCTAAACCAGAAAAGGCTTGACCAACATGAGCCTCTTCTCCTACTACATAAAAAGAGGGCAATAATTTCCCTACGGTACCAAAGTATATATATCGATTTTCATCTTCCTCATGATAAGGAGTTGAATAATCCGCATTAATACAAGCTATATAATTCAACCCTTCTTCTTTCATTTCCTTGAAAGTCTTTAATGCAGTTAATACTCCATGGGAATTATCCTCTTCATCACAAGCAGCTAAGGTTATCAAATGTCCATCAAACTCCTCTGGATGTTCAGAAAAATATTTGGTCAAATACATGTGCCCTGCAACTCCCGATTTCATATCCAAGGCACCTCGTCCAAACATATATTGACCAGATTCAATATCTTTTAGTACCTCTTCCTCCAATTTCATTTCCTTTAAAAATTCTGGTAGCCTATCCGGATCAAAAGCATGTTCTTTTATAGGCCCAAAATCCTCTACCCCAACAGTATCCAAATGCCCCATTAGTATTATAGCTCTATTTGAACTACCTTTAGTTCCCTTTACATGGGCAATAACTATATACCTATCTATTTCATCTTCTACAGTCTGTATAAGTTTAAGCTGGTCTGGATTCTTTTGAAAATAGGGCAGTTCCTCATAAAATCCATATATCCTTTTAGCACAGTCCGTCTCCCCACTAGTCTTTACAACACTAGGTACTTTTACCAACTCCTTAGTAATATGTTTAACCTCATCAAAACAATTTAAATACATGAGCATCCTCCTCCCTATAAATTTTCAGAATATTCCATAACTTTAAATATTGGTGCCTGGCACCGTTTTTTAAAGTTATTGTTGTCCTTATATATAGTATTCTATATTTTTTTTTAAACTCCTCTAAAAGAATAACCTATCATTTTGCTTAATTGCAATAATGATAGGTTACCTTAATATGTGGGTGTGGTGTAGCTTATATATTTTCTAACACTAAGAATATTTCTTTTTTGCCTTTCATATCTGAAGATAATAAATTAACAACCTGTCAATATCTAATTATAGCATCTTCTTCATCTATATAAAAGGAGTCTAAACTCCTAATTATTCCATAATGATAATTATATCTTAAATCATCACAAATATCTATAATAAAATAACTATTTCTATAAAAAAATCAAATGGCACAAGTTCCTGCCATTTGATTTTTATTATCTATTCTTAGTTATCATCTCAGCTACTTTTATATTAGAAATTAAAGATTTAAGTTGTATTTTAGATGATAGACCAAAGCTTAGTCTATCAAAGCAAGCATTAGCTGCTGGATGGTAATGTTCTCCTCTTTGTTCTGCTTCCTTTCCAGCTTTTATGGCTTCCTCTAAAAAGGATTCATCTTTAAGACGTTCTTCCTTAGGGATAGGGTTGAGAATTAAATTGCAACCATATTCCAATTGGTTTGCCTTTTCATAGGATAAATTTCCTGAAAGCTTATAGGGTTTTAGATTGAGTATATATCCATCACAATACTCAGTTTCAAAACCTAATACCTTAACCCCATGTTCCTTGAGCCAATTTAAGGTTCCCTCTATATCCAACATATCCTTAGGGGAAGTGGCTACAAGGGTAATTCCCATTTGGGAAAGAGCGGGCAAATCATAGCAAAGCCTTTCTTCCTTAATATCCCCTATGCCCCCTATACCAGCTGAAACCACCACTGGACAGCCTATCTCCTTAGCAACTGCCATAGTGCCTGAAGCTGTAAGATAGGCATTTGCATTAGGATCAAGCTCCTCTTTAATCTTAAGGCCATCAAGTCTACCCCAATTGTCCCTTTCCTGCCTAGCTGGGATAAATTCCTCTATGGTTCCTATGCGTATTTTTCCCTTTTCCACCCAAGCTAACATAGCTCCCTTAGGCCAATGAGATAATATCTCATGATCCTCTACAGAAACAAGACCATGGCCTAACAAAGCCGTCTCTACTAGATAGTTCTTAGGTCTATTTCCATCCATCAAAATCATCTACATTCTCCTGATTTACTATTGCAAGAGGAGAGTACACCGGTCCTTCTATTTCTTGGCCTTGAACTACTTTTAGAGATAAAAGTAAAGCTGCTTTTGTATATACAGATGGGGAATAGGTAATAGAACCATCAAGGCGCCCTTCTTTTATAGCTGCCTGGGCTTCCTCTGTAAAATCTACACCATATACAATAACTCCATCCTTTTTATCCGCTGTTTCTAAAGCTTCTACTGCTGCAAGAGCCATAACATCGTTGCATGCAAATATACCTTTTAAATCTGGATGGGCTTGGATAAGATCTGTAGCAATATTATAAGCTGTATTTCTATCCCAATTTCCTGGCTGAACGCTTACAAGTTCAATTCCTTCAGTATTTTCAAATACTTCTTTTGCTCCCTTGGTACGACCTTCACTTTGCCCAGCACCAGGAATACCTTGTATTATGGCTACTTTCCCACCATCAGGCATTTGTTTTAGCATATCTTCTGCTACCATCCTACCTTGATTCTCAAAATCAACGGTAATAACACCATCAAGATGTCCATCTTGTTCTTTCAAAGCATCTTGATTTACTCCTGGCCCTAAATTTATCACTGGTACATTTGCTTGATTAGCCCTTAATAGTCCTGGTATTAAGTTGTTTCCATCGATTGGTGAAAAAACAATAGCATCATAGTCTTTTACTATCATTCCATCTAAAGTTTCAAGTTGAGAGGTAGTATCATCTTCTGTTGGAGCAGATAATACTTCTACATCAATTCCTAACTCTTCCCCAGCCTTTTCATATTTATCCTTCATATTAGACCAAAATGGATTGGTTAGTGAAATAACTAAAACCCCAATTTTTTCTCCCCCATTGAGTTCAGGCATAGGTTCCAATTGGCTCATCAATATTTCTTCCATTTCAGCAATTTTAACATTGCCCTCTTCTTCAGTATTTTTATCTACTGCATCAACCTCTTCTACTTCCTTTACATTATTTGCTTCATTAGTGTCTGCATCCTTTGAAGTACATCCGATTAACAAACCAGTTAACATAGTTAATACTAGTACAAATGATACAAATCTTTTCATTTCCCTCTTCATCTCCTTTAAAATTTGTCTTAATAAATTATCTAATCTGTATCTGTCTTCTTTGTCTTATTTCTGATATGGATACAGATATGATAATAATAGCCCCTATAAATAACTGTTGATAATACGAAGAAATACTCAATATAGTTAAACCATTTCTAACAACTCCTAAAAGAAGACAAGCTATTACTGTACCACTAATACTAGCTTTTCCTCCTTTCATAGAAGTTCCTCCTAGTATAACAGCAGCAATAATATCTGATTCAAGCATAAAACCTGCATTAGGTTCTGCTGCATTAAGTCTAGATGTAAATATCAATCCTGCTAACCCAGCAGTTAAGCCTGAAAACATATAAACTGTTGTCTTATAAACATTGACAGGCACCCCTACTCTTCTTAAGGCTTCTTCATTCCCCCCTAGAGCAAGGATATACTGTCCCCATTTAGTATATTTAAATAAAAATACAGAGAGTATAACCATAGATATGGCTAGTATTATTGGAGGGTTTACCTTACCTAAGTCCCCTTTCCCAAAGTATGTAAATTGGGTGGGAAAACCATATATGGGCATACCCTCTGTAATTACCAAACTAAGCCCTCTATAGAGGGACATACTCCCTATAGTCACTATAAAGGGAGCTATTTTTAATTTAGAAATTATAATTCCATTAAAAGTACCTAATATTCCACCTATTAATACACCAATAATAGATGACAAAACCACTGACACACCGCCCTTTAGTAATAGCCCAATACATATACCAGTCAATGCAACAACGCTCCCAACTGATAGATCAATACCACCAGATGAAATTACAAAGGTCATTCCTATGGCCATTATCAATTGCAGTGAAGAGTGATCTAGTATATTTCTTATATTGGTCCAAGTGAGAAAAAAAGGCGATTTTATTGACAAAAATATAACTAATAAGGTTAAAATTCCAAGTAGAAACAATTGGGTAAAAGGCTTGTCTATGCCATTAGACTCTTTATCATATCTTTTAATCAATATATTCACTCTTTCTCAAATTAATTTTTAATCCCAACACTAATCCTTTCCCTTAGCTCCTCTGGTGTAATTGCCGATTTCATTACATCATCAACTATTTCACCATGTTCCATAATAAATATTCTATCGGCTATATCATATACCTGATAGATATCATGACTTATGATTAGTACTGCAAATCCCTTATCAGGCAATGATTTTATCAAGTGATTAGTTGCTGTAGATTCCTTTACCCCCATAGCAGCTGTTGGCTCGTCAAATATTATTAGCTTCTTCCCCTGATAAATAGCCCTTGCAATTGCAACAGATTGTCTCTGGCCTCCTGATAGATAACCTACAGGGGTTTTTAAATAGGGGATATTTATATTGAGCTTGTTTAAAAGCTCCTCAGTTTGTCTATACATTTCATCATAATCTAAAATAAAACCAAATTTAGTTATCTCTTTTCCGAGAAAAATGTTTCCCGCCACATCCCTAAAGTTGTCTAAAGCTAAGTCCTGATAGACCGTAGCTATACCCGTTTCATAAGCCAGTTTAGGTGTCATATATTTGTAACATTCATCTTCTATATATATATTCCCACTATCTGGTCTTAAAGTACCTGACAAAATCTTAATAAGAGTGCTTTTGCCAGAACCATTGTCTCCAACTATGGCGGTAACTTTATTCTTTTCAATTTCCATAGTTACATCCCTTAATGCATCTACTTTTCCAAAGCTCTTTGAAATATTCTCCAAGGATGCAAATTTTGTTCTATACTTTGACTTCTCCATAGCTTTCACCTTTATACCCCCATGGTATTCAAATCCTTAGTCATTTTAGCATAACCATCTCCTTTATTCCAATAAGAATAAGCTATAGTAAAAAACATTGTATAGATTTTATTAATACTAATATAAAAACCCACCTTCAATCTCGATATTTTACCAAGATCAAGGTGGGTGATTCTTTTTACTTTAATAGTTCGTCTAGGACTTCTTGTTTCATATTGAAGCTATGAACATCTCCAGGAAATTTACCTTCTTGAACTTCCCTTCCATAGCTATTAAATGCTTCTACTATCATATTCCCAACATCAGCATACTGTTTAACAAACTTAGGTACAAATTGGTCAAACATTCCTATCATATCCTGAGTTACCAACACCTGTCCATCACAATATACTCCTGCCCCAATGCCAATTGTTGGTATTTCTAAGGTTTCGGATATAATTTTTCCTATTTGGGCAGGTACACATTCCACTACTACAGAAAAAGCACCTGCTGCTTCAACTGCTTTTGCGTCTTCTAGTATTTCCTTGGCTGCTTTTACATCTTTTCCTTGTACTTTAAATCCACCTAATTGCGAACTAGTCTGAGGGGTCAATCCTATGTGAGCCATTACTGGTATTCCTGCATCAACTATTGCTTCTATCTTATCGGCAATATTTACTCCTCCTTCTAATTTAATACAGTCGCAGCCACCTTCTTTCATCAGTCTTATGGCATTTTCCACTGCTTTGTCTACGCTGACATTATAGGAACCAAAAGGCATATCACCAACTATAAAGGTATTAGGGGCACCTTTAACCACTGGCTTTATATGGTGAATCATATCCTCCATAGTCACACTAATGGTTCCTTCATATCCTAGTACCACCATTCCCAATGAATCCCCTACAAGGATTAATTCTATATCCGTCTTATCCACCAGTGCTGCCATTTGATAATCATAGGCTGTGACCATCCTAAGCTTTCTACCCTCTTCCTTCATTTTTTTGAAATCTAAGGTTGTTATTTTAGTTTTCATTTTTATGTCCCCTTTCAATGATGCTGCTGTATGCCTTAAACCCATAAGCCGATTCAGCACTCTTAACTGCATTTACCACTGCTCTTTCCATAGTTCTTGCCGCCAAAAATCCTACCACATTTATATCCGCTTCTACCTTACCTGTGGCCATAGTAAATATGGTATCCCCATCGAATATGGAATGAGCTGGTCTCATGGATCTAGCATAGCCATTGTGGGACATAGAGGCTAGTTTGTTCATCTGGGATTTTGTAAATATTCCGTTAGTAGCTACCACTCCTATGGTAGTATTACCACTAAATATATTTTTCTTTTCATTATACTTTATTGCCATAGTATCTTCTGTTCCAATTAATGCTTTTCCATCCTCATCTAGTAAACCAGCCAATATCTCTCCCGTTTCTGGATCGATTATATCGCCTAGAGCATTAACTGCTACTATAGCTCCCACTTTTAAATCTCCAACTTGTATAGCATAAGATCCTAGTCCACCTTTCATAGCTCTTTCTATGCCTAAAAACTTTCCTACTGTAGCACCAGTACCAGCCCCTACATTGCCATTGGGACATTCCATATTCGTAGCATTTACACAAGCTTCATAGCCCATTTCTAAATCTGGTCTTACCCTATGGTCTCCCACTACCAAGTCAAACAATACTGCACTACATACTATGGGTACCTTTGTCACCTGTACATCAAATCCAATATCCCTTTCTTCTAGATATTTCATAGCACCTGAAGCAGCATCTAAGCCAAAGGCTGATCCTCCTGACAACATTACTGCATGAACTTTATCCACTAAATTTTGCGGATCTAATAGATCCGTCTCTCTAGTCCCAGGGGAACCTCCTCTTACATCTACCCCGGCAGTAGCCCCTTCTTCACATATTATAACTGTACAGCCAGTTCCCGCTTCTACATCCTGAGCATGGCCTACCTTGATACCTTCAATATCTGTAAACTTAATCTGTTGCAAGTTCATCACTTCCAATTCCCCCTTTATGCCATTGTTAACACCTGAATTATAGCTATTATTACTCCAGTAACTCCCTCTCCACCTAGTAATCCTGATGAAATTATGGTACCTTTCTCCAGTGCCTCAGGTTTTATCTTTTTAACTATTAAGTGGATCAATCCACCTATAAATGCAGTAGTTGATATAAACATTGGTAGATATATTCCTATTCCTAATGTCATTCCCGGTATATTGAGTAGATATAGCACTAATCCAATTACAAGTCCTCCAATAAATGCTCCTGAATTCGGCAAACCACCTACCATGGTTGATACTGCATATGCTTGAGGTGCTGGTAATTCAGTTCCTGGTCCCATTTCACCATAGGCTTTAAACATTACGAACATCACTATAACAGATACAACAGAACCTATAATACCCCCTATCGTTTCCGCTATTAGTTGTGCCTTAGGATCTGTTTTTAAAATATAGCCAGCTTTAAAATCGTTCAACACATCTCCAGCTAATCCACTAGCTACAGCTACAACTCCCGCTACTAAAAATGCTTCTACTCCACCTATCTTAGTAACCCCTTTAACTACCAACAAAACTATGATTCCAAATATCTCCATTGGGTTAATACCTGTTTGACCTGTTATAGAAGCTGCCATAGCAGTTGTTAACCATACCCCCACTATAGTCAAAACCGATGCAACAAATCCCATGTTTGTAAATACGGTTAGCAAAAAAGCTACCACTACAAACAGCATAGGCACCCATTTCATATTAACTCCGCCTTCCCTTGCTGCTTTTCCACTTACCATTGGTCCATATATTTCTTTTGCTTTAGGTAAAATCCCCTTTACTAAAATACCTATGCCAGTACCAACCATAAGTCCAATCCCCAAGCTATCCTTAAATGCGGTGGCTACTTCAACATCAGCAAACCATCCTGCACTTACTCCCACTGGTATTATGAAAAAATAAGAAATTACAGCCCCCAAAAACCATACTCCTGTAAATAATGGTCCAATTAAATATCCTATCCCTACAGCCATAGGAGACACCCATAATCCAAAGAATATATTTTTTGCTGCTAATTTTGTTGAAAGCCAAGCTCCTGGTATCTTACCAAACCCATCTCTAATCGCTGTAAATACTGCAGTTATCCCTAGAGTTGAAAATAATGTTTTAGCTTTATCTCCCCCTTCATCACCTGCAAGGACAGTTTCCGATGCAGCAATTCCCATAGGGAATGGCAATTTCTCTCCTTCTATAAAATATTTTCTTATCAGTGCTGTAAAAATTACTCCTAATATAGTTCCAGAAAGGGTAACAACTAACAGTGAAATGAAACTAACTTCGGCACCCTTATCCAGCATCCAAATTCCTGGTATAGTAAATGCTAATCCTCCTGCCACCATACCCCCTGCTGACATAGCTGTATGAGTCACATTTATCTCATTTAAATTAGTGTCCTTCATTGCCTTTAATATAGTCATTGACATTACGGCAACAAAAATAGTTGGCCAAGGCAATGCCCCCATCCTCAAAGCTACATACATAGAGCTAGTAGTTATAATAATAGCTCCGATAGCACCAATTATCATGCTTCTCAGTGTTAATTGCTCTTTAAAACTCTTAGCATACCTCATATCATCAGAAACCTGTTTCATCTCTTTACCTCCCTCTTTTATTTATATTCTTTCCTTAACCTTGATCATATTTGTCAAAACCTTATTTACCGGTGTCCTTATGCCTAGTTTTATGCCTTCCTTAACTACAGCTCCATTTATCTTGCCTATTTCAGTTTTTCTTTTGTTAATTATGTCCTGTAGCATAGAGGATTTATTTTCAGCAGTGTTTTTTGCTACTAGAATTACATTTTCGATTATTTTTCCCTCGTCAAAATCCATTCCCAATCCATTGGCTACCTGAACAGCTTCAGATACTGCTAGAGTCAGTATTTCTCTTGTTTCTTCATGGTCTAACAACTCCCCATTTCCGATCTCCAATATTCCAGTTAAAGCGTTAATCCCTACATTTACAAATAGTTTTGACCATATTAGTTCCAATACATTATCAGATACCGTAGTTTCAAAACCAGCTTTCTCTAGAATCCTTTTAATTTCCAGTAAAACTTCATCATCTCCGCCTTCCGTAATACTACCTATATAGGTCTGACCTTTACCTGCATGTTTGATAATACCAGGTCCTAGCAATGTTGCACCATGGGAAGTAGTCCCAACTATTATATTGTCTTTAGATATATGCTTTTCTATATCATAGAAATTTCCATATCCATTTTGAAGAGTTAAAACCTTAGTATTTTCTCCGATTATGGATAGATTGTCTTTTATGGCAGCTTCCGTATGTATTGATTTTACAAAAATAATTGCTAAATCTACTTTGTTTAGTCCTTTAGAACTAGTGTATGCTTTAGGTTTTGTTAGTATTTCTTCTTCCCCTTCAAATATTATAAGCCCTTTATCATTTATCTTATCCACATGTTCTTTCCAAATATCCACTAAATAGACCTCATTGTTTATTTTGGACAGATAACCGCCATATAAACTTCCCATAGCACCTGCGCCAATAATAGCTATTTGCAATATATCACCTCCTTGCTGGAATTTTTTGAAACTTATTATACATAATAAATCCACCAATAGATGTGATTAGAACTATGGTTACCCAACCTAATCCATATTGAGACAGAGGAAATATATTGTATACCTTATTCAAAATAATAGGAGTTTTCCCAAACATACTCATGTAACTTAATAGACATTCAAAGCTTCCCCAAATAAAAGCTCCTATAGAACTATATCTCATAGAAAACAATCCTCTCTTCTTATTGATTAGATCTGGTATCAAACTATAGTATAGAGTTATAACTATTGCTGGTGGATATACAGCCTTTAATAGTGGTTCTGTAATTTTTATTATGGTTCCTAATCCTGTAGAACTGACTATAGCAGATACTATCAAAGTCAATATTACCGCCTTTTTATAATGGATTTTATCCTTAGTTATCTCTACAATGAATTCAGCAGTGGCTGCGCTTATACCTGTAGCCGCAGATAATGCTGCAAACAACAATCCTATACTAAATACAGTGCCACCTAAAGGCCCCCAAAGCTCCATCACCACCTGAGCATATAGAGCAGAATACTTTATGTTGTTGAATAGATCCCCTGTTAAAGAGCCTATTAACATATGGCCTAGATGGGTTAAGGTTAGCATCCCAGTACCAATAAGGCCTATCAATAGTAAATATCTATTGACATTTTCCTCCTTTATTCCCTTCATTTTTAAATTATTTATGATGATCACCCCAAAGATTAGAGCACAGGGCAATTCCATAGTTGCATATCCTTGTAAAAAGCCGTATACAAAAGGCTGCTCTTCATATACCTTTGGTCTCCAGGAAGCAAGGGGTGAAATAAATCCCTTGGCAAATATTCCTATTACAGTTATTAATAATATAGGTAGTAGTATCTTGCTTAGTTTATCTACAGTTTTCTCCTTATTAGATACAAACCAATACACTATTATGTAATATATAATAGAAAAAACTAATGCTGGTAATATACTAGACGGCTCAAAATTAGTTATTTGTAAAAAAGCCTCCCAAGCTGCTGCACTCATCCTTGGAATGAGAAACAAAGGCCCTAGCACTATAATGGTTATGCTACAAAATATATTGACAAATCTATTGGAAACCCTAGATGATATGGAGTAAAATGTACCCTTTCCCCGAGACAATGCAATGTAGCCTAACAATGGAAAGAAGATCCCAGTTAGATATACTCCTAAAAAAGCTATTAGTACTGAGCTCCCACTTTCCTGTCCCCAGGTCATAGGCCAAATCATACTAGCTGCTCCAAAGTGCATTGAAAATAGTGCCCCACCCATTAAAAATAGTTGTGCTAAAGGTAATTCTGTCTTTTTCATTCTGTCAAATCCTTTCATTGTTCAATTTATTCGTTTAAATAATATAAAGCTGATAGTATATATATTTTTGCTGTCTCTATAATATCATATATTTCACACCATTCATCTACCTGGTGAGGAACTTCTCTATCTCCTGCCCCTGTCACGATTACGGGTATACCTTTTTCTACTGCTAAAAAAGTGCCATCTGTGGCTCCAGGAACCCCATTATATATAGGTTCTTCCTCCATTATATCCTTATAAGCTTTAGCTACTGCCTTAACAACAGGCTCGTCTTTAGAAGTAGTCGTATATGGTCTATCGTCTAAAACTTCCATATAAGCATCAAACTTTTCGTCACCATACCTATACCGTTCCATAAATCTATCTAATATCCCTTGTATCTGTCTCTTGATAGCCTCATGGTCTTGCCCAGGTACAGTTCTAATATCTAATGTCATGTACGCATCATCTGGAATTACATTAATTTGAGCTACCCCTTTTATTGGAGCCTGTATCATAGTAGGTGTAATACTTGGCCATCCCAGGTATTCATGTTCTCCTAATCTATCCTTTTCAAAGTTTTCTAGTCTTCTCAACTCATTGATTACCTTTCCAACAGCCCAATTTGGGTTATTCCCTGTTAGGGGCATACATCCATGAGCCATTTTCCCTTTGAAAGCAATCCCTATGCGAATAGCACCTTTCTGATATATACATAGATTCTTCTCTTCCGGTTCACATATAATAGCAGCATCTACATCATCTGCCCAACCTCTTCTTATAAAATCCTTTATCCCTATCATCAACCCCTCTTCATCAACAGGGATACATAGCATAATATTTCCTTTAAATTTTTCCCCTGAATCCTTTATTGCCTTGACTGCATATATGGCAGCTGCTAGATTTTGTTTGGTATCACAAGCTCCTCTTCCATATATTCTCTTCTTCCCATCTACTTCTATGATTTTTCCACTAAAGGGATCATAGGACCATTTATCTATATCACCAGGCGAAACCACATCTGTATGTCCTTCAAATAATAATGTTTTTCCTCCTTCCTCTCCCCTTAGGAAAGCAATTACATTAGGTCTACCAGGAGCTACTTCTTCTATATATACTTCGAAACCTTCTTTACATAAAAACTCATATATGTATTTAGCAACTTCCTCTTCATTAGCCCCTTCTACATCTGGATCATATACGCTCTCTATTCTAATCAGCTCTTGGGTAAACGTTATCATTTCCTCTGCTTTAAGACTATCTAACACCTTTTGATACTTTACCATCATAATGCCCCCTTGTATACTTTGTTCCTCATTGTGGAATGTCATATTGCAGTGTGGTATACTTAGAATCATTATAGCAAATATTTTGAATATTGGCAATGCCTAGCACTGCTTTATTTTTAAATATTCATAATATATTGCTAATATAACTTTGATTTTGATATACTTGTAATTAATAATAAAAATTGCTTTTTTGGAGGTAATGTTTTTGGATGAAAAAATATTAGATAGAAATATTATCAAATCCGTGATCAAAGCTTTCAATCTTCTAGAAATCTTAGTAGAATACGAAAAATTAGGAGTAAGTGAATTAAGTGAAATAACTAAATTAGGCAAGAGTACTACCCATAGAATGTTAAATACTCTAAAGTATTTAAACTATGTAGAGCAAGACCCAGAAAGCGGAGATTATTTTGCAACTATTAGGCTGTTTGAATTAGGCAATAAAGTAGCCAACAAAATGCCTATTAAAAAGATTGCAAGACCCCATTTAGAAGAATTATTTAGCAAAACCAACGAAACCATAAATTTAGGAATACTAGATGGACAATCCGTTCTTTATTTAGATAAGATCGTTTCTAAAGAGCCACTGAGAATAGAACTAGATATAGGAATAGATGTCCCCATCTATAGCAGCGCCTTAGGAAAAACCTTAGCAGCCTTTAACGAAGATATAAATTTAGAATCAATAGAATTTGTCAAATACACTGAAAACACTATCCACTCCTATGAAGAATTTATAAAGGAATTAGAAAAAATAAAAAAACAAGGCTATGCCTTTGATGATGAAGAGTATATTAAGGGCCTTGTATGCATTGCTGTTCCAGTATTAAATTTAGATAATAAAGCTGTAGCAAGTGTAAGCATCTCCTTACCCGCTGCTAGGCTAAATGAAAAAAATTTAGATTATTATGTAAAAATACTAAAAAAATGTACCAGAAATATAGAGAAGCACCTACTCTAATAAAATAACTTTCTTTTTTGGTGCCAGGCACCAAAAAAGAAAGTTATTTGTAATATGTTTGTAATATACTCTACCTTATCAGTTCTATCTCCGTTCTTCCATTATTATTCCTAGCCAAGTAGACCGTTGGCTTTAAATCATTAGTAGCTACTACAAAGCTGAATTCTTCTATATTAGTAGCTGCACCCCATTGTCCTTTATTATTCATACATACTACAGAAATATCTCCAGCTTTGCCCCGTCTTTTTATTAATTTGTCATTAAATTTTTCCACTGCTTTCTCTGCTGCCTCTTGGGGATTATGTCCTTCGCCCATGAGCCTTACTATTTCATAGGATATACATCCCTTCATTATATCTTCACCAAGACCCGTGGCTACAGCACCACCTATATTATCATCTACATAAAATCCTGATCCTGGTATAGGGGAATCCCCTACCCTACCTTTCTTCTTCATAAAAAGACCCGATGTGGAAGTTCCTGCACACATTTCTCCATCCACATCTAAGGATACCATTCCTACAGTATCATGGCCTTCATAGGGGCTAAGGCCTTCTTCAATTATCTTCTTCTTTTTTTCATCATATATACCTATAGATTCTTCAGTAAGCATGTTTTTCTCTTCAAATCCATTAGCTAGGGCATACTTTTCAGCTCCAAATCCAACCAAAAAACAATTAAATCTTTCAAAACTTAGTTTTCTTGCTATGGATATGGGATTTTTAAAATTTCTAATACCAGCTACAGCTCCTATGGATAGTGTATCTCCATCCATAAAGGCAGCATCCATTTCAACTTCACAGTCTTCATTAGGCAAGCCTCCATACCCTACAGATCTATACTTTGGATTATCTTCCACCATCTTTATGGCCTCTTCCACCGCATCAGCTGAAGACGCCCCCTTATTTAGCCCATTAGACCCTTTAGCAATACCTTCCAGAGCCATCTCCCAAGTAGCTATTATTCCCCATTTCATATATATCACCTCATTTTAATACTATAATGTTACAAATAGTTTTTTCAAATTTACATCATATGGTGCTCTTACTATTCCCTTTTCTGTAATTATTCCATCAATTAGTTCATTAGGTGTTACGTCGAAGGCAGGATTATATACTTTTATATCTGAAGGTGCTGTTTGTTTGCCAAAACCGCATATTATCTCTTCCCTATCCCTTTCTTCTATGACTATATCTTCTCCCGTTGGAGTATCTAAATCGATAGTAGTAGTTGGTCCAGCTATATAAAATGGAATATTGTGAGCCTTTGCAAATAGTGCTACGCCATAGGTGCCAATCTTATTAGCTACATCTCCATTTGCAGCAACTCGGTCACAACCAACTATTACTACATCAATCCATCCCTTTGACATAACCATAGCTGCCATATTGTCCGTAATCAGGGTTACATCTACACCGGCTTCATTTAATTCAAAGGCAGTCAATCTAGACCCTTGTAGAAGTGGTCTCGTCTCGTCGGCAAACACTTTTATATTCCACCCTTTTTCCTGAGCAAAATAAATAGGTGCTAAAGCAGTCCCATATTTAGATGTAGCTAAAACTCCAGCATTACAATGAGTTAAAACTGTAGCCCCATCTTTTAAAACCTCTATTCCATTTTCTCCAATCCTCCTACATATCTCTTCATCTTCCCTTTGTATACTTATTGCTTCATCTACTAATATCTTCTTTATTTCTGCTACTGGCTTTTCCCTGTTTTCTAAAGCCTTTTTCTCCATCCTATCCAAGGCCCAAAATAGGTTTACTGCCGTTGGCCTTGATGAACCAAGATACTCCGATACCTTTTTAAGTTCATGGTAAAATTTATCAAAATCCTCTTCTTCTAAATCCTTTATCCCTAAAACTACACCATAGGCAGCGGCAATTCCAATTGCTGGGGCTCCCCTAACTTTTAATTTCTTTATTGCATCGAAGCATTCTTCTACCGTTTCTACTGCAATTATTTCATTTATGGTTGGTAGTTTTGTTTGGTCGATAATGTATAGTTTTCCATCTCTGTACTCTATGGTCTTTAACATTTCATCTCTCCCTTGCAAAGTATTTGATTATCCTTCTAAAAAAGCTCTTATGTAAGATTTTATAATATAATACCTAAAATGCAACATAAAAAATCCCTTGCTTTGGGATATTCCAAAGCAAGGGCTCATATTCCAATTTAATTAGCAGGTACTAATATCTTTTGACCTGGGAATATTAGATGTGGATTCTTAAGTTTATTGTACTCAGCTA
>NZ_PPXY01000064.1 GCF_021655115.1 Clostridium sp. Cult3
CAACAAAGGCCTATTAAATCTTATATAATGTCAATCTGCCAAACTTTAAAGTTTGGCAGATTATTTAGATCTAAAAAAGCAATGTAGATGTTTTGTAAGAAAATATTTTTCTATAATAACATTGAAGATTTAGACATTATATTATAATCTTAGTGTATATAGGATTGAAAATTGTTTTCTCAAGCAAAGGACGGATAATATGTCTAAACAAATCAAAGTATCTGTAAGGAATTTAGTCGAGTTTGTACTTCGTTCAGGAGATATAGATAATACATTTATGGGAAGTACTAGAGCAGTGGAAGGGACAAGAGCCCATCAAAAGGTGCAAAACTCTTATGGAGAAGAATATACTCCAGAAGTTGTATTAAAGCATATCTTAAATTATGAGGATTTCACTATAGAAATAGAAGGTAGAGCAGATGGGATTTTAAAGACAGATGAAAATATAATAATAGATGAGATTAAAAGCACTGTTAGGCCATTGGATGAAATAATTGAAGATTATAATCCCCTTCATTGGGCCCAAGGGAAATGCTACGGATACATGTATGCAATAGAAAAGGGAATAGAGGAATTAAAAATTCAGCTTACATACTTCAATATTGAATCGGAAGAGACGAAGAAGTTTATCAGGAGTTATAGCTTTAAAGAATTAGAAGAGTTCTTTTTAGGATTAATTGGAGAATATATAGAATGGGCAAATATGACCTTTTATTGGGGAAAGGTTAGAGATGCATCAATAGAGGAACTCTCCTTTCCCTTTAAAAACTATAGAAAAGGTCAAAGGAAATTAGCTGTTGCCGTTTACAGGACGGTACTGGACGAAAAAAACCTTTTTGCCCAGGCTCCAACAGGTATAGGTAAGACCATTTCCACTATATTTCCTTCGATAAAGGCTATTGGTGAAGGTATTGCTTCTAAGGTTTTTTATTTGACTGCAAAGACTATAACTAGGGAAGCGGCTCTAAGTTCTATAAATCAGATGGCATGGAAGGGACTTAGGATTAAATCCATAGTGATTACTGCTAAGGAAAAGATATGTTTAAATGAAGAAGTAAAATGTAATCCCAGAGAATGCCCCTATGCTAAGGGCCATTTTGATAGGGTAAATCAGGCTATTATGGATGTACTGGAAAAGGAGGACATAATAACAAGGGATATTGTAGTAGAATATGCAAGACTTCACCAGGTATGTCCCTTCGAACTTTCTTTAGATTTAAGTCTGTGGAGTGATGTGATTATATGTGATTACAACTATGTGTTTGATCCCAATGTGTATCTAAAAAGGTTTTTTGATGAAAGTGGGAATGATTATATATTTTTAATAGATGAAGCTCATAATTTAGTAGAACGGTCTCGGGACATGTTTTCTGCACAAATTGTTAAAGAGCCATTTTTGAAATATAAAAGATTATTTAAAGAGGATTTTCCCAATATTTCAAAGGCCTTTAATAACTGTAATAATGCTATGAATAAAATAAAAAGAGAGCATATTTCCAATGGCGATCCTTACTACCAAAAGGAGGAGATAACAGATATCTATCCTCCAATAAATAAGCTTATTAAAGAGTTAGAAGAATGGCTTATAGATGAGAAAGAACACCAGCTTCACGAGGAAATACTAGAACTATATTTTGAACTATTGAGATTTATTAAGATAGCCGATTTCTATGATAATAGATATGTAACCTATATTGAACAAGAGGATAAAGATGTGCTATTAAAGTTATTTTGTATAGATCCTTCCTATTTATTAAGTGAAACATTAGAAAAAAGCAAGGCAGCCATACTCTTTTCAGCTACATTAACACCCCTTGATTATTATAGGGATATCCTAGGGGGAGATGAAGAGGATTATATTATTAGATTCAATTCACCATTTCCCAAGGATAATCTGTGCCTTTTGGTTGGAGATACTATCTCCACTAAGTATAAGGATAGGGATAAAACTTACCTAGAAATAGTAGAATACATAGAAGAATTTATCTCACAAAAAAGGGGAAATTATTTTGTATTTTTCCCTTCATATAAATATATGGAACAAATATATACACATTTTATTGATAGAAATCCAGATATAATAACTATTATCCAGGATAATTTCATGAAAGAAGAAGATAGGGAGAATTTTTTAAATAGATTTCATATGGAAAAGCAGGATACAATGGTTGCTTTTGCAGTATTGGGAGGCATATTTTCGGAGGGAATAGATTTAATTGGGGACAAACTTATTGGTGCAGTAATTGTAGGGGTAGGTTTGCCCCAGATATGCTTTGAGAGGAATATTATCCGAGAATACTTTCAATCAGAAAATGGGTTAGGCTATGAATATGCTTATATGTATCCTGGAATGAACAAAGTCCTTCAAGCTGCTGGTAGAGTTATAAGAAGTGAGGAGGATAAGGGAGCAATACTACTTATAGATGAGAGGTTTGGCACTATAAAGTATAGAAGATTATACCCAAGGGGATGGTCTCATTATAAGAGGGTAGGGGATTCTAAATGGATTAGAACAAATCTCAGGGATTTTTGGAAGGACTAGGGATTTATTATACTATTGAGTTAATTAAAAGATGATATACAAGGGGTGTTCTGCTCTACAGCCTTCTTATTATGAACTAAATAAAAAGGACATATGAAATAAACATAGAAAGGAGAGACAACATTTTGCCTCATTATATAAGAGAAAATTTGGATTTTATAATTGAAACTCTATTTGTAATATTGATCATTGTCGGTATAGCATTAGGGATACAGGTGAACTATTTATTTTTTGTTGTCACTGTTTTAGGAATTATATTTTTATTAGTATATCAAAAAATAAAAAGAAATAATTATGTAAAGGGTAAGAAGAAGGCTATTGGGGAACTGTGGGGAAAAGAAAGGAAATATAATGTTAATTTTTCTGAGAAAGATAATCTTCATAAATTTCTATCCAAAAGGGAAAATATTAATTTTTTAATAGACGATATTACATGGAAGGATTTAGATATGGATACTGTATTTACAAAAATGGACCATACTATGAGCCTGCCAGGTATGCAATACCTATATTATATTCTTAGAAGACCTTTATTTAAAGAAAATCCGCTCAATAAAAGGTATGAAATAATAGACCAATTAAGGAATAATAGTGATATTTCACAAGAAATTCAGTATTATCTTTCTATACTGGGGAAAGAGGAGGGTAAAGGGATATTTGCATACTTTGAAGAAGGTATGGATGTAGATACAAAATATTCAACTTTATACCAAATACTTTCTTATATACCCTTTTTAGCATTGGTATTGCTATTAATCAACCTTAGAATGGGGTTTACTATATTTATATTAACTTTTATGATCAATACTGTGGTTTATAATAGCAATAAGCGTAAAATATATGCAGAGATAGAAACTTTTAAGTATTTAGGAAAACTTATTTATTGTGCTGAAAATATTATGAAATTAAACATAGGTAGTTTAGGTTTAAATCAAAATAGTTTAGAGGATTTGTTAGAAAACACCAAGAAAATAAAGGGTAACATTTCTAAAATTAACTTTAACGATGAACTAAAAACAGAAGCCCAGTTATTAATAGATTATTACAATATGATTGTTTTAAGAGAACCAAAAGTATTTTAT
>NZ_PPXY01000065.1 GCF_021655115.1 Clostridium sp. Cult3
AGGAGACATTCAATTACAAGAAGGCGTAGAAATGGTAATGCCAGGAGACAATGCTAAGTTTACTATAGAGCTTATTACTCCAATAGCAATGGAAGAGGGGTTAAGATTTGCTATTCGTGAAGGTGGAAGAACTGTAGGAGCTGGAGTTGTTACAAAGGTAATTGGTTAATTATACAGACACTTATAAATGGGTGGGTTTTTCACCCATCCATTTATTACTAGATGATATGATAAACATTGAAAAAAGAAGGAGATTTTGATACCTTCTTTTAATATCTTGTTAGGTTTATTGGAAGGATAAAAACTTAAGCTTTATTACAAAAAAAGGCTTGAGTTTTTCTGTGATATACTATAGAATATAGTAGTGTTTTGTTTTAGACATTGCGATGATACAAAAGGTTGCCCAGCACTTAGCTTTTAAAACAAACTGGGTTTAATCCCATAGTTATGATTTGCAAGCATGAATGCTAGAAGACAGCGTTGTTTAAAGAGCTAAGTGCTGGGGGAATTTTTGTTGAGAATGTCCGGTTAAAAATCGGGCGACTGGAATTGTCCCAAATGGCTTGTGCCATTTATATAAAAAAACATCACAACACACCCGGAGGTGTGGATCGACAATTCCATGTCGCATGTAAGCTGTGGAGCATGCGATAGGAGGAGGGAATTAAATGTCAAATAAGGGTAATCAAAAAATAAGAATCAGATTAAAAGCTTATGATCATGAGCTATTAGACACATCAGCTCAAAAGATAGTTGAAACTGCTAAGAGAACTGGTGCCAGTGTATCAGGGCCAGTACCACTACCAACAGAAAAAGAGGTTATTACAATCTTAAGAGCAGTTCATAAGGATAAGGATGCAAGAGAACAGTTTGAGCAAAGAACTCACAAAAGGTTAATCGATATTCTTAATCCAAATCAAAAAACAGTAGATTCACTTATGAAGTTGAACTTACCAGCTGGTGTTGACATCGAGATAAAGCTATAATTACTTAGAATGATTACCATGGGTAATCCGCTGTAAGATAATAGGAGGTGTAAAGATGAAGAATATATTAGGTAAAAAAATAGGAATGACTCAAGTGTTTTCAGAAGACGGGGTAGTTGTACCGGTGACAGTAGTAGAAGCTGGTCCCCTAAAGGTTATACAGAAGAAAACCTTAGAAAAAGATGGCTACAATGCTATTCAAGTAGGTTTTGAAGACAAAAAAGAACATAGAGTAAATAAGCCATTAAAGGGTCATTTTGATAAAGCAGGAGTAGAATATAAAAAACATATTAAAGAATTCATCATTGGGAATTCAGAGGAATTCGAGATTGGTCAAGAAATCAAGGTGGATGTATTTGAGCAAGGAGATAAGGTTGATGTTGTAGGCATATCAAAGGGTAAAGGAACTCAAGGCCCTATTAAAAGACATAATTATTCTAGAGGACCGGAAAGTCATGGTTCAAAATATCATAGATCAGGTGGAGCAAGAGCTGCTGCAGCTGATCCAGGTAGAGTGTTTAAAGGAACCAAGGGAATGGGAAGAATGGGCAACGAGAGAGTTACTGTCCAAAATCTTGAGGTAGTAAGAGTAGATTCCGATAGAAATCTATTACTTATTAAAGGCGCTTTGCCAGGACCAAAAGGCGGTCTATTGATTATAAAAGAAACCGTTATAAATAAATAGTAAAATGTAGGGAAAGGAGGATACGGTATGCCTAAAGTTAATGTTTACAATATATTAGGTGAACAAGTAGAAGAAATCGAGTTAAAAGATGATATATTTGGCGTTGATGTTAATGAACATGTACTTTATGAAGTGGTTAAAAATCAATTAGCCAACAAAAGACAAGGGACTCAATCAGCTAAAACTAGAGCTGAGGTAAGAGGTGGAGGAAGAAAGCCTTGGAGACAAAAGGGTACAGGTAGAGCTCGACAAGGAAGTATTAGAGCACCTCATTGGGTAGGAGGTGGCGTTGCGTTTGCACCAAAGCCAAGAGACTATAGCTACAAGGTTCCAAAGAAAGTTAAAAGGTTAGCTATGAAGTCTGCTTTAAGTTCAAAGGTTTTAAACGAAGAGATAATAGTATTAGACGAATTAAGTTTGGAAGAGCCAAAGACTAAAGAAATGGCAAAGATATTAGCTAATATTAAGGCGGGGAAAAAAGCTCTTATAGTTATGGATGAAAAGGACATGAATATAATCAAGTCAGCAAGGAACATCCCCAATGTTCAAATAAGTCTTGTGAACACTCTAAACGTTTATGATATATTGAACTTTGACTCCTTTATAATAACTAAGGATGCAGTAAGAAAAGTGGAGGAGGTGTATGCATAATGCGTAATCCACACGACATCGTAATCAAACCTATAATAACTGAAGAAAGTATGGATGATATGGCCTACGGTAAATACACTTTTAAAGTAGATAGAAGGGCCAATAAGTCGGAAATAAAAAGAGCAGTAGAAAATATATTTGATGTTAAGGTTGAAAAGGTAAACACTATGAATATGCTTGGTAAAGAAAAAAGAATGGGAGTAAATGTAGGGAGAAGACCAAGCTGGAAAAAGGCAATAGTAACATTAACAGAAGACTCTAATAGAATAGAATTCTTTGAGGGAATGTAGTTAAGTTTCGAAAGAAGGAGGGAACAAAAAAATGAGTATTAAAAAATACAAAGCGACTTCCCCAGCAATCCGTAGAATGACCGTACCCACATTCGAAGAGATAACAAAAAGAGAACCAGAAAAATCACTAACCGTTAGTTTAAACAAAACTGGTGGTAGAAATTCTCGTGGAAAAATAACCGTACGTCATAGAGGCGGTGGTGCTAAGAGAAAATATAGAATTATAGATTTTAAAAGGGATAAAGACGGAATACCTGGAAAAGTTGCATCTATAGAATACGATCCAAATAGAACTGCAAATATTGCACTTATTCACTATGTAGACGGTGAAAAAAGATATATCCTTGCACCAAATAAATTAAAAGTAGGAGATACTATAGAATCCGGCGAGGATGCTGATATAAAAGTTGGAAATGCTTTGCCATTAAGGTATATTCCAATAGGTACTACTGTTCATAATGTAGAATTAAAGCCTGGAAAAGGCGGACAAATGGTAAGGTCTGCAGGCTCAGAAGCTCAACTGATGGCTAAAGAAGGAAAATATGCACAATTGAAACTTCCTTCTGGAGAGTTCAGGCTAGTATTGTTAGATTGTCGTGCAACGGTAGGGCAAGTAGGCAATATCGATCATGAAAACTTAACAATGGGAAAAGCTGGTAAGAGTAGACATAGAGGCATTAGACCTAAAGTTAGAGGTAGTGCAATGAACCCGGTAGACCATCCACACGGCGGTGGTGAAGGCAGAACTCCAATAGGTATGCCATCTCCATTAACTCCATGGGGTCAACCTACTTTAGGATATAAGACTAGAGCTAAGAATAAAAAATCCAACAAATATATAGTAAGAAGAAGGAAAAAATAGATAATACCGCTGTCTGAAAGGAGGAATAATAATGGGTAGATCTCTTAAGAAGGGTCCTTTTTGCGATGATCATCTACTAAAGAAGGTAGATGAATTGAATGAAAAGAATGAAAAAAGAGTAATAAAGACTTGGTCCCGTCGTTCCACTATATTTCCACAAATGGTAGGTCATACAATTGCAGTTCATGATGGAAGAAAACATGTGCCAATATATATTACGGAAGATATGGTAGGACATAAACTTGGTGAATTTGTACCTACTAGAACGTTTAGGGGCCATGGTGAAAAAACTGAAAAGACAACTGCATTGAAATAGAGGATAAAGGAGGGAGTCAGTATGGAAGCTAGAGCTATAGCTAAATATGTGCGAATTTCACCCTTAAAGGTAAATTATATATGCAATGAAATAAGAGGCAAACAAGTAGACGAAGCTTTAACAATCCTCAGGTTCACACCTAAAAAAGGAGCAAAAGAACTTGAGAAAGTTTTGAATTCTGCTATTGCCAATGCAGAGAATAATTTTAATCTAGATAGAGACAATCTATATGTAAAGGAAGCTTATGCCAATGATGGGCCTCAGCTTAAAAGATGGAGACCAAAAGCAAGAGGTATGGCATATCCAATTCTAAAAAGGACTAGTCATATAGGAGTTGTTGTGAAAGAGCAAGAGTAGAAAAGGAGGGATAGTTAATGGGTCAAAAGGTTAACCCACACGGACTAAGGATTGGAGTAATCAAAGATTGGGATTCAAAATGGTACGCCGATAGTAAGAACTTTGATGAATATCTAATCGAGGACTATGAAATCCGTAAACATATAAAAGAAAAATTATATATAGCTGGGATTTCAAGAATTGAAATTGAAAGATTTGCAAATAGAATTAAGATTAGCATACACACTGCTAAGCCAGGTATGGTTATTGGCAAAGGTGGTTCTGGTGTAGAAGCACTGAGAAAAGAACTGGAAAAGATGACTAAGAAAAATGTAATTGTAAACGTAGAGGAAGTAAAGGTGGCAGAATTAGACGCTCAATTAGTTGCAGAAAACATTGCTGCACAACTAGAAAGAAGGGTATCCTTTAGAAGAGCGATGAAACAAGCAATTCAAAGGACTATGAGATCTGGAGCCGAAGGTATAAAGACATCTGTATCTGGTAGACTTGGTGGAGCAGATATGGCAAGAACTGACGGATATAGTGAAGGAACAATACCTCTTCAAACTTTAAGAGCAGATATAGACTATGGATTTGCAGAAGCAGATACAACCTATGGAAAGCTAGGAGTAAAGGTTTGGATATATAAAGGAGAGGTTCTTCCTACTAAAAAAGTAGAAGATGAGCGTCAAACGGCTAAAAAATCAAATTCAAAAAAGTAGTTTATAAATAGCTGTAGGAAGGAGGAAGTTAATATGTTAATGCCTAAAAGGGTAAAGTATCGTAGAGTTCACAGAGGAAGAATGAAGGGTAATGCAACTAGGGGAAATAATATCACCTATGGTGAATATGGGTTGCAAGCTCTTGAACCAGCATGGATAACCTCTAATCAAATAGAAGCAGCAAGGCGTGCTATGACAAGATATATAAAGAGGGGCGGAAATATTTGGATAAAAGTATTTCCAGACAAACCCGTTACTGAAAAGCCAGCTGAAACACGTATGGGTTCAGGTAAAGGCTCACCAGAGTACTGGGTAGCAGTTGTAAAACCTGGAAGAATCTTGTTTGAAATGGGTGGTGTATCCGAAGACATAGCTCGAGAGGCTATGAGGTTGGCAGCACACAAACTGCCTATTAAGACTAAATTTGTTACACGTGATGATAGTGGGGAAAAGGGTGGTGAAGCTAATGAAGGTTAATGAAATTCGCCAACTTACAGATGTAGAGCTGGATACAAAATTATTGGATTTAAAAAACGAGTTGTTTAACCTAAGGTTCCAGTTGGCTACAGGTCAATTAGATAACCCTATGAGAATTAAAGCCGTTAGAAAAGATATAGCTCGTGTAAAAACTATTATCAGGGAACGAGAATTAGGTATAGGAAAGGAGGTTTAGCCTCATATGGATAGAGGAAACCGTAAAATTAGAACAGGTCGTGTTGTAAGCGATAAGATGGATAAAACAGTAGTGGTGGCTGTTGAAACTTTTGTAACCCACCCTTTATATAAAAAACAGATTAAAAAGACTACAAAATTCAAGGCCCATGATGAAAATAATGAATGTGGTGTCGGCGATGTAGTAAGAATAATGGAAACAAGACCATTAAGCAAAGATAAATACTTTAGAGTTGTAAATATAGTAGAAAAAGCAAAATAGTCCTTATACCTGGAAAGGAGGTATTCTAATGATTCAAACTGAAAGCCGAGTAAAAGTTGCTGATAATTCAGGGGCAAGGGAGTTATTAGTTATTAGGGTATTAGGCGGCACTAATAAAAAGTACGCCAATGTTGGCGATATTGTCGTATGCTCTGTTAAGTCTGCCACACCTGGGGGAGTTGTTAAAAAAGGTGAAATAGTAAAGGCTGTAATAGTAAGGACAAAACATGGCGTTAGAAGAAATGATGGATCTTATATTAAATTTGACGATAATGCGGCGGTTATCCTAAAAGAAGACAACAATCCAGTAGGAACTCGTATATTTGGTCCTGTAACAAGGGAACTTAGAAGAGGAAACTTCATGAAAATAATATCCTTAGCACCGGAAGTACTATAAAGGAGGTGTAAAGTATGCATGTAAAGAGTGGAGATACTGTAATAGTTATTTCTGGAAAAGATAAAGGCAAAAAGGGAAAAATACTAAAGGTATTACCTAAAGAAAATAAAGTAATTGTTGAAGGAATAAACATGCTTACAAAGCATAAGAGAGCACAGGGCCCAACGGATCAAGGAGGAATTATCCATCAAGAAGGGGCAATTAACGCATCTAAGGTTATGTATTATTGTGGCAAAGATAAGGTAGGAGTTAGAGTAGGATATAAGTTTTTAGAGGATGGATCTAAGGTTAGAGTATGTAAAAAATGTGGAGAAATATTGGATAAATAATGCATTGTTGAAAGGAGGTAATAGGAATGACTTCCAGATTGAAAGAAAAATACCAAAACGAAGTTATACCAGCAATGATGGAAAGATTTCAATACAAGAGCGTTATGGAAGCTCCAAAGCTTGAGAAAGTAGTAATAAACATGGGGGTTGGAGAGGCAAAAGATAATCCAAAGGCATTGGAAAGTGCTGTTAAGGAATTGGAACTTATTACAGGACAAAAACCAGTAATAACAAAAGCAAAAAAATCCATAGCTAATTTCAAGCTTCGTGAAGGAATGAATGTGGGAACTAAAGTTACTTTAAGAGGAGAAAAGATGTACGACTTTTTAGATAAACTGATGAATATTTCCTTACCTAGAGTTAGAGACTTTAGAGGAGTAAACAATTCATCTTTTGATGGTAGGGGTAACTATGCACTAGGTATAAAAGAACAGTTAATATTCCCAGAGATCGAGTACGATATGGTAGATTTTATAAGAGGATTGGATATTGTTATAGTTACAACTGCTAATACAGACGAAGAAGCAAAGGCATTTCTAGAGCTTATGGGTATGCCCTTTAAAAAGTAAAGAAGGAGGGAGAAAGTCTTGGCAAAGAAATCGATGATTGCTAAACAGAAAAGAAAGGCAAAGTTTAGCACCAGAGAGTACAACAGGTGTAAAATATGTGGAAGACCACATGGATATTTAAGGAAATATGGTGTATGTCGTATTTGTTTTAGAGAATTAGCATATAAAGGCCAAATCCCTGGAGTTAGAAAAGCAAGCTGGTAGTGCTATATTTATGAAAGGAGGTAGCTAAATATGATGACTGACCCAATTGCAGATATGTTAACTAGAATAAGGAATGGGAATAACGCTAAACACGATACTGTGGATATTCCTGCCTCAAACATAAAAAAAGAAATAGCTCAAATCCTACTAGATGAGGGATTCATAAAGGGATTTGATGTAATAGAAGACGGAAAACAAGGGATTATTCGAATAGAGTTAAAGTACGGAAATAATAATCAAAAGGTAATCAGTGGAGTTAAGAGAATTTCCAAGCCAGGTTTAAGAGTGTATGTTAAGAATGACGAAATACCTAGAGTGTTAGGTGGCCTTGGAATAGCAATCCTCTCAACATCAAAAGGAATAATGACTGATAAAAATGCAAGAATAGAGGGTGTAGGTGGAGAGGTTGTTTGTTACGTATGGTAAGATTAAAGCTTAATCTACAGGAACAGGAGGTGCACTTATGTCAAGAATAGGATTGAAACCAATAGATATCCCAAGTGGAGTTGAAGTTAAGATAGATGACAAGAATTATGTGGAAGTAAAAGGACCAAAGGGGCAAATAGCACAGCAACTAAGCCAGGAGATGGAAATAAAGATAGAGGATAATCAAATTCTTATCAACCGCCCTACGGAAATAAAAAGACATAAATCACTACATGGATTAACTAGAACATTAATTGCTAATATGATAGAGGGAGTAACAGAAGGCTACTCAAAGACCTTGGAAATCCAAGGTACTGGATATAGAGCACAAAAGCAAGGGAAAAAGCTTGTTTTAAGCTTAGGTTATTCCCATCCAGTAGAATTGGAAGATCCAGAAGGAATTGAGGTAGAAGTACCCCAACCTAATCAGATAATAATCAAAGGTATAGATAAACAAAAAGTAGGAAGTTATGCAGCAGTAATAAGAGATTTTAGAAAGCCAGAACCTTACAAGGGTAAAGGAATTAGATATTCTAATGAAGTTGTAAGGCGTAAGGTTGGTAAGACAGGTAAGTAGAAGGGAGTGAACAGGGTTGCTAAAAAAGTTTAACAAAAATGAAGCAAGAAAAATTAGGCATGAAAGGGTTAGGCAAAAAATTTATGGAACTCCTGAAAGACCAAGGTTAAACGTGTATAGAAGCAATAATCATATATATGCACAGATTATTGATGATGTTAATGGTCATACACTGATTTCAGCTTCAACATTAGATAAGGAATTAGTAGAAAAGTTACCTTCAACCCATAACAAGGAAGCAGCTAAGCTTGTAGGTGAGTTAGTCGGAAAAAGAGCTCTTGACAAAGGTATAGAACAGGTGGTATTTGACAGAGGTGGATATGTATACCACGGAAGGGTAAAAGAACTTGCAGAAGGTGCTCGTGAAGCTGGACTGAAATTTTAAGAGAAGGAGGGGAATAAATGGAACGTTTATATATAGATCCCAACGAGTTGGATTTAAAAGAAAGAGTAGTTAGTATTAATCGTGTTGCTAAAGTTGTAAAAGGTGGTAGAAACTTTAGGTTTAGTGCGCTAGTGGTTGTTGGAGACGAAAACGGTCATGTAGGCGTAGGCATGGCTAAAGCCCTTGAGGTACCTGAAGCTATAAGAAAAGCGATTCAAGACGCGAAAAAACATGTTATAGAAGTTCCCCTTGTAGGAACTACCATACCTCATGAAATAATAGGTGAGTTTGGAGCAGGCAGGGTTTTATTAAAACCATCAAAGGAAGGTACTGGAGTTATCGCTGGAGGGCCAGTCCGTGCGGTATGTGAGTTAGCTGGTATCAGAGATATAAGGACTAAATCCTTAGGTTCAAACAATCCAAGAAACGTAGTTAATGCAACTATGGATGCTTTAATCAATTTAAAAAGGGCAGAAGATGTTGCAAAACTAAGAGGAAAAACCGTAGATGAAATATTGAGTTAGGGGGGAATACAATGGCTAAAATCAAGATTAAATTGGTTAGAAGCGTTATTGGAAGACCAGAAAAACATAGAAAAACAATTGAAGCTCTTGGACTTAAGAAGATTGGCCAAGTAGTGGAAAAAGAAGATACCCCTCAGATCAGAGGTATGATAGCTCTAGTAGACTACATGGTTGAAGTAATAGAATAATCATTGAGGAGGTGTACCTATGAAACTAAATAATTTAAGACCACAAGCTGGAGGCGGTACTAAAAAAGCTAAAAGAGTTGGTAGAGGTACTAGCTCAGGCCATGGTAAAACTTCTGGTAGAGGACATGATGGTCAAAAATCCAGATCTGGCGGCGGAGTACGTCCAGGTTTTGAAGGTGGTCAGATGCCACTATTTAGAAGGATGCCAAAGCGTGGATTTACGAACATATTTGCTAAGCAATATGCTATCATAAATGTTGAAGATTTAAATAGATTTGAAGAGAATGCCACAATTACTCCGGAACTTTTAATAAGTGAAGGCATAGTAAAAAGGGGTAAAGTTGTAGATGGCGTAAAAATATTGGGAAATGGGGATATAAACAAGAAACTAACTGTAAGAGCCCACAAATTCAGCAAAACAGCTGCTGAGAAGATTGAGGCTGCAGGGGGAAAGGTAGAGGTGATATAGATGCTTTCGACCTTGAAAAATGCCTGGAGAATACCGGATATAAGAAAAAGAATCATTTTTACTATATTGATGCTATTGGTAATTAGATTGGGTTCCAGTGTTCCAGTTCCATATATGGATAAGAATATCATAAAACAAATATTTGAAATGGGGCAGGGTGGAGTACTAGATTTCCTAGATTTAATGGCAGGAGGAACCTTTAGTAACTTCAGTATATTTGCATTAAATATATACCCATATATTACTGCATCTATTATCCTTCAACTTCTAACAATTGCTATTCCTAGGCTGGAAGAGATTGCCAAGGAAGGAGAAGAAGGAAGGAAAAAGATAGCCCAATGGACAAAATATGGAGCTGTAATACTAGCAACAATACAAGCCATAGCAATGACTAGGGGATTCTTTCACCAGGCTGTGAGGGCAGAGGGTTTTCTACAAAATACTATAGTAATAATATCTCTAATAGCTGGAACATCCTTTTTAATATGGGTAGGGGATCTTATTACAGACAGAGGTATTGGTAATGGTATTTCTCTTATCATATTTGTTGGTATAATATCGAGGATTCCTTCCGAGATAATAAAATCTATTAGATTAGTTAGAGTTGGAGCGTTAAGTCCTATAAAATTGATTATATTTGCAATAGTAGCTCTAATAATAATCGCCGTAGTAGTAGCATTACAAGAAGGGGAAAGAAGAATACCAGTACAATATGCTAAAAGAGTAGTAGGAAGAAAGATGTACGGTGGACAAAGCACACATATACCTTTGAAGGTATCAATGTCTGGAGTTATTCCTGTAATATTCTCCACTTCGTTGTTGGCTTTTCCACAAACCATAGCATTATTTTTCAAAGGTCAGCCATCAGAATGGATAACTAAGTATTTAACAGTTCAAGGAACGGTAGGAATATGGGTATATTCAATTCTTAATGTATTGTTGATCATATTCTTCACATACTTTTATACAGCTATTCAATTTAATACAGTTGAATATGCAAAGAACTTACAACAATACGGTGGATTTATTCCAGGAATTAGACCTGGGAGACCTACATCTGAATACTTGAATAAGGTAATATCAAGAATAACCTTTGTAGGAGCTATATCCCTTGCACTAATAGCTTCACTACCAATTATATTATCCCATATATTTAAATTAAATGTTAACTTTGGTGGTACAGCTATAATAATCGTAGTAGGGGTAGCGTTAGAAACTGTAAAACAAATTGAATCACAGATGTTAATGAGACATTATAAAGGTTTCTTGAAATAAAACTATATAATCTACTACAGTAGCTTCGAATGTATTCGAAGGTATCCATAGGAGATGATTTAATTGAGATTGGTTTTACTTGGGCCTCCTGGTGCAGGCAAAGGAACTCAAGCATCAGCTATAATTAAAAAGTATAATATACCTCATATATCAACAGGAGATATATTTAGAGCAAATATAAAGCAAGGCACAGAATTAGGTAAAAGAGCTAAAGAATATATGGATAAGGGTTTATTGGTTCCCGATGACTTGGTAGTATCCATAGTAAAGGATAGGATAACAGAAGAGGACTGCAAAGATGGTTTTTTACTAGATGGATTTCCAAGGACAGTAAACCAAGGGGAAGCTTTAGATGATGAGCTATCTCAGCTGAACTTAAAACTAGACAAAGTAATAAACATAGACGTAGAAAAGGAAGTATTAATTGAAAGGGCCATAGGAAGAAGAATCTGTAAGGATTGTGGTGCAACTTATCATATTAAATTTAATCTTCCAAAAAAAGAAGGATTCTGTGACAACTGTGGTGGCAAACTTTACCAAAGGGATGATGACACACAGGAGACGGTAGAAAAGAGAATCGAAGTATACCAAAAACAAACTAAACCTTTAATTGATTATTATACTGAAAAAGGGTTAATATTAAATGTAGATGGAACTAAACCAATAAATGAACTGTTTGAGGAAATAGTTCAGGCTTTAGAAGTATAACTTTAGAGAAAGGCATAATTAAGCCTTTCTCCTGATTGAACGAAGGTTATCAATTATACCAGTAAAGAGGTGAACTCTATGGATTCAACTAGCGACATAACCGTTGGGCAGGTGGTTAAGTCGAGAGCTGGTAGAGATAAAGGTAATATTTTCTTAGTATTAAATATTGTAGATGAGGATCATGTTTTAATAGTTGATGGGGATTTAAGGAAGTTAGACAATCCCAAAAAGAAAAAGATAAAACATTTGACAGTTTACAACACAGTATTACCGGAATTAAAATACAAGCTGGACAACGATTTGAAAATAAATAATGCTTATATTAGAAAATTGTTAGAACCTTTCAATAAAAATTTTTAAAATCGGTTAAATAGGAGGTTCGATAACTGAATGTCTAAAAAAGATGTTATAGAAGTGGAGGGTACCGTTGTGGATGCCCTACCAAATGCTATTTTTAAGGTAAAATTAGAAAATGGTCATGAAATATTGGCCCATATTTCTGGAAAACTTAGGATGAACTATATTAGGATACTTCCTGGAGATAAAGTAACAGTAGAATTATCACCCTATGATTTGACTAGGGGCAGAATAACCTGGCGAAACAAGTAGCATAGGAGGGATTTAGGTGAAAGTAAGACCATCAGTAAAGAAGATGTGTGAAAAGTGCAAGATCATTAGAAGAAAAGGTAAAGTAATGGTAATTTGCGCGAATCCTAAACATAAGCAAAGACAAGGCTAGATTATACGATATTTACAAGGTTTGAACTTTTATAGATATAGATATTTGGGAGGTGTAATTAGTAATGGCGAGAATTGCAGGTGTTGACTTACCAAGGGATAAAAGAGTAGAAATTGGTTTAACCTACATTTATGGAATAGGCAGGTCTAGATCTAATGAAATATTAAAAAAAGCTGGTGTAGATCCAAATACTAGAGTAAAGGATTTAACCGAAGCAGAAGTTAATACCCTAAGGAATATTATCGATGATTACCATGTTGAAGGTGATCTGAGAAGAGACATTGCAATGAACTTAAAGAGATTAAGAGAAATCAACTGTTATAGAGGAATGAGGCAAAGAAGAGGGCTACCATCAAGGGGACAGCGAACTAAGACCAATGCAAGAACATGTAAAGGCCCTAAGAAACAAGTTGGGAAAAAAGGCAAGAAGTAGATAAAGGAGGGGAATTAAGTGGCAGCGAAGAAAGCAAAAACTACTCGTGTTAGAAGAAGAGAACGTAAAAATATAGAGAGAGGTCAAGCCCATATTTCATCAACATTTAACAACACTATGGTTACCCTTACTGATATGCAAGGCAATGTTTTATCCTGGGCCAGCGCTGGTCAGCTAGGATTTAGAGGATCAAGGAAATCCACACCATTTGCGGCTCAACAAGCTGCAGAAGAAGCTGCAAAGAAGGCTATGGAGCATGGGCTTAAAAGTGTTGAAGTATATGTAAAAGGTCCTGGTTCTGGAAGAGAAGCAGCTATAAGGTCTCTTCAAGCAACAGGATTAGAAGTAAACTTAATAAAGGATGTAACTCCAATTCCACATAATGGTTGTAGACCACCAAAACGTAGAAGAGTTTAATATAGGAGGTGTGAATAGATGTCTAGATATACAGGTCCGGTATGTAGATTATGTCGAAGAGAAGGACAAAAACTATATTTAAAAGGAGATAAATGCTATACCGACAAATGTCCAGTGTCAAAGAGAAATTATGCTCCAGGACAACATGGACAATCGAGAAAGAAATTAACTGAATATGGATTACAGCTAAGGGAAAAACAAAAAGTTCGTAGATTTTATGGAATTCAAGAATCTCAAATGAGAAAATATTTTGATATGGCTGATAGAATGCATGGGATTACAGGTGAGAATTTATTAAAATTATTGGAATTAAGATTAGATAATATAGTATATAGAATGGGATTTGCTTCTTCTAGAGCAGAGGCAAGACAGCTAGTTACCCATGGACATTTCATTGTTAATGGACGAAAAGTTGATATACCATCTGCTATTTTAAAAGTAGGAGATGAAATAGAAGTTAAAAGTAGAAGTAAAAATAGTCCTAAGTTCAAGGAATTTGTAGAAAATCACCGAGGCAGTACTGTAACTTGGTTGGACGTTAGTCCTGAAGAAATGAAGGGTAAGATTGTAGCTGAACCAGCTAGAGAAGACATTGATATTCCAATAGAAGAACACTTAATCGTTGAGTTGTATTCTAAATAATAATATCTATAATAGAATCAGTTGCCCTCGTCCTTTGATAATACTAAAAATAAGGAGGGTTAATGTTAATGATAGAAATTGAAAAGCCAAGAATAGAGATTATTGAAGTGAATGAAGACAACACTTACGGTAAGTTTGTAGTCGAACCCCTTGAAAGAGGGTATGGCACTACTTTAGGGAATAGTTTAAGACGGGTATTGTTATCGTCCCTGCCTGGAGCTGCTGTATCTTCCATAAAAGTCCAAGGGGTACTACATGAGTTTTCAACAGTACCAGGTGTATTAGAAGATGTTCCTGAGATAATATTAAACATAAAGGACATAGCAGCTAAAATATACTCTGATGAGCCAGTCACTTTAAGATTAGAGGCGGAAGGGCCACAAGTTATAACAGCAGAGGATATTATTACTGGACCCGATGTAGAAATACTAAACAAGGATCTTTATATAGCTACAATTAATGAAGACGGTAAACTATATATGGAGTTAGAGATGATAAAGGGTCGAGGTTATAGTGTAGCCGAAAGGAATAAAAGGGAAGGTCAACCTGTTGGCGTTATTCCAGTAGACTCTTCCTTTACTCCTGTAAAGAAGGTAAACTTTTTAGTTGAAAACACTAGGGTAGGACAAATTACTGATTATGATAAGCTAACCTTAGAAGTATGGACCAATGGTACTATGAAACCAGAAGAAGCCACCTCATTAGGAGCGAAAATACTTACCGAGCATTTAAATCTATTTATTGGTTTAACAGATCATGTAAACGATGTGGAAATAATGGTGGAAAAAGAAGAAGATAAAAAAGAAAAGGTACTAGAAATGACCGTAGAAGAACTGGATCTATCAGTTCGAAGTTATAACTGCTTAAAGAGAGCAGGCATCAATACGGTAGATGAACTAACTCAAAGAACGGAAGAAGATATGATGAAGGTAAGAAACCTTGGTAAGAAATCCCTTGAGGAAGTTCAAAACAAACTAGCCGAATTAGGTTTATCTTTAAGAAAAAGTGATGAATAGCAAGGCATGAAGGAGGGATAGATATGGCTACATTGAGAAAACTTGGTCGCCCTACTGATCATAGAAAAGCGATGCTTAGAAATCAAGTAACATCTCTATTTGAGAAAGGTAGAATAGAGACTACCGTTACTAGAGCAAAAGAAACGCAAAGAATGGCTGAAAAAATGATTACTCTTGCTAAAAGAGGAGATTTACACGCTAGAAGGCAAGTATTAGCATATATATATGATGAAGATGTTGTGACTAAATTATTTGAAGAAATTGCACCAAATTATTCTGAAAGAAATGGTGGATACACTAGAGTTTTAAAACTAGGTCCTCGTAGAGGCGATGGTGCAGAAATGGCCATTTTAGAATTAGTATAAAGGGTGGGGGATTAAGTTTTCAACTTAGTCCCTTTTTTCAACATATAAAGGTATACTACACCAGCAATTGTGCATTGTAAATTATGAATTGATTAAAGCCTGTCCTTATGTTATATTAATTATGGAAATAACTAATAGTTAGGGGATAAAAATGGCAGAAGAAATGATAAAGATTGAAAATGTAAATTATGAATATACCTCTTTTGGAGATGATGATAAATTATTGGCAGTTAAAGATGTAGATGTCTCTATAAAAAAAGGAGAGCATCTAGTGATCCTTGGACACAATGGTTCTGGAAAGTCTACACTAGCAAAGCTGATGAATGGGTTGTTACTACCTACTAAAGGTGATGTCTATGTTAAAGGTATGAATACCAAAGATGAAGAAAAGACCTGGGAGATAAGGGAGACGGCAGGTATGGTATTTCAGAACCCAGATAATCAACTAGTGGCTACTATTGTAGAAGAAGATGTAGCCTTTGGTCCTGAAAATCAAGGGATCCCACCTTTAGAAATAAGGAGAAGAGTAGATGAGGCTTTAAGAATAGTGGAAATGACCGACTATAAAAAACATGCTCCTCATTTGCTTTCAGGAGGACAAAAACAAAGGGTAGCCATAGCTGGTATATTAGCTATGAAACCAGAGTGTATAATATTGGATGAACCTACTGCTATGCTAGATCCTACCGGCAGAATTGAAATAATGAATACAATTAAAAAACTTAACAAGGAAGAGCACAAAACCATCATCCATATAACTCACTATATGGATGAAGCAGTAGAGGCAGATAGAATACTAGTCATGGAAAAAGGTCAAATAGTTATGGAAGGTACTCCAAGAGAAATATTTAGCCAAGTAGAAGAAGTAAAAAGATTGGGATTAGATGTACCTCAGGTAACAGAACTAGCTTATGAGTTGAGAAAAGAAGGCATAGATATACCTGGCAATATATTAACTGTAGAGGAATTGGTGAACGCTCTATGATAATTAATATAGAAAACTTAAACTATGTATATAATCCTGGCACTCCTTTTGAAAAAAAGGCTTTGAAAAATATTAACTTAAATATAAAGAAGGGAGATTTCGTTGGACTAATAGGTCATACAGGTTCGGGAAAATCTACTCTAGTTCAACATTTAAACGGTCTAATAAAACCTACCTCAGGTAAGATAATAGTTGATGGGATAGATATCACTTCTAAAGATGCAAACTTAAAAGAGATAAGGCAAAAAGTAGGACTAGTATTTCAATATCCAGAGCATCAGTTATTTGAAGAAACTATATATAAGGATATAGCTTTCGGACCTAAAAACTTAGGCTTAGAAGATGATGAAATAGAAAAAAGGGTAAAAAAAGCTATGGAATTGGTAGGCTTAGACTATAATTCATTAAAAGATAGATCCCCCTTCGAATTGAGTGGAGGTCAAAAAAGAAGGGTAGCAATAGCAGGGGTATTAGCAATGAAACCAGAGGTGTTAGTATTAGATGAACCTACTGCAGGACTAGATCCTAGGGGTAGGGATGAGATACTAGGAAGGATTCAAAGGATATATGAAGAAGAAGGGGTAACTATAATCTTAGTTTCCCATAGCATGGAAGACATTGCTAGACTAGTAAATAGAATAATAGTAATGCATAATGGAGAGATAGCAATGGAAGGCAGCACTAAAGATGTATTTAGAGAAGCTGAAAAGTTGGAGCAAATGGGTTTAGGAATCCCTCAAATCACATCATTTATGAGGCAGTATAAGAGTAAGGGAAATAAAGTTAAAGATGATATAGTAACGGTGGAAGAGGCAAAGGAAGAAATATTAAATTATTTAAGGAGTAGAAAAAATGCTTAAAGATATAACAATAGGTCAATATTTTCCTGGAGATACATTTGTTCACAGACTAGATCCAAGAATTAAAATATTAATAACCATTATGTTTATAGCTTCTTTATTTTTTGTCAATACATTTTATCCCTATATACTCATATTGGCCTTTATACTCATTAGCATAAAGCTATCTAAAATCCCTGCAAAATACGTAGTAAAGGGACTAAAACCTCTCATGCCAATAATAATTATTACCTTTGTTATAAATGTACTTTTCACCAAGGGAGAAGTATTGCTTCCATTAGGACCTTTAGCGATTACAAAAGAGGGATTAAGTCAGGCAATATTTATGGCATTAAGGCTAATATTTTTAATAACTGGAACATCACTTCTGACCCTTACTACATCGCCTATATCATTAACAGACGGAATAGAAAGACTATTATCTCCCTTTAAAAAGATCGGCTTGCCAGCTCATGAATTAGCTATGATGATGACTATAGCCTTAAGATTTATACCCACATTATTAGAGGAAACGGATAAGATAATGAAGGCTCAAATGGCAAGGGGAGCAGATTTTGAATCGGGAAATGTAATAAATCGAGCAAAGAATCTAGTTCCTCTACTAGTGCCCTTGTTTGTCAATTCCTTTAGAAGGGCAGATGAACTAGCTAATGCTATGGAAGCTAGATGTTATCGTGGAGGGGAAAATAGAACAAGATTAAATGAATTAAAGTTAAACAATCAAGATATATTAGCAATTAGCTTAGCTGCAATATTTTTTGGATTTATCATATCTACTAAATATATATAAGAGGGATAATATGCCTAATATTAAACTAACAATCCAATATGAAGGTACCAGATATATAGGTTGGCAAAAACAACAAGAGGGCAACAGTGTTCAGGGGCAAATAGAAAAGGCTATAAAAGAAATTACAGGAGAAAAAGTTAACTTAATAGCTTCTGGTAGGACCGATAGTGGAGTCCATGCAATAGGGCAGGTAGCTAATTTTTTAACCGATTCCTTAATTCCCCCAGATAGATTTAAATTCGCCCTAAATAGCAAATTGCCAGAGGATATATCCATAGTTGAATCTGGAAAAGTAGCCGATGATTTTCATGCAAGATACGATGCAATAGGTAAAAGATATAGATATTTAATCTACAACAATCCTATAAGAAACCCCTTATATAGAAGATTTGCATACCATGTGCCTTATTCTTTAGATCATGATAAAATGAATAAGGCCCTTAAATGTTTTATAGGCACCCATGATTTTGCTTCCTTTATGGCATCTAACAGCAGCATAGATAATACCATTAGGACCATAAACGTTGGATCTCTATGTAAAAATGATGATTTATTAGTATTTACCATAGAGGGAAATGGATTTTTATATAATATGATAAGGATAATGGTAGGGACCATGGTGGAAATTGGACGGGGTAGGTTGGAGGTCTACCATATTCCAAATATCTTAAAGTCAAAAGATAGAAGGATGGCAGGACCTACAGCGCCACCTCAGGGTCTCTATTTAGAAAAAGTTTATTACTGATAAAATACGTCTTGACATTGATATTACCATGTAATAGAATATATAAGAGTGTTTAAAAAGCCCCGGAACTTTGAGACACAACTCAATGCTGAAATAAGGAGGGAAAAAGATGAAGAGCTATATGGCTAAACCAAATGAAATCCATAGAAAATGGTATATAATAGATGCAGAAGACAAAGTACTAGGTAGATTAGCATCAGAAGTTGCAGCTATACTGAGAGGAAAACATAAACCAATATATACTCCTCATGTAGACACTGGGGACTATGTAATAATAATAAATGCAGATAAAGTAAGATTAACAGGGAAAAAATTAGAGCAAAAAGAATATAGATATCATACAGGGTATCCAGGCGGATTAAAGTCAGTACCCTATAGTAGAATGATGAAGGAAAACCCAGAGAGAGCTATCCAATTAGCTGTTAAGGGAATGTTACCAAAGAATAGATTAGGTAGACAAATGATCAAAAAATTAAGAGTATATAGCGGACCAGAACATAATCATGAGGCACAACAACCAGAGGTATATGAAATCTAATTGTGCTTTAGGAAAGGAGGACTGTAAGTGGCTAGTGTACAATATATGGGAACTGGAAGGAGAAAGACTTCAGTAGCAAGAGTTAGATTACTTCCTGGTTCTGGAAAGATTACCATCAACAAAAGAGATATTGAAGAATATTTTGATTTTGATACATTAAAGGTTCTTGTTAAGGAACCTTTGGAAATAACGGATACATTAGACAAATACGATGTATTTGTGAACGTACAAGGCGGAGGATTTACAGGTCAAGCTGGAGCTATTAGACATGGTATAGCGAGAGCTCTAATCAAATCTGACGAGGAATTAAAGCCTGTACTTAAAAAAGCAGGTTTCTTAACTAGGGATCCTAGAATGAAAGAAAGAAAGAAATACGGCCTAAAGAAAGCAAGAAGAGCACCACAATTCTCAAAGAGATAAAAGATGTTTATTTACACTCGAGTTTGTTCAAACTTACAAAGTTTGTTTACGAGTTACCAAACCGTCAGGGGGAAGAATTCCCTTTGGCGGTTTTTTTGTGTTCTTCCTCCCGTAGGTTATACCCTGCGTATGAATACTCATTACCTTCCACGAGCAAACTTTGTCATTCTTCACTGCTCACGAGCAAACTCGCTTGTCATTT
>NZ_PPXY01000066.1 GCF_021655115.1 Clostridium sp. Cult3
TCAAAAAACAAGGGATAGATTATTCATAAGAAGTAAAGAAGAAGGTGGGATCTATTAAAGAGGAGCCTACTAACTAAATCATTTTCGTGTGAACTTATTCAACTTTAAAATAATCATCTCTTGTATAGTTTTGCTTAAAGTTTTCAAATTTTTTCATAATATCAGGATTCTCTAACAAAAATATATTCAGTATGTATATATTTCTTAAGGTGCTAAGGCTTACACTGTGTTCTATCATCTCCGTATCCTCAAGCCTAGTATCTTCCGTGCCTATATTTTTTAAAAACTCTTCTATTATATTGTGTCTTTTCAGAAGAAACTTTCCAAATTTCTCTCCTTCCTCTGTAAGTTGAATTATACCATATTTTTGATAATCCACCATTTCCAGCTCCCTTAACTTCTGAACCGTCTTAGTTGCTGATGATGGACGAACATTTAAGTTTTTTGCCAGTTGACTTATCCGTACATAGCCTTCTTCTTTGCATATTCGATAGATCATCTCCAAATAATCTTCCATACTAAATGTTAATAGCTTTTTTTCTGCATTTATCATCTTGTAACCACGAACTGTATAAAACTCATCCTTCTTTTTCAAATACCCGCCCTCCTAAATTTTATTTTAAATGTCACATATACAATCCTTATAGCATATCTTGATTATTAGCTTTAGTTAAAAAGTTTCCCATGACTAACTTATGTAATAGAATCATAAAAAATAAATAAAATGGAGGTTTTCTTATGGAAAAAAATTTTCTTACATTAAATCAATTGCCTATTGGTTCCCAAAGTAAAGTTAAACAGCTTGTTTCAGATGGATCTACTCGTAGAAGGATGCTAGACTTAGGCCTTATCCATGATACAACCATTAAATCACTAATAAAAAGTCCTGCTGGAGACCCGGTAGCCTATGAAATTAGGGGAGCAGTCATTGCATTACGCTCTGAAGAATCATCCCAAATCCTAGTTGAGTTAATTCACCAATAAAAGGGGAGGTGCTATTAATGGGCCTAACAAACCAATCTACAGGTATAGGTGCTCTAAAAGAAATGTTTGAGGTAGAGCTAGAATCCCCTGACGATATAGTAATCGCATTAGCAGGCAATCCAAACACGGGAAAAAGTACCGTATTTAATAGCCTTACAGGCCTTAATCAACATACGGGCAACTGGCCTGGTAAAACCGTTTCTAATGCTCAAGGCAAATATACACATGGGGATAAACAGTATGTTTTAGTGGATTTGCCAGGTACCTATTCTCTATTGGCCAACTCGGTAGAAGAACAAATAGCTAGGGATTTTATCTGTTTTGGTAATCCCCATGCCACAGTAGTGGTAACAGATGCTACTTCTTTGGAAAGGAATCTCAATTTAGTCCTTCAAATAATGGAAATTACAGACAGAGTAGTTGTATGTGTAAACCTTTTGGATGAAGCTAAAAGAAAAAATATTGATATAGATCTATACAATTTAGAAAAACTATTGGGAGTTCCTGTGGTAGGAACTGCTGCTAGAAATGGTGAAGGATTAGAAGAATTGAAGGATACAATAGAAAAAGTTGCTAGTGGGGAAATCCAAACTAATCCTATAAAAGTAGATTACGGCAAGGTTCTTGAAGATACAATAAAACAGATGGAGCCTCATATTAATAATTTAATAAGAGATAGGGTTAATAATAGATGGGTTAGCCTTCGTTTAATTGATGGAGATGATGAGCTGATAAAATCGATAGATAATTACATTGGCTTCGATCTATCTAGGGATGAACTTATAAATAATAAATTAGAGGATGTTCCCCTTCATATTAAAAATAAATATGCTGAATCAAAGGATTTAAGGGATCATATAGTATATAGCATTGTAAAAACTGGAGAAAAGGTTAGCAAAGAAGTGGTTACCTTACCAGATGAAAATCATAATAAATTAGATCATAAAATAGATAGTATTTTAACTTCTAGATTATTTGGTATCCCTATTATGATTGGTCTTTTAGGTCTCGTATTTTGGATTACTATTGAAGGAGCTAATATTCCTTCCGATATATTAGCCAAGGGTTTGTTTTGGATAGAAGCTAAATTAAGTAGCTTTTTTCGACTTGTAGGAGCTCCTAATTGGCTGCATGATAGCCTAGTATTAGGGGTATATCGTACATTAGCATGGGTTATATCGGTAATGCTACCACCAATGGCAATATTTTTCCCATTATTCACCTTGTTGGAAGACCTAGGCTACTTACCTAGGGTAGCCTTCAATTTGGATTATTTTTTTAAAAAAGCAGGTGCTCATGGCAAGCAAGCTTTAACCATGTGTATGGGGTTTGGGTGTAATGCAGCTGGAATCATTTCATGTAGAATTATTGATTCTCCAAGAGAGCGGTTAATTGCCATTATTACAAACAACTTCGTCCCTTGCAATGGACGTTTCCCCATATTGATCTCCCTGGCTAGTATATTCATTGCAAGTTCTACTGGCATCCTCAGCTCTTTAATAGCTACCCTATCCGTATTGGTTGCTATCTTATTAGGGGTTGCAATTACTCTATTTATATCTAAATTATTGTCTAAGACTATATTAAAAGGATTACCTTCTTCCTTTACCTTAGAATTGCCCCCTTATAGAAAACCTAAAGTAGGTAGGATCATAGTTCATTCCATATTCGATCGTACATTGTTTGTATTAGGTCGGGCAGTTGTGGTAGCTGCTCCTGCTGGTTTGCTCATCTGGGCCATGGCTAATATAATGATCAATGATGCAAGCTTGTTAACTCATTGCGCTCAATTTTTAGATCCATTTGCCCAACTATTGGGAATAGATGGTTATATCTTGATGGCATTTATATTAGGATTACCAGCCAATGAAATAGTCATTCCCATTCTGATAATGAGCTATATGTCTAAAGGGTCTATGCTAGAGTTAGACAGCTTAGCTGAAATGAAAAAACTATTTGTAGACAATGGCTGGACTTGGCTGACGGCTACTTGTACCATGTTGTTTGCACTAAATCACTGGCCTTGTGGTACTACCCTATTAACTATCCGAAAAGAAACTCAAAGCTGGAAATGGGCTTGGATATCCTTTCTTGTACCAACAATTACTGGAATCCTCCTATGCTTTACTGTCACTCAAGGGGCAAGATTATTTGGGATAGTATAAAAAATATCCGTCCCCGGCACTAACTTACTAACCATCATGACTTGAAGACACAAAGGGGAATGAAAATGTAGTGAATACTAATAATCGTTCCCCTAAATTATGTTGAAGATATTTATAACTACTTTTAAATAGATATCTTAAAAACAGGCCAAGAAGAGGAGGAGCCTATTAGATAAATCATTTTCGTGTGAACTTATTCATAAAATCCTAATATAAACACACCTATACTTATCATAATTATGGTGAAATATTGCTTCTTAGTAAGCTTTTCCTTTAGATAAATCCTTCCAAAAATAACAGCTACTATACTATCTACTGACATCAAGGGTGCTGCAACTACTGAATTAGAGTTTAGAGCATATACATAAAAAAATTGTCCTGCTGTTTCAAATATGCCACCATAGATATTGTATTTTTCATCTACTAGCTTGTACCCTTGTTTCTTAACTACTATTATATAAAATAAGGATACTAAAGCTACAATACAAAATGTTAATTCAAAGGAGATCAGCGCTTCCTCCGGTGTAAAATATTTGCTTAAGTATACATCATCTAAAAATGTCCCTACTCCATCTAAAAGGGCATAGGATATAGGGAATAATAATGCAACTGCTCCCATTTTGTTTTCCTTATCTACTTGTTCCGAGTTTATTAAACTTTCCCTTTCTGCCTCTTTTCCTTCTAAAACAGCCAACAATATTAAACCTAGTGTAATTAAACTTACTGCAAAAAACTGCCAACCAGACATAGTTTTACCCAATACTTTAAAGGATAATATCCCTGCTATGGCTCCAGAGGTACTAGCAACTGGTGACCCTACAGATATCAATAGATATCTGTATCCATAAAAATCTATAGCCATGGACAAGATATATAAAAAAGACACTGGAAAATAGCCGAAAATGCTTTTTATATCATACTGCAAATTTATTTTTTGCAGCTCTATCACTGCATGAATACCCATCATTAAGCCTATCATTATCAATATTCTTAAATGACCATATTTATCATTAGGGTCTGTCCCCTTCTTAAAAAATACATCGGATAATCCCCAGCAAAATGTTGCAGCTATTGCAAGTGTAAACCATGTAAACTCCATTCTATTCCTCCTATACTTATCTGTTATAAATTGCAGATTTTATTATATAACAAATACCTTCCATTAGTAAAGAAAACTATCTATCCTTGGCATTAACTTATTGGCAAAATTAGCAATAAGTTAGTATCCATTAATAATGGAAAGGTACAGGATATGAACAAAACGAAAGAATCAATAGCCACAGAGGATAACAGAGCCATTGAAGGGGCATTGTTGGAATTTGTTGAGCTTCACCAAAGGTTATAGGACGGTTTTTTTATCAAGAGGTGATCTGGTAAATAATGGGCTGCAAAAATATCCGTCCCCGGCACTAACTTACTAACCATCATGACTTGAAGACACAAAGGGGAATGAAAATGTAGTGACTACTAATAATCGTTCCCCTAAATTA
>NZ_PPXY01000067.1 GCF_021655115.1 Clostridium sp. Cult3
AATTAATATTATATTCTGTTTTCATTTTGTTTGATAAACCATAGAGTCTGTGATATATTTTACCCAATAATTAAATATTTTGATTAGAGGAAGCGTTAATATCCTCTCTATTGTTAGAGGGGAACCAGCAATTTTTCTAGATATAGGTGGTGAATCTGCAGAGGGGTTTCCATTCTAGTAAACATAGCTTTATAGTAAATAATAAAAGACTAGGTGACATATGAATAATCCCCTAGTCTTTCATTGTTATTTAAGCATTGAATTCATAAACTCATCTACAAGTCTTGCATAATCCCCTCTACATATTAGATGATGGTTTCCCATGGGGTTGGTTAAAAAGTAGTTTACATCTTCATCCATATGGACTCTTATTTGAGTTCTACAGAGATTGTTATGATACATATTTTCTTTAATAGATATACTACTAACGAAATATTCCTCTAAATTGCTATTTAACTTAAATAAAGTAGCCTGTCCCTCTTGGATTTCTCCATGAATACCTACTCCTATACCAGATTCAAAATGGGTATCCAGTACATAGTCCTTGGTCATATCTAGGGGAACAGTACAATGGGCGAGAATTACCTCATTTTTTTCTATGTCTATACTAGATGGATTGGCCATAAATACCGGTTCATCTGATAGAGCATTTAGTATTAACATTGAAATCAACGCTGGTACATCCCCTTCGCAGGAAGATATTATTCCTTCATCGTTTAATAAGGATAAGGCTATACAACCTGTATTATGCACTGTAGATAATAAATCAAAACATCTAATAGTCAGTCCTGCAAGATAATATTTTTCAACTATATTTTTTAATGCTATATATATTCTTAGTGCCTCCCGTAAGCTATTGTTATTAAAGGATTCTTTGTATAGATCCATTATTTTTTTATTATCATCTAAGGTATCTAGCTTATTTACATCTACTCTATTTATTTCCTCTAATAGCTCTTCAATATCTATTTCTATAGCATTTATTTTAAACCTTTTATTTAAATCTTCATAGTCTACATGGGAAGCTATAAGCCAATCGGATGGCTTACCTATTATTCCTACATTTATTCCCCTTAACTTTTCTTTAGCCTTTATTATGCTGTTTATATCCCTTATCCTACTGGAAATATAATCTACACTACCGTGTAGTATCTCCCCTTTTAGACCTTGTTGTTTGAGAAATGTAAGTATCTCTAAAGAGGCTGCAAAGGAGTTGTTTTCTCCATTGGTAAGCAGGTAATAAGGTTCCTTTAATTTTTTATAATTTTGTTTAAATTGACCTTCTACTCCCCCAGAAGCAACAAATATTAAGGATAAGGGGTAATTAGAAAGGGTATCTATTTGACACTTTACAAAGTCCTCTTTTAGGTTTTTCTCTATAGTGTCTAAAAAACCCCAAGTATCCTCTTCCACCCTTTTAACATCATGAACTGGGGAGATCAAACTATAGATTCCTATTGCCATAATATCATCCTTTCTATTTTAATGTTTTTAATAATTAATTTTTCAACATAATCTATATCCTTTGTTCTTTATATTCCTCTACCATTTGATTAAATTCTTCTCCAGTAATAGTCTCTACTTCTAGTAGCCTACTGGCAACCATATCCAATAACTTTATATTATCTTCTAGTATCTTTCTAGATTTTTCATGGGAAGCTTTAATAAGCTTTAATACTTCATCATCTATTTCCTTTCCAGTGGTTTCGCTATAGTTTTTATTTGTGCCACCATCTATATATTGTCCATGAGAAGTTTCCAAACCCATCATGCCAAATTTTTCACTCATTCCATATTTAGTAACCATATTCCTAGCTATCTCTGTAGCTTTCTCAATATCATTGGAAGCCCCTGTTGATACTAGATCAAATTTTACCTCCTCGGCAGAACGGCCTCCAAATAAAATACATAGTTCGTTTTGTAAATCCTCTTTAGAAATTAGGTATTTCTCTCTTTCTGGTAGTTGCATGGTATAACCAAGGGAACCCATGGTCCTTGGCACTATGGTTATTTTAGCTACAGGATCTGTCCCCTCTAGCATTGCTGCCACTATGGCATGTCCAGCTTCATGATATGCTACTGCTTCTTTTTCCCTCTGAGACATGATTCTATCCTTTTTCTCTGCTCCTGCAATTACCGTCTCTATGGATTCCATTAGGTCTTCTTGTATTACATTTTTTCTCCCTAACCGCACTGCCCTAAGAGCTGCTTCATTAACTATATTGGCCAAGTCTGCCCCTGCTGCACCAGGGGTTGCTTTAGCAATATCCTCTAGATTAACATCCGGGCCTAGTTTAATGTTTTTAGAATGAACTTCCAATATCTTTAGTCTACCTTTTAAGTCTGGCGTATCTACGATAATTCGCCTATCAAACCTACCTGGCCTTAATAAAGCTGGATCTAGTATCTCTGGTCTATTAGTTGCTGCTAATATTACTACACCATTGGAGGAATCAAAACCATCCATCTCCGTTAATAATTGGTTTAGTGTTTGTTCTCTTTCGTCATTTCCACCATAGCCTGAACTATCTCGCCTTTTTCCAATAGCATCTATCTCATCTATAAATACTATACAAGGGGATTGTTCCTGAGCTTGTTTAAATAAATCCCTAACTCTAGATGCCCCCATACCAACAAACATCTGTACAAATTCGGAGCCAGATATAGAGAAAAATGGTACACTAGCTTCCCCTGCTATAGCCTTAGCCAATAGTGTTTTCCCCGTTCCCGGTGGTCCAACAAGCAAGGCTCCTTTTGGAAGTTTAGCTCCTATATCTGTATATTTTTCCGGATTCTTAATAAAATCCACTATTTCCTTTAAGGATTCTTTAGCTTCGTCTTGCCCTGCTACATCCTTAAAGGTTACACCTTCATGGTTTTCTGCATAGATAGTTCCTACTTTCCCACCCAAATTCATTGCATTACTACCCATTCTCTTAGCCATGCTTCTGGAGATTAGATTCCATATGAACATGATAAATATAATGGGTATTACCCAAGAGGTCAATAGATACTGGGCTATAGATACCTTTTGGGATTTAGCTTCATATTCCTCTACACCCCACTCCTCCAGCTTATCTACTAGATTTGGATCTTTCATATTGTTAGCTTTATACAATTTAGGGGATTTTCCCTTTTCTGGTTTTATTTCAAACAATATTTCATCAGTATCTACTTCTACGGATATAATTTTTCCTTCTTCTCCTAGCTTTACAAACTGACTATAGCTTACATTTTGTATAAACTTTTGCTTTAAATATCCATTAAATATGAAGTTCACAGCTAACATGATAAGCAAATAGTATATAAGCCATTTTTTCTTATCAAATCTTTTATTTCTTTTGTCACCTTTCATTTTTAATTTCCTCCATATGTTATAAAAAATACAACATTTTTATTGTATCATATAATACACATATCTACTTCTCCTACAAATAATATGCACATTTATGAAAAGGATTTCCTATCTAAAGGAAATCCTTTTTCTCTACTCCGTTTTATCCTCTTTGTCCTTTTTAATGTAACCTAATCTTTCCAATACAATACTGTATCCATCTACACCATAGTTTAGTGATCTATTGATCCTGCTGATGGTTGCAGTACTAGCTCCAGTTTTCTTTTCTATTTCATTGTAGGTCTTATTTAGTGTTAACAGCTTTGCAACTTCTAGCCTTTGAGCTATGGATTGTATTTCCTTTACCGTACATATATCCTCAAAAAACCTGTAGCATTCTTCCATATCTTTTAGCTGTAATATTGCTTCAAAAAAATCGTCTACTTGTTTGCTTTTTATCTTAGAGTTATAATCCGTCACCACAACAACCTCCCTAAGTTTATATTACCCTAATATTATGAAATATGCTAGCTTTATAAAAAAAGTCTGGTAGGGAATCCCTCCAGACTTTTTTGCTAAAACAGTCCCACAATTTCCCCGCTTTCCAATATGTCTATATTGTTTGCAGCAGGAACTTTTGGAAGTCCTGGCATAGTCATTATCTCTCCTGTTAGGGCTACTAAGAAGCCAGCCCCTCTAGATATCCTTATGTCCCTTACAGTAATTCTAAATCCTTCTGGTCTACCTAATACAGTTGGATCATCTGTAAGCGAATACTGAGTTTTTGCCATGCAAATTGGCATCTTATCAAAGCCTAATTTTTCGATATTAGCTATTTGCTTTTCGCAAGATTTAGTATAGTCAACGCCATCTGCTCCGTAAACTTCCTTAGCTATTTTTTCAATTTTTTCTTTAATAGTACTTTCTACATCATATATTGGTGCAAAGTTAGATTCTTTAGTTTCACATACTCTTACCACAGCTTCAGCTAATTCGATTCCACCTTCTCCACCTTTGCCCCAAACTTCTGACAATACAGCTTCTGCTCCTAGTTCTTTACATCTATCAAGTACATAGTTTAACTCAGCTTCCGTATCTGTTGGGAATTGGTTGATAGCTACTATTGCAGGTACTCCAAATTTATTAACATTTTCTATATGTTTTTCTAGATTTGCAAAACCTTCTTTTAAAGCTTCTAGGTTTTCTTCTCCTAATTGATCCTTTTTAACTCCGCCATTATATTTTAATGCTCTTATAGTAGCCACTATTACAGTAGCATCTGGTTTCAAGTCGCCAAATCTACACTTAATATCAAAGAATTTCTCAGCTCCTAGGTCAGCACCGAATCCTGCTTCTGTAATAGTATAATCAGCTAGCTTTAGAGCCATTTGTGTAGCTAACATAGAGTTACATCCATGGGCAATGTTTGCAAAAGGTCCACCATGAATTAATGCAGGTGTGTTTTCTAAAGTTTGTACTAGATTAGGATGGATTGCATCTTTCATAAGTACAGCTACAGCACCTTCTGCTTCTAGATCCTTAGCATATACTGGATCCCCATCATAGTTATAAGCTACAACTATTTCACCAACTCTTCTCTTGAAATCTTCTAGATCTTTTGATAAACAGAATATAGCCATTATTTCTGAAGCTACAGTTATATCAAATCCATCTTCCCTAGGCACTCCATTTGGTCTGCCTCCAAGGCCTACAACTATATTTCTCAATGCCCTGTCGTTCATATCCAGAACCCTTTTCCAAACAACTCTTCTAGGATCAATGTTTAATTTGTTGCCTTGATGTATATGGTTATCTAATAGAGCTGATATTAGGTTGTGAGCTGTGGTTATTGCATGGAAATCTCCAGTAAAATGAAGGTTAATATCCTCCATTGGCACTACCTGAGCATATCCCCCTCCAGCGGCTCCTCCTTTTATTCCAAAGCTTGGTCCAAGGGATGGTTCTCTTAGGGCTGTTATTGCAGATTTACCAATCTTGTTTAACCCCATTGAAAGACCTATATTAGTAGTAGTCTTTCCTTCTCCAGCAGGAGTTGGGTTAATAGCTGTAACTAAAACTAATTTTCCATCTTTCTTATCCTGTAGTTTTTCAAGTACATCTAATTTTATCTTCGCTTTGTACTTACCATATTGTACCAAATCATCTTCTTCTAGTCCTAGTTTCTCTGCCACCTCGATAATAGGTAACATCTTTGCTTCTTGAGCGATTTGAACATCTGTTTTCAATATTATTCCTCCTTATCATGTAATATTTGTATCTATGACCGCTTATATTGCAACCATAGATTAAAAATTCAGCATTATAACATAAGTAGTATGTACTCTAGTACATATTCTATTCCCAAGCAGTTTTTTGAATCAAGTCATCTGTTTTGCCATATTGTCTTAATATGTTATTAAAAAAATTTAGCTATATAGTATTATATCAAATAAATTAGATTTTTTGAAATAGTTTATTGTTTAATAATTTAAATCACTATAATATAATAAGAGAAACAATACAAAATAGATATAGAGAAATTAACCAAAAAAATAAGGGAAATCATCCCTTATTTTTTTGGTTTCCACTCTTTCCACACCTTACCAGCTAATTCAGGTGATGGGGTTAGCGTAGAACCTCCTTCTTGCCAACCAGAAGGTATTACTTCTCCTGTCTTTTGATGATGTTGATAAGCCTTGATCTGTCTTAATAGCTCCTCTGGATTCCTTCCTACAGGAGATGTTAATATTTCAGCAGCTTGTATTATGCCTTCTGGATCGATGATAAATCTACCTCTAATATTTACCCCTTCTTCTTCATCGTATACGTCAAATAGTTCTCCTATTTTTCCACCTGGGTCTGATAGCATAGGATATGGTATGCCCCCATCTACCATCTTAGATAGTTCTGTTTCATCCCATACTTTATGTGAGAATACACTATCTACTGATACAGACAATACTTCTACATTTAGTGATTGTAATGTGTCATAGCCAACGGCTATTTGTGTTAGCTCAGTAGGTCAGACAAAAGTAAAATCTCCAGGATAGAAGCATAATACAACCCATTTACCCCTGTAATCTTCTAGGTTAACATCGATAATTTTTCCCTGGTGATAAGCTTTTGCTTTAAAATTTGGTGTTTGTCTTCCAACTAACATTTATTGATCCTCCTTTGTTATTGTTTGCTAATTTAATGCTTGCTAATTATCATTTACCCATAAACTTTGTCTATAAACAAGGTAAAATGTATAATATTTATCTATATGACAATTTTAAATAAGAACATTGACAGCATGTTTCAAAATATCAAAATTGGGTAGTTTAAATATGGCACATCTTATACTTCATAGAAAGGAGAAACAAATGGACAACTTTTTTACTAAAAAACACAATATTTTAATCATAGCTCTTATATGTACTGCCCTGTGGGGAAGTGCATTTCCTGTAGTAAAAATAGGTTACGAATTACTTCAAATCAAACCGGCTGATATATATTCAAAGATATATTTTGCAGGATTAAGATTTTTTATAGCCTCTATTATGGTTTTATTAATTCAAAAGATTGTTCTTAAGGAAAGAATCCATGTAAATAGATCTAATCTAAAACCTATAATTATATTAGGTCTACTACAGACCTCATTACAATACTTTTTCTTCTACATAGGAGTAGCCAATACCTCTGGAATAAAATCTGCAATACTTCAATCAGGGAGTACTTTTTTTACGGTTATTGCTGCTCACTTTATCTATGCTGAAGATAAGCTAAATTTTAATAGGGTATTAAGCCTTATATTAGGCTTTAGTGGAGTTGTCTTAGTAAATCTAGGTAAAGACTTAGACCTAAGTTTCAAATTTGTTGGGGAAGGCTTTTTAATCATATCTGCCTTACTAAGTACCGTTGCAACTATATATGTAAAAAGTATATCCAGCAATATTAATCCCTTTTTATTATCTGGAGGGCAGATGTTTTCTGGTTCACTGCTATTATTAATTATCGGTAAATTTGGCCTAAGGGGCAATGGTTTGAACTTTAATACGGCTAGCTTTAGTCTACTATTATATGCTGCCTTTATATCTGCAGCTGCCTTCACCCTCTGGTATATGTTGCTTAAGTACAATCCACCAGGAAAAGTAAGTGTATATAGATTATTTATTCCCATATTTGGTTCCATTTTCTCCGCAATGTTTATTAAAGGAGAACAGTTTACCCTTAATCTAATAATCGGATTAATATTGGTAGTACTAGGGATATTTGCATTAAATATGGATAATAGGATTGGGACTAAGCCAAAAAAATAAAACTTGGACAGTAATGTAAGCTGTCCAAGTTTTATTTTTCGGCTATATCCTTTCTATAATAAATCCCTTGAAAATTAATCCTATCAATATTATCATAAGACCTATTCCTAGCATCTTCTAAAGTATCTCCTAGAGCAGTTACTGAAAGGACCCGGCCTCCATTAGTATATAGTTTATTGCCTATTCTTTTCGTTCCATTGTGAAATATTATTATATCTTTGTCTAAATCATCTAGCCCCTTTATCTCCTTATCTTTTTCATAGCTTCCTGGATAGCCTTTGGATGTAGCCACTATAGTAACACAAGGCCTTTCGGTCCATATTAAATCTTCCGTTCTTAAATTCCCATCTATAGTCTTTTGGAAAATATCAATTATATCCGTTTCAAGTCTTGGAATTAATACCTCTGTCTCAGGATCTCCAAATCTACAGTTAAACTCTAGCACCTTAGGGCCCTTTTCAGTAAGCATAAGTCCTATGAACAATATGCCATTATAGTCTAAATATTCATATTCTAAGCCCTTTTCTATGTTTGAGAGTATCTCCCTTTGTATAGTCTTCTTCAAATCTTCATCCATCAAAGGATTAGGTGAAAAGCAACCAACTCCTCCTGTATTAGCTCCTCTATCTCCGTCGAATATCCTCTTATAATCTTTAGCTGATTCCATGGGAAATATCCTTCCATCGGAAACAAAACATAATAAAGAGGTTTCTGTACCTACTAAAAACTCTTCTATTATTATAGTATCCCCTTGGGAGCCGAAAGTTTTATCTACCATTATATGCTTTAGAGCATCTATTCCTTCACTTCTGGATTCACAGATTACCACGCCCTTACCAAGACACAATCCATCAGCTTTAATTACCACAGGATAATCAAACTCTTCCAGCCCATCGATAGCCTTGTCTACACTAGTATAGGCTTTGTACCTAGCTGTAGATACGCTATACTTTTCCATAAATTTCTTAGCAAAAACCTTACTTCCTTCCAATTGGGCTGCTTTCTTATTTACTCCAAATATACGAAGCCCTTTTGCCTTAAATCTATCTACTATACCCATTACCAAAGGATCCTCTGGACCTACTATCGTTAAATCTATGGATTCCTTTAGAGCAAAATCCACTAGCCTGTCTATTTCATTGGCATTTATGCCTATATTCTCAGCTATAGTCTCTGTACCTCCATTTCCAGGGGCACAAAATACCTTGGATACCCTTTTGCTCTGTGCTATTTTCCAACACAAAGCATGTTCCCTACCACCGCCGCCTATGACCAATACCTTCATAGTATCCCTTCTTTCCTAAAGGTTAATGTTTGAAATGTCTCATACCCGTAAATATCATGGCTATATCATGTCTATTTGCTTCTTCTATGGATTCTTGATCCTTTATGGAGCCACCAGGTTGAATAATGGCCGTAACCCCGGCCTTTGCTAAGGCCTCTACTGAATCCTTAAAAGGGAAAAATCCATCAGAAGCTAACACAGAACCTTCAACCTTTTCTCCCGCCCTTTCAATGGCATTTTCTACAGCCCATACCCTATTTACCTCTCCTAAACCTATACCAATAGTTGCCTTATCTTTTACTAAAAGTACCCCATTGGATTTGACTCCCTTCACTGCCTTCCATGCAAATAGCAAATCTTCCATTTCATCATCCGTTGGCTTTCTATTGGTTACCACTCTAAGTTCTTCACCTAATAGTTGTATATCCCTTTCCTGTAGTAGTATTCCACCTAGTACTTTTTTTATATCATAGGATTTGTAATCTTTTTTCTCTATTTGGGGAATTTTAAGAACCCTTATATTCTTCTTAGATGTTAAAATAGCCAAGGCCTTCTTGGTATAGGAAGGTGCCATAACTACCTCTATGAATATGTCATTTATTAATTTTGCAACTTCCTCATCAATTTCCCTATTGGCTGCTATAATTCCACCAAATATTGATATGGTATCGGATTCATAAGCTTTTCTGTAGGCTTCTAATATGTCTCCTCCACCACCTATGCCGCAGGGATTAGCATGTTTTACTGCCACTACCGTTGGTTCATCAAATTCTTTCAATATCTCCAAAGCTCCATTGCTGTCATTAATATTGTTGAAGGATAATTCCTTTCCATGGATTTGAATAGCCCCAGCTATGGTACCTTCTAAATCATCCCTTTCCTTGAAAAATACCGCCTTCTGATGCGGGTTTTCTCCATAGCGTAATTCTTGTTTATCTTTGAATACTAAGGTAACTATATCTGGGAACTCAACCGACTCCAAATCATTAAAATAATTTGCTATTAAGGAATCATAATAGGCAGTATATTGAAATACCTTCATGGCTAAATATCTTCTAGTATCTAGACTAGTCTCTCCTTTGGATTTAATCTCATCTAATACCTTTGCATAATCAGAAGGATCCATTACTACCGTTACAAATTCATAATTTTTGGCTGCTGCCCTTATCATAGAAGGACCGCCTATATCTATATTTTCTATTATCTCTTCATGGCCTACCCCTTCCCTTTTTATCGTCTCTTCAAAAGGGTATAGATTGTTGACTACCATATCTATAGAGTTTATATTTAGCTCTTTTAATTTATCTACATGATTCTTGTCATTCCTTTTATATAAGAGTCCTCCATGGATATTGGGATGAAGGGTTTTTACTCTACCATCTAATATTTCAGGAAATTGGGTCACTTCAGATATATCTATTACATCTATCCCTGCTTCCTTTAAAGTTTTATATGTGCCTCCAGTTGAGATTACTTCCCAACCTAATCTATTTAATTCCGTCGCAAAGGGGACTACCCCCTCTTTATCATAAACGCTTATTAACGCTCTTTTCATATTATCACCTCTAGTTAATGATTACCTTTCTTCCTTGGAAAGATAAACTTCCTTGGCAGTAGAGCCGTATCGCTTCTGGTAATAGTTGATGCTCTACCTGAAGCACCCTTGATTTTAAGCTTTCTACGGTATCGTCATCTTTTACTACTACTGCTTTTTGCAGGATAATAGGGCCTGTGTCCGTTCCTTCATCTACAAAGTGGACAGTTACTCCAGTAATTTTCACACCATAGTCCAATGCCATTTCATGGACTCGTTCCCCATAGCAACCTTTTCCACAAAAACTAGGGATTAGAGAAGGGTGAATGTTTATTATCCTGTTTTTATAGCTTTCAATAAATTCCTTGGACAATACCCTTAAATATCCTGCCAGTACTACTAATTCTACATTTCGCTTAGAAAATTCCTCCATAATCCTTCTGTTGAATTCCTCTTCTGTGGTAAATTTCTTCCTATCTATATATAGGGTATCTATCCCGGCCTTTTTAGCTCTTATCAATCCATAGGCTTCTTTGCTATTGGATATAACTATCTTTATATCCCCATCTATATTTCCACCCTTGATATTATCTATGATTGCTTGGAGATTAGTTCCACCACCAGAGATCAGAACCCCTATATTTACCATAATATTACCTTCTCCTGACCTTTTTTGATTTCACCTAATAGGATGGCCTCTTCGCCTTGGTCCTTTAACAGATTTTTTATTTTCTCCCCTTCATCTTTAGAAACTGCTAAAACCATTCCAATGCCCATATTAAAAGTAGAATACATCTCTTCAGTAGGGATATTCCCCCAAATTTGTAATAGATTAAATATCCTTGGGGTATTTATTCTATCAGTATAGATATGAGCTGTTAATCCTTCAGGAAGAATCCTTGGAATATTTTCATAAAATCCACCGCCAGTTATATGGGCCATTCCCTTAATATTAAACTTATCTACTAAAGGTCTAATAGCTTTTGTATATATTCTGGTAGGTATCAATAGTTCTTCTCCAATGGTAGTTCCTAGTTCTGGTATGAACTCATCTACAGTCATATTCTGTTTTTCAAATATGATTTTCCTTACAAGAGAGTACCCATTACTATGAACTCCAGAGGAAGGAAGGCCTATTAATATATCCCCTTCTACTATATTGGAACCATCTATTATCCTTTCCTTATCCACTATACCTACACAAAAACCTGCTAAATCATATTCATCTATATTATAAAAGCCAGGCATCTCCGCTGTTTCTCCACCGATCAATGCACATTCTCCCTTGACGCATCCATTGGCAATGCCTTCAACTATACCTGCCATCTTCTCTGGAATTAGTTTTCCCGTAGCAATGTAATCTAAGAAAAATAGAGGTTTAGCGCCTTGGCATAATATGTCATTTACACACATAGCTACACAATCTTCTCCTATGGTACTATGTTTATCCATCATGAAGGCAATCTTTAATTTAGTTCCCACTCCATCAGTGCCAGAAACCAATACCGGTTCCCTATAGGAGCTTGTATCTAACTGAAACAGTCCCGCAAATCCTCCAATATCCGATATCACATTCTCTGTATGGGTTTTACCTATTATGTTTTTTATGAGCTTCACCTGTTTGTAACCTGCTTCTTTGTCTACTCCTGCATCCTTATAGCTAATGGTCATTGCCCTTCTCCTTTCTGTTCACTGATCTCTAAAGGGATAATTCCCTTCAAAACAACCAGTACAATATATATCTTCGCCCCCTGCCGCTTCTAAAAGCCCCTTCAATGATAAAAAGCACAAGGAATCAGCATCTATTATCTCCTTTATTTCATCTATAGTCTTTCCTTTTGCTATTAAATTATCTCCCCTAGATGTATTGATACCTAGATTACAGCTATGGGTAACTGGTGGAGCTGATATCCTTACATGGACTTCTTTAGCCCCCGCTTTTTTCAACATGGAGACAGTCCTCTTCATAGTAGTCCCTCTGACGATGGAGTCGTCTACTAGGATTACCCGCTTTCCTTCTACATTCTCCTTCAATACGTTTAACTTTATCCTAACCCCTTGTTCCCTTAACTCTTGGGTTGGTTTGATAAAAGTTCTACCTACATATCTATTCTTTATCAAGCCTTCATCGTAGGGTATGCCTGATTCCTCTGCATAGCCTATGGCAGCTACCGTTCCTGAATCAGGAGCAGATATTACTATATCTCCTCCTTGAGGACACTCCTTAGCAAGATTCCTGCCAGCTTCTCGTCGTATGAGATATATGCTTTTTCCATCTAATTTGCTGTCGGGACGAGCAAAGTAGATTATTTCAAATAAACATATATTCTTGGCTTCAGGTTTTTTGGTCCTTAAAGATTTTATCTCCCCTTGAATTATCTCTACCATCTCTCCTGGCTCTACATCTCGAACAAACTCTGCACCTATAGTATCTAAAGCACAAGTTTCCGAAGACAATATATAATCCTCTTCTAATTTTCCAATGCACAAAGGTTTCATACCATAGGGGTCCCTTATGCCAATTAGTCTATCGTTAGTCATGATCACCAATGCATAGGAACCTTTTATATCCTTTACTGCTTCTATTATGGCTTGTTCAATATCATCCTTGTGGTATTTAGCAATTAAATTTGCAATAACTTCTGTATCCATAGAGGATTGAAATATAATTCCTCCATCTTCCAATTTTTCCCGTAACTCCACAAAGTTTATCAAGGAACCATCGTAGGCTAGAGCTAATGCTCCTTTTTTGTATCCTGCTACCAAAGGTTCTATATTGGCCGTAATATTTTCTCCAGCAATACCCTGGCGAATATGTCCTATGCCTATATTCCCTCTCAGTCTATTTAACTCATCCTTATCAAATACTTCCTGTACCAATCCTAAATCCTTATGATAATCAATATATCCATTGTTATTTACTGCAATCCCAGCACTATCCTGTCCTCTATGCTGCAATGCATATAATCCATAGTACATTATTTTAGATATATACCTATTTTCCCTACTATATATTCCAATAACTCCAGACAAAGGTCTCCATCCTTTCGGTCTACTTTTTCATCTGAGCATCCATTTCCATTACTTTTTTGGACATTTCCATCTTATATTCCTTAAACTTTTCTCTTAATTCAGAGTACTTTACCGATAATATTTGTACCGCTAATAAACCTGCATTTTCCCCTCCATTTATAGCTACTGTAGCCACTGGTATTCCCTTTGGCATCTGAACTATGGATAGTAGGGAATCCATACCATCCATAGTTGATGATTTTATAGGCAGCCCAATAACTGGTAGGGGAGTTATAGCAGCTATAACGCCAGCTAAATGGGCTGCTTTACCAGCAATAGCAATTATGACTTCTATACCATCTTCTTCCGCCTTCTTAGCAAAATCTAAGGCTTCATAAGGAGTTCTATGAGCAGAAATGACCCTCATCTCCACATCTACTCCAAATTTTTTGAGTATCTCAACGGATTTGTCCGCTACTTCCTTATCAGATATACTTCCCATTACAACGGCAACTTTCATTAAATAACACCCTTTCCATATAATTGCATAAAGGATATCCTTCAGCTTTAACCAAAATAATCAATTCCTGCCTTAAATATATTATCCTCTTTAACCCTTCCTATGTTTTTATACAATCCATCCTCTAGCCTATCGGAACTAGCCATTTTCCCTAGTACCCTTCCATCAGGGCTAGTGATAGACTCTATACCTTCAGTTGAGCCTGTCGGATTGTAGTCTACATATTGGGTGGCAATTTGTCCTTTTTCTATTAATTCATCTATTAGTTTTTCATCGCCAACTACTCTACCTTCCTTAGTAGATAGGGGAAGGATTATCTTCTGTCCTACCTCCACATTACTAAACCAAGGGGACAAATTGGATACTACTTTTACCTTTACCATAGTAGATACATGATAACCCGATTTATTGTAGGTAATATTTAATCCATTAGCTAATAGTCCAGACTTTACCAACGCCTTAAATCCGCTTCCTATTCCCAATACCAAACCATCCCTGTTGTCTAATAAATCCATTACCGCTTCTTTAATATAGGGACTTTTCAATATATTGGCTATTAATTTTCCTCCGCCATCAGGTTCGTTACCTAAAACTGCACCATCAGGTATAGCTAATACTTGACACTGACGAATCCTATTTGCCATTTCTTTATAGGATGAATCTATCTCTTCTTTTGTAATGGTTCTAAAAACAAAGGAATCTACCTTACCTCCTGCTTTTTCAAAGGACTTTTCCATATCGTATTCACCATGAGTTCCTGTGAATATAGGTATGAATACCTTAGGCTTAGCTATTTTAATATTAGTGGATTTTTTTAGACTATTAGTATAATGGATTTCCCTTGGATTATATTCACCGTCTGCTATTGGGAATACATCTACTAATGGCTTAGTCCATTGTTCTATGAGATAGTCTATATCTATTTTTTCATTTAATACCTCAATATGTCTTTCTTCTATGGTCCTGCCTAATAGCTTATAGCCAATATCTTCTGATAGCTCCTCTGGACTTTCCTCTATTTCAACGATAATAGAACCATACATAGGTAAAAATAATTGTTTTTCATCTATATTTGAATCAAACTTAAATCCAATTTTATTTCCAAAGCTCATCTCCGATATGCTTCTTCCAATACCGCCAAACTTTACTGAAGAAGCAGATATTATCTTTCCTTCATCTATTAATTCTTTAATCCTAGTATAATTTGTCTTTAGCTGTTCAAAATCCACCATACCCTTTTCATCTATATTTAATGGAATCAATACAATATTATTTCCTACTCCCTTGAACTCTGGAGAAATGATGTTTTCCATATTGTCATAGCTTACTGCAAAGCTTATTAGGGTAGGAGGCACATCTATGTCTTCAAAGGTTCCTGACATACTATCCTTTCCACCAATACTTGGCAAATCCAAATGTTTCTCTACTAGAAATGCACCTAATAGGGCTGCAAAGGGTTTGCCCCATTTTTTTCTATCTTCATCTAGTCTTTCAAAATACTCTTGAAAGGATAGCCTAATCTTTCTATAGTCTCCTCCCATAGCCGTTATCCTAGCTAAAGACTCTATTACTGCATACAACCCTCCATGGAAAGGACTCCACTTTGACAAATTCGGCTCATAACCATAGCTCATCAAGGAACAAGTATTGGTCTTTCCATGTAATACAGGTATTTTTGCAACCATTCCTTCTGCAGGAGTAAGCTTATACTTTCCTCCCAAAGGCATCAAAACCGTTCCCCTACCCACAGAGTGATCAAATTTTTCTACTAACCCTTTTTGACTAGCATTATTTAAATGGAGCATGTTTTTTATCCAGTTTTCCTTTATGTCCCTACCATCTAAGTGCACTGGGTTAGCCTTTAGATAATTTTCATCATCAAAACCGCCTACCAATACCTGAGCCTTTTTTCTTATACCATTAGTATCTAAAAAGGCTCTGGAAATATCTACTATAGTCTCATCTTTCCATTCCATAACCAGCCTATTTTCATCAATTACTCGTGCTACAACTGTGGTCTCTAAATCTTCTGCCTTGGCAAACTTTAGGAACTCATCTAAATCTTCTCTATCTATTACAACTGCCATTCTCTCTTGAGATTCGGATAAGGCTATTTCCGTACCATCTAGTCCTGGATATTTTACGGGTACCTTATCCAAATCTATAAAAAGCCCATCAGCCAACTCTCCTATAGCTACGGAAACTCCTCCAGCACCAAAGTCATTACATTTTTTGATCATCCTGCTAACCTTTTCATCCCTAAACAATCGAAGGATTTTCCTCTCTAGGGGAGGATTTCCCTTTTGTACCTCTGCACCACCAGTTTCTAAGGATTCTTCTGTATGGCCTTTAGAAGAGCCTACTGCTCCACCTAATCCATCCTTGCCAGTCCTCCCTCCTACTAATAAGACTAGATCCCCTGGTTCGGGAGTTTTTCTTACTACATTTTCCTTTGGTGCTGCAGCCACCAATGCTCCTACTTCCATCCTTTTGGCTACATATCCTTCATGATAAATTTCCCTAACAAATCCAGCAGGTATTCCTATTTGATTTCCATAGGAACTATAGCCTTCCATAGCTTTCTGGGTGATCTTCCTTTGAGGCAATTTCCCTTTTAAAGTGTCTTCAAAGCTTTCCCTTGGATCTGCTGCACCAGTAATCCGCATAGCTTGATAAACATAGGATCGACCGGAAAGGGGATCTCTAATTCCTCCTCCAAGACAAGTAGAAGCACCACCAAAAGGCTCTATTTCCGTTGGATGATTGTGGGTTTCGTTTTTAAACATTAAAAGCCACTTTTCTACTTTCCCATCAACATCCACATCTATCTCTATACTAGCTGCATTTATCTCTTCTGACTCCTCTAAATCATCTAATAAGCCCTTCTTCTTTATTTCCTTCATATTTATAGTAGCCAAATCCATCAAACATATGGGCTTTTTACCCTTTTCATATACATATTCTCTCGATCTTAAATATTCTTTGAAGGCTCCTTCTATTAGTGATCTATATTTATTTTCATCAAATTGTATATCCACTATTTCCGTCATAAAAGTAGTATGTCTACAATGGTCAGACCAATAGGTATCTATTAGCTTTAATTCTGTAATGGTTGGGTTTCGCCCTTCTTCCTCTTTAAAATATCTTTGACAGAATAACATATCTTCCATATCCATTCCCAGTTCATATCTTGATTTGGCTTGAGCTATATCTTCTTCTGTCATATTAATAAACCCATCTATCATTTCTACTTCATCGACAATATCTTTTTCTTCCCTATAGCTAATATAATCTAAGCTTATCTCCCTCATCTCAACAGGATTGATATAGTAATCCTTGATCTTGTTTAACTGTTCTTCATCAATACCTTCAAATATTATTAGCATAGAATGTTTAACCTTTATATCCTTACCTAATAGTATTTTTATGGCTTGAGTTAAAGCATCTTCCCTTTGATTGTATTGACTAGGAAGAAATTCTACTCTAAAGTGTTTCTCCTTTTCATCTAGTGGAAAAAGTTCTTCATATGCATAGTCCAAATTCCCATCTATGAGGATGTTTTTTACTATTGCGTCATAATCCTCTTTAGATATCTGAATAAGATCGTATATGTTGACTACCCTTACCCTCCTTAAATTTTCAATTCCTAAATACTCCTTAGCATCCTTATATAGCGATTTTGCATCTATATTGAAATCTTCCCTTTTTTCTACAAATACTCTTTTATGGTCCAAAGCGGATCCCTCCTTAAAAATAAATATAGCCCAGTCAGGTAGGTTAAGCGAAACCTACCCGACTGGGCTTTTATCCCTTCGGTGTAATATTGTGCATTACAACATCTGTACCGCTTGGACCAGACGAGAAAACACATCCCCGGAACCCTAGGTACACTTTCGCTCATAGCCAAATGATTTACGGTCATTTTGTAGAAACTTCTCAACCATATTATGAGAATTATATGAGCTAATTATTCAATTTTCTAACTTAATAGTACCAGTGGGTTTGATAATTGTCAAGAATTATTTTTAACATCACAACTCTATAATAGCATTATTGCAGTTACAGTGGGATTGATCTAATCCTTCTTTAAAGATTTCAATAAATATATTAGTTATCTTCTCCTTGTTATCTTCCATTACCCCTTGGATATCGTGCAATGTTATCTCACCGCTCATTCCAGTACACCAATTGGAAATTATTCCAATGGTTGCATAGCACATGCCTAGTTCCTTCGCCAATACTACTTCTGGTACGCTAGTCATACCTACTACATCGCCACCCATAGTTTTAAACATCACTATTTCCTGAGCAGTTTCAAATCTTGGGCCTTCAGTACACACATAAACTGCATCGCCTTTTATTTTCAATCCCTGGTCTTTTGCAATTGCATAGAATCTTTCTCTGAGGTTTTTACAGTAAGGCTCACTCATATCTACATGCTTTACTGGTTCATCTCCTCCTTCGAAAAAAGTTACAGGCCTAGACTTGGTAAAATCCAAAAAATCCTTAATAACTACTACATCCCCTGGTTCATAGTTTTCATTACATGAACCTACAGCTGCTGTAGAATATATATACTTTACTCCCATCTCCTTTAGCGCCATCATATTAGCCCTATAGTTTATTAGATGGGGTGGCACCGAATGGCCTTTACCATGTCTAGCTAAAAATATGACCTCTTCCCCGTCCATATTCAATACATCTAATTCAACTTCCCCATATTTGGTTTTTACCACTTTATTATAGCCTTCTCCCCCAGCATCATATACTCCTGTACCTCCGATTATTGCTTTATCCATATTAATCCCTCCCTTTGCTTTTTAACCTGTCCATAGGTCTTAGACATTTCTAACATCAAGGTCATTTCATCTTCTGAAAGAACAACCGATTATCCTTTATCACAACTCCATATTATCATTTGGTAAATCTTCTATCAACTATATTCTAACTCTCCCATAATAAGGGTAATAAAAAACCATTATGTCTAATAGTATTTATTAGTTAAATAGTATTTAAAAAGGGGGAGTTTCTATGTTAACAGAAAAGGAATATGTTCAGAAGTCGCTAGAGCTAAATCTGTTCTTTGGAAGAATCATGAAAGAACATATGATATTCATGGAGGCTAGTTTATCAGTAAGAAATAGTAATCTCATTTTAGAAGCAGACCAGCTTAAAAGATCCTTTGAGGAGATACTGTGGGAAGCAATAGCTTTATCAGATGAAGTCATCAGTAAAGAGGTAGTAGATTCTAATGAGCTTGTAACCAATTACACCTTGGATGCAGAAAAAATAACGGAAAAACTTACCGGTATATGCATAAACAAGGATATTACACTAGCTGAACTTGAACTAAAATCCAATCCAAACTGTAAATATCCAGCAAGTCTAGAAAGATACGTTTTTGAATTGAACAACAGGATTATCAATTTAATGATGGATGTTATCAAATTTAAAGAATATGTTTTGGAGGGTGTGCTAAACTGTAGTATACATATAGCCCTATACCCATTGTTATTAGAGCATCTTATAGAAGAGGCAAAACTGTATCTAAAATATTTAATAGATCTACAAGAAAAGATGAAACCAAGAAACACCATATTGGAGCAAGAAGCCTTCTGGGACGATATAATGGGGGAACATGCCGAGTTTATAAGGGGATTTTTAGATCCCACGGAAAAAGAGTTACTTGATATAACCAATAAATTCGCTATACTCTTTGAAGAACTTGAACAAAAGACCAAAGAAGCAACTAAAGAAGACATACCAGTGATTACAGAAGAAAACTTAAAAGCAGCTAAGGAAATAAAGGATTTTAAAACTGCTGGAACAGAAGGTCTGGTAGACTGCAAGATCAGATCTATAATAATTCCGCTACTAGGAGACCATGTATTGAGAGAAGCCAATCACTATATTAGGCTACTAAAATCCTTCAAAAAAGTTAAATAAGATATCAAATATTCCCCCCAAATATTCACCCCCGGCAAATATTCACCCCCGGCACTAACTTACTAACTTATTTGTATAGAAAAGTACAGCTTTCAGTTTTTTATCAATTGGAAAGGAGAGTTTTATGTTATCAAGAAAAGAGTATATTAGAACATCCTTGGAATTGAACCTATTCTTTGGGAGAATAATGAAGGAACATATGATTTTCATGGAGGCAGGTCTGCTAATAAAAAATAGCTCCTTTATTCTAGAAGGTGACCAACTCAAAAGATCTTTTGAGGAAATTTTGCTAGAAACCGTTGCCCTATCTAAAGGCGCTATTAGTCAGGAAGTAATAGATTCAAAAGAACTGGTAACATCATTTACCCTTAACTCTGAAAGGATCACGGAAAATAATACGGGTATATGTATAGATAAGGAAATAACATTAGCAGAGCTTGAACTAGAGTCAAATCCATCTTTTGATTTTCCACCTGGGTTAGAAAAACAAATTAATAATATTAATCAAAGAGCTATTAATTTAGTTATAGAAGTTATAAAATTTAAAGAAAAAGTCTTAGCTAAACTACTAAAATGCAATGTGTTTGCGAATCTATATCAGCTTCTTATAGATCATATATTAAGGGAAGCCAAATTCTATTTAAAGTCATTGGAGGACATTCAAAGTCGAGTAAAACCTACTAATGATATATTAGAACAAGAAGTGTTTTGGGACACTATCATGAAAGAACATGCCTTTTTTATAAGAGGTCTATTGGATCCAACAGAAATAGAGTTATTTAATACGGCCAATGATTTTGGCCAAAGGTTTAGTGAGCTCATAGATATGACCGAAAAAGCAACGGAAAAAGATATTCCTGAAATAACAAGAGAAGCAATAGAGTTGACTACTGAAATTCGAGATTTTAAAGCAACTGGGACAGAAGGCTTGATAGATTGTGAAATAAAAGCTATGGCTTATCCTTTACTAGGGGATCATATATTAAGAGAGGCCAATAGATATCTCCGGATATTGAACAGCTATTTGAATATCCGTCCCCAGTAAATATCCATCCCTGACACTAATTTGCTAACTTGTTTGCCTAGGTTTAAATTTTGAAATCAACCATATTCTTGTAATCCCTTGGATTCCAACTTCCACAGTCCATTCCAGAAACATATAAGAATATGCAATGCCCTATAGCATTGCATATTCTTCTTTGGTGTAAAATGTCCTTGATCTTAAATAATCTGGAATATTTTGTTCTTCATCATTTATGATTATATTAGCGTATTTTCTTGCAATTTCAAGGCAATAAATATTATTATTTCCAAATAGTTTGTCAATGCATCTTAATCTAATTTTTAAGTTATCATCTAAATTATGGATGTGGAAAAGTGTCAGGAATTTTTCACATCTCCCTTTAAACGCAAATTCAGGATCAAGGCTCTCAATATTCTCATTATCAAATATAAAATCAATCTGGAACCAGCCATTATCAAATGACAGGGCTGTTTTGCAAAACTCTTCTACATACTGTCTATTTTGATCGGCTCTTGATATTCTTGAAAACTCTTCAAGCTCATCGATGAAAATTAAAAATTCGCTTGTACCACTTATGCCTTTCATTTGAAATCTAGAACATGTATGATTGGTTACAGCATTAAGTATTTCATGAAAAGATATGAACTTGGCAACATCAACCTCATCCTGTAGAATATTATTATAGTCACTATAACTAAATTTAAATGTATTAAAAGAATAGATGGTTTTCATCAATAGAAAAGCACTCATAATACCGTGCTCATAATGTTCAAAGTCATTGGAAAAACTCAGACGTTTTGTTATATCCATTATCATCTTAATATTTGATCTTTCCCTCATATATTGCTGCAGTTTTTTATATTCAGTTTCACTTAATTTATCAAGTTCATCATCATCAACTAATATTTTACCATCCTTCTCAATAATAGCCTTTTCAATTATCTTTCCCATCTCGCTATCTTCTTCAGTATCGATTTCAAAGCTTAATTCAAAACCACAACACATAAAATCAATGAAATCATCAATAAAACTTTGTTGAACATTTGTATAGTTAAAATTAAATTCATCATAATTTTTTACATGGAAGTAGGGCAATATCTTTTGAATAGATTTATTTATTTTGCTTATTTTCTTTATAGGATATCCAAGATCATGGGTTAATGCAGCAATACACCATATTGCATCTTCATTAGTTACTAAATTGTTTATATTATCTGATATGTAAAGAAGATCTTTAAAAAGTATGTTATGTTTAGATTTCCGCAAAGGGATATCATAATTTTCAAGTAACTTTTGTATTTGCTCGAATTCATCGATTAAAACATCCTTAAAATCACCACTTTTTTTAATATATTCTCCAAGAAAATATACCCAAAGGCAGTGCAAAGTATGATCCCTATAAAATGAATCTGATGCAAATATTAATTCTTCAAAATTTACATATTCGTCAAAGTATGCAAAAATATCATCGTACCCTCTTTTATCAGGATCTATATAACTCATAGCTGCTTCAAAAAGAAGTTTCCATAAATTCTTAGCAATTTTAATTCTATTGTGCATATCCTTTTCTTCTAATAGCAAATTAATTTCTTTTGAAATATTATCTTTATAGTTGTCTTTGTCCTCCAAAAATTTTATATTATCCTTTTCCATCTGTTCTAGATAAAATTTAAGAACAATTTGTTCATCCACATATGCCAATTTTATCCCCTCCTAAAGACTTTTTATTGATAAATACCTGCCCAAACCCTAACTTACTTATCTAGTTAAATATCTACATAAAAATTGCCCTTCCATTTTAGTTAATTACATTAAAAACATCCCATAATTTTTAAGCTAAGGAATGTTTTTAATATTTAATATTTTTCATACCCTAATATAAATATAGGCTTATCACATTTTATTACAAAAAAGTTAGTATATAAGGTCTTTACTTTTTAATTTCATTGATTAAAGCTTCAGGGTTCAATATTTTATATTCATCATTACTATCACCTAAACGAACCTCGGTAGTTGTTTTGTTTAAAGCAGCATTAAATTCTTCTGGTGTAATATTCGGATTTTCTTGACAGCATAAAGCATAAATTCCAGCAGTATATGGCACTGCCCAGCTCATACCTCCTGAATAATAAAATACATATTTATCCTCCCCCGTAGGGCTGGCTATACATCTAGAATCCATAGGTACCAATATATCATCTTTAACCATCCTATATTCAGCATCCCTCCAAAAATACCCTTTTGTATAGGAATTTAAATCATTTGGATCTCCTAAGGGATCCCGTCCAACTCCCATTATACTGGCTCCTACATGAATGGTATATATTCCTTCATTAGAAGCCCTGTTTATAGCCTCTTGGACCAAATCTACATTCTTTAATTCTGGATTATCTATTCCTAAGGAAATTGAAATTACACGTATTTTTTTATCTATAGGTAATGTTTTATTAATTTCTATTATCCTATCAATAGATTTTGCAAGCCAGTACAAATCCCAATCAAATCCATCTTTCTTAAATACTCCATGGGTTTCAGCAATATAATATAAGTCTGCTTCGGGAGCAACTCCTACATTTTTACCAACTGCAATAGATGCAACTGCCGGCCCATGCATTTGAGCAAAATCTGAATTAATATGAATTTCCTCATATAATTTAATCCGATCCTTATATTCCAAATGGTTTACTAGAAGAGATTGATCTATTATGGCAATACCTACTCCCTTTCCAGTAATACCTTTTTCATGAAGCTTTCTTATTCCTAAACCTGGATCCATTCCGTATTCTTTTATTTTTTCAATATCATACTCTTTAGGTATATTGCCTGGCCACTTTGTATCATCATCAAAATCTGCAGTTAATAAATAATCTAATTCGTTAGAAAGGTCAATATTAGATATATCTTTGCTTCGTAAATCATGGGAAGATTCAGTCCCATCATCCTTTGGTAATTCATTCAATTTATAGTCAAAGTACTCTGTATAATCATCAGATTTTGGAGTTTTTACGATGGCTATAGTTCCTTCAGGAGAAAGAATTGTAGTATATCCATCTTCATATTCTATTACCCTGTAGCCTTCGGAGGTGGTATACTCATTTGCTATCTTCTCATATGTATTATCTGCACTAACTTCTGTATCCTTTTCAGTATCTGCACTTTCAATTATATCTGTTGCAGGCAATTCACTTTCTTTACCATCATTGTCAGTAGTAGAACCACAGGCCGTAAGTAGAAGCATTAAAGACAAGACTATTACCAACTTTTTCATTATTTTATCCCCCTATTTGGTGAATTTTATCTATCGCCTTAGAATATCACCTATTATTTTAATCCTATTATATCAGAATGTTTAGCCAATTGTATTAAAATCATCCCATAATTTTGAATAATTTGGTATATTAATTCAGTAACCCAATCCTAATTTTAGTCTCCATATTACATTAAAAATAAGTTTATATATAAATTTGTAGTAATATGGGTATAAATAAATTACTACAATAATGGAGGTTTGATTTTATGAAAAATATAATAACAATTGAGTATTGTACAGCTTGAGGCTATCTTGGAAGAGCAGTTGCTCTAACTAGATCTATATTGAACGAGCATAAGAATAATATTTCTGAGGTTACACTATTTCCATCCTCTGGTGGTGTTTTTGAAGTAAGTCTAAATGATGAACTAATCTTCTCTAAAAAAGATTTAGATCGATATCCAGAAAAAGGTGAAGTAGAAGAGATTATCAGGAATAAATTATCTTAAAATTATACAGCAAATCTTATATGGATAGGATAAGCTATACTAAATAGGACTATTAATTTTTAAACAATAGTATAATATTATTCATAGAGAATTTCCTTCTTTTTTGTAATTTGGGCAATTACATTGTATCAAATGGAGGATTATTCTCTATTTTTTTGTCCTACAATCATTTTATGCTATGAAACTACCAATGTTCATCTCCCTCCATTTTCAGACAATAAATCTACCATTCTCCTCTATTGTTATGGAAAAATATTAGTTTTAAGGTTACAATATAATAGTGTTTGGATTAGCTAGATGTGGGTCTACTAAGTATGAATAGGACTCACTCAAATTTTTCTCTTTCTTTAAGTAGGCGAAATATTAGCTTATAAAAACAAAAAACTATATAGAAACCATTAAATACATTAATTAAAATTTAAATTAGAATGAGGTGTTATTACAGTTATGCAAACTAAAGACTATTTAAAGGATACTTTTAGAATTGCAATTCCCAGTATTATTGAACATATTGCCAATGTTATAGTTGGTTTTGTAGACACTATGATGGTGGCCACATTAGGCACAGTAGCCACTGCAGCAGTGGGTATTAACTCTACAGTAACTTGGTTTCTCATGGCTTTTTCTACCTTGTTTGCTGTAGGTACAACTGTACAAGTTGCCCAAAGTATTGGTGCTGACAATCACAAGCGTGCAAGAAGAGCAGCTATCAATGGACTCTCAGGTGGATTTATACTCTTTACTATTATATTTATATTGATATTCACTCTAGCGCCTTACATACCTAAATGGCTTGGTGCTGAAACTGAAATCCTTCAAGACGCTGTTTCTTACTTAAAAATCTGGACTATTGCAATTATTCCCATGTTCTTAGGTAGAACTGCATCCAGTATATTGAGAGGACTTGGAAACACTAAAGTACCAATGATAGTTGCCTTTTTTATAAATATCTTTAATATAATCGGAAACTTTTTTCTTATTTATAATACAAGGGTCGTTACCATTCCTATAATAGGTATTGAATTTACAGTCTGGGGTGCTGGACTTGGAGTCACCGGTGCTGCCATATCCACCTCCCTATCCAATGCATTAGGGGGAATAGTAATGTTATATCTATTATTTAATGGCTCTCAAACAATTAAGTTGTACCTAGAGGATTTATTTAAATTCGAGAAAATGCTCTTAAAACATATATTTAAAACTGGAGCACCTGCTACCGGCCAAGATTTAATTACTGATATGGGACAAGTACTATATCAAAAAATGGTAGCAAGTCTTGGTACAATCCAAGTTGCTGCTCACCATTTAGCGACAACAGCTGAATCCCTGTCTTATATGCCAGCATCGGGATTCTCCGTAGCAGCAACTACACTAATTGGCCAATCTTTAGGTGCAGGGAAAAAAGAAGATGCAGAAAGCTTTGGTAAAATTTGTTTTATACTATCGCTCTTTGCTGGATTGTTCAGCGGTCTTATGCTATATATTTTTCCAAGACAATTAATGTCTTTATTTTCTAAGGATATAGCGGTAATAGAAGAAGGAGTTGGTGCTCTTAGAATAATTGCCTTTGTTCAACCATTATTTAATGCTACAATAGTTCTAACTGGTGTCTTAAGAGGTGCAGGAGACACAAAAGTTCCACTGTATGCTGCACTAGGCGGTATGTGGTTTGTTAGACTGATTTCAGCCTATATATTTATAAATGTGTTTAAATGGGGATTGAGAGGCGCTTGGCTAGGAATGCTACTTGATCTATCTGTAAGGTTTATAATTGTATTTTATAGATATATAAAAAAGGACTGGCTAAATGCAGAAATAATTGTAGATGATTAGTGATCAACACAGGGTTTTCCTATTATATAGCAGGAAATAATCCCTGTGTTCTTCCAAATAAGTACAACGAGCTACAATCAAAAATATGTATCCATTTTCAACTATCAACCTTCCTAGTATTAAAAGTACTACGAATCATTTTATAGACATCCTTATTCTCCCTCTTTAAAGTCATCCTTGTTGCTAATAACTCACCACAATTAGGACAGATTAAAGCCCCATGATCCTTAGAAAAATCAATAGAGCCTTTAATAATTCTATCAATATGCATTCTTAATAAATTTCCTTTACCTACTTTTTGATATTTAGCAATATCAGTTTTACAGTAGCCACAAGAAACCAATAATATATAACTACCCTTTACTTTTCTACAATAAGGATTTTCATATATCAAATAACCACCCTTTCTTTAATATACATTATATACTGATAGTGCGTCAAAACTTGTACAAATATAAGGTTGTAGTATGGGAAAATATTTCCTTTTTCATTTTAGTGTATTCCATTTTATGACTGTCTTAATTCAAAACTTTGATAAATAAAACCTTATAATAGTCATCTCTAGCCATTATAAGGTTTTTGTTTACTATCTCCGCCATAAGTTGCGGAATTTTAGTATTTATATCATTTGATTTATTAGTATTTCTTTGTTTTTTAAAGTTTTAAAAATTTTTTAATACTACGTTTACTCTATAAAGTTGACAATATTATTCATATTATCAACTAATCCTTCCCATGAAAAAGCTCTTATTTTATCTTTCATTTTATTATGACAATCTCTCTTCTCTCTTACTTTCTTCATTTGGCATAATATGGCTTTTTTTAGATTTTCCTTAAATTCAGGCAAATCTTCTTTAACTGGTTTATCTATATCATATATTCTAGGTAATGGAACATATTTAATTATGCCAGACTCTTTTATTTCTTCCCCTAAAAGTGTCATTAAAGCTTCTATTTCTGTAGTTACTACATATAATCCACAAGCTAGACTTTCTATAGCCATAAGTCCCAAACCTTCATAGTAGGAAGGCATAATAAATATATCTTTTTCCCTTAATTCATCTCCTAAATCTACTTGATTTTCCACATTATATAGTCTTATACTACTATCATCTTTAATATAATTCACTAATTTCTTTTTATTTTCTTCATCGGGACTTCCTATTATATCTAAAGTTACATCCTCCATCTCTAAAGACTTATACACCTCTATAAGTTCATAAATTCCTTTGGACGGGTCTATTTTCCCACAAAACACAAGCCGAATTTTACCGGTATATTTCTTTTCTTCTGGAGGATAAAAAATATCTTGATCAAAACCTCCCCCTACTGCTATTATCCTGTTTCTATCTATACCATATACCTTTACTATTTCATCTTTTTGATGTTCAGAAGCTGAAAATACATAATCTAGCTCATGTATCCTATCTACATATTTATCCTTAAGATGTGGATTCATTTTAGCTTGTCTTAGATCTGTATTATGACATATGCCAATGATCTTTGTATCTGGAAAGACTTCTCTAGCTAAAGAAGTCAAGATCCATAGATGATGTGCAAATATAACATCAGGATTAAAATCTTCCTTTACTTTTTCTAGTTTTCTCCTAAAAGCCTCTCTATAGATTCCTAGCATTTCTTCAGTCATAGATGAATATAAAGTACTTTCATAAGGCATAACATTGCTCATTCCAACTATAGGAAAGGGTAATTCCTTACTTTTAAAAATTACAGGATATTGATCTTCTTTATCTAAAGTATTCCAGTTATATCCATCTTGACATCCAAAAATAGCTTTTTGTTCATGATTATATTTTTTAAAACCTTCTATCATATTAGAGTAATACACTCCTGAACCTGTCTTTGATGGTAATTGTGCTAAAACATGTAATATTTTCATATTTCCCCCTCTTCTAATTCGGTATATTTTGTTTCCTATTTTAACTTTTCTACGATAAAATCTGTATCTAAAAAAAATGCTTGTCTATTATCCTCATCTTCTATGTCTTCAAATCCTAATTGATAAACCGTTGGATTAGTGTTTGATTTTACAGTTAGTAGTTTATATTTTGAATCATAAGAACAAATATATCTAGTATAAGTAGTATGGTTATACTTTTTGTTCCTAACAAATCCATTTGGCATAGTCATTGCAGCCATTATATTATAAGAATGTGAAAGAGCTTCTTTAGAACTATTGGGTTTAATATTCATTCTAGTTAGATAAAAAGCTTTAATAAACCTAGAAATAGGGTCATAGCCTCCTGGCAAATCTTTAACAGAGTTAAAATGTTCAAGATTATCTAAGTCTAAAAGTTGATTCAACCTTCTAACATGGGATTTGAAGCCCGGTGAATTGGTCATTACATCATATGGATTTTCATAACATATCAATTCCCCTTTTCTAGGTTCGATAACAACGCATCTTTTAGTAGAATCAGCAAACATAAAATGAAAATCTGGTGATATTACATTTCTTCCCTTATGATCTTTAGTAGATATGTGAATGTTTGGTAAGTCTTCGATTAATTCCTCCACCGATTTATAGTTTGTAAGTGCATAGGTGAAGTAATGCAAACTAGAAATATTAATCTTTTCTGGTTTTACTTGATTAGCATAAAGATTGAACCCGGAAAAAGCATTGGTAATTCCCATTAATCCATATTCATTTACACCGTCTTTCAATGGATCTCGATTTTCAAAACATATCCCTAATGTCTTATATTTTGAATACAATGGTTTACCCATTAAATCATTACAAAAATTATAATTTTTTGGTAGATAAATTACATTGTAATTTAAAGGAACTTCATAATCCATTGTCCTTCCCATCACACAACCATCTTCATAATTTATTTTTATACCTGTACACATACTATCCCTCTAATCATCATAATATACATTCTAATATCTATAATAAAATTTTATAATAAACTTTCATTATTTGCAACGCTATATAGCATCACTGCAAATCTAGTTACATTTTGAAGTGGTAATCCTCCTGGGAAATTTACCCCCATTCTCTTTTTATACATAAAACTTAAGTATATAAGTTTAAATCCCAAACTCTATACACTATTACATTAGCCATAACTCTCTAAATGCATCTTTTGGAATTAACTCTTTTTTTACCCTCAGGCACAAACTTATTTATTCACATTAGCTTTTTTGTATAAACGAAAATCTACTAAGTCTTTAGCGTTGAAATGCAATATAAGCACCAATTTGCTCAATATCCATTATAAAACCTCCTTTATTCTGTAATTTAATTATGGCATAAGCAATTGTTTTTTCAATGGAACAATTTTAGAACTACACCTCATAAAAAGATGACATCAATCATATGATTGATGTCATCTTTTTATTTTTCTCCTATCTACTTGATAGGGGCATACTTATAGTTCTATCTATAAGGTATCTAATTTAATCCCTATTTAGAATATTGTATATTAAAACAGCCGCTTCTTCCCTAGTTAGATTATCTTTTGGCCTTAAGTTTCCTTCTTTACTTATAATCCCTAGCCCCCTAGCAATTGCTATATGTCCCTTTAAATTAGGTGATATTTCAGCTTCATCATTATACTCTATCTTATATATATCTCCCATATTTTCTAATGGTTCCTGTCCAAAGGCTCTAACTATATACTTTATGGCTTCCTCTCTAGTTACTTTGCCATCCATATTTTCTTCTTCTTTTTTTACAATGCCTTCATTAACAAACCTTTCATATAAGTAGGCTTGATCTTCATATAAAAGCATTCCCTTAGTTTGACCAAGTAACCTGAAAAATTCTTTCTGAGTTATTTCTTGTTTTGGTTTAAATTCTTCTCCTGCAAATAAGAAAATGGATTCTTGTAATTTTTCAATCTGATCTTTAGCAAAACTATTTTCAATATCCTTATATTCTTTCATTGCTTTTTCTATTGGTTTTTTCCTATTGTCTACTACCTCTGCTTCTTTAGCATCTACTGCTAAGTATTTATCCCTGAAATCATATACCAGTTTCACATTTTTCTTCTCTTTTTCTTCAATTTCCATTTGATATTCTAGTTCTAATTCTTTATTTTTTAATAAAGTTTCTTTAGCCTTATCCTTTCCAATTATATTTTTGGGGGATTCAAATTCCAAATCACTCCAATTATAATTATATGTCAATACATCCCCTGTAACACCACTTAAAGTTACCATAAATCCATTGTTTTCAACTCTAAGTCCATTTGCTTTTCTTAAAAATAGAAAACTATATACATTATCTTTACCATGAATTAAATTCTCATTTTCATTTTCTATATATTCTACTTCCTTATACTTTTCAGGGCTATTTTTTTGTATAATTTTTTTTGCCTTTTTAAGCAAATCTTCTTTACTATGCTTTGATTCCTCTGAATTGTCAACCCAAGAACCAGGATCTGAAAAGTCTATAATCTCTCCGGTCTTAGCATTAATCCTTGAACTAGTACCAGTTCCATGGTTTTCAACATGTTTCGTCACCATTACTTCCCACACATAGATATCTTTTTCTTTATTACCTTTTAACCTATGTCCTTCTACCTCATAGTTTTCCCCTAGCTTAAATGTATCCAATATTTTTTTAGCTGCTTCTTTTCGACTTATTATTTTCTTAGACTTTATTAATTCGTTTTCTTCTTCAAAAGGTATATTTTTAACATCCTGATATGGTGCAGAACCGTATACGGAATATGTAAGTTTATATGAGGTATTTAATATGTCTCCTGTTTTAGCGTCTACTGTCTTATCTGTATCTATAATATTGTATCCTAGGTAAGATTTCATATCTTTATCTGTTTCCTTTACTTTGTATAATAATTCTAAATCTATATTAGCATTATATATTTTTTTTGCTTCTTCTTTTGATATGATACCTTCTGTATCTGGGAATTCTAAACCTTCCTCCCAGCTTATATTAAATTGGACTACTTCCCCAGTTTGAGTGTCTACACTAATAAATAGATTGTTCTCATTGAATTCTACGTCATTTTCTACTCTTACAAAATTATATCTATACTCTGCTAAACCATCTCCAATATATACACCATAAAGATCAGTTTCATCTCTAGCTTGAATCTTATCTAATATATCTGGATATACTTTCTTTATAAAATTCTTAGCAATTTTTTCTCCTTGTTCTCTAGTTATCTTAGGGAATTTATCAATCCTTGGAGTTTTACCAGTATCATATATATTTTTCCAATAACCTGTTACATTTCCTTCTTCATCAATACCTACACCAATATTCTTACCATCAAATTTCCAGGATAAATTTGTAATTTTTCTTCCATCATAAATATCATACTGATACTTATCGAAACGCTCGTAATCATCCCCTATTTCAAATAGGGCTTTAACCTCTTCAATACGTTTGTCTAAGCCATCTTCTGCAAATCCATTAGACGGTATGCATGTAACTAATAGTGTTAATACCATCATAAATAGTAATGATTTAATTTTTACATTTTTCATAATATCCCCTCCCATGTCCAGTATATAATATATTTGCCTGGTTTACTAGATAAAGGTCAGTTCTTTATTATATATTAATCATATATCCATACTTAGATACTAACTCAGAATGAACACCACAATAATCATACAACTATTCCCTATACAAATTGGTCTCATACAAATTCGCTATTATTATCTACAATTGCAAGTCTTTCAATCTTTTGATAATATAATTTGTAATATAATCAATATACTTTTATTTATCTTAGGAATAGTTATTAAATGGAGGTTAATGATGGACAATAAGATATATTTTCTACTTGAAATAATTTTTTTTGCTTTTTTCGTATTTTGGTTTGTTTTACATATTAAAGATAGGAGAAGAGTTTTTAATGGTTTAGCTTTCTTTATATCTTTAGGATCTCTTTTGACACTATTAATTTTAATCGGATATACTCATGACATTAAAGCCTTAAATATAATTGTTGGATTTATGATATTAGCAATTATTATTTTACTTCCCATTCTATATATAATAGGAATTATTATTTTATTTACTACGGGAAAAACAGTTATTAAAAGAGAAGGTTTTTCCCTATCTCATGTTTTAAGTATATTACTTGGAATAGGAATTATAAGCTCTAGTTTTATATTGCCAATTTTTATGGATAAAATAGAATCTAAAATTTTAATAGGTATTATGGGATTTTTCATAACGGTATTTTCATATTTTGTATTAGGATTTATTGTATTTTTAACTTCTTCCCTTATATATAATCTTTGGTATGAAAAAAGAAATAAGGACTATTTAATAGTTTTAGGTGCTGGACTTTCAGGTGATAGAGTAACTCCTTTATTAGCTGGTAGAATTGATAAAGCTATAGAATTTTATAATAGTCAAAAAGAAAAAGGAGTAAAACCTCCTAAGATAATTATGTCTGGAGGACAGGGGCCTGATGAAGTAATCTCTGAAGCTTTAGCTATGAAAAATTATGCTGTAGAGATGAATGTCCCTGAAGAAGATATTTTAATGGAAGATAAATCAACTAATACTAAAGAAAATCTTCTATTTTCAACAGAATTAATAAAAAAAGATTCAAATAAAGATAATCCTGAAGTATTGTTTTTTACTACAAACTATCATGTACTTAGAGCTGGAATATTAGCTAAATCACTGGGACTTAATTATAATGGTATTGGTTCTAAAACTAAATTTTATTTTTTTGTTTCTGCAATT
>NZ_PPXY01000068.1 GCF_021655115.1 Clostridium sp. Cult3
GCATTGAAGAAAACAAGTTGCTTCAAGCTTATAAACAATTACTTCCTGAAAATCTTCTTCATGGTCACTTTAGTAATTATAATTCTGAACTGGAAGATCAACCGGAATGGATTAGCAATGCATTCTATACTAAGATTTATGGAGTAGACCCTGATAGCGAATTGTTTAGCCATTATAACTCGGTAATAACAGAAGGAACTATCGATAAAGAAAAATTTGATAAAGGAGAAGAAGTTATTCTATTAGTTCCCATGTATTTACCAGGAAATACAAATGTTGAAAAAAAGCTTTTTACCGATAAGGAAGTTTTAGCTGCAACAAATGAAAATAATAGAATGAGTTGGTTGCTTAGACAAGGTGATGCTTATAAGCTTACGTACAATGGTAGATATAAGGATTACTATTATAAACAAAATGATATAAAACCTGGAGATACTATTTACCTGTCTTCAGATGCAGAAAAAGTGGTGGATATGAGCTACGTTATAAGTCATAATACCCAAGAAGTAACTGTTGGGGGTCTGGTTTATTATTTTACAAAGGAAGGTATGTGGCCATTTTCAAACAATGTGGCACCTTATGTAGTCATAGGATCGATGAACTGCATGGAATCCATTTATCCAAATTCAAGGCTAGGGCTGTATCCAAATACTTTAGAGCAGATGAGAGATATGACTAGTAGCATATATCCTACTAAATATGGACGTACCCTTTGGTATATAGATACTGATTCAAAGGAACAGGATGTTATACTAGATTCGAAGTTATTAGCTTATGCCAATAATAATGGATATACTCTATATAACTACAAGGATAGTAGTTCTCAATTATATTATGAGGCATTTAATAATGCTATTATTATAGGGCTATTGGGATTTACAGCAGCAGTCATTGCATTTATTATTCTATATAATACGATGGTATCAAAGATGGAACAAGATAAAAACAGAATTGGAATATTACAGTCTCTTGGAGTTACAAAAAAACAATTTTCCAAACATTATATTCAAGTAGGTGTGATTAGTGGATTGTTGTCTATATTAGTAATAAACATATTACTAATAGCAGTGTTATTTATTACTTCTATAGGCGCAGCGGAAGGTATAACTATGACTTTTAAAGATTATATAAGGGACATATTTAATTATAGACTTTGGTTATATCCATGGACGGTTCATGTGGTTATATGTGTAATATTCTTCATATTGACAATTTTAATATACTATTTACCTAGCAGGAAGATTATAAATCTATACCCAGTGGAAAATATTAGAAGTTTAGGAAGATAAAATACTTGGATTAAATGTACTTTTATTCAGAACCGGAGAAGGTGAATATTTCAGGCCTGACCTCATATATATGAGTCAACTAGAATTAGTGCTTCTCTACATAATGGCCACCTCCTATGAATATTTATATTGTAGGAGGTGGCCATTTTGAGGAGAATAGTTTTATTTATTTTAGTTGGATTTATATTGATTTGGACTTATAATCTATTTATAAATAATTTTATTCAATTGGAAGAGGTGGAAGAAGAGCCCTATAAGGGTATAATAGAAATATGGGATTTTTCTAGGAAGGGATCTTATAGATGGTTACAGAATAGGGTTCGATCCTTTGAAAGGAAAAATCCAGGAGTATATATAGAAATTGTATCTAAAGATGAACAAAGGGATTCTATGCCGGATATAGTTCCTGTAAGCTTAAACTCCCTCAGCTTAAATACATTACAACCCTTAGACGATTACTTTGAAAAAGAAGATCTAGATGGGTTCAAACATCAAGCTTTAAAACCCATAATATATGATAAGGAATTGAAAGCCCTACCTATAGCTATGACTACCAGCATCATATATATCAATTTAGACAAGTTTAATGAAAGGGGGGTCAGTCCTCCTATGGATGGATATTGGACTTATGAGGAGTTTGTAGACATTCTTAAACAATTGACCTATGATTCCCAAGGGGATGGTATGGTAGATGAATACGGCTTTCTAGCTCCTATAGGGCCTAATAATTATCATATATGGGGTATAATATTATCTGATGGGGCCCAGCTTATAGAACCTAAAAGGCTACAATACAGTTTTTATGGCGAAAAGGCCCTTAAAGGACTAGAAAGAATGATGGACTTGAAATATAAACATGGAGTTGTACCTGATTATTTTGGTATAATAGGTGAGAAGGATGCTTGGAAGATGTTTTTTGAAGAACAAAAAGTTGCAGCCTATGCTACAGGTTCCTGGGCTTTTGATGTATTGGATCAAGCCTATAAGGAGGGAAATGGTTTCAACTTTGATGTAGTAAACTTTCCAACAGGAGATAAAAATTTGCCAGCGACTTTAAGTAGCGATATAATTTCCTATGGAGTTGTAAAAAACGAAGACCCAAAGAAGATGGAAATGTGTGTTAAGTTTCTAAAACATTTGACTACAGATTCAAATCAAAAATCTTTGGAAGAAATAGGACTATTTACAGCTAAGAGGGGTATAGAAGATATGTATATGGATAATCCTAAGATGAAAAAAATAGAGAAAAGTTTATCATATACCCATTATATACCCTTGATAGACAATTGGAAGGAAATAGATTCTATCCTTCAGGAAGAAATAAGAAAGGCCCTTTTAGGGGAAAAACCTTCCTATGAGGCTATTGAAGATGCTAAAATAGAAATAGATAAATTGAGTAAATAGATGACAGTGAAATATAATATAATAGGAGTGGTATTTTGGATAATAAAGAACTCTATAAACAATTTGAGAATGTGGATTTTGGAGAAATACTTTTTGATGAACCTATGAAAAACCATACTTCCTTTAAAATAGGAGGACCAGCAGATATTATGATAATACCTAGCTCAGAAGGTGAAATAGTAGAGTCCATTAAATTCTGTAGGAATAATAATATTAAATACTTCGTCATGGGAAATGGTACCAATCTACTGGTAAAGGATTCCGGTATTAGAGGAGTAGTTATTAAGATAGGCAAGGGATTTGACGATATAGATATAGTAGAGGATAAGCTCTTATGTCAAAGTGGGGCTTTGCTATCCCTAGTGGGAAAGCAGGCATTGAAAAACTCCTTAAGAGGTTTTGAATTTGCCAGCGGCATACCTGGAACTGTAGGAGGAGCTATTACCATGAATGCTGGAGCCTATGGGGGAGAGATGAAGGATATAGTTACTAAGGTTAGGGTATTGGATAAAGATAACAATATACTGGAGTTAAATAATGAACAGATGGATTTTAGATATAGGGGAAGCAAAGTGGTAGATGAAGGATTGATAGTACTTAGCGTGGAGTTTCAACTGGAAAAAGGCAATTATTCTATGATAGAGGAAAAGATGAGGGATTTAGCTTTCCAAAGAAAATCTAAACAACCTTTAGAACTTCCCAGCGGAGGAAGTACTTTTAAACGGCCAGTAGGTCATTATGCCGGGAAACTAATTGACGATGCAGGTTTGAGAGGGGTACGATTTAGGGATGCTCAAGTTTCTGAAAAACACTGTGGATTTGTAGTGAATAGAGGGGAAGCTACTTTTGAAGAGGTATATACATTGATCAATACGGTTCAGAAGATCGTAAGGGATAAATACGATGTAGTGCTAGAGCCAGAAATAAAGATAATAGGAGATTAGAAAGGATAAAATATGCAGATAATAGGAGATTACCATACCCATACTATATATAGCCATGGAAAGGGCACCATTAGGGATAATGTAGAATCGGCTTTTCGTAAGGGATTAAGGGAAGTAGCTATATGCGATCATGGACCTGGTCATATTATATATGGGGTGAAGAGAGAACAAATATTTCAGATGAGAAGAGAAATAGATGAATTAAATAGGGAATATGAGAAAAAGGGTCTAAAGGTACTGTTAGGTATTGAAGCCAATGTAATGGACTATGATGGAAATATAGATGTAGATGAAGAAATACTTGATGTATTGGATATTTTGCTATTGGGATTTCACTATGGTATATTGCCAAGGAATGGGAAAAGTATGTGGTATTTTTATGGATTAAATCCTGTGTCAAAGGTATTACCTTTTCTGAATAGCAAGATGATAGATTTAAACACTCAGGCAATTATTAAGGCTATAGAAAAATATCCAATAAATATAATTACCCATCCTGGTTCTAAAGCTAAACTGGATATAGGGAAGGTAGCAGAAGCTGCATACAAACACAATATTGCCTTGGAGATAAATGCCCATCATAGTCAATTATCTGTAAAAAATATTGAAAAAGCATTAAATACAAAGGTTGAATTCTATATAAACAGTGATGCCCATCACCCATCAAATGTTGGAGAATTTCAAGAGGGTATAAAAAGGGCATTGGAAGCCAAAGTCCCTATTGATAGGATAATAAACGCAAAAGAGTAAACTCAGGAGGTGAATTAGTAATGGAATTTGTTATTATTACAGGAATGTCTGGAGCAGGGAAGAGTCAAGCAATGAAGGCAATGGAGGATATAGGATACTATTGTATGGATAATCTCCCCCCAGCTTTACTACCGAAGTTTGCTGAACTATGTTACCAATCCAAGAGGACCATCGACAAGGTAGCGGTAGTAGTGGATATAAGGGGGGGCATATTTTTTGAAGACCTATTTAAGGGATTGGAAGATTTAGAAGAGAAGAGTATAAAGTATAGGATACTGTTTTTGGATGCAGAAGATTCTGTACTCATAAAGAGATATAAGGAACTAAGAAGGCCCCACCCGCTAAACCCTAATGGTAGGATTATAGAAGGGATAGGCCAGGAAAGGGTATTGTTGGAAGAGGTAAAAAACAAAGCTGACTATATAATAGATACCTCTAAACTTACTATAGGAATGCTGAAAGAGGAAATATCAAAAATATTTGTTGAAGGTAAAGAATTAAGGCGATTAACCATATCCGTAGTTTCTTTCGGTTTTAAGCATGGGATACTTTTAGATGCAGATTTGGTATTTGATGTTAGATTTATCCCCAATCCCTACTATATACCAGAGTTAAGGGATTTAACGGGGGAAGATACAAATGTAAAGGATTATGTATTTGCTTGGGAACAGACCAGGACCTTTGTAAAAAAACTATTGGATATGTTGGAGTTTTTGATACCCTATTATATTAAGGAAGGAAAGACTCAGTTGATAATAGGAATAGGATGTACTGGTGGAAAGCATAGATCTGTGGCAATAGCCAACAAAATAGAAGATAAGCTTAAGGAAAAGGGCCATCGAGCTATTGTAAACCACAGGGATTACAAACTAGTATAGAAGGGGTTATAGATGTATGATTAAAAAGCATAGACCAAAATTAATAGTCACAGGCTGGATTCTTTTGGGAGTGTTAGGAGTATTCTTGCTTTCTATAGGGATATCTAGCTTTATGTACGATATAGTGATCAATTATAGAACTAGCATCAAAGTTCTATTTTCAATAGTTGGGATTTGTCTTATTATATTTTCTATAAAAAAATCTTTCTATTGTATATTTAGGGGAGTAGGCAAGAGCAGTACCAATAGAGAGCTTAATAAGGAAGATATAAACCATATCATATATAAGGAGAAGGTATTGTCAAAGGGACCAAAAGTAGTAGTCATCGGAGGCGGTACTGGTTTATCTGTATTGCTCAGAGGGCTAAAGGAGTATACATCTAATATTACTGCCATCGTAACCGTTGCTGATGACGGTGGTGGTTCTGGAATATTGAGGGAAGACTTAGGCATGTTGCCTCCAGGGGATATTAGAGCATGCATATTAGCTTTGGCTAACACAGAGCCTAATATGGAAAAACTATTACAATACCGATTTAGTGAGGGAATTCTAAAGGGACAAAACTTTGGAAATTTATTCTTAGCTGCTATGAATGAAATATATGGTAGCTTTGAAATGGCAGTAAAGGAGACCAGCAATGTTTTAGCTGTAACGGGAAAGGTGTTGCCTATGACCCTTGAGAATGTAACCTTGTATGCTGAATTGGAAAATGGCGAAACCATTGAGGGGGAATCGGAAATACCTCTAAGAAATAAGGAAATGTCCAGCAAAATCCATCGTATTTATATGGAACCTAAGATTAGCTATCCATTAATAGAAGCCGTTGAGGCCATTGAAGAGGCCGATTTAATAGTGCTAGGGCCTGGTAGCTTATATACCAGTGTTATACCTAATCTACTGGTAAACAATATAGTAGATAAGATCTATGAGTCCAAAGCACCAAAGGTGTATATTAGCAATGTAATGACTCAACCAGGAGAAACAGATAAATATACGGTGTTAGACCATGTAGAAGCCATATTAAATCACAGTAGAGAGGATCTACTGGATTATGTAGTAGTAAATACGGAGGAAATACCTAAAGAAGTACTGAAAAGGTATACTGTTGATGGTTCAGAACCGGTAGCTTTAGGGGATGAAGATGAAAATATATTGGAATCAAAGGGTATTGAATTGATCAAGAAAAATTTAATAGACATTAAAAAGGATTATATCCGACATGATTCTATGATATTAAGTCAGATATTAATTGAAGTAGCAAAAAGAAAGCCTATCAAGAGCAACTAAATTGTTAGGCTTTCTTTACTTCCTCTAGCATTCTAGATATTAAATTGCCCGCAGATCGCTTTGTAAGATTCTCATAATTTATAGGAGTATTTAACTCTTCTGATAGTTTCCTTATAGTTTCCAACTGTCTTTTCGTTGGAGGCTCATCAGTAGTAGTATAAGGTTCATCGGATTCAGATACATTGTCATTGTAGGAAATTTCTTCAACAGCGGTCATTCCTACATTAGTCAAATCCCTAAGAACTCTAGCTTTTGCTCGAGTGGAGGCCATTCGAATCAAATGAGGAACTATAGCATTATTGACGGACTGAGGACTGGCATCGCCAATATCTGTATATATTTTGTCTTCAGTAGTGGCAGTGGCCTTGCATATGGCAGTCATATTGTTCTCCTTTGTGGGAATTTGAATTAATTCTACTTCTAAGGACTTTAGATTGTTCTGATGAGCTAAATCCAAGAGTCCTTCATAGGTAACATAGGATTTTCCTTGTAGATTTATGATAAACTTTTCATTTATGCTCATTAAATCACCTCAACTATATTTTATAGAGTATGTTTAAAATTAAACCTGGAAATATTAACCAATAATTTATAGACATAAATAAAAAGGGAAAATTCCCTTTTTATTTAGTCAAATACAGAATTCCCAATCCTATAGTATTTTCAATGGCATCTTTGTGAGTTCTTTCAAAGGAATGGGAAGCATCCACTCCTGGACCTATAAGTCCCACTTTAAAATCATATCCAGCCCTTAAAGCTGCAGAACCATCAGAGCCATAGTAGGGATATATATCGATTTGATAGTCTATATTATTTTCCTTCGCCAATGAAACCAATCTATTTTTCAACTCCAAGTCATAGGGACCAGAACTATCCTTTGCACAAATCGTGACACTAAATTCATCGGAAGTTTGGCCTTCTCCTGGTGCCGCCATGTCTATTGCTATGAATTCAAAGGTGTTCTCAGGAATAGCAGCACTAGCTCCATGACCCACTTCTTCATAGTTGCTGATGAAAAAGTTGGTAGTATATTTTGGAGTAATATCATTGTCCACTAAGTACTTGGCTATGGCTAATATGGATATTACCCCTGCTTTATCGTCTAAATGTCTGGATTTAATAAAACCACTAGGAGTAACTTTAACCCTAGGGTCAAAGTATACGAAGTCTCCCACATTTATACCTAGTTTCTCCACATCTTCTTTGGTAGAAACCTTTTCGTCCAATCTTATCTCCATATTATCTATATTTCTTTCGATGGTTCTAGTCTCTTCTCCATGGACATGGGATGAAGCCTTGGTGGTCAATATGGTTCCTGAAAATAGTTTCCCATCACTATTTTCAATATTTACATACTCTCCTTCTACAGTACTCCATACATAGCCACCAATTTGAGTGAATTTCAATCTACCATTGGATTTGATCTCCTTAACCATTCCCCCCAATGTATCTACATGTCCAGATAGGGTCACCTCTTTTTCAGTATTTAGTCCTTCTATCTTACCAATCAGTGCCCCCTTATTAGTTCTATAGGTGGATATACCCATAGCTTCAAATTCCTTTTCCACAAAGTCTATAGCCTTATGGGTATTGCCTGAGGGACTTGGGATTTTTAACAATTCTTCTAATTTCCCAACTGCATATTTCATATCAATTTTCATATTCTAGCCTCCTCTAATACATACTTTAATACTATAATACTATATTTGCAATAAAAATAAAGGTGATATAAAATAATTGTGAGCAAAAATAATTTCCTATGTTATTATTTAGATATGTACTATATTTAAAAAAACAATAGTGAAAGGTTGAATTTTGAACAGTAGTATAATAAAGTGGCTAATATAAATATAATCGATGGTAACTTCTTTATCATCGATTATATTTCAATACAAATATAGCGTTATATCGAGATATAACACTTGACAAAAATAAAAATACTGCTATAGTTAGATATAACAAAACGAATTATTGCAATTGAATATTCTTTGAAGGATAAGAAAGGGTGAAAAGTTTGAGATACGAGTCTGAAGCAGTGCTTGAGAAAAAAATAATAGATTATTTAAGTAAAAATGGTTATGAACGAGTGAATATTAAAAATGAAGAGGAATTAGTAAATAATTTTAGAAAACAGCTTTGTGAATTTAATGAAAAAAAATTGAAAGGTAAGCCCCTCACAGATAAAGAATTTCAAATGGTAATGAATAGAATTGAAGGTAAAGGAATTTTTGAATCGGCTAAGATTTTAAGGGATAAAGTTGAAATTCAAAGAGAAGACGGAACACCCCTTTATTTAGAACTTATGGATTCTAAAAAGTGGTGTAAAAACCTATACCAAATTACCAATCAAATAACTGTTAGAGGCAAATATGAAAACCGATACGATGTAACCCTTCTTATAAATGGACTTCCCTTAGTCCAAATAGAACTTAAAAGAAGGGGATTAGATATGAAGGAAGCTTTTAACCAAATTTGTAGGTATAAGGCTCAATCCTATACAGGACTTTTTAGCTATATCCAAATATTTGTAGTATCCAATGGGGTAGATACAAAATACTTTGCTAATTCCGATGGAACATTAAATTATGAATATACCTTCTTTTGGACTGATGAGGAAAATGAAAGAATTACTAACTTAAAGGACTTTGCTAGTTTTTTTTTAGATAAATGCCATATTTCAAAGATGATTGCTAGATACATGGTGCTAAAAGAAACAGAAAAGCAACTATTAGTCTTAAGACCTTATCAGGTATATGCAGTGGAAAAGATAATTAAAAGGGCTTTAGAAACAAACAATAATGGCTATATCTGGCATACTACAGGCTCTGGTAAGACTTTAACCTCCTTTAAGGTTAGTCAGCTCTTAGCCAATGAACAAGGTATAGATAAGGTGTTTTTCCTAGTAGATAGGCAGGATTTGGACCACCAGACGGAAAGGGAGTTTAATGAATTTCAGCCTGGATCTATTGATAGAACCGATAGTACGGAGAAATTAGTAGAACAGATAAAAGATTTTACAAATCGAATTATTATTACTACTATCCAAAAGATGAACAATGCTGTCAAAAATCCTAGGTATAAAGATATAATGGAACCCTATAGAGATAAAAAGGTAATATTTATAATAGATGAATGTCATAGATCTCAATTTGGAAAGATGCATAATCAAATAAGGGAACATTTTAGAAACGGTCAATACTTTGGATTTACTGGTACCCCTAGACTAAAGGAAAACAAATCGGAAGACGATAGGACTACGGCAGATTTATTCGATAAATGTCTACACTTCTATCTCATAAAGGATGCAATTCATGATGGTAATGTTTTAGGATTCTCAGTAACCTATATAAATACCTTAAATGCAGATCTAAATGAAATATCTGCAGAAAAAGTTCAAGCCATAAACACTAAAGAAGTCTGGCAAGACGATGAAAGGATAGAAATAATCGTACAACATATAATTGACTACCATGACCAAAGGGCTAGAAGCAAAGGCTACAATGCCATATTTGCAACAGATAGTATTGAATCTTTAACCCTATATTATGACAAATTTAAGGAATTAAATCATGATCTTAAAATAGCAAGTATATTTACTTATGAACCAAATCCAGATTTATCTGATGGTAAGGTTCATGGTAGAGATAGTCTAGAAAGAATGATTAAAGACTACAATGAAATGTTTAATACCAATTTTTCCACTGAAACCTATGATGCCTATCGGGCTGATGTGGATAAAAAACTAAGAGAGGCCAAAATAGATATACTTCTTGTTGTGGATATGTTTTTAACTGGATTTGATTCTAAAAGATTAAATACCCTTTATGTAGACAAGAATCTAAAATACCATAATTTAATTCAAGCTTATTCCAGAACAAATAGATTAGATTCAGAGAAAAAACCCTATGGCAATATAATATGCTTTAGAAATTTAAAAGAGGCAACAGATGAAGCTCTAAGAATATTTTCTAAAACTGATGATATAGATACAGTACTTGCAAAATCGTTCGAAGAGTACCTGGCACTCTTTAAACAGCAAGTAGAGCTTTTAACAAAAATAGCGCCGTCTCCTGACGATGTTGACAATATAAAAAGCGAAGAAAAACAAAAAGAATTTGTGATTGCTTTTAGGGACTTGACCAAAACTCTTATAAAACTAGAGAACTTTAAAGAATTTGAATTTACAGAGGAGTGTATAGGATTAGATAGTCAGATATATCAGGATTATAGAAGCAAGTATCTACTAATTAAGGAAAATCATGATAGGTGCAAAACGGAACAAGTATCCATATTAGATGACATAGATTTTGCCCTTGAAATTATGCACAGAGATAGGATCAATGTAGATTATATAATGAACTTGATTAGAGAAATAGATTTAGAGGACGAAAAACGAAAAGAAGAGGATATTAAATATATTGTGAAAGAACTAGAAAGAGCCGACAATAAAGAGTTAAGAAGTAAGGTTGAGTTAATAAAGGAGTTCTTAGATCGGGTAGTACCAAAGTTGACTAAGGAAGATTCTATAGATAATGAATTTACTAAATTTGAACAAGAAAGAAAAGATGAGGTAATAGAAGATTTTGCTATTAACAATAGATTGTCCAAAGATCAAGTGGAAAACCTAGTCCAAGAGTATGAATTTAGCGGTATCATAGATAGGGAAGAAATAAGCGATACTCTAGCAGAAGCAAAGTATTCCTTTATTGAAAATATAAATAAATCTAAAGAACTAGAAATTTTTATTAGAGAAGTGGCAGAAGAGTATAGATAAGGGGTGAAAATATGAGGCTAGAAGATATAGCAGATATTACCCAAGGTATAACCCTTAGTAGAATAAGGGTAAAAGAAAATATGGAAACAGAAGAACGCACGGTGTACTCCTTTGAAACAGAATCTAAAATTCAAGTACCCAAGGATATAGAAAAAACTGATCAAAATATACCCATAATAACTGATGATATAATCCTTTTTAATATTACATCCTATAATGCTAAAAAAGCTACTGAAAAAGATATAGGAAAGATTGTCCCGTCAAACTATGTAATAATAAGGGTTAAAGACAAAAATGTGAACACCGATTATCTAGCTTGGCATATGGACCAAAGCGAAAGTTTCAAAAGGGAACTTAACAAACTGAAACAGGGCTCGACAGTATTAAGTGTTTCCATAAATGAATTTAGGAAGATGAATATAAAATTGCCTAAATTAAGCCTTCAAGAAAAAATAGGTAGGATAAATGATTTAAACAGGAGAAGAGAAGAACTTTTTTTAGAAAGACAAAAATTAATAGAAAAATTACTTATGACTATCAACGAGGAGGAAATGCAAAATGGTTAATGGGAAAATACATCAACAAGAACTTCATAAAAAGTTATGGGATATGGCTAATGAACTTAGGGGAAATATGAGTGCCAATGAATTCAAGGACTATATATTAGGAATAATCTTCTATAGATATTTATCTGAGAAAATAGAACAAAGGGCTAACCGTCTGTTAGAAAATGACAATCTAAGCTATGAGGATGCTTGGGGAATTGAAGAGCTAAGGAAACCTCTTACAGACCGTTTAATAGTAGAAAGAGGCTATATGATAGAGCCCAAATATTTGTTTTCAACTATGATAGAAGAAATTAAAAAAGGAGAAAGTGGAAAATTCGATGTAGAATACCTACTTGAAGCTATAAATAGTATTCAAGAATCCACATTAGGGCAAGACTCTCAGGAGACCTTTGAAAACTTATTTGATGATATGGATCTTTCTTCTACAAAATTAGGCAGAACAGTAAAATCCAGATCCAAGCTAATGGCAAAAATATTAGTCCTTGTAAATGAAATTCCCTTTAATCAAGACGAAACTGAGATAGATATATTAGGAGATGCTTATGAGTATCTAATTGGAAAATTTGCCGCCAATGCAGGACAAAAAGCAGGGGAATTCTACACTCCTCAGGAAGTAAGTACAGTATTAGCTAAAATAGTAGCTCTAGACAAAGATGAAATAAGGGATGTATACGACCCAACCTGTGGTTCTGGTTCTTTGCTTTTAAGGGTAAACAAGGAAGCTAAAGTAGGGAAGTTTTATGGACAAGAACTAAACTCAACTACATACAACCTAGCTCGTATGAATATGCTACTTCATGAAGTCCATCATTCAAGATTTGATATACAAAATGCAGACACAATAGAAGAGCCCCAACATATGGATATGACCTTTGAGGCAGTGGTGGCCAATCCCCCCTATTCTTCAAAATGGAGTAGTGCCAAGAAATTTGAACAAGATGAAAGATTTTCAGGCTATGGGAAATTAGCACCTAAAAGCCGAGCAGATTATGTATTTGTTCAACATATGATTCACCACTTGGCGGATAATGGAACTATGGCAGTAGTTCTTCCCCATGGAGTACTATTTAGAGGAGGCGCAGAAGAAACCATTAGAAAATACCTTATAAAAGATAAAAACTATCTAGATGCAGTAATAGGCTTACCAGAAAACCTATTCTATGGTACAGGAATACCAACTTGTATCTTAATCTATAAAAAATGCAGGGTTGAGGACGATTCAGTATTATTTATAGATGCATCTAAAGGTTTTAAAAAGGTTGGAAATAAAAATGTACTAAGGCCAGAAAACATAGAAAAAATAATAGATACCTACGCCAATAGAAGGGAGATAGACAAATATTCCCACAATGCAACTTTAGAAGAAATAGAAGAAAACGACTATAATCTTAATATTCCAAGGTATGTAGACACCTTTGAACCAGAACCAAGAGTAGATATAGATAAGGTTACAACTAGATTAAAGGAAATAGACAGAGAAATAGCAGAAATAGACGAAGAGATAGATGGATATTTAAAAGAACTAGGACTATAGGAGGGGCGACTAGCAATGGGTAATGTACAACTAAAGAAAAAAAGAAAAGTACCAGAGTTGAGGTTTCCTGAGTTTAGTGGGGAATGGGAAGAGAAAAAGCTGGGAGAGGTAGTTAGTTTTAAGAAAGGGAAAGGAATTCCTAAAAGGACATTAACAGAGTATGGAACTAAATGCATTTTATATGGCCAATTGTATACAACTTATAATGAGATAATAACAGGTATATCAAGCTATACAGATATAGATGAACAAAAATTATTATTTGGCAATATGGGAGATATATTAATTCCATCTTCAGGAGAAACTGCATTAGATATGTCATTAGCATCGGCATTACTTGTTGATAATGTTGCGTTAGGTGGAGATATCAATATACTTAGACCTAAAAATAATACCATAGACAGCAAATTTTTAAGTTATCAAATAAATTCGGCAAGAAAGATAGATCTGGCTAGAATAGCAGAAGGTGCATCAGTAGTTCACCTATATAACAATAATTTAAAAGATGTTATAGTAGTTAATCCGAAAGATACAGCAGAACAACAAAAAATAGGCAATTTTTTCTACACAATAGACAAAAAACTAGAATTACAACAGGAAAAAATAAATGCACTAAAAGAATATAAAAAAGGCATGATGCAGAGAATATTTAGTCAAGAGATAAGTTTTAAAGATGATGATGGGAAAGACTTTCCTGATTGGGAAGAGAAAAGATTGGAGGATATGGGGGAATTTTTAACTAGTAGTGTAGACAAAAAAATAAAAGAAAACGAAATAATTGTTAATTTATGTAATTACATGGATGTTTATAACAGACTAGAAATAAGAAACAATAATTTAGATATTTTAAATAAAACAAGTGCAACAGAAATGCAAATAAAAAATAATAATTTATTGAAAGGAGACATATTAATAACTCCCTCATCAGAAACCTCTGATGATATTGGGCATTCAGTTGTTATTTGGGAGGATTTAAAGAATACAGTTTATAGTTATCATCTTTTAAGATTTAGGCCTCATATAAAGATGGATCTTAAATTTTCAAATTATTGGTTTAATAGTGAGGCGGTGAGAAAACACTTTATAATTAGGGCACAGGGAGCAACGAGATTCACGATATCAATAAACAATATAAAAGATATAATTGTAAAATATCCAACAATAAGAGAACAAGAAAAAATAGGAAAACTTCTTTATTCAATAGACAAAAAAATCGAACTAGAAGAAGAAAAATTAGAAAAGTACAAAAAGTTTAAAAAAGGATTAATGCAAAGAATGTTTGTATAGTATGATTAACAGTCAAATAGTTATTACACATTTAATCTTAACCTCTGTGATAGCAAAAAAACAGCTATTATTGGAGGTTGAAATAATTCAACTACAATAAAATTAGGAAAGTTCACTAACTGTATATTAATTATCTATTATGGTGATTTTCTTTTGTAACAATATTGTTAATAATATCTAATAAATAGTACATCCATAAAATAAACAATGGATTTAGCCACTGGGAAGCTCATGAAAACAAGGAAATATTTAATTATGGAATTGAGTACTTCCCTTAAGAATATTGAAATGGAGATTAGCTATATTTCTAAAAATCTTCAAGGAATGATGAACCAGAAATATAATTTGACATCATTAAGAAAAAAGTGTTTAGAGAGGTATTTCTTTTTATCAATAAAATTCTAAGCACTTTTTTATTTTCCATAAGAAGGCGGTGTCATTATAACAATTAAAATACTTTAGCATAATGATTGTTTTTGTAGTATAATGATTTTAATATATAATAAATTTATGAAACAATCTGGGAAAAGGTAGAAATGGGAGTTGGTAAAGATGATAGAGGAGGTAAGTGCCGGAGGAATTGTAGTGTTTGGAAATACCCTGTTATTATTAAAAAAGTTTAATGGAGATTGGGTCTTACCTAAAGGTAGAGTGGAAAAAGATGAGGATATTAGAGAAACTGCCTTAAGAGAAGTATTGGAAGAATCAGGAGTTAAGGGAGAAATCCTTAGATATATAGGCATGGTACACTACACTTATAAGAACTTAAAAGGGGATGAAACCGTTTATAAAACCGTTCATTGGTATTTGATGAAAACCAATAGTATGGAATCTGTTCCCCAAAAAAAAGAGGGTTTTGTAGAAGCTACTTTTATCCACATAGATAAGGCTACAGACCTAGTCAAATATGAAGATGAGAGAAAAATAATAAATAAAGCCTTAGCGTTTTTATAAATATAAAATTTAGGAGAGATAAAATGTCTTTTTCATCATCAACGAAAAACGAATTGTCTAGACTAACTATTGAAAACCAATGTTGTGCCTTAGCAGAATTGGCTAGTATCATAAGAACTAACGGAACCATACAGATTAGCAGCATGAACAAAATAAGTTTGAAGTTTGCTACGGAAAACGCTGCCATAGCAAGGAGAATATTTATTCTTGTTAAGGGCTTATACGATACGGATGTAGATGTAATGGTAAGGAGAAACAAACAACTTAAGAAAAATAACAATTATCTAATAATAATAAATAGCAAGGAGATAACAAAAAAGATATTGGAAGATGTGGGTTTCTTAACCAATACTACTAGTAGCTATTATGCAGTAGATTATAAGGTTCCAGAAAGGTTAATAGAAAACAGATGTTGTAGGAGGGCTTATATTAGGGGAGCATTTTTAGGAGGAGGTTCTATAAGCAATCCAGAAAAGGCTTATCATATGGAGTTTGTTACCAATAGTAAAGACCATGGAGAAGAACTTGCTGATATTATCAATTCCTTTGGCCTCAACTCTAAGATAGTTATTAGAAAAGAAAACTATGTAGTATATATAAAGGAAGGGGAACAGATTGTAGATATATTAAATATAATGGGAGCTCATCAAGCCTTACTAAAATTTGAGGATATAAGGGTGCTTAAAGATGTTAGGAACAATATCAATAGATTGGTAAACTGTGAAACGGCTAATCTAAGTAAAACTATAGATGCTTCCTTAAGACAAGTGGAAAATATCGAGTATATAGATAGTAGGATTGGCCTAGAAAAGCTTCCAAGTAATCTACAGGAAATAGCTCTGTTAAGACTAGAGCATAGGGATGCTAGCTTGAAGGAATTAGGTATGTTACTAGATCCACCTGTAGGTAAATCTGGCGTCAACCATAGATTTAGACGGATAGAAGATATAGTTGAAAAATTGAAGAGAAAGGAGAGCTAATATTGATTAAAAAAGATGTAGTATTAAACAACGAAACAGGATTACATGCAAGACCAGCGGCTTTATTTGTAAAGGTAGCGAATAAATTTATTAGTGATATATATGTAGAATCGAAGGGGACGAGGGTAGATGGCAAAAGCATCATAGGGGTAATGTCCTTAGGTGCATTTCATGGGGAGGAGATTACTCTAATAGCTAAAGGAGAGGACGAAAAAGAAGCTATTGACAAATTGACTAAGTTAGTAGAATATGGGCTAGAAGATGTAGAAGATGAGTAATAGGCCCAAATATACCTAAAGTTGATAAAAGAATAACAAGCCGTAAAAATATAAAAACAAAAGCCTAGGGAATAAGCATTAAAGCTTTTTACCAGGCTTTTATTTTTTATTCTAGATGCTTTAATTTATCTATTACATTTTCGATTAAAGACAGATCTATTACTCTAAAATCATCTAATATGCTTTCAGGCCAATCTGGCGTAGGTTTATTTGCAGCAAACTTTTTAGCTGTAGCAATACTTTCTTCGATGAGCTTTAAGCTATCAAAGTCCAATGTCCCTTTTTTATCGCTTATTATAATGGTCTTATATACCGTCTCATTAGGTTTAACACTACCAGACAATGGATGGGTCAAAAGCTTATGGCCCTCATGTACCTTATCCCTTACATATTCCAATACATCTAAGTAAGCAAAGCTTTCATCAAACATGATTTCAAAATTACCCTTATATTTCTCATATACATATTTGTTGTTTGTTACGATTATTTTTTTCATATGATTTACCTCCAAGTTTATCTAATAGATTTATTTTATCATAATTAGTAGGAAATATATATTGTTTATATTATTAAAATATAATCTCTGCTACTTAACAGTACATAAAGATCAATATATATAAATTTTTTTAACAAACTATGCTAAAAAGCCAAAATTAATATTTGGTGGTTCCTGGATTATTTTATAAAGGTATATAAGTAGGATTTAGGTGTCGTACTTATGTGCCCAGTCCCGACATATTTGGGGAAGAACGCCACCTCCAATGCAAGATTTGTGCAAATAGCCGACTAAGGAAAAAAATTGTTTAGGTTTGTCTTAGCGAACGAAGTGAGCATACAAACCTAATTTTTTCCGTGTCGTGCTATTTGCCAAATCTCGAATCGGAGATGCCGTTCTTTATAAATATGCCGGGGGCTACCACTAAAACAATTTAGAATTAACGAC
>NZ_PPXY01000069.1 GCF_021655115.1 Clostridium sp. Cult3
TTTTATAATCGTCAAGGCGAAATTGAAAGTAATTTAAAGCAATTTAAAGCAATTCTATAAAACATTGTGCTATTTTTTCATGTTTAGTTTACAAAGCCTCTTTTTATTATTAATAAAATGAATGCACTTTGTAATGTTTCTTCATATTCAATAGTGAATCTAGTTTTAAATTTATTTTGTAAATATGAAACGGCCTCAAATGTATCCATAGCAAAATTATCAATATTATCATTGATATACTCTGATATCTCTTTTTCCATAGATTGTAAAAACTTGTCTTTTTCAAGCAATGTAAGACTTTCAGTAAGAAACTTTTTCCATTGTGATCTTTCATTTATTTTTTTATAGTAATTATTAATTTCATTTATACATTCATTTACAGCAATATCTGCCTCATCTGAATACTCCTTTAATATGGAATCAATAGTATCACGAGTTATTCCCTTATTTAGAATTAATTCATCATAATTATTACTAGCCAGTTCATATGCTGCACAACTATTAACAGTTTCTGATAATACATTATATAATGTAATAGTTTTTTTTGATTCAGTTCCTGTTACCTCTTTATAAAATAAGGCTGTTTTGCCAATCAAGCTTTCCTCTGGTTTAAATAAATCTACCGTTGAACGAATATAATATATATCATGTAAGTCAAAACTAGCTATATTTGGAAATTCTTCCTCCATCTTTTCAATTACCCTTAAACGACACTTTTCTTCTAACTCATCGAAACAAAATTTTTCTGAATCACTATATATTTTATTGCCCACACCTTGTAATACTGAATTTGAGACAACTGCCAACCTTATCATATTTTTATCTGAATCCGCTACAACTTTTAATAAATATAATTTCCCTAATATGGAATGTTCTTTATTTTTCTTTAAAATTGTATTAAGAGAATATGGTTTATATGATTTTTGTGTTTTAACTTGATAAAAATTTAAAGAATGATCTGTATGTATTTCAATATCACATACATAATCAAATATTGCTACAAAATTTTCCCCTGATATATATACCTCAAAAACCTTTGTTAATCCCCATAATATTTCACTTCGAAATCTATTTTTGCTCATAGCACCTGACAATTCATAAGGCAACTTCATATATATATCCTCTAATTTCAAGACATCACCCCATCTTTATTTAAAGAAGTTTAAATCCTATATAACAAATCTCTATATTTATCAAATATTAGCTATTATAATACATTATACAATAAAGATGGGGATTTTCTAGTTTTAAAACAAATAATATTACTATTCATTGGATTGTTTTAAACTACTTTATTTCACCTTTAACAATTGCTCCTCTATATTTAAAAACCATATTATACTTCTTCCCCAAACTCCTCATCATATTCATCTTCATACTCCAGCTCATCCTCATAATCTTCGTCTTCAAAATCCTCATGATTAGGCTTATAAATCTTAAAGTAATATCCTCCACCACCTACAATTCCTAAGATTAATAGTACAAATATAAAGGAAAACTTATTTTTCTCCTTAGGCTTTTCTTCTATTTCTTTATTTTCTTCTTCCTTATGCTCTTCTTCTTTTGCTTCCTCCACTACTGGTTTTACATTTGTATTTAATTTTTCTCCTTCTATCATATTTAATAAATCTTGTTCTCCTACTTCTGTTAAGAGAAATACATTTTGAGATGCTTTTTCATGGTCTACTATTAGATGAAATGTTTTTCCACTCTTAGTAGTAAAGGTTATAAATTGCCTTGTCTGCTTTGAATTTTCATCGTCATCAAATTTCATCTCAAATTCTTTGCCATCTTCCCCTACATTTTCTGTCATATCTGCCCTAGCTATATACTGCTTAGTAGCTAAGGGATTTATAGCATCCATATTCCCACCCATTACTAAAGATACATCATATCCATTATTAGATATTATTGTATTTGTTTCTTGGTTCCAATTGCTTGAAGGCTCTTTAATTTGTGGATTTGATATTGTTCCTTCTTCTCTATAAATTTCAATAGATTCATCCGGTTTTTCATCTCCAATAATATCTGCTGCATAAATAATATCACTAAAATAGGATTTTTCAGCAATATGGTCATCATTAGCAAAAACATGGGTATTATTTAATAAAACTAATACCATTACTATACATAGTGTTAGAACACTTTTAATATATCTATTCATTATCCATACCCTCTCTTTCATCTTGTTTACTAAAATATATATCTTCTTTTCTTTCCTATGGTTTTTCAGTAAATTTATCCTTATCCAAAACGCCTTTAATAATCTGAGTATATTCTTCAAAAGAAATCTTAGCTGTTCTAAATATCTTGTGAAGTTCTGTCTTTTCTAGCTCTTCCGCTTCACTATCTACCCCTTTAAGTTTTTCCTGTAAAGCTTGGATCTGTTTTTGAAGTTTCTCAGATTCTTGATACTTCTTTATTAATTTTTTATCCATAGATAACTCCCTCCCTATCTTAATCTTCCAAAAGAATAAAAGTGATTTCTCCAATAATTTGACTCTATACTAGTGTATTGAACAGGATCCCCAGCATGGACCATCATTCCATTTCTGGCATAAATACCTACATGGGTAACTGGTACTCCCGCATTATAGGTTCCAGTAAAGAAAATAACATCTCCTGCTTTTGCCTCACTTGATGAAATTGGTGTACTAATATTAAATATGCCTTGAGCTGTAATCCTTGGCATATTGTAGATTCCTGAATTTCTGAAAACCCAACATACAAAACTAGAACAATCAAAATTTTCTGGTCCACTTGCCCCAAAGATATATATCTTTCCTAAATGCTTATCTGCCTCATTAAATAGTGCTCTTATTGTTTCATCATCATAAGGTATACCTAGATTTCCATAATTACCTGTGTATCCGTTGTAATATGCAGTCGCTCCTATAGGACTTCCTGATTCACTGTATAAATAAAAATAAGGATTCAAAAGATTTCCCTTTGAATCCTCTAATTCTAAATGCAAATGAGCACCTGTAGACATTCCTGTACTCCCTACTTTTGCAATAATATCTCCTTTTTTAATATTCGTTCCCCTTGACACATCAATGCTAGAACAATGAGCATAAAGGGCTGTATTCCCACTCTTATCCTCAATTATAATATAGTGCCCATATCCATTCCTATCGTAATCTATCTTTTTTACTATGCCATCAAATATTGCATATAATGGAGAACCTTCTGGTTTTGCTATATCTAAACCTGTATGAAAACTAGGTACTTGCTTTATTGGATGAATCCTCCAACCAAATAAACTGCTAATAGATTTTTTCCAATCTCCCTCTATAGGGCTTTGATATACCCTAAAGTTTCCCTTGCTATTCATCAAAACATCATAAAGCTCTTTTTCTTCTATATTTAGATTTTCCTCTAGTACTTCTGATAATGCTCTAGTAGACAGTGTTGTTACGAGTATCCTCCTTTCATCTTCATCCTCTATTTCATATATTTCTTTTAGAGTTAATTCATATTGCTCATTAAATATTCTTTTTATCTCATTTTTTATCCTATCTGCTTTAAAATCTCCATATTTTGCAGTTAAATATGCCAATAATTCATGGGGATTATGACCTACTCCATCTAAATTATATCGATATTCATCATATCCTGGATGATCCTTTTCTATATCTTTTAGAGTCATAAGTAACCCTGTTTCTAATCTGGTATATTCAACATCGGCAGCTGTTACTTCTATATCAGAAGCCTGATATGATGTTCCTGCTATAGTACCTAATCCCCCCATTATAATATTTGAGCAGGATTGGGTAGTTACCATAATCATCATAAATAAAAAAGCAAGTGCAATTACATATACACCTGCCTTTTTATTAGCCCTTTTTGTAATTTCCTTTACCGTATCTAAGCTTCCTTTAATGCCCTGTAAGAATCTTTGATGAAGGGTTTTATGGGTGTTTTGATTATACTGCCTCTTAATCCTCCATTTTTGTATATACCTTCCAAACCCACTTGCCTCTTGATATGCCTCGTTTTTACTTATAGTTTTATTAAATTCTAGTTTACCTTTTAATTCTTCAGCCTTTTTTATTTCTTTATGCTTCCTCTTTAGTTTCCTATTTTTTCTGCGAATACTATAGTTTTTTCCTTTTCTTAATGTCCCTTCTGCAAATTCTTGTGATTTATGAATGGATTCTGCTCCCACATTTTCATCTTCAACCTCTTCCATTTTATTATGGAATACCTTACTAGAACTAATATTTATTATTTCTCCCGATGTAACCAATGCTTTTTTAATAGGATTTTCTAGATTATCCGCATTATGAAGTAATTTATCTTTTTTATTTTTCCTGTCAAATTTAAGTCTTGATTGGGTTTTTGTACTCTGCTTTTTATCCTCTGTTTTTTTCTTATCTTTATAACCCTTTTCAGTTCTTTCTATTTTTTCTAAAGGATTTTCTATTTTAGTATAATTGTTCTTGCTATCTTTTTCTCCTTGTTTGCTATAATCCCTGGTTCCTAGTGGCTTAGGGGATTCCTTTTCAGTTTGCAACTCTAGCTTCATCTTATTTTGAAAATCCATCTTTTCTTTAGGATTATCTTTTGAAATATCTAAATTATCTTTAGAAAATTTTAAATCCTGCTTAGTTGAGCTTTCTTTCTGCTTATATCTTCCTTTATGTCCAAGGATATATTCTTTTTTATGATTTAATTTATTCCCTATGTCATTTTCAATTCTATCTATTGGTAAATGTGTATTATTTGTGTTTTCATATGGTTTTGGCTCACTATAATGCCTTGGGGCATAATTATTTATTTGCTTCCTACTTGGATCATATTCATCTTGTTTTATAGTTTCTATATAATTGTTTTCTATCTCACCTTTCCCCTGGGTCTGTTGTTCATCTATTGATTCTATAGATTCTTCATTCAACTCTGATATAGAAATATCATCTGCTAATCCATACTCATTATCTTTATGAATTACATTGGAGTTATTTGGAATCATAGAATCTTCCAGAGTTTTCTCAATTTGCACCTTTGGTTTTTTTCTTATGAATTCATTATTTCCTCTATCCTTAGAATAATTGATGGATTCTACCCTTTTTTCTTTAAGGGTCTTTTCTAAGTTTACATCCTTTGTTTTCTGACTAATATTTCTAGTAGTGTTTTCTAAAAGATTATGCTCCACTAACCCGTCTTTAGAATATTTTTGAATTATTTTGGCTTTAGATTTTAGTTTTTTTCTCTTTCCATCCAATTTTATTACCCCGCTTTTCTTTTAAAGTAATTATATTGATAGGCTCTTATATTGTTTTTATAAGATTTCACAGGCCCTTTCTCCTAAAAATTTATGAAGAAAATAGATTTGTCCTTTCCCTGTTATTTTAGTAGTACGGGTTACCCTTACTGTTCCATCAGGATTATTTATAATATTTTTCTTTACTTCCATTAGCTTTAGGTCCATTGAATACTGGGTAGGAAGGTTGTAGTTTTCCCCTTTCTGTCTTATTAAATAGCCATTATCTCTCATCCATGCAAAAAGTCTATTTTGTCCTATTGGATATCCCCCTTGATTTATAAGTTTAGCTAATTCTCCTACAAGACATGAACTTCTAGATGTTTCTACACAATTAGCAAAGATAATCTTAGGTTTATTTTCCTGTAACTCTGTTTCTGCAATTAATCTTTTTTCTCGTTCTTCTTTTAAGTTTAGTGCAAGCTGAATCAGAAAATCAGGATCTGTTAGGACTTTTTCTACTGTTTGATCCGTTAAATATGCCCCATGTTTTCGTATAGAAGGAAGCACCTCAGATGTAACCCATTTTTTAAACTGTTTCGCTTCAGGCTTTCTACTTCTTAAAATGGAACTATAAAGGCCTGATTCGTTAATTACTATAACATTTTGATTTCCACCAGGGGTACGCACAATCTGCGTACCCTTTTCATCTTCGTCTAATATACGAGTCATATCATAAGCAGTACGATAGTCTAGCACCTTTGCAATATCTACAGCTATAAACCAAGGTTCTCCATCTATTTCTAATACACGAATTTTCCCAAAGTTACTGTTTTCAAATACCTTTAGTTTTTCCATTATACTCCCTCCCCTACCTGAACCTCCTCTGGTTTAGTTGTCATTATAGAATATAATAATGTATCCTTTGGAAACTTATCTACAAAGGGAATAATTACATTCCCATAAAAAAGAAGTCCCTCGCCTTCATTTGAATTTGTGACGTAGGACAACTGATGAGGTGATATATTTAATTGTTTTGCAAGGATTTGTCTATCCCCAGCGGCTTGATTTAGCATATAGATAAAATCACTGTTTTCAAAAATATTTTCAATCTCTCTGGAACACAACAAATCTTTAATGTTTTGAGTAATACCTGTTGGCATTCCTCCCCACTTACGAAATCTCTTCCATATTTCTACAGAATAAGCCGCTGTTTGTTCTTCTTTTAATAATAGGTGGAACTCATCTACATAATATCTTGTGTTTCTCTGTTCTGCCCTATTGATAGTAACCCTATTCCATACTTGGTCTTGAACGATTAGCATACCTATCTTTTTCAATTGTTTTCCCAATTCCTTAATGTCATAGCATACTAGACGATTATTTACATCTGCATTTGTATGATGATTAAATACATTAAGAGAACCTGTAACATATATTTCAAGAGCTGTGGCCAATCTTTTAGCTTCTGTCTCTTCCTGTTCCCTGAGTAAATTATATAAATCTTCAAGAATAGGCATATTCTCCATTCTAGGATCTGATAAGAAATCTTGATATACTAATCTTACACAACGGTCTATAATTGTCTTTTCTACAGGTTCTAATCCATGTTTTCCTCCTACAATTAGCTCACAAAGAGATAATATAAAGTCGGATTTTAAGGATAGTGGATTTTCATCATCTGAGTAATCTAAATTTAAGTCCATTGGATTTATATAGTGTGGACTAGTAGGAGAAATCTTTATGACCTGTCCATTTAGCTTATTTACCAATGGATAATACTCTGCCTCTGGATCACAGATAATAATATCATCATCCGTAATTAGAAAGGCATTTGTAATTTCTCTTTTAGCAGAAAATGATTTTCCAGAGCCAGGAGTTCCCAAAATTAAGCCATTAGGATTTTTTAATTTTTTCCTATCAACCATGATCATATTATTAGATAAAGCGTTTAGGCCATAATATAGACTTTCTCCACCCATAAATAATTCTTGTGTTGTAAATGGTATGAATATAGCAGTACTTGAAGTTGTAAGTCCCCTTGATATTTCAAGACAATTTTCTCCTAAGGGTAAACTAGATATAAATCCATTTTCCTGCTGATAATCTAATCTTCTTAAAGCACAATTATATTTTTGTGCAATACCACCAGTTTGAAATATTATATTTTCAAGTTTTTGTTTCTTCATAGCAGTATTTAAGACGATTATGGTTACTAAAAACATACGCTCATTTCTATTCTGTAAATCTTCTAAAAGGCTTTTCGCTTCATTTCCAAAGGTTGCTAAATCAGATGGTATAATATCCATGTCATATCCAGCCCTTACAGCCTTTTTCTGTTCTTCAATTTTCATCCTGTCTAAATCAGTTATTTTTCTTTTTACATTCTTAATGGCTTCTGTTTGGTCAATTGATTGGATATGAAAATTTACTATAATATCATCTTCTAAATCTAAAAAATCTGCTAACATTCTATCTGTAAGTTCAGGAGCTAATATTTGAAGAAAGCTAACAGCTCCAATAGTTTCCCCCATTTTAAAACTCCTTGGGTCAGAAAAATTAAAAGAGGTAGGTACTATTATATCCTTAGTACTCACACCCCCATTCTTTACTACATCCCATGTGAAATTCAACTTTCCCTTTGTATGCTGATGACATATGCTATGAAGTAGTTCCACCCTTTCTCTACCATTTAAGGAATAGGCTTTAACCCCCATGACCTTAAAATTATTTAATATATCAGATTCTATTCTTTCAAGTCTTGGTTTTGCTAGTTTTAAGCTATCTGCTTCTATTCCAAAGGTAATATACTTAGTTTTTAATAGTCCATTATTCCCTTTGGATAACTGGTTTTTCAACATATTAGAATACTCAAGTCTAATATCGTTAAAATCATCATCTTGCTCTTGAATCTGAATGCTATCTATAAAGGATTCTGTATTCCCAGATTGATTTATGAAACTAAGTTGAAAATTAATTGAACTATCAAAGTAATTGAGAAAATCACAATAATTTTCAAATATTAATGATTTATCTTCATTTTGAGCTAAAAGATAATTTATATCATAGAACCTAATGGTTTTAGTGTATTTTTTATTATCTACCTGACATATCCCATCAGGAAGTATTCTTCTATAGGGTAAAGTTTGCTGAGCAGATTGAGGGATGTTTCTCTTTTTATTTTGATTCATAGATTGGGTTTTGCTACTTCTCTTTACTTCCTTCTTTTGTTTATTTAATTGTTTCTGATTTTGAGCTAATCTTTTTTGTTGCTTTTTTACTTGGGGATTTTCTATCACCAATTTCCACCTCCACTTCTTTTCCATTACTATTTAAAAACTCATAAAAATTTTCTGTTTTATATAATCTAACTTTTGGATAGATATATTTCTGCCTTATTACATATTTAATATATTTTTCAAAGGGTATCCCATCCTTTTCAAATATAGCTGTAAAGAAAAATGGCATCATTAATATAATCATAATTAATAATGCCAAATCATTTCCTATATTTTTTCTTATTGCTAAATAGGTAGGAACACCAATAACTGCACCTATGCTAAAACAAATAAGTTGCCTTTTGGTTAAATTAAAGGCAACTTTTGTTTTTACCCTGGATAAATCTTTGGGTACTTGAACAAAAGCCATATTCTAAACCTCCGTTCCATCTATATCTTCAAATTCTCCATAAACTTCAATATCTTTATAAACATCTTCCATCATATCTTCCAATATTCCTAAGCGTAAATCACATTCAAATTCATATTTTTGCCTTCCTTCTTCAGTTTCAGTAACTATATTTGTAAATCTTCGAAATGATTTAGATAGTTTTGTTACCTTCTTTGATAATGATATTTCATGAAGAACTAACAATGATATACTTCCTATTCCTAGACTAGCAAGAAATAATGGATTAATATTTAAATCTTTATTACCTTTTTTAACTTTTTTCATATTGAACCCCTTTCTAATGTGCATTAAGCACTGATTTTGCAACACTTCCTGTTTTAAATAGACTAAATGCTAAAAGTACAGTATAGGATAAAATCATAAAAATACTTGCATGGATATTATCTGTAACTGTAATTGTCTTAACTAATACAGCATAGATTCCTACACATACCATAATGAAAAACCCTTGAAAACCTAAGGCTATTAGGCTTCTTAAATAATTATTACCTACTTGCCCCCACTCCCTATTAGTCATAGTAGCCAAAGGAACTGGCCCTACGGAACTTACTAAATATATCTCAATCATACGGCCATATAATATGACGGTGATTATAATGGACAATGCATCCATACAAAATTTAACAGCTGTTGTTTCAAGAGATATTCCTATAAGCTCTGCTACTGATCTATCTTCCAGAACTTCCACCATACTCAAAACTGACGATGAAATATCAATATTAGCTTCTATATCTATTACTCCTGCTGCACTTGAAACCATGTTTTGTGCCACATCAAAGGTAGCCATTATTATGTCAAATGTATGAGTAACTAGATAGATAGCTACAATAGATTTAAAAATCCATTTAAAGAACATCCATGTATCTACATCATGAAGATTATTCCTATCGATTAACATGGATATTAGCTCATAACATAAAACAAAGGTAATCACTATTCCCGCAATGGGAATAATAACAGTCTCTGACAATGATCTAATCATGTTAAAGATGCTATTATCCCACCCTTGGGGAGTCTTCCCTACCTCAATAGCTATGGTGCCTACTTTTTCATTGACATCAGTAAACATATTTGTTAAATTACCTTCAATGATTCCTATTAATATCTCCTTGATATATTCCGTAAGCTTATCAAATATCCCACCCATTATTAGAATAATCCTGCTAATAATGGAATAAGATTTGTTCCAATCAGCACCACGCCACCGCCTGCCATGAGCTGTTTAATTCCTTGAGATTTAGCACCTGGATTATCATTACCATAACCTTCTAAAAGATTGATAACTCCCCATGCACCAAGTCCTGCTCCTAATGCTGTTACCAATGTGCTTAAAGTTGTAATTGCACTGTTAAAAAATGCCATAAAATATTACCTCCTGTATTAATATTATTTTTTATTTATATATAAAAAGCAGAAGCTACATAGGTATCTCGAGCTACCTATATGACTTCTGCTTGTTGGCATAAGAAAAGACAGTAGGGTTTATTCTACTGTCTAATGATTAAAATATTAAATTGTATTTTCAATAAAATCTAGATATTTTCATCCCCAGTTTCATTTTCAAGTAATTCTTTCATTTCTTCAGCCATCTCTCGGGGTGTTAATGTGGCTGTATTCATAGCCAGTCGACTCGCAATAATCGGGCTATACTCCATCACTTCTTTTTTTGTAAGGTTATGCCAAATAGGCAATAATTTTTTTCCATTTATACTTTCAAGTTGAAAAAGTCCATCTAACTCAGACTTTGTCCAGTACTTACCATCTGCAATATAGTTGGGAGAAAGAACTGCAATTCCAAACTTTGATTTTCTAAGCCCTTCATCAATTTTTTCTCTCATTGAATCTCCCCAACTAATTCTATCTTTATCATACCAAACTCGTATTTCCATGCTTATAAGCTCTTCAACAAGTTCATTAACAAAGGATTCTTTATCCTCCCAAGCATGAGAAATGAAAACATCATATTCTTCATCTTCAGAACCGTGTAACAAATTTGGAGATGAATTGGTTAAATTTGTAATAGGTTGTCTAGATAACTCTTGTATTCTTTTTTCATAAGATTCCTGAATTTTCTTTTGTTCCCTATTTAGTTTTTTCTGTAAGTCTTGATTTGCTTTTTGTAGTTTCAAATATGCATCGTTTCGTTTTTGTCGTTTATCAGCTATTTTCTTCCCAAAATCTGCACTTTCTTTACTCTTTCTTGCATACTCTATCTGCAAATTAATAATTTGTCTCATTTTGTTTTTTCTCGTAGATTCAGATGTATTTTTTGTAATACTCTTCTGTATAGAGTTTATTTTCCCCTGAATTTCTGCACATTTTTTATCTGTCGTTGACTTTTTCTTTTCAAGAGCTGCAATTTCTTTATCTAAAATATTTACTGTCCGTTGGTACTGTTCAGTCGACATATTATCATCCCTCTCATGAAAAATATTTTCTAATTTAGAACTATCTATAATTATATCATTCCATGAGAAAGAATACTAAGTATTACTCAACCTACATATTTTCATATAACTCTACCATTTCATCTTTTTTTAGTTTAAGTTCAGAACCTAATACTCCCTCAATGTCATAGATATTCTTCTCATCATAATCAGATAAATATCTATAGTTTTTATGCCTAGTAATATCAAATTTATCAGATAAAAACGGTCTCACTCCTCTTAATTGTAATATGCATTTCCCACTATCCATAACAGCTAATTCATCCTGGGACATTAATTCTTTGCCCAGTTTCTGATAGTTAGTTCCATAGGATCTTTCCCTACCCCTATTCTCTGATTGATTATATAGGTCTATTGTTTCCTTTCCCAAAACTTCAGATATTTCCTTTAAGGTTGATTTCTCTTTACCGCCTAGAAATAGCATGGTATCACAGTTACCTATAATAGTGTCAGCATTATCCTTGTATATAGCTTTTAGCTGAGATTGTGCTTGTAATATAATACTTGCAGAAATCTCCCTTGATCTTATAGTTGCAATTAATTTCTCAAACTTAGGAATTTGTCCTATATTTGCAAATTCATCTAGTAAAAATCTTACATGAATAGGTAATCTTCCACCATAGACATCATCTGCCTTATCACATAGAAGGTTAAAAAGTTGTGTATACATCATAGCCACTATAAAATTAAAAGTATCATCAGTATCAGAGATTATGATAAATAAAGCAGTCTTTCTATCTCCTAATGTATCTAGCTCCATCTCATCATACTCCATTAAATCCCTTAGTTCCTTTATATCAAAGGGTGCAAGCCTAGCTCCACAGGATATTAATATTGACTTTGCAGTTTTTCCTGCTGCTAATTTATATTTCTTATATTGTCTTAAAGCAAAATGGTCTGGTTCTATTTCTTCTAAGGCATCAAATAGTAAATCTACTGGATTTTTAAAATTTTCATCATCTTCTCTTGCTTCAGATACATTAATCATCTCTAGTAATGTTAAAAAGTTTTGTTCTTCCTTTGGAGCTTTATAGTAAATATATCCTATAAGGGCTGTATAATATAGTTTCTCTGCTTTTACCCAGAAGTCCTCTCCTGCCTTTTCGCCTTCTCCCTTAGTATTAGCAATTATAGTATTTACCAACTTCAATATATCCTTTTCAGAACGAATATACTCAAAGGGGTTATAATGCATGGACTTTTTAAAGTTGATAGTGTTTAACACTTTAATATTGTATGGCTCATAGATTATCCTGCCTTTTTTATCCCTTTCATAAATAATTTTACCGCTTTTATCTCTCATCTCTTTTCCATTTTTATCAAGCTTTTTCTTTGCTGCTCCTCTTTCTAGTAATTTCCCACATTCAAGAAGTATTGTTCCCTTTGGGTCTGTTACTACATAAGATGAATGCATCTGCATTAGATTGGGTTTTACATAGAATCTTGTTTTACCTGACCCTGACCCTCCAACTACTAGCACATTTTTATTCCTTGAATACTTAGGATTCTTTGGCCTACCATTCATCATTAATCTTTCTGTCTGTGTTAGTATAATATTTTCTTCATATATTAGATCTATATATGGCCTTATATCTTTTGGATTTCCCCATCTAGCAGAACCATATTCCTCCCCCTTTCGATACTTTCTAGCGTTCTTTCCCTTAGTGTAGACTATAAGATATATGACTAATGCCCCTATTGCCCCAAATGCTATGTCTTTAGGGTGAAAACTTGGAAATGGGGGTTTAAATAAGTTTTCTAAATGAAGCAACATTTGATATAGAGTAATAAAGAAGTTATCTTTTAGAAATCCTCTATACATCTTCCCAATTTTATTGAAGATATAATAGATAAATATATATGGCACTAGTTTTATAAATAGCTTCTTTTTATCTATCATAGAGAGTTCATATCTCATATTTTCTATTATTTTACTCATAGGCTTTGCTCCTGATGTTTCTTTTTGACCTTATCTTTATTCAAGGATTTAGATATTTCTTTCATCTTATTTAGTGCCTGTTTTAAAGAAGGTCTTTTATCCTTATCCATTTCATTCCCAATAAATTCTCTAAAAGCTGTATCTAAAATATCTGTATCCTTACCCTTGAAAAAGACTATATATATTGGTGGATCTGTTGTCTTATCCTTTTTTAAGGCATATTCTATTCCATACTTTTTTGCAGTTTTCTCAAATCCCTTTATATTATCTTCGTTAATTTCAATGCTTTTAAGACCATCATACTTCTTAGATAACTCTTTTAAAGATATTTTCTTTCTTTTAATGATTTGTCCCTTAGATATTTTCTGCTTTTCCTTTTCTTTAAGATAGGCACTAATCAATGTCTTTAAGACAGATAATGTCATCTTATTATTCTTAGCTACAAATGCAATTGATTTTTCAGTAACTTCTTCTTGCAATTTTATGCCTCCCTTCATTTTTTCTTAAACTACCCTAATCAATTCATCCATTTTCATTGTAGTTAACTAGACTTCTATAGTATTGGCTCATGGTATTTACCGCATTATATATTGTTGTAAGCAAGTAATTCCTAATATTTCTAACCTCACTTGGGTTTCTGTCAAGACTATCCATAATATATTCTAAATGGCTTGATCTTAATTTTAAAAATCTACTTTTTACTACTTCTACAGGCATCTGATTCCCATTTATAGGTACTGTGCCACCTTCCTGAACGCATACATCTACCATAAGTTCTACAATATTTTCAATATCATCTATTGAATATCTTCCATATCTTTTATAATGGTCATACTCAATATTCTTATAAATTATATCTCTATACATCTCAGCCTTATTTATTTTGCTTCTATCAAATCCTGAACTATTTTCTTTCTCTTCTATAGATAAGATTAGATTAGTATCACTAAATTCAGTATTATTAATATTAGTATTATTACCTTGTCCTTTTGACATTTCTTGAGATGTATTTTCTACATTTCTTGAATTGTCTTTTTGACACTTCTTAAAATTTCCTTTTGACATTTTAGAAAAGTTATCCACAATAAAGTTTTTTACATAAATCTTGGTGGGTTTCCCCTGGCCCTGTCTTTGCTTTTCTATAAGGCCAATACCTTTTTCTGTATCGAGTTCCGAAAGTACCTTTACTGATTTCTTATTCCCCCATCCCATGACTTCCATAATGTTTTCAATGGTAAAATAAATATATACTCTATTATTTTCATCCACCCAACCATTTTTCATTGATAGTTCCATCCTATCTAGGAGTATTCCATAAAGTACCTTAGCATCAGATGATAGGTTTTTAAATATTGGATCTGTATATAGTACCTTTGGTATTCTAAAGAATGAAAACTGCTCGGATTCTTTGCCATGGTAATAGTTAAAGTTTATTTCCGCCACGATTACACCTCCCTTCATTGATTTTGGGCATGAAAAAAACAGCAAGGGTTTATTCTTGCTGTTGGATTAAATTTTTATTTAGTTGTAATTTGTTATTAATCTGCTACAAATTCTGAAAATCTTCTCAATGCATTAATTACAGCATTATGTGGTTTCTTACCTAAATTTTCTTTTATTCCACCTATTTCATATTATTCTAAATATTTTTGAACATCATTTGCTAATTGCTCCCATGAAATACTTTCCCATTCACATATTTTATCAATTCTTTTTGTATAATCATATACTTTACTAGGATTTCCACTTGGTGTTCACTCTTTATATCAAATGGGTATTTTTTAAATTCTTCCTTCATTTATATTCATCCTCTTTTTTCATATAAACTTCTACATTATTATATCACATTATAGCACGTTCCCAAAAGTAGGAATAGATGAAATATGTGTTATATTATATAGAATGGATTAACCCATAGTTTAATACATTCTATATCCTTTATTTTAAAAAATAATTATTTCTCTAAATATTTCTTTAAATGCCTCCCCGTAATTGATTTTTGAGATTTCAATATTCCTTCAATTCTTCCTTGATATAATAAATATCCACCTTTTTCTCCAGCATATGGTCCTAAATCTATAATCCAATCAGCTATACTCATTATTTCTAGATTATGCTCAATAATTATTATTGTGTTATTTTGGGACAACTTTTTAAATATCTTTATCAACCTAGAAACATCCTTAGCATGTAACCCTGTTGTTGGTTCATCAAAAACATAAATATTTTTATCAGAATTTAAATTAACAGATAACTTTAATCTTTGCAGTTCTCCTCCAGATAGTGTATCTAAACTCTGTCCTAAGGTTAAATATCCAATTCCTACATCTATTAACCTCTGTAATATTATATTAATATTATTAAAATCTTGAAAATAGTTCAAAGCATCTTCAATTGATAAATCCAATACTTGACTTATATTCAAACCATTTATCTTATATTTAAGTGCCTTTACATTGTACCTTTTCCCATTACACGCTTCACATTCACTAACTATATCATCCATAAAAGCTAAGTCTAATTTTATATAACCTTTGCCCCTGCATTCTGGGCAAGCTCCTTTTGAGTTAAAGCTAAAATATGATGGAGATACATTATTTGTTTCGGCAAAGATATTTCTAATATACTCAAATACTCCTATATAACTTGAAACTGTTGATCTAACATTTGTATATATCTTTTTTTGGTCAATAAAAATAGCTTCAGGATATCTTATTTTAAATTCAATGTCCATCAATGACGATTTCCCTGACCCTGCAACTCCAGTTACTACAGTAATTGTATTTTTAGGTATTTTCAAATCTATATTCTTTAAATTGTTTTTATTTGCATCATTAACTTCTAACCATTCTTTAAAAATTTTTATTTCTTTTTTTATTCGATTTTTCTTTTTAAACTCCTTTGATGTCAATGTTTCTGCAGTTAAAAAATCTTTATATTTCCCTAAAAAAATTAACTCTCCTCCTCTTTTCCCTGATTCTGGCCCTAATTCTATAATATTATCAGCAATTTTTATTACATCAATATCATGTTCAACAATTAATATTGTATTTCCTTTATTTTTTAAATCTATTAATAATCTATTTATCCTTAATATATCCTCTGGATGCAGTCCTATACTAGGCTCATCTAATATATACAATAAATCTACAAGACTATTTCCAAGCTGTTTTATAATTTTTATTCTTTGTGACTCTCCACCTGAAAGACTTCCAGTATTTCTATTTAAATTTAAATAATCAAGTCCAACTAATCTAAAATTATATAAATCTTTTAAAATTGAATCTATCAATTCTTTTGCATTTTTTATACTTAAACTCTCTAGTTCAATTATTAAACTCTCTATACTCATTCTAGAATAATCATAAATATTTTTATTATTTATTTTACATTTTAAAATACCTTCCTTTAATCTGCCCCCCTTACATTTTGGACAGATAATTTCTTTTGCATATTTATCTATCTCATGTTTATGAATTCTACCTTCCCTGCTATCCTTCTTAAAAAAAGCTTTTTTTATTCTTGGTATTAGCCCATCATAAATTGCTGATTTTGGATATTTATCACTTGGATTTTCCAACTTTATTTCATCTGCATATAATAACAGATAAAGTTCCCTCTCATTGTAATGACTGATTTTTTTGTCATTATCAAACAAACCAGATTCCACATATCTACTCCATCTAAACCCTCCCACTTGGAATGTAGGAAATAAAATTGCTCCTTCATTTAGTGATTTATTTTTATCTATAATCTGTTCTACATCAATGTCCCTTATCTTGCCTATTCCCTCACATACTTCACACATACCTTTAGGATTGTTAAAAGAAAAACTGTCTGAATATCCTACAAAGGGCTTTCCAAATCTAGAAAATAATAGTCTAAGTTTCGAATATATATCGGTTACTGTTCCTACTGTAGACCTGCTATTATCTCCAATCTTTTTTTGATTTATTACAATCGATGGTGACAGTCCTTTAATCTCATCACATTTCGGTTGTGAAAACTTTCCTAATCTAGTTCTAATAAAACTGGAGTAACTTTCATTCATCTGCCTTTGTGATTCTGCTGCAATGGTATAAAATACTAAGGCAGATTTACCTGATCCAGATGGTCCAACTACTACGGTAATTTCTTTCTTTGGAATGTATACATCAATGTTCTTTAAATTCTTTTCCTTTGCTCCTTTTACTATAATTTTATCTTTCATAACATCACCCTTTAATTTCTAGTACAATAAGTATATAATATAAACATGACAATAACTGTCACTTTAAGGAGGAAATATGAATAAAACTGCATTATTGTTCGATTTAATTTGGTTTGTGAATTCCAAAAAAGAATTTACAGCAAGAGATGTTGCAAATGAGTTTAATATATCAGTAAGAACGGCACATAGATATATAACTGATCTCTCAGATATTGGAATACCTATATACTCAAAGCAAGGCAGAAATGGAGGTTATAAAGTACTAGATAATCAAGTATATCCCCCTATACTATTTTCAAAGGATGAGATATTTGCAATTCTTTTCTCATTTAATTATCTTGGAAATTATAATAATTTACCTTTTAGTTTAAGTATTAGCTCAGTTAAAGAAAAAATATATTCACTTTTACCTAAAGATACTTTGAAGGAATTTAAGGAATTAGATAATACCCTACAAATTAATGAATATCAATTTAAACATAATACACCTTTTTTAAAAGAAATAATATCTGCTGCAATAAATAAAAATATAGTGCTGATTCAATATAATTCCCCCAAATCAAAACCAGATAAGAAAATTGTACCAATAGGCGTTTATGCATATAATGGCAAATGGTATTCTCCTGCTCTTGATATAGAATTAATGGAATATAGGTTGTATCGTGTAGATAGAATAATAGATTTTAAAAACAGCATGGATACTTATGAAAACCTCATGTCTTTAAAAGAATGGTTATCAAACTATCCAATTAACAATCCAATTGAATTGCATGTAAAATTAAATAGAATTGCCTATTTAGAATGTAAAGATATCTATTTTTTACAAAATGATCTAGAATACATTGATAATAATTGTTACACACTTAAAAAGACAATCGGTTCAAATGAAATTCCTTTTTATACAAAACTTCTCTTAAGGCTTGGGACAAATGCAAAAGTAATTGAACCTTCGGAATTAATCAATAGTTTAAAAAGGGAAATTATGTGTATGTATATTCTATATGATATTAAATCTAAATAAGATAAAAACTGAAATACTTTCTATCCAATTTATCTTTAAAATAGTATAGCTGGTACATGTGGTAATTTTATACTAAAAACATCATGATCAGAAAATCCTTCTCGTTCGAAAACTTCTTTTACAGCACAATAAATATTTTCCTTATCATTTTTTGTCTCTTGTATTATAATCATTATTGTAACCCATGATTATCACCTCCCTTCATTGATTTTGGGCATGAAAAAACAGCAAGGGTTTATTCTTGCTGCTAGCTCTTCTTATTAAATTATTTAAAGTAAATAAAGTCTATTAATATTTAGATGTTTCATACTTGAAAAATGAAGTGTAGCAATTGACAAAATTTCTTTATTAACGTATATGTTTTATTAAGGTTATTATTCTATCAATTCTTTTCTTCAAAAATGTTCTTTTGTCTGGCAAAAGGGTTACTTCACTTCTTTTTGCAATTTCTTCAACAACATAGTCAATACTTCTATTGTCTGTTATGATTTTTTCTTCGGTGATTGTTGTATTGAAGGCCTCAATACAACAATCAACTTGTGATTTTGCCCAAGTTTCACCACGTTCAAGTCGTTTGTTTAATCGTTTTAATATAGTTTCTTTATCAGCATATAAAATATAATGATTTAGAATTATACCATCATCTCTAAGCCTTTGAATTATTTCTCTATAATATTGTTGTTTATTAATTGTCATTGGTACAATAATTATTCCTGAATATTTCGTAGCAATATATTTTAATATTTCATAATTAAATAATCTCCATTGTACATAATCTTGAAAATCAGACTTTTGAATCTCCTTTGGAATGTTCTTACCAATAAAATATCCTACATTTTCAGGATCATAAACAAAGGAATTAGGAAGTCTTCTATTTAATTCAAAAGCACATGTAGTTTTTCCAGAACCAAATGCACCATTTAACCAAATAATCATTATATGTCCTCCTTTTGGCATATCTTTACTTATCATCTTCCTACAAATACTCAGCCAATTAAACTCTTCTGTTATTATTATATAACATATAATATCTTAAAGAAAAATTCCTGCTATAGAATTTATTTAATTTATTTTTTTGTGTCTCCACTAACTAGGTCAACTACCACCGAAACATTAAAATATTTTTTTAGTACTTTTTTCTTAAAATTATGCTCATCTTCTACAAACTCAAAATGGTCATGAAAGAGCTTGAATCTCAGGATTTCTATATAATTTCCTTTTGTATCAACGCTATGCACTCCACATGCATACTCATGGGAAACATATCCACTGGCTGTACTTCTTCTATCTCATATCCTTTCTCCATCAAATATCCTAAATCCCGAGCTAATGTAGAAGGATTACAGGATACATATACTATTTTTTGGGGGTTGGCCTTTACTATGGAATCTATCAAAGATTTATTCAGACCTTTTCTTGGGGGATCTACTACTAAAGCGTCTATTTTTATACCTTTTTTGTTTACCTTCGGTAATATATCTTCCGATTTCCCACGAATAAATTCTACATTATCTACATGATTTAACTTTAGATTATTATTTGCATCTTCTATGGCATCTCTTACTACTTCTACTCCATATACCTTATTAGCATATTTTGAAATATATAAGGCTATGGTTCCTATACCACAATATAGATCTATCACCGTTTCATGGCCTTTTAAATCTAAGTATTCGACTACTTTATCATATAGGATTTCCGTTTGAATATGGTTTACTTGGAAAAAAGACTTTGGAGAGATTAAAAATTTATATTCGCCTATATAATCTACTATTCTATCCTCCCCGTATAGCTTTATATCCTTATGTCCTAAAACCACAGAGGTATCTTTCTCCTTTATGTTTTGATATATGCTAACAACTGTAGCAGATTTAAGCCTATCTTCATCGGTTAGTATATCTATCAATCCCTCCTTATGGGGAAGTTTTTCTCCCTTTGTTACTATTACTACCATGGCTTCGTTATCCTTAGTAGTTCTAATAATTAAATTTTTTATTATACCTTTTTTTGTTCTATTATCGTAACCTTCTATACCATACTCTTTCATATACTCTTTTACCAAAGCATTTATTTCATCGGCTATTTTATCTTGGATTATACACTCATCTATAGGAATCAAATCATGGGTCCCTCTTTTAAAATAACCTATATTGTAATCCTTTCCTACTTTAAATTCTCCTTTATTTCTATATCTGTATGCATAGTCCATACCTATAGTATCCTTAACCAATACATCCGAAATCTTTCCAATCCTATTTAAATTGTTTTTTACCATATCCCTTTTTAATTCCAGTTGTTTTTCATAGTTTAAATTATGTAACTGACATCCATCACATTGAGGAAAGTATTGGCACTCGGATTTAACTCTATAGGGTGATTTTTCCAATATCTCTAGGGTATCAGCTATCCCAAAATTCTTTTTTATCTCTATAACCTTTGCTTTGACCTTATCCCCTAGAGTCCCACCATTGGTAAATAAGGTAAATCCTTCATACTTTCCTACTCCTTGTCCTTCACTATTTATATCTATAATATCTAGTATTAATTCACCACCAATTTTGAAGTATTTCATAAATTATTCTCCTTTTCAAGATGTTATTGCCCTTTGGGTTAACTTTTAATCTGACTAATGGGAGTAATGGGTTAAAATTTGTTCAATATGTTAGTAAGTTAGTGCCGGGGGTGGATATTTACCGGGGTGGATATTTAATCGTTAAAAAAATTATCCCGGCATTAACCTATTACCTATATAAAAATCCAATAAGTTCGTAAGTTAGTGCCGGGGGCCAATATTGTTGCCTTGTCCTTTTTTAGATCTTATCCAATATTTTGCTAATATATACATATTACCATCGGATCATTATCCTTGTATACCCTCTGCCTACCATCTTTTCCAGCCATCTTTTTATATATCCTTTATAAAATTCTCTAGTACCAGGCAATACCATGGTTATTCCTATTATATCTGTAACTATACCTGGTAATAGCAATAAGAATCCACCTAATAATATACAAAATCCCGTCAATAGTTCATCGCCAGGCACATTGCCTTGGGACATTTCTCTATTTATATTTCTTATGATTAATTTTCCTTCAGATTTAGCTAGATAATATCCTGCTATTCCTGTCAATATAATCAATAGTACTGTAGTCCCAAACCCCATGGATTGGGAGGCTTTGACTAATATATATAGATCCAATATAGGCATTAAAATACATAGTGGAATAAGCTTTTTCATGGGTTTTCCCCCCTATACATACTCCTTTAGTAGTTTCCAAATATCATTGTATTTTTTCTTGAAATTCATAGGTTTTAGGTCCTTATCTACAAAAGCATGGAGGGTATAGCCTTCTGCTAATAAGGTGTTATCCTTCTTCCTGTATAATTCATAATCAAATTGCATTCTTATTCCTTTTAGTTTTGCCAACTTTGCAATTATTATTATTTCATCTCCATATTTAGCAGGTTTTTTATATTTACAATTTGCCTCTATTACAGGTAATAGTACCCCATCGTCTTCCAATTGGGAATAAGGTAAGCCAATACTGCCTAAAAAACCCGTCCTGCCTATATCAAACCACGCAAAATAATTTCCATGGTATACTACTCCCATCTGGTCGGTTTCATTGTATCTTACCTTGATGTCCGTCATATATTCCATTATATCCACCTCTAAAGTACTTTAGCTTCGCCCTTGTATATACGTCCTGCAATTGTATCTACAGTTACTATTTCCCCTTCTTTCAGTATATTTGTAGCATTTATTGCACCTACGATAGTGGGTTTACCTAAATTTAATCCTACTATGGCTGCATGGGAAGTTAGGCCTCCTTGTTCTACAATTATGGCCGATGCCTTTTCCATAAGCTTCACCATATCCTTATCTGTAAATTTGCTAACCAGTATATCCCCGTCTTCAAATTTTTCTTCTAATTCCTTACTACTGCTACCAATACATACCTTACCTGACGCAGATTTCTTGCCTATTCCTACTCCTTTTAGTAGTACTTTCCCAACGGTATGAACCTTTATTAAGTTGGTAGTTCCTGACACTCCTACGGGAATTCCTGCTGTTATTACTATCAAATCCCCTTCTTTAATATACCCTTTCTCCATAGCACTATGGATAGATCTGTCTATGACTTCATCTGTAATATTACTCTTTAAAGATTGTACTGGATGAACTCCCCAAACCAAGGATAGTTTTCTCATAACTCTTTTAGTAGTAGTGGCAGCTATAATAGGGGCTCTTGGCCTAAACCGAGATATAGCCTTTGAAGTATAGCCTGAAGATGTAGCTGTAATTATGGCTGATGCTTCTAGATCCTCCGCTGTCGTACAGGTTGCTTTGCTTATAGCATTGGTTGTAGTAACATCCTTTGCTATGGATTTTGCTTTTAATATTTCCATATAATCTATGGATTCTTCCGTTTTGGTTGCTATATTGTACATGGTTTTTATAGCTTCTAGAGGATATTTTCCTGCGGCTGTCTCCCCTGATAGCATTATGGCATCGGAGCCATCTAGTATTGCATTGGCCACATCTGTTACCTCAGCTCTTGTAGGCCTTGGATTCCTTATCATTGAATCTAACATTTGGGTAGCTGTAATTACTGGTTTTCCGGCTATATTACACTTCTTGATTATTCGTTTTTGTATAAGGGGTATCTCTTCCGTTTGTATCTCTACTCCTAGATCTCCTCTTGCAACCATTATCCCATCAGAAGCTTCTATTATCTCTTCTATATTGTCTACCCCTTCTTGATTTTCTATTTTTGATATAATTTCAATATGTTCACCATTGTTTTCTTCAAGTATTTTTCTTATTTCCAATACATCGGAGGCTTTCCTAATAAAAGATGCTGCTATGAAATCTATATCATTCTCTATTCCAAATTTGATATCATTAATGTCCTTTTCAGTTATAGGAGGTAGGTTGATAGATACATTAGGTACATTTACGCCCTTGTGGTCCTTTAATGTCCCACCGTTCAAAACCTTACACTTAATATCGGTTTCGTCTACAATTTCCTCTACTACCAGTTCCACCAATCCATCATCTATTAAAATTCTATTGCCTTCTTTTACATCCTTAGGCAATCCTTCATAGGAGACATAGACTTTAGTTTTATCCCCTACTATATCCTTTGTAGTCAGTGTGAATATATCCCCATCATTTAATTCTATTTCATCTACATTAAAAGTCCCTATTCTAATTTCAGGACCCTTGGTATCCAACATTATTCCAATGGGTAAATCCATTTCTTCTCTTAATTTTTTGATAGTGTCAATCTTTGCTTTATGTTCTTCATGGGTTCCATGAGAAAAATTAAGTCTTGCAACGTTTAAACCGTTTAAAAATAACTCCTTTAGTACTTCTTCCTTTTCTGATGCTGGTCCTATAGTACATACTATCTTTGTTTTTTTCACAATCCCACCCCTCTCTTCTATATGGATAATATTTTTCCTATATTGTACATTTCTAAATCGAACTTCTTCTCTGTATTTAACGCCTCATCTAAATTAATATCGATTATTTCATTACATTTGGTTCCTAAAGCCCTGCCAGATTTCCCACTAAGCAAAAGCTCTACGGCTTTATTTCCCATTTTACTTGCCATTATCCTATCAAAGGCCGTAGGTGATCCACCTCTTTGAATATGACCTAATATGGTAACTCTGGTTTCAGTGCCAGTTTTTGCTTCAATTTCCTCTGCTACTTCATAGGCATTTCCTACTCCTTCTGCTAAAGCTATAATATGATGTAGTTTGCCCCTATTTCTACCTTGTATTACCCTTTTGCAAACTTCGTCTATATCAAATTCCACTTCTGGAACGATAATGCTTTCTGCACCACCGGCGATACCGGAATAAAGGGCAATATCACCGCAACCCCTTCCCATTACTTCTACTATATTAGCCCTTCCATGGGAAGTAGAGGTATCCCTGATCTTGCCAATAGCATCTACGGCTGTTTCCACTGCTGTCATAAAACCTATAGTGTAGTCCGTATATCCCATATCGTTGTCAATAGTACAAGGAATACAGGATACTGGTACGCCAGCATTATACAGTTTTTGGGCCCCTTTAAAGGTTCCGTCGCCACCTAATACTACTAAACCATCTATTCCAAAAACTCTAATCACATTTAAAGCTTTGTTAAGACCTTCTTCAGTCTTAAATTCATCACATCTAGCAGACCTTAGCATAGTGCCTCCCCTATGGATTATATCTGCCACAGAAGATAGATTCATCTCTTCTATTTCTCCATTTAGTAATCCATTATAGCCTTGTTTTATGCCCATTATCTTTACATCATTAAATATGGAAGATCTAACTACAGACCTGATAGCTGCATTCATTCCTGGAGCATCTCCTCCACTTGTTAATAGTCCAATAGTATTCATATTTTTCCTCCTAACTATGAAATATTATATTATTCCTAAATCATATAGTACTGCTTGTATATCTTTTGCCTCAAATTCTGGTGCTAGTATCTCATATAGCTCCTCGTCCTCTTCTTTAACAAATAGCCGTTTTTTTACTAAAAATCCTTCCGCTTGTAGTTGTTTTTCAACTTCGGTGGCTTGTTCTAAACCTGAGGCCACATAGACTGCAGTCCACATTTTTTAGCACGCTCCTAATCTTATAGATGTTAAGGAATATACTTTATTCTTTTATTTTACATTATAGCATAGATTAATATATTTTTTCATATATTCTAACCTATTAGGAAACTTTAACATTGCTCTTTCCTAACATTCGAATCAATTCTTCCAACAATAACTCCTCTTCAATATTTACCCATAGATCTCTCTGGGCTATTACCGTCTTTCCTTCTTCCTCCATATATACATATACTGGAGTTTGGCCCTTGTATCGGGAAAGTATTTTCTTTATAGAATCAAATGTATTTAAAGATTTTCCCTTAGAAATTTTTAAATACACCTTTCCCTGTTTAAAAGTATTCAGCTTGCTTATGCTTTCACAGAGTATTTTAGGTTCATCTTCTTCTGTTAAGCTTATCTTTCCCTTAATGATCACCAGGCTATCTTCTTCTATTAGCCTACTATATCTTTCGTAGGCTGCTGGGAATACTATGCATTCTACAGCACCATATAGATCTTCTAAGGTTACAAAAGCCATCATATTGTTATTCTTGGTAATTTTATTTTTCTTAGCTGCTATTATACCGCCAATGGTTATCCGTTTGCCATCTATATTCTCACCTAATCCTTCTCCTATATCCTCTTGAGCTTCATATAGTTCTGCAGTGCTTATGGTGGATATTTGCTTAAGTTCCTCTTCATAAGGCTGTAGAGGATGACCACTAATATATATGCCTAGCATCTCCTTTTCCATGGTAAGAAGAGTCTTTTGATTGAACTCCTTTAAATCTGGCAGATCATCTTCTGAAACCTTAGTATCTATGGTTTCAAACATGGAAAATTGACCTTCTATATTCCTCTTCTTATCTGCATGAATCCCATCCATTACCCTTTCAAATATGGATAAAAGCTGGGCTCTGTTTCCACCTAAACTATTCATGGCACCACATTTTATTAGGCTTTCCACTGCCCTTTTGTTCATCACTGAAGAGTCTATATTTTCCATCCTTTCACAAAAATCAGTAAAACTACTAAAAGGTCCATCTTCTCTGGCTTTTATTATGGTTTCAATAAAGTTTTGCCCTACATTTTTTACTGCCATAAGACCAAATCTTATCTTTCCATCTACTACGGTAAACTTCTTATAGCTTTCATTTATATCGGGAGGCAATATATCTATGCCTAGTCTTTTGCACTCTTGGATATACAGGGATACGGAATTAGTATCTCCCATTACGCTGCTAATAAGAGCTGCCATAAACTCCACTGGATAATAGTGTTTAAGCCAAGCTGTCCTATAGGCTACCACTGCATAGGCTGCAGAATGGCTTTTGTTGAAGGCATATTTTGCAAAGTCTATCATCAAATCGTATATTCTATTGGCATCTCTTTCATTTACACCGTTTCGCAAGGCTCCTTTGATGATTACATTACCCTTCTCATCGGTTTCCCCATATATAAACCTTTGTCTTTCCCTTTCCATTACATCCATTTTCTTTTTACCCATGGCACGTCTTACTAAATCCGCTCCTCCCATGGTAAACCCGCCTATATCCCTTACTATCTGCATGACCTGCTCCTGGTATACAATACATCCATAGGTTACTTCTAAAATAGGTTTAAGCTTAGGATGTAGATATTCTATATTATCAGGATTGTTTTTGTTTTCTATATATTGAGGAATTTGATTCATAGGGCCAGGCCTAAACAAGGAATTGGCCGCTATTAAATTTTCAAACATATTAGGCTTAAGTTCCTTTAGGAATTGTCTCATTCCAGCACTTTCAAATTGAAAAATCCCTAAAGTCTCTCCCTTTGCAAACATCTCTATTACCTTCGGATCGTCATAAGTAAACTGTGAAAAGTCCACATTTATACCATGATTTTGTTCAATCAATTGGACTGCATCTCGTATTACTGTAAGGGTTCTAAGACCTAAGAAATCCATCTTTAGAAGTCCTAATTCCTCCAATTCCACCATATTGAACTGGGTAGTTATAGCATCATTATTTCTCGACAAAGGTACATAGGTAGTTATAGGTTCTTTGGATATTACTACACCTGCTGCATGGGTAGAGGTATGCCTTGGTAATCCTTCTACAGCTAAGGCTAAATCTATTAAATGCTTTACTTCTTCATTGGATTCATATATATCCCTAAGGCCTTTATTTACATCTAAAGCTTTAGATATAGTCATACCCAACTCCATTGGAATTTGCTTTGCTATATAATCCACTTCCCCATAGGGCATATTAATAGCCCTACCTACATCGCGTATGGCACCTCGAGCAGCCATAGTACCAAAGGTGGCAATCTGAGCTACTCTATCTTCCCCATATTTTTCTACTACATAATCTATGACCTCTTCTCTTCTCTCATAGCAAAAATCTATGTCTATATCAGGCATAGATACCCTTTCAGGGTTTAAAAACCTCTCAAATAAAAGATCATATTCCAATGGGTCTATATCTATAATCCCTAAGGCATAGGATACGATACTTCCTGCAGCAGAACCTCTTCCTGGTCCTACCTCAATCCCCTCTTCCTTAGCAAATCTTATAAAATCCCAAACTATGAGGAAGTAATCCGTATATCCCATCTGAACTATGGTATTGAATTCAAAATCAAATCTTTCCTTTATTTCCGGGGTAATGATCCTGTATCTTCTCTTTAACCCTTCCATACATAACTCTTCCAAATACTCTACATTGGTATATCCTTCTGGTATTTCATATTTTGGTAGATGGAGGGTATCAAAATCCAAGCTTACATTACATCTTTCCCCTATCTTTACCGTGTTTTCCAGTGCTTCTTCTGTAGAGCTAAATATGCTTTTCATTTCGCCATAGGATTTTAAATAGAACTGATCGGTGGGAAACTTCATCCTATCGGTATCGTCTATGGTTTTGCCCGTTTGGATACACAATAGTACATCGTGAACTATTGCATCTTCCCTTTTTAAATAATGGACATCATTGGTCGCCACCAGTGGTATTCCTGTTTCTTTGCTCATCTGTATTAGCTGTTGATTAACCCATTTCTGTTCTTCCATTCCATGGTCTTGAATCTCTAGGAAGAAATTGTCTTGCCCAAATATTTCATTATACTTAATGGCTGTTTCCTTAGCCTTGTCGTAATTTCTATTTAGGAGATGGCTTTGAACCTCTCCTCCTAAACATGCACTCAAGGCTATTATGCCTTGGCTATATCGGGCTAATATATCATGGTCTACCCTAGGCTTATAATAAAATCCATTTACATATCCTTCCGATACTATGTTCATAAGATTTCTATAGCCTATATCATTTTCCGCTAAAAGCACCAAATGGTATTGATTTTTATCCTTTGGTTCCCTTTCCGTATATTTATTTATGGCAACATATACTTCAGAACCTAATATAGGTTTAATCCCTCTACGATGGGCTTCTTTATAAAATTTAATAACACCAAACATAGATCCATGGTCTGTAATGGCTATGGTATCCATTCCTAATTCCTTGGTTCTATCTAATAGATCTTCAATTCTACTGGACCCATCTAGTAGGCTATATTCTGTATGGACATGGAGATGTACAAATTTGTCCTTATAAGTCATTATAAAACCCCTTCTAAAATATATTTATATATTAATTCTATCACAATAAAAAAATTTTTAAACTCCCAGTTATGTGGGAGTTGGTGAACAATATATGAATTATGTGTCGTTAATTCTAAATTACTTTAGTGGTAGCCCCCGGCATATTTATAAAGAACGGCATCTCCGATTCGAGATTTGGCAAATAGCAC
>NZ_PPXY01000007.1 GCF_021655115.1 Clostridium sp. Cult3
ATTAATATAATTATAAATACTTTAGTTATAGCTTTGTTTACTAATCTTATGAATATATTTGATTTAAGGCCAGGTAGATCTATTAAAGTATTCTTATTAATATCTTTAATTATGTTGTTTTCAGCTAATACAAGAGAGTACAATTTTATTTTGTATTCAATCTATGGTATATTGATAATATATTTTCCAATTGATTTAAAAGCAAGGGCTATGATGGGAGATGTAGGGTCTAATGTCATTGGTATAACATTAGGAATATACTGTGCTCTGACACAGACATTATTAGCAAAATCTATATATCTATTAATGTTAATATTGATTCATATATTAGCAGAAAAAGTATCCATTACTAAGGTTATAGAGAACAATAAAATATTAAACTATATAGATAATCTGGGCAGATAGGAGGGATTGTTCTGTTAAGTTACAAAAAGGGAAAGGTAGTAGGAATAGAGGAAGAGTATCAACAGGTTTCTTGGTTATTAGTTGAACTAGATGGAAAAACCCATAAAGCTATCAATTATAATGATTTAACTGGAGAAGTTAAAATAGGGGATATGGTTATTGTAAATACGACTGCTGTGGAATTATCTTTAGGAACTGGCGGCACACACTTTGTAATATTTAATTATAGCAATGAAAGTAAAAAGCTCCATGGTAATGGCCATATAATGAAACTACGCTATACTCCATTACAATTAAAATGTTTGGCTGTCGAAGAGGAGAGTAGTCCTTATCATCATATTTTCGAGGAATTTAAATCTTTGGATGAGCATGTTTATATTGTAGGTTCTTTGCATAGTATGTTAGCACCAATAGCAGCTATGCTTAAATATCTCAAGAATGACATAAAGATCAATTATATAATGACTGATGGTGGTTCACTACCTATTTATTTTAGTAATACCGTTAGAACCTTAAAAGAAAATGGATTAATTAACAATACCATCACTATAGGGCATGCCTTTGGTGGGGATTTAGAATGTACTAATATTTATACCGGTTTAATTGCGGCAAAAGAAATATTAGATGGGGATATAACTATTATAACCATGGGGCCAGGGATTGTAGGTACAGGAACCAAGTATGGATTTAGCGGAATTGAACAAGGGCAAATAGTGGATGCTATTAATACTTTAGGAGGAGAGCCGATTATTGTGCCTCGGATAAGCTTTAAGGATAGTAGACCTAGACATATGGGTATATCTCATCATACTAGAACTGTTTTATCGGAAATTGTAAAAACACCAGGAAAGGTGGTTTTACCAAAACTAGATGAATACAAACTAAAAATAATAAAAGATCAAATTACTAGTTTGAACATTCATAAAAAACATGAGATTTTTTATGAAGAAGGATATAAGATTACTAATGCTATGGATAAATATGGATTATATATTACAACTATGGGACGAGGATATGAGGAAGATAAGGAGTATTTTTGGACATTAGGGGCAGTGGGGGCTTTTGTTATAGGAATGCTTAAATAGGGGAGGAACGCTTTATGAATTATGAAGAGAAGACCATGAAAACCGAGAAGATATATGAAGGTAAAGTGGTCAATTTGAGAATAGACACTGTAGAATTACCAGATAAAAAGTATTCAAAACGGGAAATTGTAGAACATCCAGGCTCTGTGGGCATAATTCCCATAACTAATGATGGATGCATAATATTAGTAGAACAATTTAGGAAGCCCGTAGAAAAAAGTTTATTAGAAATACCTGCAGGAAAAATAGAAATCAATGAAGAACCAAGAGAAACTGCCTTAAGGGAATTGTGTGAAGAAACGGGGTTTACTGCAAGTAAACTAGAGTACCTGTTTGAATTCTATACATCACCTGGTTTTTCTAACGAAAAGATGTATTTGTTCGTAGCCATGGGTCTAGTAGAAGGTGAGGCAGAACCAGGTAATGATGAGTATATAGAAGTAAAAAAGATAAAAATTGAAGATTTGATGAACATGGTAGTCAGAGGAGAGATAGTCGATAGCAAGACTATTATAGGCATATTGTATGGGCAAAAGTATCTAAACTTAAAATAAATGGTAGTGATAATATCTCCTTTTAAAGCATATTATTTTATATAGGCTTGTATCAATTGAAGGGAGGATTTATCGTTGCCCTATAAGATCAAAAGATGGCTATTTAAACAGTTTCAAGAGAATTTTGCTATCTACTTTATTGTTGCAATTGTATTCGCTATTGGGATAATAACTGGAGCAGTAACCATAAAAGTGTTAAACTCGGAGCAAAAAAATGGTATAATGATATTCATTAATACATTTTTTAGGGCTATGGGTAATAATAGCTTTGAAAATCTATCTATATTTAAACAATCTTTAATAGATAATTTTAAGACTATAGGATTAATTTATATAACCGGGCTAGTCATTATAGGAATACCTATTATACCAGTAACTGTGATGTTTAGAGGTTTTGCTTTAGGTTTTACAGTGGGATTTTTAGTGAATGAATATGGCTTACAAGGATTTCTTTTTTCTATATTGGGGATATTACCCCAAAATTTAATTATAATTCCAGCTATATTATCTATTTCATCTATAGGTATGGCTTTTTCAATGAAAAGCATTAAAAACAGAAAATTTAAATCTATCAATAACAATATGCACTGGAATATTGTAAATTATTCGATCCTAATATTGTTTTTTTCCATTATAGTAATCATAGGATGTTTGATAGAGGCATATATTTCACCAATCTTTTTACGACTTATATCGGATTATTTTAATTAGTGAAAGCTATGAGTTATAACATGTTTTATTGAGAAGATTAAACTACATTATAAGGTCTTATTGCAAAGGAGAAACATTATGTTTAATGTCATTATGAAGGATTACATAGATTATATTAAGAATGAAAAGGGATTAAGTCCCAATACTTTAGAGGCTTACATTAGAGATATGGAACAGTTTATGGAATATCTTGAATCCAATAATATAGATAGCACTACCGACGTAAACAAAACTATAGTCATCACATATTTGATGTATTTGCAGAAATGTGGGAGAGCAGCTTCTACTATTTCTAGAAACCTTGCATCTATTAGATGTTATTATCAATATCTGTTAAATGAGAATTTGGTAAAGGAGGATCCTACTCTTAATCTTCAATCTCCTAGAAGTGAAAAGAAGTTGCCTTGTATATTATCTAAAAAAGAAGTGGACATATTGTTATCCCAACCAGATAATGATACTTTTAAAGGTATTAGGGATAAAGCTATGTTAGAATTGCTATATGCAACAGGTATAAGGGTATCAGAAATGGTTGCTCTTAATGTGGACAACCTTGATCTACAATTGGGTTATTTACATTTAGGGAGCTATAGTTCTAATGAAAGAATTGTTCCCATTGGGAGAGTTGCTTTAGAGTATATTATTATCTACATAGAGGATTATAGAGAAAATGTTTTAAAGGATGATGATGAAATAGCGTTATTTTTAAATTATAATGGTAACAGATTGACTAGACAAGGGTTTTGGAAAATCGTCAAAGGTTATACAAAAAAGTCGAATATAGATAAAAAGATTACGCCACATACACTACGACATTCTTTTGCGGTACATTTATTGCAAAATGGAGCTGATATCAAGATGGTACAGGAGATGCTCGGTCATTCTGATATTTCAACCACTCAAATGTATTTATTTGCAACTGATAATAAGGAATTAAGGGATGTTTATGAAAAATCACATCCTAGAGCATAGGAGGTAAAAAGATGAGGTATATGGAGAAAATTCAGGAGAGTGTAAACTATATTGAGGAAAGATGTAATAAAGAACCTAAGATTGGATTGATATTAGGTTCAGGACTGGGAGATTTAGGGGAGAAAATAGATAATCCAACAGTGATTCATTACAATGAGATACCTAATTTCCCCGTTTCTACAGTAGAAGGTCATAAGGGACAGTTAGTAATTGGAGAATTAGGTGGAAAAGTAGTAGTAGCTATGCAAGGTAGATTTCATTACTATGAAGGTTATCCATTAATGGATGTTGTTTTCCCCGTAAGGGTTATGATAGGTTTGGGAATTAAAAATCTGATAGTAACTAATGCAGCCGGGGGTGTTGATGAAAACTTTTCACCTGGAGATCTAATGATAATAAAAGATCACATCAACTTTGCAGGACAGAATCCATTGATAGGGAAAAATTTGGATGATCTAGGACCGAGATTTGTAGATATGACTAGAGCTTATGACAAAGAATTGATAGACCTAGCTAAAAAAGTGGGAGATAAATTGAATATTTCATTGCAAGAAGGCGTATATATGTGGTTTACCGGTCCTACTTATGAAACGCCTGCAGAGGTAAAATTGGCAAGGATATTAGGAGCATCTGCAGTTGGTATGTCTACAGTGCCAGAGGTAATAGTAGCTTCCCATCAAAGCATTAGGGTTTTAGGTATATCATGTATAACCAATATGGCTGCTGGAATATTGGATAAACCATTAAATCATGAAGAAGTTATTGAAACATCTATGATGGTTAAAGATAAGTTTGAACGATTAGTGATAGAAATATTGGTTAATATGTAATTGGGGTGGATGATGTGAGAATATATGATATAATCAAGAAAAAAAGGGATGGTAGCGAATTATCAACGGATGAAATAAACTATTTTGTTGAAAATTATACTAATGGAAATATACCAGATTATCAGATTTCAGCACTATTTATGGCTATATACTTAAATAAGATGAACAAAAGGGAGACATTAGATTTAACAAGGGCGATGGTCAATTCTGGAGACAAGGTAGACCTTTCTAAAATAAATGGAATAAAGGTAGACAAGCATTCAACTGGAGGTGTTGGGGATACTACAACTCTGGTATTAGGGCCTATGGTAGCTACCTGTGGAGTACCCTTTGTAAAAATGTCAGGAAGAGGCTTAGGCCATACAGGTGGAACATTAGATAAGTTAGAATCCATAAAAGATTTTAGGGTGGAACTGAGCACTGAAGAATTTATCAACAATTCCAACGATATAAATATATCCATATGTAGCCAAACGGCCAATATAACTCCAGCAGACAAAAAATTTTACGCATTAAGGGATGTTACTGCTACTGTGGAAAATTTGTCATTGATTGCGAGCAGTATAATGAGCAAAAAGCTTGCTATTGGTTCTGACTCCATTATATTAGATGTAAAGGTAGGTAGTGGAGCATTCATGAAAAATTTAAAGGATGCTATAAGCTTAGCAGAAGAGATGGTAGAAATTGGGACAGGATACGGAAGAGAAACAATTGCCTTAGTTACCAATATGGATGAACCTTTAGGTAATGCAATTGGTAATGCTTTAGAAGTTAAGGAAGCTATTGAGGTATTAAAAGGAAATGGTCCTGAGGATTTATATGAGCTTTGTCTTGAACTAGGATCAAGATTGTTACTATTAGCCAACAAGGCAAAAACACGGGATGAAGCTAGATATATGCTTAAAAAAACCATAGATTCTAAGTCTGCCTATAAAAAACTTATAGAATTAGTCCAGTATCAAGATGGGGATATTGATTATATAAAAAATCCAGAACTTTTACCAAAAGCAAAGCATATCGTTGAAGTTAAAAGTCAGCAGGTAGGTTATGTAAAGGCTTTAAATGCTGAAGAAGTAGGAAAATGTGCATTAGCATTAGGAGCTGGTAGGGAAACTATGGACTCCATTATCGATCTGTCAGCAGGGATCGTTTTAAATAAAAAAGTTGATGATAAAGTTGACAAAGGGGATGTATTAGCCTATATACATGCTAATGATATTGATAAGGCAAAGGAAGTAGAAACAAGATTAAAGGAACTATATATCATCGGTGATAAAAACAAAAAGAATAAAAAACTAGTTTATGGTTTGGTAACTAAAAATGGAGTAGAAATCTATTAAAAAATAACTGTCTCTTAATTAAGAGACAGTTATTTTTTGTGGTATATTACACCATATGATTGTTAGATTGTATAAGTAGTAGAGAAATGGAGAATATAAAAGTAAATAAATCGATAGGAGGTATTTATGTGAATAAAAGATTTACTTCGACTATTCTCTGTATAATTATAATATTATTTACAATGACTACTTATACTTGTGCTGAAGGGGACTTGGACATAAAGGCAAAATCAGCTATACTTATGGATTACCATACCGGTGAGGTGATTTACGAAAAAAATTCCTATGATAGATTACCTCCTGCAAGCATTAGTAAAATTATGACACTTTTATTAGGCATGGAAGCATTAGAAATGGGAAAAATTAACTTAACTGATCAGGTTAGGATAAGTGCGCATGCCGCAAGAATGGGAGGTAGTCAGTTGTGGTTAGAAGAAGGAGAAGTTCAATCAGTAGAAGATCTATTTAAAGCCATATGCTTAAGATCTGCTAATGATGCTTCGGTAGCTTTAGCTGAGCATATAGCGGGCAGTGAAATGGCATTTGTCAAGATGATGAATGATAGGGCAAAGGAATTAGGTATGGACAACAGCAATTTCGTCAATGCTAGTGGCCTACCTCATGAAGATCAATATGTGTCTGCATATGATGTAGCTAAAATGTCCCAAGAGCTTCTAAAACATAAGAAGATTCATGATTGGTTGACTATTTATATGGATGAAATGAAGGTTGGGAAAAAGAAAGATAAAGTGCAGAGTTTGGTCAATACCAATAGGCTAGTAAAGGATTATGAAGGCACTACAGGAATTAAAACAGGTTCTACTAGCGAAGCAGGTTTTTGTCTATCAGCATCGGCAAAGCGTGGTAATTTACAACTAATAGCTGTTGTAATGGGAAGTGAAACCTCTAAGATTAGATTTGAAGAAAGTATTAGATTGTTAGATTATGGTTTTGCCAATTACGATTCTATACCCATAGGTAGAATGGGAGAAGTGGTGGGTAAGGTATTAGTCCAAAAAGGAGATCAGGAATATATTGAAGTTATTTTAGAAAGGGATAGCTATATATTAACTCCTAAGGGAAAGGGAGGTAGTATGGCTAAAGAGATAATTCTACCAGAGTTTGTAGAAAGTCCTATAGATAAGGGAACAGAAATTGGCTATCTAGTAGTGAGTTTAGATGGTAAAGAAGTTGATAAAATAAAACTGGTATCAAAATCTAATGTAGACAGGGCAAGTTTCAAAGGAATGCTTAAAAGGGTCATGAAAAATCTCCTCATAAATAAGTAATAAAAATATATGTTTGTATTTTTAACCAAAACATTATAAAATAGAATAAGAATTAAATAAACCTCGGCTATTAAGTCGAGGTTATACTAATTAATAATTAGGAAGAGGGCAGAATATGAAATATAATTATTTATTAAACCTACCTGGTTTATTAGTGGCAATAATAATTCACGAGTTTTCCCACGGATATATGGCTTACTTATTGGGAGATAATACAGCAAAAGAATCTGGAAGACTAACCCTCAATCCATTTAAACATCTGGATATAGTTGGATTTGTTTTTTTATTGTTGTTTAGATTTGGATGGGCCAAGCCTGTACCTATTAATCCTTATAATTTTAAAAAACGAAAGAGGGATACCATTTTGGTATCTTTGGCTGGACCTTTTTCAAATTTCATAGTAGCTATAATTATAGGATTTGTGATATCATCAGGAATAATAACTAATAGTATATTATTCAATGTACTGATAATAATGTTATGGTATAATATTATGTTAGGAGTATTTAACCTACTACCTTTCCCTCCACTAGATGGTTCAAAAATTCTAGCTAGTTTACTGCCAAGCAAATACGAACATGCATTCTATAAATATGAAAGATACTTATATTTAATTTTAATACTGTTGATAGCTACAAACACTATTGACAAAATACTTAGTCCATTTATAGATTTTAGTTTAAATTTGTTAATCAAAATTATCAGTTAATATAGGAGTTTTATATATGAAATATAAAATTGTATTGGAGTCTTTTGAAGGTCCTATGGATCTATTATTACACCTTATAGATAAGGCCCAAATAGATATTTATGATATACCAATTAATGAGATTACGGAACAATATATAGATTATATAACTAGGATGGAAGAATTAGACTTAGAAGTGACTAGTGAATTTTTAGTAATGGCTGCCACATTATTAGAAATAAAGTCTAAGATGCTTCTTCCTCAGGTTGAAAAAGTTGAGGGTGAACAGTTGGAAATAGAGGAAATTGATCCTAGATTAGAATTGGTAAAAAGGTTGGTTGAATATAAAAAGTTCAAACATGCTTCTAAGGAACTACGTAATTTTGAAGAAATACAGAAAAAGATATATTATAAACCAAAGGAAGACTTATCTTTTTTTGTGGGGGTAGAAGAAGAATTGGAGCAAATGGATTTAAAAGAATTGGTAAAAGCTTTTAACAATATACTTGCAAAAAACAAGGACACCCAATTTTCCATTGATATAGATGAAATTCAAAAAGAGGAATATACTTTAGATGAATGTATGGGAAAGATAAAAGAAGAACTAAAAGAAAAAGAAACAATAAATTTTCAACATTTATTTGACGAAGAAGCTAGTAGACAATTGATTGTAGTTACATTTTTATCTGTGCTTGAATTGATAAGGATGAAGTATATTACCATATATCAAGAGGAGAGTTTTTCCGATATAATAATCAGAAAAAGAAATTAAAGAGGTGTTTGATCAGTGGATGAAAGAGAGACAAAGGCAATAATTGAAGCCCTTTTGTTTATATGGGGAGACCCTCTATCTATAAAAGATATATCTAAAATAGTTGAAGTAGAGGAGGGTAAAGTAAAAGAAATACTTGACCATATGATAGATGAATTTAATTTTAACAGAAGAGGATTAAAAATAATATGTATGGAAAATAATTATCAACTGTGTACAAGGCCTGAGCATCATAGATGGATTAATAAATTGACTCAAGAGAAGAGTACCAAAAGCTTATCAGCAGCAGCCCTGGAGACTTTATCAATTATAGCTTATAAGCAACCTATAACTAAAAATGAGATAGAGGTTATTCGAGGGGTTAGATGTGATAAAGCATTAGATACTTTGCAAGGGAAAAATTTAATCGAAGAAAAAGGTAGACTAGATAGAACTGGTAGACCAATTATATATGGTACAACTAATGAGTTTTTAAGGTATTTTGGATTGGAAAGTTTAGAGGATTTACCATCACTTAAAGATTTTAAAATAGATGAAAAGGATATAGAAAAGGGAGAATAGTACTTATTTATGGTATTATTCTCTTTTTATTTGGAAAGATATAGATAAAGGAAGTTGCATAATACATTTGGGGTGGATATATGAGGTATATATGGTTGCTAATACCTATTATTATTATGATTTTGTTATTATTGCCTGTACAGTTTAATATTTATTTTTTATATAGAGTTGATGCTATAGAATTTAATATTTCAATTTCCTATTTATTTGGCCTTTTTAGCCCAGAAATATATCCTTTTGATAAAAAGAAGAAGACCAGAGGGAAAAATAGCATTAAAGAAGTTTATACTAGAGGCTTGATGGACTATATTTGGGATAAAATTAGCTTCGAGAAGTTGACTTGGAAAACCAATATGGGTTTTAAAAATGCTTATTTAGCAGCTGTTGTCTATGGAAGTATATGGAGTATTAAAAGTATTGTTATAAGTCTTATTTTAGCTAATAAGGAAATAGATGAAGTAGATATTGATGTTAATGTAAATTTTAATGAAGAATTATTGGATATTTTATTTAATTGTATAATAAAAATTAGAATGGTTTATATTATAAATATATGGATTAGAATTATAAAAATGTTTAAAGGTGGTGGGAAAAGTGTCAGAACATCCAATAGAAGGGCTTATGCATACAACGATGAACAGTTTAAAGGAAATGGTTGATGTAAATACAATTATTGGCGATCCAGTCCAATCACCAGATGGATTGATTATTATCCCTGTATCCAAAATATGTTTTGGCTTTGCATCAGGAGGAACAGAGTTTAAAAAGATATCAAGTACTAAAGAACAAAATCTATCTGAAGAAAAACTTCCTTTTGGGGGAGGCAGTGGAGCTGGTGTTTCAGTTCAACCTGTTGGTTTTATAGTAGTAGGCAACAATCAAATAAAACTATTAACTGTAGATGAAGGAAATACCGCTTTAAGTAGTTTATTTGATTTTATGAGCAAAATAGCCGATAATATCCAAAATTCTATGGTTAAAGATAAAACCACAAGTAATGATGATAACACCATAGATATAAGTTAAGAAGCAGAAACATTCTGCTTCTATTCATTTAAATTTAGGATAAATATTAACTTATATTAAATATTATATCATTAATATAGGTAAAGGAGAGATACTTTTGAAAAAAGGCATTTCATTGTTATTATTTTTTGGTATTTTATTAATAAGCAGTTATTCATATTGTCAAAAACCTACTATTACTGCTCAAAGCGCAATTTTAGTGGATTTGGAATCTGGAAGGGTTTTATTGGAGTATAGTCCACATACTAAATTACCTATGGCTAGTACTACTAAGATAATGACTGGGCTTATTGCTTTAGAAAATTGTAGTATAGAGGACAAGATAACCATAAAGAAGGAATCAGTAGGTGTTGAAGGCTCTAGTATATACCTATACGAAGGTGAATCAATAGGTTTAGAAGATCTACTATATGGTTTAATGCTAAGATCAGGAAATGATGCTGCTGTAGCTATAGCAGATTATGTTGGTGGCAATATAGAACAGTTTATTATTATGATGAACGATAAAGCTCGATCTATTAATGCTAATAACACTAACTTTATGAACCCTCACGGACTTCATCATGACGATCATTACACGACTGCCTACGATCTTGCTTTAATTACTAAAGAAGCTATGAAATTTGAAAAGTTTAGAGAGATTGTTGGATCAAAGTCATGGAAAGCCAATAGAGAAAAAAATAATATATTTTACAATAAAAACAGTACCTTATGGGAATACGAAGGGGGAAATGGTGTCAAAACTGGATATACTATGAGGGCCGGTAGGTGTTTAGTATCTAGTTCTACTAGAAATGATCGTACCCTTATTGCTATAGTGTTAAATGATAGAAATTGGTTTAACGATTGCTACAGTTTACTTAATTATGGTTTTGAACACTTTAAAGACTATGTAATATTTGATGAAGGCCAATATTTTAGGAGTATTCCCGTAATAGATGGGGATAAAGAATATATAGCGGCAGTAGCAAAAAAAATGTTTTTTTATCCGCTAAAGGAAGAAGAACTAAAAAATATTAAAATTCATATAGATCTGCCAGATAAAATAAAAGCTCCAATAGGGAAAGGTGACAGTATTGGAAAAGTAAAGATATATTTAGATGGAATAATGATTCATGAAGAAAGTATTATTGCTAAGGAGAATATATCAAAATTAGGACCTATTCAGAAGTTGATAAAGGAACTAATAAAAAAGGATAATAAAAAGGGATAATAATCAATCTTCATATAATTATTTATTTAATAAAGCCTTTGGGCTTTTTTTATTTGTAACCAATAAGGCTCTATTTAAATATGCTATATATTAAGCAGTATTTTAAGGAGTGATGATAGATGTCAAAACCATATAAATGCATAGATTCAGGAAGTAAGTATTGTCCGTGTCATTTAGTAGATACTATGGATTGTATTTCTTGTTCTCAATTAAGAGGAGAAGTATTTTGTGACTGCCAATGGAATGGAGTATGTATTCTCTATGAATACTATATGAAAAATCAGATGGTTTGTGATCAACGACTAGATTATGAGTCACAGATAGTGGATAAAATAAACTTAGATGAAAACTTATTCTTGATAAAAATAAAAACGGATAATAAGCTTATCAAAGAATTAGATTCTATAGGTTCTTATATATTTATTAGAAAAGCTGATGTTAACACTTATCATAACACTCCTATGTCTGTATTCAATCTAGATGAGGATTTTATATATGTAGTATATCAAGCAATAGGTCCCAAGACAAAAGGATTTAATAAAGGTGATAGCTTGATTTTAAGGGGACCTTACTGGAGTGGGATAGTTGGGGAAGGTGATTTATCAAAAATAGAAAAAGAATCAATAGTTATTGTAGCCCGGGGGATTGGCCAGTCGTCAATTTTAATACCTTTGAAAAAATTAATTCATAAAAAAAACAAGATAGTATTATTTTTAGATGAAGGGAAGTTAAACTCACTATATTGCTTGGATTATGTAGACAATAAGAACGTTAAGATAGTAATTATGAATATGTTTGATGCTATTGATAGGAAAAAATTAGAGGATTACATAAAGCATAATCCCATAAATATAGTGTTTAGTGCTGGATCAGATATGGTGCATAGGGAGATTAAATCCATGATTGAACAGACTGATAAATCTATTAGATGGTTTGTATCTAATAATAATATACTATGCTGTGGTGAAGGATTATGTGGTTCCTGTATAAGAAAAACAAAGGATGGAGACAGAGTAAAGCTGTGTAAAACAGTAATTGATCCTAGAAAGATTTACTAGGGAGGTAGATTTTATGAATAGGATAGTTGTAATAGGCGGAGGTTGGGCAGGATGTGCGGCTAGTATAGCAGCTATAAAACTAGGGGTGGAGGTTGTTCTTATTGAAAAGACGGATATGTTACTTGGCTTAGGTAATGTTGGTGGAATAATGAGAAATAATGGTCGCTTTACGGCAGCAGAGGAGAATATTTTCATGGGAAGAGGAGAGTTATTTAATATAACTGACCAATTTTCCTTGCATAGAAATATAGATTTTCCTGGTCATAAGCATGCATATCTATATGATGTAACTAAGATAGAACCAGCAGTTAGAAATTTAATACTATCATTAGGGGTGGAGTTAAAATTACAAAAAAGAGCAGTTGATGTAATTGCGGAAGGCAATTCTTTAAGAGGAATAGTATTAAATGATGGGGAGAGGGTTTATGGAGATGCCTTTATAGAAACCACGGGATCTACTGGCCCTATGGGGAATTGTTTAAAATATGGTAATGGTTGTGCTATGTGCATACTCAGATGTCCTACCTTCGGACCTAGGATTAGCATTAGCAAAAGAGCTGGTGTTATGGATAAAGTAGGTATGAGAAAAGATGGCTCTTATGGAGCTTTTAGTGGTTCTTGTAAATTAAATAAGGACTCTTTAAGTTCAGAAATCAAATATGAACTAGAAAAAAACGGTGTCGTAATTTTGCCTGTTCCTAAAGAGGATATTCAAAAAGATAAACTTTCAAAAAAAGTATGTCAACAATATGCATTAGACGAATATGCAGAAAATATAATATTACTGGATACAGGTCATGCTAAGATGATGACTTCTTTTTATCCTTTAGAAAAACTTAGAAGGGTTAAAGGCTTAGAGAATGCTCGTTATGAGGACCCTTACTCGGGAGGGGTTGGAAATTCTATTAGATATCTATCTATCGCACCAAGGGAAAATACTATGAAGGTAAAAGGAATTAGCAATTTATTTTGTGCAGGTGAAAAGTCTGGGTTGTTTGTAGGACATACGGAAGCTATTGTAACAGGAACTATAGCAGGGTATAATAGTGTTAGATATGTGTTTAATAGACGTTTATTGGAACTTCCTAGTGAATTGGCTATTGGCGATCTAATTTGTTTTGCCAATGAAAGGCTAGAGTCAGAAGAGGGGTTAAAAGATAGATATACTTTTGCTGGTAGTACCTATTTTAATAGGATGATAGATAAGGGATTGTATACTACTAATCTTCATCAAATCAAGAGGAGGGTTGAAGATTTAAATCTATTAAATATATATGATAGAATTTAATAGTATTTTACAAATGGGATAAAAAAAGTTAAACTATATATAGTTTTATATTGAGAGGATGAATTAGATGAGATTACAAAAATACATGGCTAAATGCGGTGTAGCGTCAAGAAGAAAATCAGAAGAGTTAATAATAAAAGGTAGAGTGAAAGTTAATGGTGTCGTTGTTAAAACACTAGGTACAATTATGGATCCTGATAAGGATGTAGTGAGAGTAGATGATAAGATAATAGAATTGGAAGAAAACAATGTATATATTATGTTGAATAAACCTGAAGGATATGTTACTACAGTAAAAGATAAACATAGCGAAAAGATAGTATTGGATTTAATTAATGGAATTGAGGAAAGAATTTATCCAGTAGGTAGATTAGATGCAGATACTACCGGTTTACTCCTAATGACCAATGATGGTGATCTAGCTTACAAACTAACCCATCCAAGTTATGAGATACCAAAAAAATATATTGCTTTAGTAGAAGGTATTCCTAATAATAAAAAGCTTCAAAAATTTAGAAAGGGTTTAAAAATTGATGGAAGAATGACTGCAGAAGCCTATGTAAGAATAGCTAAAAAATACAAAAATTCTTCAGTGTTGGAGATATCAATACATGAAGGAAGGAATAGACAAGTAAGAAAGATGTGTAAATATATTAGACATCCTGTCATAAAATTAAAAAGAATAGCTATTGGGGATCTAGTACTAGGAGATTTAGAGATTGGAAAATGGAGATATTTAACATCCAAAGAAGTTAAATACTTAAGGGAGCTTTAGTATTGTAGCGATATATAGTGCTACAATACTTTTCTTTTGGCTTTCTTTTTGGCTAATTATACATTATAATTAGTTTAGGATTAGAATTAGGGGGAACTGAAGGATGATAGCAATTAGGGAAATACATTCAAGTGAATTTGAAATAGCAAACAATATTTTATCAGGGGAAGGTATAGTAGATGATATCTCCCAAGGAATAGTCTATGTATTGATAAAGGATGATAAGGTTATAGGGATAAGTAAGATGAGAATTAACAATGGATATGGTATATTGGACTACATAGTTTTAAAAAAGGAGAATAGAGGGCTTGATTATGGTGATGGTCTTTTAAGGGCGGTGCTATTTAAGGCTAAGGCAATTGGCATAGAAGAGGTATACTATGCTAAATATCATCAATATTTAATTAAGAAAGGATTTAATTATACTGAAGATTCTTCTAATATTCCGTATGAACTCAGCTTAAATATTAATAATTTTTTTAATAACTGTTGTTGTGGCGATGAAAATGAGATTTAAGCATTTTATTAATCCGGTAGAAACCGTAAAGAAAATAATGAATTACTATATTGAGGAAGGGCATATTGTTTTAGATTGTACTGTTGGAAACGGTAATGATACCATAGATTTAGCAAAGCTTGTTGGGAAAAGTGGGAAAGTTTATGGTTTTGATATTCAAGAAAGGGCTATAATTCATACTCAGAGAAAGTTAACACAATTAAATCTTGATGGTAACGTTGAACTTATAAATGATGGACATGAGCATATTGACAAGTATATCGATGATAAGTTGGATTTCATCGTCTATAATTTAGGTTACTTACCTGGAGGGGACAAGAGCATTAAGACTAGGTCTTCAACGACTATAGAAAGTTTAAATAAGTCTTTACTATTGCTAAGCAACAATGGATTATTATTAATTACCTGTTATATTGGACATGATGGTGGTAAAGATGAAAAGGATGCGGTAGAGAATCTTTTAAAATCCTTAGATCAAAATGAGTATAATGTTTTACAATTTAACTTTATAAATCAAAAAAACAATCCGCCGATACTTTATGGCGTTGAAAAATTATAATAACAGGAGGGATAATAATGGCAGGTGTAAAGATAACAGACACCATTTTAAGAGATGCACATCAATCTTTAATTGCCACTAGGATGAAAACGGAGGATATGTTACCCATTGCAGATAAGCTTGACAGGGTAGGGTTTCATTCGTTGGAAGTTTGGGGTGGTGCAACATTTGATTCTTGTTTAAGATTTTTGAACGAAGATCCTTGGGAAAGATTAAGAACATTAAGGAAGGCTTTTAAAAACACAAAATTACAGATGTTGTTAAGGGGTCAAAACTTATTAGGGTATAAACACTATCCTGATGATGTTGTAGAGGAATTTGTAAAAAAATCTATTGAAAATGGTATAGATATTATTAGAATATTTGATGCATTAAATGATCCGAGAAATATTAAAAAATCTATAGAATCTACAAAAAAGTATGGTGGTCATGCTCAAGCTGCTATATCTTATACAACTAGTCCTGTTCATAACAATGAATATTATATAAATCTGGCTGTTGAAATGGAAAAAATGGGAGCCGATTCTATATGTATTAAAGATATGTCAGGCATTTTAATGCCTTATGAAGCTGAAAAACTAGTTAAAGGTTTGAAAGAGAAAATTTCTGTGCCAATTCAAATTCACTCTCATTTTACTAGTGGAATTGCAAATCAAACCTATATGAAAGCTATAGAAGCTGGCGCCGATATAATAGACACGGCAATGTCGCCTTTAGGAATGGGTACAAGTCAACCTGCTACTGAATCCATGGTAGCCTCTTTACAGGGGTCTCCCTATTATCCAGACATAGATATGAATCTACTACTTGAAATAACTGATTACTTTAAGGAGCTAAGGGATGAATATTTAAAAGAAGGGCTTCTTAATACTAAGGTATTGAATGTGGATGCTAGGACCTTGAAATATCAAGTGCCAGGAGGAATGTTATCCAATTTAGTTTCCCAACTAAATGCACAAGGGGCATTGGATAGATTTGAAGAAGTATTAGAAGAAGTTCCAAAAGTTAGGGAGGATTTGGGATATCCACCTCTTGTTACTCCTATGAGTCAGATGGTAGGAACTACGGCAGTATTTAATGTATTATTAGGTGAAAGATACAAAATGGTTCCAAAAGAAGCTAAGAACTATGTTAAGGGTCTTTATGGGAAACCAACAGTACCCGTAAAAGAGAATATAAAAGAAAAGATAATTGGAAATGAAGAAGTATATACGGGAAGACCGGCAGATCTATTAGAGCCTGAATTGAATAAGCTAAAAGATGAAATAAAAGAGTATATAGAACAAGAAGAAGATGTATTGAGCTATGCTTTATTCCCACAGGTTGCTATTGACTTTTTCAAGTATAGACAGGCAGAAAAGTATAAAATTGATAATAATTTATTGAATGATGAGTTTAAAACTTATCCTATTTAAAACAAGTCTTCGGGCTTGTTTTTTTTATAACTAATGAAACAAATCTTGCAAATTTAATCAAATTGCAAAAAAAATGAAATAAATCTTGCATATTTGGAATAACTTTGTTATTATAAAAGTAGAAAATATCACAATAAGGGGGAAGTAGCTTTGGCAGATAAGATGTTGCAAAAGCTTTATGTAGAAAAGGAATTATGTAAAGGTTGCGGTATATGCGTTGCCTTTTGTCCAAAAGATGTTTTATCATTAGAAAAGGGCAAAGTAACAATAAAGGATTTAGATGCATGTATTCAGTGTGGTCAATGCGAGCTAAGATGTCCAGATTATGCTATTTATCTAGGAGGTAAATAAAATGGCAGAAAAAACGGTAAAACTAATGCAAGGAAACGAAGCTTGTGTAGAGGGTGCTATAGCAGCGGGTATGAGGTTTTATGCTGGCTATCCTATTACTCCTTCAACAGAAATTGCAGAAATTTCAGCGGAGAAGCTACCTAGATTGGGTGGTAGATTTATTCAAATGGAAGATGAAATTGCAAGTATTAGCGCTATTATTGGTGCTTCTTTAGCTGGGAGAAAATCTATGACAGCTACTAGTGGACCTGGTTTTTCATTAAAACAAGAAGGTATTGGTTATGCAGTTATATCAGAAGTTCCCTGTGTTATCGTCAACGTTCAAAGAGGAGGTCCTAGCACTGGATTACCTACTTCTCCAGCTCAGGGAGATATAATGCAAGCTAGATGGGGAACTCATGGTGATCATTCAATTATAGCTCTATATCCTTCAACGGTAAGAGAGATATATGATACTACTATACGGGCCTTTAATTTAGCAGAAAAATATAGGACTCCGGTTATACTATTGATGGATGAAGTCATCGGACATATGAGAGAAAAAATCGAAATACCTGATGTTGATGAAATAGAAATTTTGAATAGAAAAAAACCTACTGTAGGACCTGCTGAATATCTACCATATAAGGTGGATGAAGATGAGTTGGTACCACCAATGGCAAGCTTTGGAGAAGGGTATAGATATCATGTTACGGGCCTTATCCATAATGAAACAGGATTCCCAACAAATAATCACAAAATTGCAGAAGAATTGATAAACAGATTGGTTAACAAAATAGAGGATAATACAGATGACATAGTTGAATATGAAGAGTATAGATTAGAAGATGCAGATGAGGTAATCATTGCTTATGGTGCGACAGCAAGATCTGCAAAAACCGCTATTGATTTATTAAGAAAAGATGGGGTTAAAATAGGCTTATTTAGACCTATTACTATATGGCCAATGGCAGAAAAACAAATAGAAGCTATTGCTAAGAGTGTAAAAAGAATTACGGTGGTTGAAATGAATATGGGTCAATATTTTAATGAGGTAGATAGAATTGCAGGTAAATATACGCATACAAGTAAATATGGTCGTGTACATGGAGAGTTGATTACCCCAGAAGAAATCATCTCTTTTATTAAGGAGGGTTAAAATTGCCAAGTCAATTAGTAGATAAATATTTTAGAACCGAAAGTTTGCCTCATATTTGGTGCCCTGGGTGCGGCAATGGTATAGTTACAAGGGCTATCGTAAAAGCTATAGATAATTTAGAATTGAATCGAGATGATGTATGTATAGTTTCAGGTATAGGTTGTTCATCAAGATCTTCCGGGTATTTGGATTTTAACACCATACATACAACTCATGGGAGAGCATTAGCATTTGCTACGGGTATTAAATTTGCAAATCCTAATCTTCACGTAATAGTGATAACTGGTGATGGAGATTGTGCTGCTATTGGTGGTAATCACTTAATACATGCTGCTAGAAGAAATATAGATATTACAACCATTGTTTTTAATAACAATATCTATGGCATGACAGGTGGACAATATTCTCCAACTACTCCAACTGGAGATAAAGGGACAACTGCACCTTATGGCAATATAGATGCAAACTTTGATCTATGTGAATTAGCTAAAGCTGCTGGGGCTACTTATGTAAGTAGATCTACTGTATATGGTGCTAACATGATAATAAAGCAAGTAGAAGAGGGCATAAAGAACAAAGGATTTTCTTTTATAGAAACAATAACTACTTGTCCTACCTATTATGGAAGAAAAAACAAAAAAGGGGATGCCGTGGATATGATGAATTATTTAAAAGAAAATTCTGTAAGTAAAATTGCTTTCGAAAAACTTCCAGAGGAAAAACGTAGGAATAAAATTCTTGTAGGAGAACTATACAAAGGTCAAAGGCCCGAGTATATTGAAGAGTACAATAAGATTATTGATTCATTTTAAAGGAGAGATATAAATATGAAACGTCAAGAATTAAGGCTAAGTGGTTCAGGAGGGCAAGGATTAATTTTAGCAGGAATTATTTTAGCTGAAGCTGCTTTGCTTGACGGGAAGAACGTTGTTCAATCCCAGTCCTATGGTCCAGAAGCCAGAGGAGGAGCTAGTAAGGCTGAAGTTATAATAAGTGATGATATTATCAATTATCCAAAGGTTGACAAATGTGATATACTATTATCTTTAACACAGAAAGCTTGCGATAAATATATTGACTCTTTAAAGCCAGGTGGCACATTGATATTAGATGATACGGTTGAAAATAGACCGGATAGAGATGATATAAAGATTTATTCTATACCTATATTAGAAACAGCCTCTAAGGACCTAGGAAAGCCTATGGTAGCAAATATTGTCGCTCTTGGTAGTATATATGAGTTGACAAAAATAGTTAAAAGGGAGTCTTTAGAAAAAGCTGTATTAAATAGGGTACCTCGAGGAACAGAAGAATTAAACAAGATGGCCTTAGGAGAAGGTTTTAAATTAATATTAAATCATAAGGAAAGTTCATATGGAGAAGTATGTTGATTTAATTAAAGTTATACAAAATAATTTTAATACTCTTAGTAAGGGTCAAAAATTAATAGCTGAGTATATAATGGATAATTATGATAAAGCTGCTTTTATGACAGCTGCCACTCTAGGAGAAACTGTAGGTGTTAGTGAATCTACTGTGGTACGTTTCGCTAATACACTTGGATATGATGGCTATAGGGAACTCCAAAAAGAACTACAGGAGTTAATTAAAAACAAACTAACTACCGTACAAAGAATTTCCTTAAGCAAAGATTTTTCAGACTATGAAAATGCTTTAAAACAAGTAGTCAAAAAAGATATGGATAATATAGAAAAGACCCTCAATGAAATAGATTATCAAGCTTTCCAAAAAGCTGTAGAAATAACTTTAGAAGCGGACAATGTATTCATATTAGGACTTAGGAGCTCCTCTTTCTTAGCCGGATATTTAGGTTTTTATTTAAACTTTTTGCTAGATAATGTAAAGATTATTTCATCAGGACCGAATGATGTATTTGAACAATTACTAAAAGCAACAGAGGAAGATGTAATCATAGGAATAAGTTATCCTCGATATTCAAAGAGAACTTTAGAAGCATTAGACTACGGAAGGGAAAAAGGATGTAATATAATTGGTATTACCGATAGCTTAGTGTCTCCAGCTGCCCAATATGCTGATGTAACTTTAATTTCTAGTAGTAATATGTTATCCTTTGTGGACTCATTAGTAGCGCCTATGAGTTTAATAAATGCTTTTATTGTTGCCCTTGGTATGGAAAAGAAGGAAGAAATAACTACTTATTTTGAAGATCTAGAAACGATTTGGAAAAAACATAGTGTATATGATACAAATAATAAAAACCGAAACTAAACTGTCTAGCAAGACGGTTTAGTTTTTTAGGCAAGTAGTCATAATTGACTTTATCATAATTGATATTATAACAAAATATACATTTTTCTGTTATAATATTAATTATTATTATACAAACTAATGATATGAAAGGAAGAAAATAAATGAAAAAAATAATTCTAATAAGACATGGTGAATCAAAATGGAACACATTAAAGAAAATACAAGGACAAAAGGATATCTCACTTACAGCAAGGGGATTAAAACAAGCTCAGCTAATTGGTAATCGGTTGAAAAAAGAAAAAATTGATAAGATATACTCTAGTGATCTCAAAAGAGCATATATTACTGCAGAGACTATTGGTAATAAAATAGGATTAGATGTAACACCCATGAAGGAGCTTAGAGAGATAAACTTTGGGATTTGGGAAGGCATGTCCAATGATCAAATGTTACAAGAATTTTATGATGATGTTCTACTATGGAGAAGTAATCCTGAAAAACTAAAGATAGAGGGTGCAGAATCCATAGAAGAATTACAAAAAAGGGCTATGAAAGGTATTAATAAAATTATCGATGACTCTGATGAACATGACAATTTTATAATAGTATCCCATAGTGCCACAATAAAAACTATTATTTTGGGTTTACTTGATATGGATTTAACTTATTTTAAAAACTTAACTATTAGCAATGTTGGGTTAACAGTCATTGAATTCAGGGAATATAATCGAGTACTAAAAGTATTAAACGATACATGCCATCTAAAGGAGAGTATATAAAATGTCAGTAAAGGTAGGGGTAATTGGTGGTGGTCCAGCTGGGATAATAGCTGCTGGATTTGCTGGTTCTAGAGGAAAGGATGTTACTCTAATAGAGAAGAACAACCGGTTGGGTAAAAAGTTATTTATAACAGGAAAGGGAAGATGCAATATTACCAATGCTTCTCCGATTGAGAATTTTTTTGAAAACATAACTACCAATAGGAATTTTTTATATAGTGGGTTTTATTCGTTTAGCAATGAGGATGTAATCAAATTGTTAAATGCCTATGGTTTAAAAACTAAAATTGAAAGAGGTAATCGAGTTTTTCCATCTTCCGATAAGTCTAGTGATGTTATAAAAGCTTTTGAAAAGTTTTTGATATCCAATGACGTAAAACTTCAATTGAATAAATCAGTTCAAAATATATATATAGAAGATGAACAGTTTATTGTGGAACTGTTACATGGGGAAACACTAAAATTTGATAAGTTAATTTTATCTACAGGAGGAAAATCTTATCCTTTAACTGGTTCCACTGGAGATGGCTATGAATTTGCTAAAAGATTTGGTCATCACATTGTACCATTAAAACCATCTTTAATACCCATGGAAATTGAGGAAGCCTGGGTTAAAGATTTACAGGGTTTATCTTTAAAAAATGTAAAGTTAACTGCCTTCATTGATAATAAAAGGGTTTATGAAAAGTTTGGTGAAATGATATTTACCCATTATGGAATTTCTGGTCCTATAGTTTTGACGATGAGTAATCAGATAAATAAGTACAAGAGCAATAACATAAAATTTGCTATCGATTTAAAGCCAGCATTATCTTATGAGAAACTAGATAATAGAATATTAAAGGATTTCCAAATATATAATAATAAACAGATAAAAAATGGATTAGATGATTTGTTACCAAAAAGACTTATTCCTATAATAATAAAAAATATTTCTATTGATGAAGAAACGCCTATTAACCAGATTACTAAGTCCAAAAGAATAGAACTAGTAAATATATTAAAAGCTTTGCCTTTAACCTTCAAAAAGTTTAGACCTATTGAAGAAGCTATTGTTACCTCAGGTGGTGTTTCTACTATAGAAATCGATCCTTCTACCATGGAGTCTAAAATAATCCCAGGTTTATATTTTGCTGGGGAGATTATTGATGTTGACGGTTTAACAGGAGGCTATAATCTTCAAATTGCTTATTCAACAGGATACTTAGCTGGTACCAATGTATAATAATTTACCTCATAAAAATTTCATTATTTGTAAACAATAAGCATAAAGTATTATAAATAATGATTAGGAGGATTTTATGGGAAAACTATTTAATAAATTGGAAAAGTTAATATTATTTTTATTCCTTACGTGTTTTATTCTGTTATTAGTTTGTCAGTTTATAAATTATAAAAATGACTATGGCGTTCATACTTACAATTTCGAAAACAATAATAAGTTATTACCTTTCAACAATAATGGAATAAAAAGCAAAGGGATAGTTGTTCTAAAAAACATGACCCCAAGCTATGATAATGTAGGAATATTATTAAATGGTAAGCCTGTTGGATATTTTGGTGAAGATGATGAACTAGAAATTCACGTATATCATAATGATTTAATTGAAATAGATGGAACAAAACACAATAATCGGTTAAAAGTAAAGGTTGTTGGTATAAGTAACAATGTTGAAACTCCGAAATTGGACGCAACTGCCATAACTTCTCAAAGTATAGAAATTTTAAGTAAAGTTAAGTTGAAATAACTTGTTTGATAATTGTTTTTAATATATAATTATTAAGGGAAGTGATAAAATTGAACGTGGTTTCAATCCGAGGGGCTATTACTGTAAAAAAAAATACCAAAGAAGAAATATTAAAAGCCACACAAAAATTACTGTTAGAGATAGAAGAAAAAAACAATTTAAAAAAAAGCAATGTAATTAGCATACTCTTTTCATCAACAAAGGATTTAAACGCTGAATATCCTGCTAAGGCTGCTAGATTGTTAGGATATACTCAATGTGGTTTAATGTGTTTCAACGAAATTGAAGTGGTAGGCGGTTTGGAAAAGTGTATTAGGGCTATGATATTATATGAAACTATTTTGGATCAAAAAGACGTTAGGCATGTGTATCTTGAAGGTGCAAGAACATTAAGACCTGATTTAAATAAATAAAAACAACAATGCCACCAATGGGTGGTTATTATTTTATTAGGAGGCTTATGATGCGCAAAAGATTAGTTGTTGCTGTAGACGGTCCTGCAGGATCAGGGAAGAGTACAATATCCAAAAAGGTTGCGGATATATTAAATTTAGAGTACATTGATACTGGTGCCATGTATAGAGCTTTAACTTTAAAGGTTATTGGTAATGGAATTGATACTAATGATGAAGATTCTATTCTAAGGATTATGGCATCTACATCAATATATTTTATGGGTAACCACATTTATCTGGATGGGACAAGGGTTGATGAAAAGATCAGGGAAAATATTATAAATAAATATGTTTCAGATGTGGCAAAAATTAAAGAAGTTCGTAGAGAAATGGTAAAGATGCAACAAAAATTATCAAAAAAATCTAGCGTAATTATGGATGGTAGAGATATTGGGACGGTGGTATTACCCCATGCTGATTTCAAGTTTTTTATCACTGCATCCATAGAGGAAAGAGCAAATAGAAGATATAAGGAATTATTATCAAAGGGTGAAAAAAATATTACCTACGAACAAATTTTTTCAGAAATAGAGCGAAGGGATAGAATAGACAGTACAAGAGAAGTTGCCCCCCTTATAAAAGCTGAAGACGCATATGAAATCGACACGACTAATATGACTATTCAACAAGTTGTTGATGAAATAATAAATATTGTCGAAGGGAGGTAATCAATTGTATTTCTATCGCATTGCTAGGATTATTGTTAGTATTATTTTTAGGATAATTTTTAGAATAGAAATTAATGGTAAAGAAAACATACCTATGGAAGGCCCTTTGATAGTCTGTTCAAATCATATAAGTAATTTGGACCCTATTATATTGGGCATTGCTTTTAATCGACCAATTATTTTTATGGCAAAAAAAGAATTGTTTAATAGTAGATTTATTGCAAAGATAATGACTGGTCTAGGTGCATTTCCAGTTGATAGAAAAGGCTCGGATATTGCTGCAATAAAGACTTCCTTCAGAGTATTAAAGAACGAACAGGTGCTAGGTATATTTCCTGAGGGAACAAGAGTACATGAAATGGATCTGGACAATGTAAAACCTGGAATAGGTTTAATAAGCATTAAAAACAAGTCTCCGGTAATTCCTGTATTTATTGAGTCCAATTATAAATTATTCAGTAAAGTAGTAGTAAATATAGGGGAACCTATATTGTTTGATGAATATCATGGTCAAAAACTTGAAACTCAAGATTATTGGGAAGTCAGTAAAGAGATAATGAAATCTATATATTCATTAAAAAACTCATAGGAGGGAAAAATGTGAAGGTATATATTGCGGAACATGCTGGATATTGCTTTGGAGTGAAACGTGCAGTTGATACAACTATGGATATTATCAGTAACAAAGATGACCTCCCTATTTATTCATTGGGTCCACTAATTCATAATCCACAGGTAGTTGAAGGGCTAAGTAAAAAAGGTTTACAAGTAATAGATAATATCAATGACTTACAAAAAGGAAAGGTTATAATAAGATCCCATGGAGTTCCCTATAGTGTTGAAAAAGAAATAGAGGAATTAAATTTAGAACTAATAGATTGTACATGCCCGTATGTTAAAGCAGTTCACAAAAAAGTCGAAAAGTTCTATAATGCCGGTTACAAAATAATTATAATTGGCGATAAAAATCATCCTGAAGTAATTGGTATTAATGGATGGTGTAACAACGATGGTATTATAATAAATACTGAAGATGAAGCAATGAATTTACCGAGCTTTGACAAGATATGTGTAGTATCGCAAACTACTAACACTTTAGAGAAATTTAACAATATAACAAAAATAATACAAGTTAAAGGAAAAGAATTAGAAATATTTAATACTATCTGTAATGCAACAAATTTAAGGCAATCTGCAGCTGAAGAGTTAGCAAAAAAAGTAGACGCTATGATAGTCATTGGCGGTTACCATAGTTCTAATACTAATAAGTTGGTGGAAATTAGTAAAAAGCATTGTAATAATGTATATCATATCGAAATTTATGAAGATTTACCTTTACAAGAGCTATCTAAATTTAATACAATAGGAATAACTGCAGGTGCTTCGACACCTGATTGGATAATTAAGGAGGTTGTTAATACGATGAATAATAATAATGAAAACAATGAGATAATGGAGGCAATAGAAAGTTCCCTTGTGCGAATCCATAGGGGGGATGTAGTTACAGGTAAAGTTATTTATGTAACTAATGATGAAGTAATGGTAAATATAAACTATAAATCCGATGGTATAATTGAAAGGGATGAACTATCCAACGACCCAGATGTAAAGCCTAAGGATTTATTCAAAGAAGGAGATGAAGTAGAAGTATATGTAGTTAGGTTAGATGATGGAGAAGGCAATGTTGTACTTTCTACCAAAAGACTTGAAACTATAAAAGGGTGGGACAAGCTAGAGGACAGCTATGAGAATAAAGAGATAGTTGAATGTAAAGTACTTACGGACGTAAAGGGAGGATTATCAGTAGTAGTTAATGGCATCAGAGCTTTTATGCCTGCTTCCCAGATTTCAGTGAGCTATGTAGATGATCTTAGTGCCTATAATGGTAAAACTTTGAATGCAAAGATTATAGATTTTGACAGGAATAAAAGAAGGGTGATTCTTTCAAGCAGGGAAATAGAAGAAAAAGAATTAGAGGAGAAAAGAGAGGAGCTATGGAACAACCTTGAAATAGGAAAGGTCATAGAGGGAAAAGTAGCAAGATTAACTGACTTTGGCGCTTTTGTTGACTTAGGTGGTTTAGATGGATTAATTCATATATCCGACTTATCTTGGTTTAGAATAGATCATCCTTCCGAGGTAGTTAGCGCAGGAGAAACAGTTCAAGTTCAAATACTTGATTTTGATAAGGAGCGAAATAGAATATCCTTAGGTTTAAAACAAACATTACCACAACCATGGGATGTATTTATTGAAAACAGGGAAGTTGGAGATATAGTAGACGGAAAAGTAGTAAATATATTAGATTTTGGTGCTTTTGTGAGATTAGAAGAGGGCGTTGATGGATTAGTCCATGTCTCTGAAATATCTAAAGAGCATGTAAACAAACCATCGGATAAACTGGAAATTGGTGAAAAAGTTACAGTTAAAATTATAGATATAAATCCTGAAGGAGAAAGGATAAGTTTAAGTATGAAGGAACTGGAAGAAGATTCTGAAAAAGATGTAGATGAAATTGAAGATTTGGAAGTAAAAATAGAAGACATAATAAAGGATAAATAAGAATGTAAGGGTTTTGATGTATATTGAGAGACTATTCAATTGGATAACTGATGTAATGCAATCTAATTTGATACATCAAAACCCTTTAAATTATTTCTGTGGTATACCACAGAAATTTTCATAATATTAAAGATACATTTTAATAACTGTAGGGGGCTTATATGGGTAAGTATGAAGTTTTTAAAAAGAATATTAATAGATTGACAAATATAGATCTAAACTATTATAAAGAAAAACAGATGAAAAGAAGGATTACCTCTTTAATGAATAGAAATGGTTTTAACGATTTTGGTGACTATTTCTTAGCTTTGAAATCTGACCAGGTAATGCTCGAGCAGTTTATTAACTATTTAACCATAAATGTGTCTGAATTCTATAGAAATCCATCTCAATGGCAAGTGCTAGAAAAGGAAATATTACCCAAATTAATAAATACTCCTACTAAGCCTTTAAAAGTATGGAGCTCTGCCTGTTCTACTGGTGAAGAACCCTATTCTTTAGTTATGTTATTAAGCAAATTTTATGATATTGAAGATATTAAAATATTAGCTACAGATATTGATGATGGTGCAATTGAGAAAGCTAAATTAGGTATATATAGCGATAAGGCATTGGTTAATTTACCTAAACAGTTTATAATAAACTATTTTGACAAAATAGGAAGCTCTTATAAAATAAAGCAAAGTATAAAAGATCAGGTTTGTTTTAACAAAATGGATTTATTAAAAGATCCTTTTCCAACTGATATGGATTTGATAACTTGTAGAAATGTGATGATATATTTTACAGATGAGGCTAAGAAATTACTATACGACAAGTTTCACAATAGTTTAAGTGAGGATGGAGTATTGTTTGTCGGTAGCACAGAACAAATAATACTACCAGAGAGGTATAATTTTAGGTCAATCAAAACATTTTTTTATAAAAAAATTAATTAGAGGATTTTTATAGTTTTTCTAAAAACAATATATGGTAAAAAAACGAGGGGGGATTGTATTGGATACCAAAGCTTTTTTAGAAGTATTGTGCAATACCGACAGTGTTTCTGGACATGAATCTAGATTAGAGGAAACTATTGTATCGGCTTTTGAAAATCATTCTAATGATATCAAAGTGGATAGTTTAGGCAATATTATAGCCTTGAAAAAAGGGCATAACAATATAGGCAATATCAAGATAATGTTAGCAGCCCATATGGACGAGATTGGACTTATGGTAAAGCACATTGAGGATAATGGGTTTATAAAGTTTACCACTATTGGTGGTATAGATCCTAGAACCATCTTAGGTCAAGAGGTAATAGTCCATGGAAAAGAAGACTTATTCGGAGTAATCGGCTCAAAGCCTCCTCATCTACAAGAGTCGCAGGAGATCAACAAAGCTATTAAGATAGAAGATATGATAATAGATGTTGGGTTTTCGAAAGAACAATTGATAGATGTTATAAGTATAGGAGATACAATTACCATTAAGAGGCAACTAAACATTTTACAGGGAAATAGATTGACAGCAAGGGCTTTAGACGATAAGGCTGGAGTTGCCGCTATGTATGAATGTATTAAAGAATTAACAAAAATACAACATGAAGTAGATGTTTATTTTGTGTCTACTGTGCAGGAAGAAGTAGGCTTTCGAGGGGCCTTTACTAGCACTTATAGAATTAATCCTGACATAGGTATAGCGATAGATGTAGGATTTGGCTCAACACCTGAATTATCTAAAGCTGATACTTTGGAGATGGGAAAAGGGCCAGGAATAACGATGGGAGGAAATATACATCCGGGATTAAGAAAAAGATTGGTGGATATTGCTGAAGAATATAATATCCCATTCCAATACGAGATAACGCCAGGGCCAACTGGAACCGATGGAAGGGCAATACAAATTACAAGGCAAGGCATACCAACCCTTTGCCTATCTATACCATTAAGGTATATGCATACTTCGGTAGAGCTCATAGATATGGCAGATATCAAAAATACTGCCAAATTACTAGCATTCTTTATTGGAACTATTTCAAATGAAAATTTGGAGGGGTTATTATGTTATTAAAGAGGTTAACAGAGGCTTCTGGTGTATCGGGAAATGAAAAAGAAGTAAGAGATATAATATTAGGTGAAATAAAGGATTTTGTTGATGATGTAAAAGTTGACAGATTAGGCAATATTATTGCTTATAAAAAAGGCAAAGATAATCCAAAAAAACTAATGATTACTGCTCATATGGATGAAGTAGGGTTAATGATAATTGATATAGATGATACCGGTTTATTAAAGTTTACTACTGTAGGTGGAATTGATAAAAGAATATTGGTATCTAAACCTGTATTAGTAGGAAAAGATAAGGTATTAGGGGTCATAGGAGCTAAACCTATTCACTTACAGAAAAGAGAAGAATGGCAAAAAGCATTGGAAATTGAACAGTTATACATAGATATAGGTGTAAATAGCAAGGCTGAAGCGGAGAAACTAGTTTCTATAGGAGATTATGTAGCGTTTGATAGTCAATATATAGAGTTTGGTGACAACCTTGTTAAAGCAAAAGCTTTAGACAATAGAGTAGGATGCAGTTTATTGATAGACCTAGTAAAAGAAATAAGGGATATTAACTTCTATGCTGTATTTACTGTTATGGAGGAAGTAGGACTGGTAGGTGCTGGTCCTGCTGCATTTGCGGTAGAGCCGGATTTAAGTATAATTTTAGAGGGAACATTATGTTATGATATACCTAAGCTCGATAGCCATCTAATACCAACTCATTTAAATAAAGGACCTGCTATTTCCTTAATAGATCGTACAACTTTATTCGATATTGAATTTAGGAAAAAGCTGACTGAAATAGCTGAAAACAATAACATTCCCTATCAATTTAGAAAATCATCCATGGGAGGCAATGATTCAGGAAAAATACACACTTCAAAAGAGGGCTCTATTACTTCAACCATTTCTGTACCCTGTAGAAACATTCATTCTCCAACCTCAGTTATGAGTAAAGAGGATTATAAAAATACTTATAAATTATTAAAAGCGATTCTATTTGAATATGAAAAGGGGGAATTATAATATGAAATTTGATAGTCAACTGATGAAAGAACTAGCTAGTACCTATGGCCCTTCAGGAAATGAAAATAGCATTAGAAAATTTATCGAAGAACATATAAAGGACTATGTTGATGAGATAATAGTCGACAATCTCGGTAATCTAATTGCTAGAAAAAAGGGCAAAGGGAAAAAAGTAATGGTAGCAGCTCATATGGACCAAATTGGACTGATGGTCACGGATATTGATGATAAAGGTTTCTTGAGATTTACTAATATTGGAGGTATATCTCCTTTTGTGATACTAAGCCAACAAGTAATTTTTGAAAATGGTACTATAGGGATAGTTTCTGCAGAGCCGGTTGAAGATATTTCTAAACTAAAGTTATCCAATATGTTCATTGATATAGGGGCAAATGATCAGAAAGGAGCAAAAAAATTAGTTAATATAGGTGATATATGCATATATAAATCCGAATTTGCTGAAAACGACAATGTTGTATTTACTAGATATTTAGATGATAGAGTAGGCTGCTATGTTGCCATAGAAACTATAAAAAGAATAGAACATCCAGAGAACGATTTGTACTTTGTATTCACAGTTCAAGAAGAAGTTGGATTAAGAGGGGCAAAGACTTCAGCTTACAAAATTGAACCTGACATTGGGATATCTTTAGATGTTACTGGTAGTGGGGATACACCAAAGGCTAAAACCTTTGCTGTTGAATTAAATCGGGGTACTGCTATAAAAGTTAAAGATAATTCCATATTAACCCATCCAAAATTACGCCAACACATGATCCATATTGCCAAACAAAACCGTATACCTTATCAACTAGAGGTACTAGAATATGGTGGTACAGATTCGGGAGCTATCCATTTAACTAAGGAAGGTGTACCTACTGGTGCCATATCCATACCAACCAGATATGTTCATTCAACATCAGAAATGGCATCGAAAAACGATATTTTAAATTCAATAAAGTTATTGATTAAATTATTAGAAAGCCATATTGATATATAAATAAAAAAGGACTGAAATATTTCGGTCCTTTTTTGGTTTATTAAGTTGATAATACTTTGTATATGATAATCCTTGATATATTATATCAATATTTGTTAAATAATAACTTATATTTTATAGAGGAATTTTAGAAATATTAAAGAATACTAATATTAGAGCGTTCAAAAGGGGGTAATATTATGTTAGAAGTGGATAAACATTATAGTATATCGGAAGTAGCTGAAATTACTAACTATCCTCCTCATGTGCTTAGATATTATGAAAAAGAATTTGAATTAGAAATTCCAAGAAATGAATCAAATCATAGGTATTATACGTATAAGGAGATTGAAATATTTCAGTATATCAAATCCCTTCAAGATCAAGGTTTTAGTAACAAACAAATCAAGTTAATTATGAATTCACCAGAGTTATTAATAAATTCTAGTGAAGAGATGGCATTAACAGCTATTAATTCTAGGGATAAAATAGACTCGGTCCAATTAGCTAAGGATATTAGTTTAAATCTTTATATGGAATTTTTTGATGATTTAACGAGAATTCTTAATAATAATACTGAGCATAATGTTGAGAAAATTGAGGAGTTAAAAGATGAAATAATGAGTTTGAGAAATGAATTAAATAGTAAGGAAAGAGATGTGCTCATTTGTGAAAATGCAAAACTAAAAATGAAGGTAAAGGAAAAATCTTATGAGGTAGCAGATTTGAGAGAAAAGATTAAGAGAATTGAAGATAATAAGAGCTTTTTTCAAAAGATATTCAAAGGCAATAAATGAAATTTATTAAACCTTACATTGCAATAATTGCATCTATCCACTCAATAACAAGCGATTATTTTAATGAACTGCAATAAATAGATAATCGACTTGCAATTATCTCACTTTAGATGTATAATTAAATTAAGTAAATAATAAGGGGTAGATGATTATGAAAAAAGCCATTGGTACTATTAAAGGTAAAGATAAGTATAAATTTAAGAGATGCGGTGCCATAACGTGTATAAATAATGTACAAGGTTTATGCAGTTATGAAAAATGTGAACTCTACGAAAACGTACTTATTCAGGAAGATTGATTATGTATATATGTGTTTTATATTCAATAATAATAGCCTATTGATCAGACCAATAGGCTATTATTATTGAAATTAAGATACATTATTTTTTATTAGGATAAACCTTTAACCCTTCATTTAATATATTCATAGCTTTTTCTAAATCGTTAGCATTAATGCAGTATGATATTCTAACTTCATCTTTTCCTAAACCTTCCGTAGCATAAAAGCCTGCTGCAGGTGCCATCATAACAGTTTCATTATTTATATCGAATTCTCTCAACATCCATACAACAAAATCCTCAGCATCTTTAATCGGTAACTTGGCAATTACATAAAAAGCGCCCTGTGGTTTCTCACAAAGTACTCCATCCATATTTTGAAGTGCACTGTATACTACATCTCTTCGTCTACGATATTCAGCTTTAGCTTCCTCCATATAGCTATGAGGAACATTTATTAGATTTGCTGCACCAATTTGTTCTATAGTAGCTACACAAAGTCTTCCTTGAGCTAATTTCATCACCTGTCTAATTAAATCTTTATTTTTTGATGCGATACAACCTATTCTAGCACCACAAGCGCTATATCTTTTGGAGATGCTATCTGTAAGAATCACTCTATCCGAAATATCATCTAGGTGGGCAAAACTAATAAATTCTAAACCATCATAAACGAACTCCCTATATACTTCATCAGCTATAATATAAAGATTATGTTCTTTAGCTATATCCCTTAGCATATATATTTCTTCTTTTGTATAAACTGTGCCTGTTGGATTACCAGGGTTTGCAATTAGTATGGCCTTAGTTTTTGGAGTAATCAATTTAGTTATTGCATCCTTTTCAGGTAGGTGGAAACCGTTTTCCGCCTTAGTGGTAATTGGCACAACATTTACCCCTGCCATGCTGCTGAATCCATTATAATTGGTATAAAAAGGTTCTGGGATAAGTACTTCCTCACCGTGGTCACAGGTTGCTATCATTGCGAAGATAAGAGCTTCACTACCACCATTGGTAACGATTATTTCATCTTTGTCAAATTGAATTTGGTGCTTTTCATAGTATTTGACAAGACTGTCAATTAGTTCTGCAATGCCTTGGGAATGGGCGTAGGCTAATACATCTTCGTCGAAACTTTTTATTGGGTCAAAAAATTCTTCTGGAGTTTTAATATCTGGTTGTCCAATGTTTAAATGGTATACTTTTTTGCCTTGTTTTTTTGCTTCATCTGCAATGGGAACCAATTTTCTGATAGGCGATTCTTGCATACCCATAATTCTTTGGGAAAACTTCATATGATGACCTCCTTTTGAAATAGATAGGTTATTAAAGCTACTAAATTATATGATATACTCATAGTATATGATACCATAATAATACTATAAGTGGTAGACTTAACCATTGAAAATTTTATATTCCTCATAGTTTAGTAAATAATATATTGATGATATGGGAGGTTCTTTTTTTTAAGATATTTGTTATAATAATGATAATTAGTTTTTTAGGAGGAATAGCAGATGAAAAATAAAAAATATACCATAATAACCTATGGTTGTCAAATGAATGAACATGATTCAGAAAAAATATCTTGGATATTGGAAAACATGGGGTATACCTGGACAGATAATAAAGAAGAAAGTGATTTTATTATATATAATACTTGTCTTGTAAGGGAAAATGCAGAATTAAGAGTATATGGACAATTAGGTTCATTGAAAGGTCTAAAAAGAGAAAAGCCAGAACTAATAATTGGAGTTTGTGGTTGTATGATGCAAAGAGAAGATGTTAGAAAGGTGATATTATCTAAGCATAAACATGTAGATATAATATTTGGAACAAATAATATTCACAAACTACCACAACTTATTAATAGATATGAGCAAACGGGTAATACTGTAGTTGATATAGTAGAGGATAGCAGAGAGATTGTTGAGGGCATTGAAGCTAATCGCATCTATCCCTATAAAGCTTTTGTCAATATTATGTATGGATGTAATAATTTCTGTACCTATTGCATAGTACCCTATACGAGGGGTAGAGAGAAAAGCAGGGAGCCTGAAAATATAATAAAAGAAGTTGAAAACTTAGCAAGAAGTGGGTATAAAGAAGTTACTTTATTAGGTCAAAACGTTAATTCCTATGGGAAAACTTTAGATAAAAATTACTCTTTTGCTAAACTGTTAGAACAAATAAATAAAATCGAAGGTATAGAGAGAATAAGATTTATGACATCCCATCCTAAGGATTTGTCTGAAGAGTTAATTGAAGCTATGACAAAATTAGATAAGGTATGTGAACATTTGCATTTGCCAGTGCAATCTGGAAGTAATGCAGTCTTAAAGGCAATGAATAGAAAATATACTAAAGAAAATTATTTGTTGCTAATAGATAAGATAAAGAAAGCAATTCCCAATATTGCTATATCCACAGACATTATAGTAGGCTTTCCAGGAGAAACCGAAGAGGATTTTAATGAGACATTAGATTTGGTTGAAAAGGTTAGGTATGATTCGGCTTTTACTTTTTTATATTCAGTAAGAGAAGGAACAATTGCTGCCAATATGGAAAATCAAATTCCTGATGACATAAAACATGAAAGATTTCAGAGGCTGCTAGATACTTTATATCCCATATTTTATGAGAATAATCTTGAATATATGGATAAAACTGTTGAAGTGCTGGTGGAAGATATTAGTAAAAATGATCCTAGTGTCCTAACTGGACGGACTAGAACGGGTAAGCTAATCCACTTTAAAGGTGAAAAGGATTTAATAGGACAATTAGTTAATGTAAAAATAATAAAAGCAAAATCCTTTACTCTAGAGGGATTATTGATTTGATACGGAGGTTATAATTTTGGATAATCTAACACCTATGATGAAACAATACTTGACTATTAAGAAAAATTATGATGATTCTATATTGTTTTTTAGATTAGGAGATTTCTACGAGATGTTTTTTGATGATGCTATTACAGCATCGAAAGAGCTTGAAATAGCACTAACTCAGCGGGATTGTGGTGGGGATAAAAAGGCACCTATGTGTGGAGTACCCCATCATGTATCCGAAGTATACATCTCAAAACTGGTTGAAAAGGGATATAAAGTTGCTATATGTGAACAATTAGAAGATCCATCTGTAGCAAAGGGATTGGTAAAAAGAGATGTTATAAGAGTAGTAACTCCTGGTACAATAACTGATATAAATGTGCTTGATGAAAAATCTAATAATTATCTTGCATCTATATATTTAGATGAGGTAGGAGTAGGTTTATCTTATGTAGATACTTCTACTGGAGAGATGTATACTACTGAATATATTGGCAATAAAGAAAATTGTTATACTTTTGTATTAGATGAGTTAGGAAAAATATTTCCTTCAGAGATAATAACAAACTATTCCTTTATGGCCAATAGGAAGATATCTAGATTTATAGAAAATAGAATAAATCCCTATATTAACATCTACGAAGATGATTCTGTAGTTAGAAATAATTGGACAGAACTAATATTAGATCACTTTAAGATAGATAGTTTAGATGTCATAGGAATAAAAGAAAAAATGTATTCCGTTATGTCTACTGGTATATTAATAGATTATTTATATAGTACTCAAAAGGACTCTCTAGAACATATTACACAGATAAATTATTACGAGTCGCAAGAATATATGATATTAGATATAAATACCCGTACTAATTTGGAAATCCATGAAACCATCATGAGTAGGGAGAAAAAAGGATCTTTGTTAGGAGTTCTTGATAAAACTTCTACCGCGATGGGCGGAAGGCTGTTGAAGAAATGGTTAGAACAACCTTTAATGGATATAGATCAGATTGAAAAAAGACAAGAAATAGTCCAATTGTTTATAGACGATATTGTTTTAATGGACAATATAAAGAGTTGTTTAAAGGATATATATGATTTAGAGCGCCTAATTGGTAAGATTTCCTATGGAAATTGTAATGCTAGAGACTTAATCTCTTTAAAAAACTCAATAGGTAAAATACCTGAATTGAAAAAAAGATTGTTAGACTCTAAGGAGAAAAGATTCTTAGAGCTAGGAATGGCTATTGATTCTATGAAAGATCTATACGATTTAATCGATGAATCTATAGTAGACAATCCTCCTATTTCTGTAAAAGAAGGAGGGTTAATAAAGCAAGGCTATGATAGGGAGTTAGATCAATTAAAAAAGGCTAGTACTGATGGTAAGCGGTGGATAGCTGAAATGGAGGCTGAACAAAAAGAAAAAACGGGTATTAAAAACTTGAGAATTGGTTTTAATAAAAAAGCTGGCTACTATTTTGAAGTTACGAATTCAAATTTAGAATTAGTACCTGATTATTTTATAAGAAAACAAACTTTAACTAATTCTGAAAGGTTTATTACCGATGAATTAAAGGATATGGAAATTAAAATACTAGGTGCAGAAGATAAGATGGTGGAAATTGAATATGGAATATTTCAGGATATAAGAGAAAAAGTAAAGGCTGAAACTCACAGAATACAAAAAACGAGTAGATTAATCTCGCAAATAGATGTTTTAAATTCTTTTGCTCAAGTTGCTTATAACAACGATTATATTAAACCAAAATTAAATGATGAGGGTATAATCCATATAGTAGAAGGAAGGCACCCAGTAGTAGAAACTACTATAGAAAACGAGATGTTCGTTCCCAACAACACCTATTTAGACACTAACACTCATAGAGTCCAAATTTTAACTGGACCAAATATGGCTGGTAAATCTACCTATATGAGACAGGTAGCAATCATTTCTTTAATGGCTCAAACAGGATCTTTTGTACCTGCAAAAGGGGCTAACATTGCTATTGTAGATAGGATATTTACCAGGATAGGTGCATCAGATAATCTATCCCAAGGGGAGAGCACCTTTATGGTAGAGATGAATGAGGTATCCAATATAATTAATAATGCAACAAAGAAAAGTTTGATAATATTAGATGAAGTGGGAAGGGGTACTAGTACCTATGATGGTCTTAGCATTGCCTGGGCCATTGTTGAATACATTACAAAAAACATAAAGGCAAAGACCTTATTTGCAACCCATTACCACGAATTAACCGAATTAGAGGAAAGAATGGAAGGAGTAAAGAATCTTACTATATTAGTAGAAGAAAGAGGAGAAGAAATAATCTTTTTGAGAAAAATTGTAGAAGGAAGTACTAATAAAAGTTATGGCATAGAAGTAGCAAAATTGGCAGGTATTGATAGTATAATCATAGATAGGGCTAATGAGGTGTTACATCAAATTGAACAAAGTCATGGCTTTTCTATTAGTGATGAACCTATAAAGTCAGACCAACAGTTAAGTATAACTGACTATAAAAAAGACTACTTTATTGATAAAATTAATAGGGTTGATGTATCAAAGATAACACCCATGGAAGCTATTAATATATTGTATGATTTAACGGAGGAAGCTAAGAGACTTAAGGAGAAGGCATAAAATGAACAAGATAAAAGTATTAGATGAAAAGACAATACAAAAAATTGCTGCTGGCGAAATCATTGAAAGACCATCCTCTATAGCAAAAGAACTAATTGAAAATTCATTAGATGCGAATTCGTCAAGCATAACTATTGAAATAAGAGATGGTGGCAAGTCTTATATGAGAATTACAGATGATGGAGACGGAATTCTTGAAGATGACCTAGGTCTTGCCTTTCAACGTCATACTACTAGCAAATTATCTAATGCAGATGATCTTTTTAAGATTATGTCCTTTGGATTTCGCGGTGAAGCATTAGCTAGTATTTCTACAGTAGCTAAGGTGGAAGTTTTAACTAAGACCCATATGGATATACCTGGCATTCAGGCTTTTGTAGAAGAAGGAAAAATAATAGAAAAAAAACCAGTAGGATGCCCTAAAGGGACTACTATGATCGTCAGGGATTTGTTTTATAACGTTCCGGTAAGGGAGAAATTCCTTAAATCGAACATATCAGAGGCTAATCATGTAAGTAATATAGTATATAAGTTAGCTTTGGGGAATTATGGTGTATCCTTTAAATATATTAAGGACAATAAAATAATATTTCAAACTTCGAAAAACAATGATATGCTAGCAAATATATATACTTTGCTAGGAAAAGATTTTACTGATAATCTATTGGAAATTGAATATAGGGCACCAAGTTTTAGAATATTTGGATATATATCTAATAACATTTTTTATAGGGGCAATAGAAGTCATCAATATCTATATGTAAACAACAGGTACATTAATAACGATCATATATCAAAAATAATAGAAGATAGATATAGATCCATAATACCAGTTAATAAGTTTCCAATATTTATACTATTTATTGATATAGATCCATCTTTTATTGATGTTAATATTCATCCTACAAAACAACAGATAAAATTTATTAATCAAAATCAATTGGATGCTGCATTAGAATATGTCATTGATTCTGAACTAAAGAAAAATCTTTCTATTCCTAAGATATTGAAAAAACAAGATAAAGGTTTAGAAGAAAATGAACTTCCTCTTTTATATGATAATAATTTTCTAATGCAAAATGAAGAAACCAAAACAAAAACTAGATTAGGCGATATTCCAAAGGATCAATCAAGTAATATAGATATTGATAATAAGAATAAAGTGGCAGAGGTGGAATTAGAGTATAGCAATAATGCTATCAATAATGGAGGCAAATACAAAAAGAAAGAAGGAACTGATTTAGAGTTAAAAAATTTATTACAAAGAATAAGACCTATTGGTATACTTTTTTCTACCTATATATTAGCAGAAGATATTGAGCTTGATAAGGTATTAATTATTGATCAACATGCAGCCCATGAAAGAATTATGTACGAGAAATATAAGATGGAATATGCGAGAGAACAGGTTGTTATTCAAAACCTTCTAACTCCTGAAATAGTAGAATTGACCAATGTAGAAATTGCTTTGGTAATAGATAATATTGAATTATTTCGAAGATTGGGGTTTGTCATAGAAGAGTTTGGTACAAACAGCATCATTATAAGGGGAGTACCTTTATTATTTGGTAAGCCTCAAACTAAGGAATTGTTTTTAGAGTTAGTCGATGCAATAAAGCTTGATATAAGTAGTAGCTATGAGGTAAAACTAGATAAAATAATGAAAATTGCCTGTACCAGAGCTATTAAAGCTGGCGATAATATAATAGATGTTGAAATAGATAGTTTATTAGATCAGCTGAGTCAAACAACCAATCCTTATACTTGCCCTCATGGGCGACCTACGATTGTTCAAATATCAAGAGAAGATTTAGAAAAAGAGTTTAAAAGAATTATGTAAAAGGATGATATAATGAAAGAAAAACAAAATTTACTAGTACTTTTGGGTCCAACTGCAGTAGGGAAAACCTCTATTTCCATTGACCTTGCAAAAAGATTAAATGGTGAGATTATTTCAGCTGATTCTATGCAAATATATAAGTATATGGATATTGGAACTGCAAAAATAACTAAGGAAGAAATGGGTTATATACCTCATTATATGATAAATATTGTTTACCCAGATGAGGAGTTTACAGTTGCTAATTTCAAGAATAAAGCTGAAGAATATATAAAAGATATAAATCATAGAGGCAATATTCCAATAATAGTTGGTGGAACAGGTTTATATATTAACTCCATAGTATATAAGTTGCAGTTTACTGAAGTTAAACCTAATGAAAAGTTTAGGACAGAAAATAACGATATAGCAGATAAATATGGTAATAACTATCTACATAATAAATTAAGTGAAGTTGATCCTGTGTCTGCAAATCGTATTAATGTAAATGATAGGAAGAGAATAATAAGGGCTTTAGAAATACTACATGAAACAGGTAAGCCAATGTCCTATTATAATAAGAATTTTAGAAAGGAAACAGATGAGTATAATTTAGTAATGGTTGGCCTTACCATGGATAGACCAAAGCTTTATTCCCGTATTAATAGTAGAGTTGATATTATGTTAGATGAAGGATTGATAGAAGAAGTGAAAATGTTGATGAACATGGGATATACTAAAGATCTTACTTCTATGCAAGGAATTGGATACAAGGAAATTATTAATTATTTAGAAGGTACTATGGAGTTGTATGAAGCTATAGAAATGCTTAAAAGAAACACTAGGAGATTTGCAAAAAGACAATTGACATGGTTTAGAAGGGATAATAGAATAAAGTGGGTGGATGTTAATGAATTTCATTCAATTGAGTCTATTAGCGAATTTTTAGCTGATTATGTGTCTGAAGAATTAACAAAATAATTAAAGGAGGGTATGGTATGAAGGGAACGATTAACTTACAGGATATATTTCTAAATAAGGCTCGAAAGGAAAGCATAAACCTGACAATTTACTTAATAAACGGATATCAAATTAAAGGCTTGGTAAAGGGGTTTGACAATTATACTATTATATTGGATAGTGAAGGGAAGCAACAACTAATTTATAAACATGCAATATCTACAATAATACCAAGTCAATATATAGATTTAACAGTAGACCTTTAGGTAGATAAATTAAACAATCAAATGTCTCTGACAATATCAGAGACATTTGTATTTGTACTTTTGTTAGAAAGGTGGATGAATATGGACAAGGATACAATAAATATATTATGTAAACACTATGGCATAAATAAAAAGATAATAAACTTTGTATGTTCAAAGGAAGGTTTAATAAGGGATAACTTTGTCGAGATAGACAAAATAAAAGAATACAATCAATTGAAAATCATTCATAGTATGCAAAAAGCAAAACTTAGTTCAACAGATTTTAATTGGACTACTGGATATGGATATGGCGATATAGGTAGGGACAAAGTAGAAGAAATATATTCCTATGTATTTAACACTGAGGATGCCTTAGTAAGGCCCACAATAGTTTCAGGGACCCATGCTATCACTTTAACTTTATCTGGCCTATTGAGGCCCAATGATGAGTTCATATCCATAACTGGGAGCCCTTATGACACTTTACAAAGGGTTATAGGTGTAAAAGGAGATACCAATGGAACTTTATTAGATTATGGTATAAAATATAAGGAAATACCATTGAAAGATGAAAAAATAGATATTGACCAAGTTATTAATAATATTTCTAAAACTACTAGATTATTATTGATTCAAAGGTCTACAGGATATAGCGACAGAAGAGCGGTAACTATTGATGAAATGAAAGTTGCTATTAATAGAATAAAGGATTATAACGAAGATATTATTATTATGGTTGATAATTGTTATGGAGAGTTTGTAGAAAAACTTGAACCAAGCGATATAGGTGCAGATATAATAGCAGGATCTTTGATTAAAAATCCTGGGGGAGGATTGGCATTAGCTGGTGGATATATAGTTGGAAAGTCAAGCTTAGTGGAACAAGTAGCAAATAGAAGTACAGCACCCGGTTTGGGAAAGGATTGTGGATTGACTTTTGGAACTACCAGAACTACATTACAAGGATTATTCTTAGCTCCTCATATAGTTGCAGAAGCTATAAAAGGCGCTTTGTTAGTTGGAATAGTATACAAAGAACTAGGATTTGAAATCATACCAGAAATTGAAGATGTTAGAAGTGATATTATACAAGCTGTTAAGTTTAACTCTCCAGATAGGGTTGTAGAGTTTTGTAAAGGAATACAAATGGCATCGGTGGTTGATTCTTTCGTAACTCCATTACCTTGGGAAATGCCTGGTTATGAAGATGAAGTAATAATGGCAGCTGGAGGTTTTATAGATGGTTCATCAATTGAATTAAGCTCCGATGGACCAATGAGGGAGCCTTACTTAGCATACTATCAGGGTGGTTTAACTTATGAACATTGCAAACTTGGAGTTATGATATCTCTAAATAATCTATTGAATAATAATTTAATCGATACAAACAGGCTAGCCTTATAAGGCTAGCCTGTTTATTATGGTATTAATCATATTTTTCTATAAAGTCCAATTACCTTTCCTAAAACTGTTACATCCTGAGTTAAAATTGGATCCATAGTTTTATTTTCAGGCTGTAAACGTATATGATCTTTTTCTTTATAGAATGTTTTTACTGTAGCTTCGTCTTCCATTAAAGCTACTACAATATCTCCATTTGTTGCATCATTTTGTTGTTTTACTAAAACATAATCATCGCTATATATTCCTGCATCTATCATACTATCACCCTGAATTTTCAACATAAACAGAGGGCCGCGCTCTGCAATTTCTATAGGCACAGGGAAAGTATCTTCTATATGCTCTACGGCTAAAATAGGCTGCCCAGCAGTTACTTTACCTATAATAGGTATATCCACCGTTTTTTTCGGCGCAAATAAGGAATCTTCATCCCTACTTAAAACTTCAATAGCTCTAGGCTTAGTTGGATCTTTTCTAATATATTCTTTATCCTCTAATATTTCCATATGCCTATGAACAGTTGAGGTTGATTTTAAACTGACTCCTTTGCAAATCTCCCTTACAGAAGGGGGATATCCTTGTCTTTGTATATGGTTTTTAATAAAATGCAGGATTTCAATTTGTTTCTGGGTTAAATCTTCATACATAATAAACACCTCACATATATAGGATATTTAGTCTCAACGAATATATAAACACATTGGTACTAGGCGTTCTATTGGTTTTAACTAATTATACCACATGAAAATAAAATAATCAAACGTGGGTTCGGTTTTTTTAAAAAAACTATTGACAAGGAACTAATGTTTCGATACAATAGGTTATGACGAACAGATGTTTAGAACTAATGTGCTTAGAACTAATGTATGGGGTGATATTATGTATAATAATAAAACAAAAAAAAGAAGATATAGGGTGGTTAATAAGTTAAGGTTTTTTACCTTCATATCATTCTTCATAACCATAATTATATATGTAATCATTATATCCGCTGGAAGTAATAAAGTTTATAGTTCTATATACGAAGATAAGTACGTAGAGGTAAAAGTGGAAAAAGGGGATACTCTATGGGATATAGCAAAGAGATATGTGCCAAAGGATTGCGATATAAGAAAGTTAGTGTTTGAATTAAGGGAATTTAATGAAATGGAAGATGTTAATATACATCCAGGAGATGTAATTAAAATACCGACTAATACATATAAAATTGGGAATGGGAAATAGAATTTTATAATATCTTATTCAAAGCATAAAGTTTACATAACTATATTATGCAAACTTTATGCTTTTGTTTAATAAATATATAAGGTAGAAGAATGGAGTCAATCTCCTATCTTTATTTATCAACTTTAGGATTAATATTGCCTAATGGGTTGCTTTGAACTGCTTGTCTAAGCCTTTCGTCATCGATATGAGTGTATATCTGGGTAGTAGATACATTTTCATGGCCTAGGATTTCTTGCAATGCTCTAATATCTACATTTCCATGTTTGTACATTAATGTAGCTGCAGTATGTCTTAATTTATGGGTGGAATATATACTAGTATCAAATCCTGCCTTCTCTAAATATCTATCTATCATATGTTGTATAGCTCTATTGCTCATCCTTCGTCTTCGTTTACTTAAAAATAGAGCTTCTTTATCGAAGACCTCATTAGGGCGTACTGATAGATAGTCATTAATCGCTTCAATGCAAGCTTGATTTAGATATATAGTTCTTTCTTTATTGCCCTTACCTACAACTGTTAAAGTATCGCCCTTTATCCTATTTAAATCAATACTAGATAGTTCAGATAAACGAAGGCCACAGTTGAGGAATAGCATAACAATAGCATAATCACGCTTTCTGAAAAAATCATTATTATTTTCTAGTATAGTATTTAGCAATAATTTGCACTCTTCAAGAGTAAGGTATACCGGATGCCTATTGTCAGTCTTAGGAAATTCTAAATTACTAGCAGGATTTTTGTCTATTAAATCAACTTTAGAATGGAGGTAGTCAAAAAAAGATTTTAAGCTAGCTACCTTCCTAGATTTAGTAAGATTGCTATTGCCTAATTTTTTATCTGTAAAGGATATGAAGGCATGTAGGTCTTGAATTCCTATTTTTTCTATTAGTTCCATATCTACATCGCCAATACTTATTTCGTCAAAAGGTATATCCTTTCCTACCAGTTTATATCTGGTTTTAATAAATCTAAAAAATGTACGTAAATCATAAAAATATTCTTTTGTGGTATTGGGAGAGGTACCTTTAATTGTCTCCATGTAATTTAGATAATCTTCAAGTATAATCGGTATTTCGTCCAATTTAATCCCTCTTTCTATTATTTTTGATATCATTAGTCACAAAATAACTATTTTGTGACTAATGATATACTTCGCCATAAAATCTAAAAATCCTCCTAAATATTAAATAATTATTTTATGAACAATATCTTTGTTTATTAAATTGCATCAACTTTTCTTATTGACATAAAGAAATGAACTACAGGTCCAAACTGCCTTTTAAATTGGATTCTAAAAGGCTTTATGTGGCCTATGCATGCAATAGGTATACGTACAATATAAAGACCGTTATATCGGCTTACGTGGCCTGTGGCGGGTTTTCATAGACTTTGAATAGTAATTATTTGTGAAAATACATAATATTTGTTTCTATGCATATTTTAATAAACTTTAAGCTTATTTACATCGACTTATTTATTATTAAAATAGCTTTTCTATATAGCTAAATAATACCTAATTGTAGGTTTTACTTATAACAAATAACAAAAGTTTACATACATAGCTATGTATGTAAACTTTTGTTATTGTTAAGCAATACTATATTACTATTTTATAATCGGTTGCACTAACATATTAAAATGTCACTAAATCAAAGCTACTATTTAACAAATCTATAAATAATACCTTGTTTCTTATAAGCTTTCCTCTTTGAGTTAATAATTTTATTACTTCAGCTACTTGAATAGAAGCTATTAAGGGTGGTATAAAGGATGGATTGCCTAATCTTTTTTCTACTCCCTCTCCCATCCTACTATTTGGGGGATAAAGTAAATCTAGTATATCATCTCCTGGTAAAATAGTGGCCACTTGTCCATAAAAACCAGCAATGGCTCCATGGACCATAGGAATATTTAGTTTTTCTGCTGCATATTTAACTATAAATCTCGTTTGGATATTATCTAGTGCATCCACAATCACATCGTGGCCTTGAATCAATGTTAATACATTAGATTCCGTTATCATTGTTTCAATAGCATTTACTTGTATATGAGGGTTGACTAATTTCATTCTTTTTTTGGTTTCGTTTGCTTTACTCATGGAAATATTTTCGGTATGACAAACTATCTGTCGATTTAAATTGGTTTCATCAAATACATCTCCATCTATTGCGGTGATGTATCCGACACCAATCCGGCCTAACATTTCTACCACATATCCACCAAGCCCTCCACAGCCAATAACACAAACCTTACTATGATTCAATCTATTCATATCAGCAATAGATAAAGAATCCATATTTCTTTCATAACGTTTCATACCTTCACCAACTATCTATATATTAATATAAATATTGTTTTAAGCCAAGCTAAGGTTGACATAATTTTATTATGTCAACCTTAGCTTGGAAGATTTAATAAAGTTTCCAACATATAGTTGAAATATTTAATTAAGCATTTCCTACAACATCTTTTATTCGTTGTAAGCCTTCTTTGATATTCTCCATTGATGTTGCATAAGACAATCTTATGTAGTCATCATCACCAAAGCCTATACCAGGGATAACTGCTACTTTACACTTATCTAATAAAATTTTTGCAAAATCTAAGGAATTATTGATTTTCACTCCTCCAATATCTTTTCCTTTTAATTGAGTAATATTTACCATAATATAAAATGCACCTTTTGGTTTTTTACAGCTTAATCCCTCTATTGAATTTATGGTCTCTGCCATATAATTTCTTCTTTCTTCAAATTGCTTTTTCATCTCTTCAACGCTACTTTGATCATCTAAAAGTCCTACTACGCTAGCATATTGGGATATAGAACATGGATTGGAAGTAGTGTGGCTCTGTAGATTACTCATTACTTTTACTATATCTTCATGGGCAGCGGCGTATCCAATTCTCCATCCCGTCATAGCATAGGCCTTTGACATACCGTTTATTACTATAGTTTGCCTTTTAATATCTTCATTAAAAGATGCAATACTAATATGTTCACCATCATATACTAACCTCTCATAGATTTCATCAGAAATTACAAATATGTTATTTTCAACTGCCCAATCTGCAATTTTCTTTAATTCATCCTTGTCATATATAGCACCTGTTGGATTGCTAGGGCTATTTAATATTATAGCTTTTGTCTTATCAGTTAGCACACTGTTTAGATCGGAAACGGTGAATTTGAAATCATTTTCCTCTTTTGTCTGTATGTATACTGGTTCGCCACCAGCAATTTTTATCATTTGAGGATAACTAACCCAATATGGAATACCGATTATTACTTCATCGCCTGGATTAATTATTGCCATTAAAGCATTATAGATAGAATGTTTTGCTCCACTTGATATGATAATATTGTTGTTATTGTAATCAAGTCCATTATCTCTCTTTAATTTTTTGCAAATAGCCTTTTTTAATTCAATAATACCAGATGCGGAAGTATATCTTGTTAACCCTTCTTCTATAGCCCTTATTCCTTCTCTTCTAATATTTTCAGGAGTATCGAAATCTGGCTCCCCTGCTCCAAAACCAATAACATCTATCCCTTCAGCTTTCATAGCTTTTGCTTTTGCTGTTATTTCTAGAGTAACAGACGGGGATATTTTAAGCCCTTTTTCTGATAAGTTTAAATTCATATTAATACCTCCATATTCTTCATTTTTTATCCAAATATTAAATTCCATATTATATATTTCTACATAAATTCTCAATTCCCTTCTTTTCAAGTTAAATATTTGTCAGAATTTCATTCCATATATATCTTTTAGCACGGTTTGTACGATATGCAAGGAATCCTCAAAAGTAGGTTTATGCTGTAATAATATGACTTTGTAGTGCTTATATCCTTCGTCGGTAAGGCGATAATGTCTAATAGATCTTTTATCTGGTTCTTCCCACCAACCAGTTACATACCCTTCTTCTTCAAGTTCTCTAAGTAATGGATATACCATCCCAGGACTAGGCTCCCATTTGCCATTTAATCTACTTTTGATTTCCTCGATAATTTCATTTCCATAGTAGCTCCTATCTTTTAGTAGATGTAATATATATAATTTTACGAAGGAGGTTGTGCTGATCTTTGAGGGGAATTGCCTATTCCTTTCATTTCTATAATTGTTCAACTATATCCTTCCTTTCATAATAGGGATATGATTTATGTTGATATAATATTTCCCTAATAAGTAATCTCCATCAATAATTTCGCCATGACAATCTGAACCACCCGTAACAATTAATCCATATTGTTTAGCAACTTCTAACAAGTATTTTACACTATCTGAATCATGTTTGGAATGTATAGCTTCTATGCCATCGATGCCCATATGTATACAATAATCTATTATACTATTATCTTTTAAAACTCCTGGATGGGCTAATATTGCGATTCCTTCTAATTTGTGGATAAGGTCTATAGTTTCAACTATACTTAATGTTTTTCTTTCTATATAGGCAGGTTTACCCCTATTTAAGTATAATTCAAAAGCTTCTTTAACGTTAGAAACATATCCATGTTTTACTAGAACTCTAGCTATATGAGGTCGGCCAATATAATCCTCTTCAGCAATCTTGTATACTTCATCCACGTCTATCTTCATACCAAGGCTATTAACTTTATCAATGATTTTCAATCCTCTTAATATTCTTTCTTGTCTCAAACTATCGGTTACTTGTTCAATTATCGATGATTTGTAATCAATAAAATATCCCAATATATGAACTTCTTCATCCTTATATATACAACCAAACTCTATACCTGGAATTATGTATATTTTATCTATAGTTTTACTATATTGTATTGCAGACTTTATACCATCTACAGTATCATGATCGGTAATAGCTATACCATCAAGGCCTTTTAATACAGCTAAATCGATTACTTGTTTTGGAGTAAGTAATCCATCAGAATAATTAGTGTGCACATGTAAATCAAATATCATATTCTATGTTCTCCTTTTATTGTATCATAACTATATTATATACAATCATATAATATAGTATCAAGATATAAAAAAACCTGTTGAATTCAACAGGTTTTTTTATTATACTTCCCCTTAAGATTATCTTGGTTCTACAATTAACTTAATAGCTGTCCTTTCCTCCCCATCAATTTCGATGTCAGTAAAAGCTGGTATACAGATTAGATCCATCCCGCTAGGTGCAACAAATCCTCTCGCTATAGCTACTGCTTTAACTGCTTGATTTAAAGCACCTGCTCCAATTGCTTGTAGTTCTGCATTGCCCCTTTCTCTTAAGACTCCGGCTAATGCTCCTGCCACAGAATTTGGACTTGATTTTGCTGATACTTTTAATACATCCATTAAAATATCCCCCTTAAGATTATCTTGGTTCTACAATTAACTTAATAGCTGTCCTTTCTTCACCATCGATTTCGATGTCAGTAAAAGCTGGTATACAAATGAGATCGATTCCACTAGGTGCAACAAATCCTCGTGCTATAGCTACTGCTTTAACTGCTTGATTTAAAGCACCTGCTCCAATTGCTTGGATTTCTGCATTTCCTTTTTCCCTCAAAACTCCAGCTAGTGCTCCTGCTACAGAATTTGGACTTGATTTTGCTGATACTTTTAATACATCCATTAAAATATCCCCCTTATATTAATATATTTTGTATATATTATTAATTCTACAGATAATTCAAAAATCCTCTTTTATTTTAAAAAATTTTAATAAAATTTGAAACTTCTGCAATATTATCTTATAAGAACCATCTAATAGAATTTATAGGGCATAAATCAACGATGTTATTTTGCATATTCAATAGCTCTTGTCTCCCTAATAACATTAACCTTAATTTGACCTGGATAGTCCAATTCTGATTCTATTCTCTTAACAATCTCTCTAGCAGTATGGATTATTTCATCATCCTTAACATCCTCAGGTTTTACCATAATTCTTAATTCACGCCCAGCTTGAATAGCATAGGATTTTTCTATACCATCAAAGGAATTTGCAATTTCCTCAAGCTTTTCAAGTCTTTTAATATAAGCTTCTAAGGTTTCTCTTCTTGCACCAGGTCTTGCAGCAGAAATTGCATCAGCTGCTTGTACTAATACAGCTTCTACGCTTTGTGGCTCTATGTCTCCATGATGTGCTGCTATAGCATGAAGCACTTCCTTTGGCTCTCTATATCTTCTAGCTAAGTCTACACCAATATCAACATGTGGACCTTCTACCTCGTGATCTACTGCCTTGCCTATATCATGTAATAGACCTGCTCTTTTGGCGACTCTAACATCAGCTCCTAACTCAGCTGCCATAACCCCTGCAAGATGAGATACTTCTATAGAATGCCTAAGGACATTTTGTCCATAGCTTGTTCTATATTTTAATCTACCCAGTAGTTTAATTAACTCTGGATGAAGACCGTGAATGCCTGTTTCAAAGGCTGCTTGTTCCCCTTCTTCCTTAATAATATTGTCGACCTCTAATTTGGCTTTTTCTACCATTTCCTCAATTCTAGCTGGATGTATTCGTCCATCTACAATTAACTTTTCTAATGCAATTCTTGCAATCTCTCTTCTAATAGGGTCGAAGCCAGATAACACTACTGCCTCTGGGGTATCATCTATTATTAAATCAATTCCTGTCAAAGTTTCAAGGGTTCTAATGTTTCTACCTTCACGACCAATTATTCTACCTTTCATCTCATCGTTAGGTAGATTTACTACTGTTACAGTGGTTTCTGCAACATGGTCAGCGGCACATTTTTGAATTGCACATGATATGATTTCCCTAGCTTTCTTTTCCGCTTCTTCCTTTGTCCTATTTTCAATTTCTTTTATCATAATAGCGGATTCATGAGCAATTTCCTTTTTAATGTCATTTAGCAACAATTCTTTAGCATCTTCGGAGGTCAAGCCTGAAAGTCTTTCTAGTTCTTCTACCTGCTTATTATACAATTCATCAATAAGAATTTCTTTTCCATCTAATTCTTTTGATTTTTTATTAAGATTTTCTTCTTTTCTTTCAAGGGATTCGCTTTTTCTATCAATAGATTCCTCTTTATGCATCAAACGACGTTCTAACTTTTGTATCTCAGATCGTCTTTCTCTATTTTCCCTTTCATTTTCAATCCTTATTTTGTGAATTTCTTCTTTTGCTTCCAGTAGAACCTCTTTTTTATGTGTTTCAGCTTCTCGATTGGCATCTTCTACAATCTTTATTGCTAATTCCTCAGCATTTTTTATTTTACGCTCTCCTATGGTTTTTCTAATATAAAAACCAACTACAATTCCAACAGTAATACTTATAATAATTATTACAAAGTCAATAACGACCCACCTCCTATTTTATTTAGTTTTCAAGTTCCATTTTACATATCTTCATTTTCAAGCCTTGGATAAAAATATAAACCGAGTAGTCTCGGCCTATAGAGTCTACACATATATTTTTGTATAGCAAGGTACGATTTTATTTTATTACTTTTTGGTAAATATGTCAAGTGGGTTAATTAGGAGTTATCTCTTCTATTTGGCTCTCCGTTCCCTTCATATAAACTTTATAAGCTCTGGTACCAATGGATGAGAGATGGTTATTGTGTGTTACCATAATAATTTGTCTATTAAATAATTCTGAACTTCTCATCAAAAAATCAGCTACATTGAATATATACTCTTCACTTACATGTTTAGCTGGTTCATCCAATATAAGTGGCCCTTCTATTGTAGGTTTATATATTTGCAGGAAAGCTATCCGTAATGCCAAGGATATTATATCTACTACGCCTCCGCCCCTCGACAATTCTGGCTTTGTTTTAATTATACTTTCTTCCACCTTAGTTAATACATAGAATTCTGCATTTGGTTTACCGTATAATTCTTCAATTTCTATTTCAAACTCCGCATTATTCTCAAATATATACTGTAGGCAATTTGTAACCAATGATTCCACCTGAAGTTTTGCTTGATTCCTAGCAAATTCAGAAGTACTTTGTAAAAGTACACTTACTTTTTCTATTAGATCAATATCGGATTCAATCTGTTCAACTAATTCTATATATTGCTGTATTTGTTCTAATATTTTTTCTTTTTTTCCTTGCTCCTTTGAAATATAGGATTTCATTTCGGATACATAAGTATCCAATTCACTATAATTATTGATATTCATATTATCACTTCTTTTCTAAAATATCCCTTGGTAATAAAGCATTGGCTTTGTTAAATAGATCATTTATCTCCGATGTTAATTTTTGAATTTCTTCTTCTAAATTCTCAGGATTTACCCCTAGGCTATTTAGTTCTTTAATGATTTCCTCCTGTTGATTGTTTAATTGCTCCAATCTGGCTTCTGCTTTATATTTCAAATTCTTAGCCCTTTCAAGATTGTCTTTTAGTATATTAAGTTCCTTCTCATAATCCATATATTCTATCCTCCCTATTTATAATTATCTATGATATCTTCAATTTTTAGTCTATTAATAGGACTAAAACATAATGGGCACACTTCAATTTTTGTTAATATTTTTTTATATTCATCAGCGTTTTCGTTTATCTGTTTATCTATATTACTTACCTTCCTTTTCACATCTAGTCTTTCTTTGTCAATCCCTTCATATCTTTCTCTGTGGTTTATTAATTTCATCAATAAATCGTTTTTTTCTTCTAGGGAATTCTGGATATCTATGACTTCTTCAATATGTGTAAGTTTATTTGTATAAACAATGCCAATAGATAGATTTTTATTCACTTTATCCAGCCTATCTTTTAAATCCAATAGCTTGTTAATCTTTAGAATTTGATCTTTTATTAAGTCGATATTCTGTCCAACCTTGTTGATTGGCTTT
>NZ_PPXY01000008.1 GCF_021655115.1 Clostridium sp. Cult3
ACTGGTCCACCTTTAAAATATAATACCCCTATGAATAACTTTTTAGGGGGAGATGGAAGGTGATAAGACTGGACCAAAAAGCAGAAATATTAATGAAATCGATATTGATAATATGTCTGGTCATTTTAGAATATGTTTATTCGATAGTAAAAACTTTGGAAAAGGAATAGGGACTGAAGCTACCAAAATGACTTTAAAATTTGGATTTGAAGAATTAAATTTACACAGAATTGAATTAGAAGTGTTTTCCTTTAATGAGAGAGGATATAGAGCATATAAGCGTGTGGGGTTTGTAGAAGAAGGAAGAAAGAGAGAAGCAATATTTATTGAAGGAAAATACCACGATATTATAATGATGGGGATTCTCCAAGATGAATTTCTTAATCAAAAGAATGATTTGAAGTTTTAGCTAATGACACATAAATCTTATTATATAAACTAGAAAGAAAGGAGGGTTATAATAATGAAGAGAAAGCCAGATAAAGTTACAAAATTTTAGAGGATTTTACTAAATCCTATATTAAGAAAACAGAAGGTTTAGTAGATTTTAAATTTGGATTCAAAGTTGATGAAGATTTTTATATAGTTGATATTAGGGAAGATGGGACCTTTGACATAAGTAAATCCGATGAAATATTAGAAATATTTAGTTTTGTTACAGATACAAATACTCTAAAAAGAATATATTCAAAAGAAATGTCAGCCATGACAGCTATGGGTAGGGAATATTGGAGTGACAAAACCCCATTAGATTTTATAAATTTAGAAAAAATACCAGAAAATATTAATATATTTAAATTTATTTTTAGCTATTTTATTTTAGACCAACCAGAAAAAATTAAATTAGGAAAAGAACATGCACGAATTGTTCATGGTGGATATACTATTCCCATAGTTTATGATGAGGGGCTCCGAACTGGATGGTATAGAGTTGAAAAAGGTATGATTATTAATGAAGAAGAAAACCAACAAACAAATCCTTTTCCAACATTAGTTATTGCTATAAAAGGTAAAGGACAAGTTAAAATAGGTGATAAAGAGTATAGTTTTGAAGATGGATATGCCTATTATATAGATAAAAATGTTCACCATAGTTTCTGGACTGATGAAGAAGAATTAGAATTTATCATTATTATGTACGGTGAAGGAGCATAAATGGGGCTGCTTAGATAGCCCTTATATATCAATTTCTACAATCAGAGTCTTTTTTTACTCCACTGAATGCATAAAAAAACTTAAATATTGATACATCAAAACCCCTTGATTTCAAGGGGTTTTTTTATTTTTGTATTTAGCAGGTTTTAAAAAGTAATAAAAGTTCCTACAAAATGTATATTATAAGTTTTTTTAAAAAAATAAAATTAATGATTTTGGAATACAGATATTTATGTTAAAATTAATTCTGTAAACGATATTTTGTTTATATTATAACAAACTAATCATGTTTGCAAATAAAAATTGATTAGAATTAAATTTAGGGAGAGATAAAATGAGCGAAAGGACAAAGTCTTTTATTATAAATACATTTTTGTTAATTTTATTTTACTTTTTTATTGGGAAAGAATTTGGTATTAAAACCATATATGCAGCGTTCATTTTGTCACCTATGGTTGGAATACTAGAAAAATTATGTCCAATTAAACAATCATTGATGCAGTAATGCATTAGGGACGGTTCTTTTTGCATAAGGGTTCAGATCAAACTGTTTCCAATCAAAGATAGTTGTTATCCCTGAAAAGTTTTCAAAAAAGCTATCTAAAGGGGACAACCCCATAATTAAAGAATGAATAGTTTTTAAAAATTTATTGTAAGATAATTAGAGTCTGTGCGTCTTATATATAGGAGGTGAAAAAGTGACCGAATTAGAAAGCCTATATAGAGTTTATTTTCAAGATGTATATTTTTACATATTAGGTTTGTCAAAAGATGAGCATATAGCTGAAGATATTACCTCTGAAGCTTTTATTAAAGCTATTAAATCTATTGATACCTTTAAGGGAAATTGTGATATTAGAGTGTGGTTATGTCAAATTGCAAAAAATTGTTATTATTCCTATCTACGGAAAAACAAAAAACTTCTATTTACAGATAAGGAACCAGAGCATGTAAGTGAACTTAACATAGAACAATCAATTGTCTCTAAAGAGGATTCGATAAAAATCCATGAAATTTTACATAAGCTTAAAGAGCCATATAAAGAGGTGTTTTCACTACGTGTATTTAGTGAGTTAAGCTTCAAACAAATAGGATATCTCTTTGGGAAAAATGAAAATTGGGCCTGTGTCACTTATCACCGTGCTAGAAAGAAAATTCAAGAAGAAATGGAGGAGTATTAATGAAAATTACATGTAATGTAATTGAAGATCTCTTGCCTTTATACGTAGAAGGACTTACAAGTGATGATACTCGAGTTCTTGTAGAAGAACATCTTAAAACATGTATAGACTGTAGAAAACAGTTTGAATTAATTGAAAACCCTAAGGAAATTCCAATGGATACTAATGTAGAGCCATTTAAAAGGGTAGAAAGGAAGCTTTTTCGGGAACGAATTCAGATAATTGCTTTAACTATTACTTTAGTTTTAATAATTGTAATAACCAGTATAGCCTATCTTACATCTCCAAAATATCTGCCTTATTCTAGTGATATTATGTCCTTGACTGAACATGAGGACGGTAAAGTTATCATTACATTTGATGATGAAGTAGCTGGGTATGATATTAATAGACATGAGGCAGATAATAAGGAAGGTTATGTCTATCATTTAACTACTTGGAATACTATTTGGAATCAAGATATTTTTAAGAATAATGCACAAAGCATTATATTGAATCCAGATGGGGAGAAGGTTGTAGCAGTATACTATTATTCTACTGATGGAACGGGGGACATTTTAATTCATGGAAAGGATTTACTCGAAGGTGGTGGCGTAGTTACTTTACCTAGATTAGTTCTTGCATATTATTTTCTGTTAGCTATATTGCTGGCAATTTTGTTTGGAATTTTACTTTATAGGTATCGTAAGGAAGACAAAAGAAAATATGTATTGGAAAAGATTTTGCTATTACCCATATCCTATATCCTTGGACATTTTTGCATTAAAGGTTTTACAACTTCCTCATACTCAGCACAACGGGATTTCTTCGCAATTTTATTGTTGATGATTCCAATCTATTTCCTGTTTCTCCTTGCTATTAATTTTTATAGGAGAACAAAGAAGAGAAGAGGATGAGCTAGGCTAGCCATCTTGGGGAATAAAAGTAGGGAATGATATTGGAGGCTCATTCCCTACTTTATTTATTTTTTCCTATAATCTTTTCTCATCTCCGATACACTATCATGTACAACATCATACATGTGCTGAACGCCAGATTCTGAAGCTTCAAAGCTATAGGCATTGTTCTTGTGAATGCCAATATTATCTGCTTCTTTCCCAGTATCGATATTTGCACCAAGAAATATGAATTTCCAATCATATTTTTCCTGTTGATGCTTTATAAGCTGCTTTATCTTCTTATAAGTAAATTCATGGCTTGAATTTTCCATACCATCTGTTGTTATAATAAATATAATTTGGCCTGGTTTTTCATCTTCATTTGTTTTTGCTAATCTATGATTTACATCTACGATGGTTTTACCAACTGCATCTAGGAGGGCTGTACTGCCTCTTACATAATATTCCTTATCCGTTAGTTTTATTTCATTAGCATCAACGTCATTCCATAGTATTTCATATTCATGGTCAAATAGAACTGTTGTCACTATGGTCTTCCCTTTTAATCGTTTTTGCTTGTCAATAAAAGCATTAAATCCACCAATGGTATCATCTTCAAGGCCAGCCATGGATCCACTTCTATCTAGAAGAAAAATGATTTCTGTTAAATTTGTATCCATACTTATCATCCTTTCGATTTTACTATATAATATAATATAACAGAACATATCCATTATTTGGTCGCTTGATAAGCGACATTTAGGAGTGGGGCTTTATGCTTGATAAGAAACTTTTGTATGAATTACAAGAATATATAGATATTCATGTAAAAGAGGATAAAACTGAGTATTGCGAAAGTATGATACATCTTGATAAAATTCAATATGGAGAAGTACAAAAAGGTAAAATAAAGGATTTTATAAAGAACAAACGTAAGCCAAAATTTAATGAAATACTGTTTAATTTTATTGATGAAAAAGGTAGAACTGACTCAGAAGTTTACAAAAGAGCAGGAATTGACCGAAGACACTTTTCAAAGATACGATCTAATCCAGACTATTGCATTGGGAAAAACTCAGCTATTGCTCTTGCATTAGCTCTTGAACTAAATAAGAAGGAAACAGAAGAGCTATTGGGTGCAGCTGGTTATACTTTGTCAGATAGCGATATATTCGATCTAGTAATTCAATTTTGTATAGAGAAAAAAATATATAATATAGATGATGTTAATGAAGTTTTAGATTATTTAAATTTAAAGGTACTTTAAAGGTATTATCTAGTTTTTGCGGAAACTAAAGATAAGTATAAAGGTCTTTAGTTATAGCAGAAGCAATAACTTTAGAGTATTGTTTATCATTATATTAATGTAAAATAATTAAACTAGACAAATAAGTAAGCAAGTTAGTGCCGGGGATGGATACTTGTTCAATTGCTATTGACAAATATAAAAAATAATTTTATGATAAAACAAACAATAGCTTATAATCTAAGCAAACATTAAGGAGTTTCATATGACTAGAAGGGAAGAAGAAATACTAAAACTAATTTCTAAAAATCCAATGATATCCCAAAGGGAGGTTGCAGAAAGATTGGGAATTTCTAGATCTTCTGTAGCTGTTCACATTACTAATCTAATGAAAAAGGGATATATTTTAGGGAGAGGTTATATTGTGAAAGATAAACCTTATATAACCATAGTTGGAGGCGCCAATGTAGATATCATAGGTTTGCCCTATAAAAAGCTCAGAATGAAAGATTCTAATCCAGGTAATACTACCATATCTTTAGGTGGAGTTGGAAGGAATATAGGAGAAAACTTGAGTAGGCTTGGAATAGATACTAGGCTCATTACTGTTTTAGGTAATGATATCTATGGTAAGACTATAGTAGAAGAAGGGATAAAAATAGGGCTAGATATGTCAGAGTCCTTAATCCTTTTAGGGGAGGAAACATCTACCTACATAGCTATATTAGATGAAATAGGAGATATGAACTTGGCTATTTCGTCTATGGATATATTTGAACAGATGACTATATCCTTCATTCAAGAAAAAAAGGATCTCATAGAGAATTCCACCCTTTGTATAGTAGATACCAATATACCTGGAGAAGTTCTGGAATATATTGTGTTGAATTTCAATGTGGATTTCTTTTTGGATACGGTATCTACGACAAAAGCAGAAACGGTTAAGGATATGCTAGGCTATTTCCATACGATAAAGCCAAATAAGTTGGAGGCTGAAATACTATCGGGAATGGAAATAATAGATAATGGGGATTTGAAAAAAGTAGCTAGTTATTTCATAGATATGGGAGTTAAAAGGGTATTTATTACTTTAGGGGAAGATGGAGTATATTACCGTGATAGAAAAAAGGAGTTACATATGAAATCACCTGAGATATCTATTATAAATGCCACTGGTGCAGGGGATGCTTTTATGGCAGGACTAGCCTATTCCTATTTCAATGGATTAGATACAGAAAGCACTATAAAATTTTCTATAGGAGCATCAATTGTAACTTTAGAAAACGAAAATACCATAAATCAAAATATATCGGTAGAAAATATTGAGAAAAGAATAAAGGAGTTGGGACTATAATGAAAAAAAATATGGATATTAAGGAAGAGGTAATGAAGGCTTTAGAAGAAGGGAAACCAGTAGTGGCTTTGGAATCTACCATTATATCCCATGGAATGCCCTATCCTCAAAATGTAAAAACTGCAATGGAAGTAGAAAAGATAATAAGGGACAGGGGAGCAATTCCAGCTACCATTGCTATATTAGAAGGAAGAATAAAAGTGGGTTTAAATGAAGAGGAGATTGAATATCTAGGAAAGGCAAAGAATGTACACAAAGTCAGTAGAAGGGATCTACCTTTTATCCTATCCAAGGGTTTAAATGGTGCTACCACTGTAGCTTCTACTATGATTATAGCTAATTTAGCAGGTATAAAGGTGTTTGTCACAGGAGGTATAGGTGGGGTTCATAGAGGAGCAGAGAAGACCTTTGATATATCCGCAGATTTGCAGGAATTAGCCCACACCAATGTGACAGTAGTTTGTGCAGGAGCCAAATCCATACTGGATTTAGGTCTTACTTTAGAATATTTAGAGACCTTTGGAGTCCCTGTTGTAGGATTTAAAACCCATGAGTTTCCTGCTTTTTTTACTAGAAAAAGTGGATTTAGCGTAGACTATCAGGTAGAAGGGGAAGAGGAGTTGGCTAAAGCCATAAAGATTAAATGGGATTTAGGATTAGATGGGGGAATTGTAGTGGCCAATCCAATACCTAAAGAATATGAGATGGACATTAATATAATTGATCAGGCGATAAAAGATGCCTTAAAGGAGGCAGACACCAAAGGAATAACAGGTAAAGAGGTAACCCCTTTTCTACTAGACAAGGTAAAGAATATCACTGAAGGAAGAAGCTTAAAGTCCAATATAGAGTTAGTATATAATAATGCATTGGTAGGAGCTAATCTAGCTGTGGAATTAGAAAAATTGTATAGGTTGTAACTAGTAGTATGCCATCCTATTTCTACTTTTGCCCAATTTTTGATATAATATAGGCAATAATAATATTATTATAGGGGGTATATATAATGGATGTTTTATCAGCGATTGAAGGTAGAAGAAGTATTAGAAAATATAGTAATAAGTCTGTTGAAGAAGAAAAACTGCTAAAGGTTTTAGAGGCAGCTAGGCTTTCACCATCGGCAAGAAATCGACAGGAGTGGAAATTCATTGTTGTAAGAGATGATAAAACAAGGGAAGAGCTTACTGAAGCCATAGGTCAACCATTTGTTGGAGAAGCTCCAATAATTTTAGTTTGCTGTGGTACGGAATCAGAAGGGGTCATGAGAGGTGGTCAGCCAAGATATACTGTTGATTTATCTATTGCTACTGCATATATGATATTAGAAGCATATGAGCAAGGATTAGGAACTTGTTGGCTAGGTAGTTATGATGAAGGAAAAGTCAAGGAAGTTTTAGATATTCCAGAAGGAGTAAGAGTAGTTTCCATAACTCCATTAGGATATCCCGATGAATCACCCTCACCTAGGCCAAGGAAAGAGCTTGATGAGATCGTAAGTTATGATAGGTTCTAATAGTTAATATATTATATTAAAACAAAAGAAAAGAGGTGTGCCAGTGGAAAAGAAAGCTCCTACAAGGAGAGAAGCTTTTGAGCTTTTAAAGAAATACAATAATAGTGAAAGTTTAATAAAACATGCCTTAGCTGTAGAAGCTGTTATGGTACATTTTGCAGAACTACTAGGAGAAGAAGATATAGAGAAATGGGGGATTATAGGTCTTGTACATGATTTGGACTATGAGATGTATCCAGAAGAACATTGTAAGAGGACCGAAGAGATACTAGAAGAGGAAAATTGGCCAGAGGATTATATTAGGGCTATAATGAGTCATGGATGGAAAATATGTACCGATGTAGAGCCTATAGAGACAATGGAAAAGGTGTTATATACCGTTGACGAATTAACAGGGCTAATAAATGCCACTGCATTAATGCGTCCTACTGGGATATCTGATATGAAGGTAAAATCAGTAAAGAAAAAATGGAAGGATAAATCCTTTGCAGCTGGAGTAAATAGGGAAATAATTGCAGAAGGTGCAGAAATCCTTGGAATGGATTTAAACCAAGTCATTACAGAAACCATTGAAGGCATGAAGAAAGTGGCGGAAGAAATCGGGCTGAAGTAAATGTGATATAGAATAAATATAAGTATATAAAGGGAGGATATGAAATGATATTATATGCAGCAATTTTAGAGACTATAGATCCTGAAAAGGATGCTGAAGTATTAGATGAGCACAAAGCATACCTTAATAGATATATTGATGAAGGTAAAATATATGCTAAAGGACCATTTACAGATCATAGTGGTGGTCTAATAATTTACAATGTGGAAACTATTGATGAAGCCAAATCCATAATAGAAAAGGATCCAGTAATAAGAGAAAAATCTAGAACCTATAAACTAAAGGAATGGAGAAGCAATATAGAATAAATTTGAACAATACACCTTAAGGATGTCCTTAAGGTGTATTATTTGTTAGTTTTACCTCTTCTTTAGCCTACCAGTTTATGCTATAATATTAATGTATATTAGGTATAAACAGGAGGGAACTTGGTTGGAAAATAGCTATTTAATCTCTAAGGTTTCCGAAATAGAAGACTGGGTAATAAGTATTAGAAGGGATTTTCACCAGTTTCCAGAGTTAGGAATGGAAGAGTATAGAACTAGGGATAGGATTGTTGAATATTTAATAGAAATGGATATCGACCATTACATTGTAGCAAATACTGGAGTGGTAGGTATAATAAGAGGTAGAGAGTCTGGTAAGACGGTAGCCTTAAGGGCTGATATAGATGCCCTACCTATAGATGATAAGAAGGAAGTTCCTTATAGATCTAGGATAGAAGGAAAGATGCATGCCTGTGGGCACGACGCCCATACAGCCATATTGCTAGGAGTAGCAAGGATTTTAAAGGATATGGAAGAAGATATAAAGGGCAATGTAAAACTATTATTCCAACCAGCAGAAGAAACTGTAGGAGGGGCATTGCCTATGATTGAAGGGGGAGTATTGGAGAACCCCTATGTAGATGGAGTATTTGGTCTTCATGTAGACAATAGCCTTAAAACAGGGCAAATAGGTATCAAATATGGTCAAATGAAGGCTGCCTCCGATATGATTAAAATAATCATACATGGGAAAAATAGTCATGGAGCCTATCCTCAAAATGGAATAGATGCTATTTCCATAGCAGGACAAGTAATAGTAGCATTACAGACTATAGTAAGTAGAAACGTGGATCCTAGATCTTCAGCAGTGGTGACCCTTGGTACAATCGAAGGAGGATATGCTAGAAATATAATTGCGGATAAGGTGGAGATGGCAGGTATAGTTAGAACCTTAGATGAAAATGCCAGGGATTTAGTAATACATAAGGTAAAAACTATAGTTGAAGATATTCCAAAAGCTATGGGAGGTCATGGCGAACTCATAAGGACAGAAAGCTACACTGCTTTGCTCAATGATGATTCTATGGTAGATATAGTTAAGAAGAATGGAGTAAAGCTTTTAGGAATGGAAAATGTATATGAAATGCCCTATCCTAGCTATGGAGTAGAGGACTTTGCATATTTTACAGAAGAAAGGCCGGCAGTTTTTTTCCATTTAGGCTCAGGTAATGAACAAAAGGGAATTATACATAGTGGTCATACCCCTTACTTCGATATAGATGAGGAATGTTTATCAAGAGGCATACTATTACAAGTAGCAAATGTTCTAGAATTTTTAGATGACTAAATATGTTTTAGGAGGTTTTAATATGAATCATTTAGAAAAATACAACTATTGGTTAAAGGATGGATACTTTGATGAAGATACTAAAAGGGAGTTAGAGTCCATAAAAGGCGATGATAAGGAAATATTGGATAGATTTCATACGGATTTAACCTTTGGGACGGCAGGATTAAGAGGAAAAATTGGTGCCGGTACTAATAGGATGAATAGATACACTGTATCTTTAGCTACTCAAGGCTTAGCTGATACCATTAAAAGTAGGGGAAAAGATGCTATGAATAGAGGTGTAGCTATTGCTTATGACGTAAGACATTTTTCCAAGGATTTTGCTGAAATTGCCGCTGGCGTATTAGCAGCTAATGGAATAAGGGTATACCTATTTGATGATATAAGGCCTACCCCATTACTATCCTATACTATTAGGAGATTAGGCACTATTTCCGGTATAGTAATTACAGCTAGTCACAACCCTAAGGATTATAATGGATATAAAGTATATTGGGAAGAAGGTTCCCAAATACTCGATGATATAGCAGATGAAATTCTTAACAATATTAATCATGTAGGGGACTTTTCCAATATTAAGCTTATAGACCTAGAAGAAGGGGTAGATAAGGGTTTAATAAAATACATAGGAAAGGAAATAGATGACGAATATGTAGAGAAGGTAAAAGCCCTTGCATTAAATGAAAATATTGATAAAGATATAAAAATCGTATATACTCCTTTGAATGGTACAGGTAATAAATTGGTTAGGAGAGTTTTAAGAGAAAGAGGCTTTACCAACGTTATTGTAGTACCAGAACAGGAAAATCCAGATCCAGATTTTACTACAGTAGGTTATCCAAACCCAGAGGATATAAAGGCCTTTGACTATGCCAAGAAATTAGGTAAGGAAAAGGAGGCAGATATATTGATAGCTACGGACCCAGATTGTGATAGGGTAGCTTGCATGGTCAAAGATTCCAGTGGGGAATATATAGCTTTAAATGGTAATCAAACGGGAGCCCTGTTGGTAAACTATATATTGTCATCTAGACATAGGGACAATACTATACCTAAAAATGCAGCTATAGTTAAATCCATAGTAACAGGGGATTTAAGCAAGGCTATAGCTGAAAACTATAAGGTAGCTACCATAGAAGCTCTCACTGGCTTTAAAAATATATGTGGAAAGGCTAACGAATTTGACAGGAGTGGTGAATACACCTTCATAATGGGTTATGAGGAGAGCATTGGATATGTTTACGATACAATGGTAAGAGATAAGGACGGCGTTATTTCTTCTATGCTAATAGCGGAGATGGCAGCATATTATAAGACCCAAGGGAAAACCCTATTAGATGAGCTAGAAGATATATATAAGGAATATGGTTATTATTTTGAGAAGCTTATTTCCATAGTATTAGAAGGTATAGAAGGAAGTCATAGAATTGGAAGAATAATGGATTCCTTTAGAGATAGACCTATTACTAATATAGATGACATGAAACTTATAAAAACTATAGATTATTTGAAAGATGAAACAGGAAATCCAAAATCCAATGTTTTAAAATATTACTTTGACGATGGTTCCTGGTATGCAGTAAGGCCTTCAGGTACAGAACCAAAGATAAAGGTATATATCTATTCTAGAGATGGGGATAGAAAATCTTCACAAAATAAGATAAAGGCTATAGAAAAAGCTACCATGGATAGGATTGAATCAATAGAATAATATGTAAAATTATTAAAGCCTTCATTTTGGCACTTAGCTAAGATGAAGGCTTTTATTATGTATAATTTATACAATATTTCACAAAATACTCTTGTATAAGTATTTTATGGAGGAGTGATTACAATCAAAGGAGTTATTATGTCAGGAGGAATGGGTACTAGGCTTAGACCTCTTACTTGTCAATTGCCAAAACCAATGGTACCTATTTTCAATAAACCAGTTATGGAATATGGTATCGATCTTTTAAAGGAACATGGAATACATGATATAGCTGTTACCTTACACTACCTTCCTAACAAAATAATGGAGTATTTTGATGATGGAAAGGAGTTTGATGTTAATCTTAAATATTATATTGAAAATGAGCCCTTAGGTACTGGTGGTAGCGTAAAAAATGCCCAGGAATTTCTAGATAGTACTTTTATTGTTATAAGTGGAGATGCTTTCACCAATATAGATTTAACAAAAGCCTATGAATTCCATAGGGAAAAAGGTTCTAAAGCCACATTGGTTTTAAAAAGGGAGCCAATTCCATTAGAATACGGAGTAGTTATTACTGATGATTATGGAAGAATCATAAGGTTTTTAGAGAAACCTAGCTGGGGAGAGGTTTTTAGCGATACTATCAATACGGGGATTTATATATTGGAACCAGAGGTGCTAGATTACTATAACAAGGGAGATAATTTTGATTTTAGTAAGGATTTATTTCCCCGCCTATTAAAGGATGATATACCTATGTACGGTTATGTAGCAGAGGAGTATTGGTGTGATGTAGGCGATCTATCTACCTATATAGAAACCCATGTTGATATTTTTTCTGATACTAGAGAACATTATTTACTAGGAAGGGAAAAACATGAGCAAATCTGGATAGAAAGAGGTACTACTATAGAAAAAGGTGCAAAGTTACATCCTCCTCTATACATAGGTAAAAATTCTTTGATAAGGGAAGGGGCTATTATAGAACCCTACACAGTAATTGGGAACAACTGTGTAATAAACAGAGGCACTTCCATCAAGAGGAGTATATTATGGGACAATGTAAACATTGGAGAAAACTGTGAAATAAGAAAATCTGTCATATGTAATCATGTTTATTTAGATAGCCGCAGTAGGCTATTTGAGGGAGTAGTGGTAGGTGCCCATTCTAAAATATATCAGGATACTACCATAAAACCTGATGTCAAGATATGGCCCTATAAGACTGTAGATAAAACTGTTACGGTAAAGGACAATTTAATATGGAGGGATGCAGCTAACAAGAAACTGTTTGGATATAGGAATATATCAGGGATATTTAATCAAAATATAACTCTAGAGATGGCTGTTAGTTTAGGTACTGCTTTTGCCACTATTATGGAGCCGGGAGGAAGTTATATAGTCAGTAGTGATGAACACAATTTGTCTAAATCTATGAAGTATTCAATAATATCTGGTGTGCTTTCAACGGGTAGCCAGGTTATCGATATAGATTATAGCACTATACCTATATGTAGATTTGGAATTAGATACTTTAGTAGCCATGGGGGAATACATATAAGTTCTCATGGGGAGGATGATATATATATAGAGTTTTTAGATGAAAAAGGAGTTAATATCGATAAAAATAAGAGGAGAAAAATTGAAAACTCTATTGTAATAGGGGATTTTAAAAGATGCTCTGGTGATGACATTAAGGACATAGTGAAAGTACAAAATTTTTCCAAGGTTTATTTTAGCGGAGGAAAAACTCACTTAAAGAACATAGAAAAGATCAAAAATATAAGACCTAAATTGATCATAGCATCCCCCTCAAAAAATATTTGCAAATTGGCGGAAGAGTATTTAAAAGGGATAGGCTGTAAGGTAAGAACACTGCCCTACAGGAATGGACTGACCATGGAGGATATAGGAAGTATGGTGTTAGAGGAGGATGGGGACTTAGGAATACTATATTCTAGGGATGGGGAAAGGATAGCACTAACAGATGGGTTTAACAATGTCCAGGATGAAAAATACCATCTATTAACCTTGAGCTTAGGTTTTAAGTCTGGGGATTTGAAGGAGGCAGTTATTCCCTATAATTTCCCAAGGATTATAGAGAAGATAGCAGATGAGTATAAAGCCTACATTAACTATAGTAAATCCAATATATCGGATATTATTGGCACTATGGTAGATAAAAACATATCCACTCAATATATACTAAATTTTGACGGAATTTGGGCTACTGGAAAAATAATAGATTATCTTGTAGGTGAAGATATTGCTTTAAATAAGTTGGTACAACAGTTGCCTGAGTACTATTATCTAAAAAAGGAGATCTCCTGCAAATGGGACGATAAGGGCAATATCCTTAGAAGACTAACTGAAGATAGACAACAGGGAATTGAGCTAATAGAAGGTGTTAGATTTATAGAGGATAGGGGATGGGCTATGATTGCTCCTGATGAAGAAAAGCCAGTATTTAACCTATATATTGAAGGCTATGATGAAGAATATGCAGAGGAGCTATGGACCTTATATGATGACAAGATAAGAAAATTGATTAAAGGCTTTTAATGAAAGGAAGAAGGATATGTGGCGAAGGTTCGACTTTAAAAAGAATAGAAATTCTATTGTTATAAAGGATATAGATTTAGATCGAGATAGATTAGTAGAGCATGGAGAACAGATAGGTGAAATATATAAAACCAACAGAAAAGTTAATGTAAAGAGGTTTCTTAAAAATAGATTGGATGCTAGCTTCAAGGAAATTGAAGGAATTTATTTGTATTTTAATAAAAATACGGACAAAGAACTGCCGAAGGGAACAGAATGGCTTCTAGATAATTTTTACATAATCGAGTTAGTCTACAAACAATTGAAATTTAGTTTAAAAGATGAAAAAAACATGAGGGTAAGGATTATAGAAGGAGAACCATTAAAGGGCTACCCCTTGGTATATATCCTAGCACTAGAACTAATATCCCACTCAGGAGGCAATATTACAGAAGATAGCATTGAAGGATTTGTCAATGGATTTCAGAAGGAAGAAGTATTAACATTAGAGGAGATACACTATTTACCTACCTTTATTACCCTAGGTTTGATAGAGTATATTAGAGATATTTCATCAAACCTATTTCATACATATAAGATATGGGAAAAGGTTGAAGAAATCAATCTTGAAAAAAATCTAAAGGAGATCCTAGATGAAATACATGTCATAGACACTAGAAAAATAGAAAGGTTAGTAAGGAAAATAAGAGAAGAAGGTGAAAACCTTTCATGGGCATTAGAGGCCATTGATAGAAAATTAGACTATATAGGTTATAGTATCAAGACTATATTAGAAAGGGAATACATACGTCAGTCTAAATACAAACTATCTTTAGGCTATGGCATAGGTTCCTTGAGGGATATTTCCTCCCTAAATTGGGAACGTATATTTGATACCTTATCTGTTGTTGAAAGTATATATAAGGCAGATCCTTTAGGTGTATATGAAAGTATGGATTTATCCTCTAAAGCTTATTATAGATATGAAACTCAAGTATTAGCAGAGCGGTTTAAAGTACAAGAGATCTTTTTATCCAAAAAGATATTAGAACTTGCAAAGTTAGAATGGGATAAGGGTTGCAGGGATAAAAAAGCCCATATTGGATATTACATTCTAGATAGGGGGAGAGAAGAGCTTTTTAGTTTCTTTAAAAAAGAGAATAAGACCTATGGAGTCTATTTAGGGAAATATGCTTATTATTATTTCCCTATTATTTTACTATGGATTTGTGTAGCCTCCATACTAAGTTTATATGGTTATACTAGAGGAAACATCTACTGGGGTATACTAATTTTTATAATAATATCTATACCCTTATTAACTATTTCTACAAATGTAGTTAACTACCTGTTTTCAAAAATGCATAGGCCTAGAATGCTTCCCAAATTGGACTTCAAAGGTGAAATTCCTGAAAAACATAGCACTTTTGTAGTCATCCCAACTTTACTACCTAGTGTAGATCGTGTTGAAGAACTGTTTAAAAACCTAGAAGTATATTATCTTTCTAATAGGGAAGAGAATATTTATTTTGGAATAGTAGGGGATTTTAAGGACGGAGATAGTGAAGTAATAGAATCTGATGAAGAAATACTCAATAAGGGTATTGAAATGGCACAGAAATTAAACGATAAGTATGGAAAGGGAAAGGAGATATTTTACTATCTCCATAGGAAAAGGATACATTCTAAAACTCAAGATAAATGGATGGGTTGGGAAAGAAAAAGGGGAGCTTTGGTAGAGCTTAATGAAATATTGTTGGGAGGGAAGAATACTAGTTTTAATACCATATCAGGAGATATAACCAAAATACAGGGAAAAATTAGTTATGTACTTACTTTAGATGCAGATACCAAACTGCCTATAGATGGGGCAAAGAAATTAATAGGCACCATAGCCCATCCATTGAATAGGGCAGTAGTAGACGAAGAAAGAAATAGGGTAATAGAAGGGTATGGAATTATTCAGCCTAGAATGCTGATAGATATAGAAAGTAGCAACAAATCACTATTTACTAGAATATTTGCAGGTGTAGGAGGAATAGATCCTTATAGTACTGCTACCTTTGATATATATCAGGATTTATTCGGAGAGGGAATATTTACAGGTAAAGGCATATATGATTTAAAAGCTTTTCAAAAATGCTTAGCTACTATTCCAGAAAACGCTGTATTAAGCCATGATCTATTAGAAGGTAGCTATATTAGGGCAGGTTTAGCTACAGATATAGGATTAGTTGATGGATACCCAGAGAAATACAGCTCCTATATTATGAGACAACACAGATGGGTTAGAGGGGATTGGCAATTGATTAGATGGCTAAAAAAGCCATATAGTAATCATATAAATTCCCTTTCTAAATGGAAGATATTAGACAATATGAGAAGGAGCCTATTACCTATATTTTTACTATTGACTTTTATTCTTGGTTTATCTTTGTTTCCAGGAAATACATCCATATGGTTAAGTCTCTCTATGGTTACATTGTTTCTACCTATTATCAATATGGGTTTAGATACCATATTATACAAAAGGTTTAAGATGCAAAAGGTGAAGTTAAATGGGGATCTTATCCTAGGGTACAAGACCTATTTATATCAAGGGATTTTATCTTTGATGTTTTTGCCCCATGAGGCTAGGATGATGTTGGATGCAATAGGAAGAACTATCTATAGGGTATTTGTATCCAATAAAAACCTGTTGGAATGGACAACAGCTTTTGATATGGAAAAAAGACTTGATAACAGTCTTTCCAGCTATATGAAGAGGATGAATGAAAATATTATTGTCTCTTTGCTATTACTTATTCTAACCTATTTATTTAATCCAAATAGGCTCTGGATAAGTGGTGTAATTGCTTTATTGTGGTTAGTAGGGCCCTTAGTAGCCTACAATATCAGCAAAGAGGATGTAGAAACTATGGAAGTTGATGGAGAAAATTTGAAATTACTCTACGAGATTGGAAGGAAGACTTGGGAATATTATCAAACTTTTACCGACGAGAAGAACAATTATCTTCCTCCCGATAATTTTCAGGAATATCCTTATAATGGAGTAGCCAACAGAACATCTCCTACTAATATAGGTTTTTACCTTTTAGCTATATTATCTAGTAGGGATTTAGGATTTATCACTACTGGGGAGATGGTGGACTTGGTAGGCCTTACCATAAACACTATGGAAAAGATGGAAAAATGGGAAGGGCATTTATATAATTGGTATAATACCGAGACCCTAGAACCCTTAATGCCAGTATTTGTATCGACAGTGGATAGTGGAAATTTAATATCTTATCTAATAGTATTAAAGGAAGGACTAAAGGAGTATGTTATAGGTCCTCTAGCTGATAGTGAATTAGACGAGGAACTAGTATTAAAAGCTATGGATTTAATAGATAGGATAGAAGGGCTAATAGATGCTACTAAATTTTATCCCCTATATGATGCAACTAAAGATTTATTCTACATAGGTTACGATGTAGGAGAAAATAGGCCTTTGAAATCCTATTATGATCTATTGGCCTCTGAAGCTAGGATTTCGTCCTATATCGCTATTTCTAGAAGAGAAGTGCCCTTAGAACATTGGAATAGACTAGGGAAATCTTTGATTATGGAGAATGGGTATATATCGCTAGCTTCTTGGTCTGGCACCATGTTTGAATATTTGATGCCTACACTGTTACTGAAAAACTATAAAAACACCTTATTAGATGAAACCTATAAAACATCTATCAGGATACAAAGAATCTATGGTAATTATCACAATATACCTTGGGGGATTTCAGAATCTGGTTTTTTCGCCTTTGATAGTCAGTTGAACTACCAGTATAAGGCCTTTGGAGTGCCAGCTTTAGGTTTTAAGCGAGAATTGAAAGATGAATTGGTAGTATCCCCATATTCTACCTTTTTAGCCCTGAAATTTGATTATAAGGAGGCATTTAAAAATATTAGTAAGCTTGAAAAGGAAGGATTAGAAGGTCCATATGGGTTTTATGAAGCCATAGATTATACCGATTGGAGATTACCTATTCATATGGATAGGGGAATTGTAAAATCCTATATGAGCCATCACCAGGGGATGATATTCATTGCCATAAACAACTTCATAAATAAGGATATAATGATAGATAGATTCCATAGGGATCCTCAGATGAGATGTGGTGAACTATTATTACAAGAAAAAATTCCTATAAACCCCATTATATCTAAGGAAAAAGAAAGCTTAGAAGAAATAAGAGTAATACCTAAAAAAGAATTACAATGGAAGAGTAGGGTATATTCAAAAGAGCATCTATCTAAAATAAAGTGTCATATGCTATCTTCAAGTACCTACTCTGTAATGATAAACAATAGAGGGGAGGGCTTTTCTAAGGATCAGGATATATTTATTAACCGATGGAGAAAAGACTATCTGTCTACTCCCTATGGGCAATTTATATATATAAAGGATGTAGCTAACAATGGTATATGGTCTACCGCCTATGCCCCCGTATATAAGGAGCCGGATCTATATGAAGTAGAGTTTTCCAATTATAAAGCTAGATTTTATAGAAGGGATGATGATATAGAGACTATAATGGATATATTTCTTCTCCCAGAGGAACTAGGGGAAATTAGAAAGGTAATCTTAAAAAATAGCGGAGATAGGGAAGCTATATTAGAAACCACAAGCTATTTTGAAACCACGGGTTCCACTATGGATTCAGATTTAGCTCACCCTGCTTTTAACAATCTATTTGTTAAAACAGAAGTCTTAGAGGAGCAACATGGAATATTATCCTATAGGAGGAAAAGGGAGGATAGGCTTCAGGATTATTGGGTTGTCCATGGCATGAAGTCCTTCCTTGAGGAGGAATATAGATTTCAATATGAAACTAGTAGAGCAAACTTTATAGGAAGGGGGAACTCATTAAAAAGACCAAAGGGAATTGTTAAGGGTCTTAGCAATACAACAGGGGTAGTACTAGATCCTATTATGAGTCTAAGCACTAAAATAAAATTACAGCCTAATGAAGAAAAGGAAGTATACTATATAACTGCTTTAACCCATAGTAGACAGGAAGCTATTGATATACTGAAAAAATATTCTACTAAGGAGAACATTAAACGGGCTATAGACCTTTCGAAGACTAAAAGTCAGACGGAAATAGGGTACTTAAATTTAAATCACCAAGATGTGGAATTTTACGAAGAGTTATTACCCTATTTATTCTATATAGATGAAAATACTAAGTTTACGTATGAATATTTGCTAAAAAGGAATGTAAAAGGTAAAGAAGGTTTATGGGCTCAGGGTATATCAGGGGATAATCCTATAGTTTTAATTGCCATTAAATCCATAGAGGGAATAGAAACTGTCATAAAGTTAATAGATGCCCACGAATATTGGTCTTATAAGGGGCTAAAAGTAGATTTAGTCATATTAAATGAAGATGAAAGCATTTATTATCAACCGTTATTTGAAAATATAAGGGAGATAGTATATAGCAAGAGAGGAAACGTAGTGGATATTCCTGGAGGAATATTTATTAGGAATAAGAATACCCTTACAGAGGAGGACGAATTCCTATTATATAAATGGTCTAGACTTGTCATTAAAGCTGAGAGAGGAATAGTTACAAAAATCAAAGATGAAGAGGAAATACCTAATAAGAAATTTAATGAGAATTTAGAAGTGTACCCAGTAAGCACAAAGAACTTGAAATTAAATTACTTTAATGGATATGGAGGATTTTCTAATGGAGGTAAAGAGTACATCATTAGATTGACTAAGGGTTTAAATACCCCATTACCCTGGATAAATGTAATTGCAAATAAAGAGTTTGGGTTTATAGTAGACGAATTAGGTACAGGGTTTAGTTGGTGTCAAAATAGCAGGGAAAACAAATTGACCCCTTGGTATAATGACCCCCTGGTGGGGAAATCTGGAGAAATAATATACATAATGGATGAATACACGGGAGAAGTGTTTACTATTACACCATATCCTATCAGAGATGAAAATGATTATATAATTACCCATGGCCAAGGCTATACCTGCTTTTCTCACGAGAGCCATGGTATAGAACAAAAACTTACCATGTTTACTCCTATGGAAGATAATATAAAGATAAACCTAATTAGCTTAAAAAATCAAACGGCAAGAGATAGAAATATAAGTTTAGTCTACTATATTAGGCCAGTGTTGGGGGTAACAGATGAAGAGACGGAAAATCTATTGGAAACCGGCATAAAGGAAGAGACAATGTTTATAAACAACTCTACTAATAGTGAGTTTAAAGATAGTACAATTTTTATGGGTACATCTGAGAAGTTGCAGTCCTATACTGGTGATAGGAAGGAGTTTTTAGGGAATTTTCCTTCCTATGAAAATCCAGATGGACTTAAAAGGGAAAGATTGTCCAATACAGTAGGTATGGGATATAACCCATGTGGTGCTATTAAAATAAATATAAATATCCCTCCAAAATCTGAAAAAGAAATAGTTTTTTTATTAGGAGAGGAGAAGGATTTAGATAGGGGACTTAGTCTTATTAACAAATACACCAATATCCAAAGGGCAAAGGAAGCTTTAGAAGATGCTAAAGCTTTTTGGGATGGTATATTGTCAAAGATTCAGATACAAACTCCAGATAAGACCATGGACTATATGATGAATAACTGGCTAATATATCAAACTATAGTATGTAGAATATGGGGAAGGGCAGGTTTTTATCAAGTGGGAGGAGCTTTTGGAGCTAGGGATCAGATGCAAGACGTGGTAAATGCCCTTTACCATATACCAGAAAAGACTAGGAAGCAAATTGTTAGAAATTGTAAACATCAATATGAAGAGGGAGATATCCAACACTGGTGGCATCCTATACCAGATAGTGAGGTTCACAAGGGGATTAGGAGTAGATATTCTGATGATTTACTTTGGCTACCTTTAGGGGTGGCAGAATATGTGTTGGTAACAGGGGATGACAGTATACTTAAGGAGAAGGTACCTTTTATAGAAAGTCCCATATTAAAGGAAACTGAATATGAAAGATATGAGGTTCCAAAGCTGTCTGAAGAAGTAGGAACTGTGTATGAACATTGTATTAGATCCATTGAAAAATCCTTAAACTTTGGGGAAAGAGGTTTACCACTTATGGGGGGAGGAGATTGGAATGATGGCATGAATAAGGTAGGATACAAGGGAAAGGGTGAGTCTGTATGGTTAGCTTGGTTTTTAGCTACAGTCCTTAAAGCTTTCATTCCTATTTGTGAAAGGGTAGGGGATATAGATAGAGCTAAAAAATATGAAGTTATAATACTTGAGTTAAAGAAGTCTATAGAAGCCAATGCTTGGGATGGAGAGTGGTATAAGAGAGCATTTTTTGATGATGGTAGTCCTATAGGTTCTAAGGAGAATAGCGAATGTAGAATAGATTCCATATCCCAATCTTGGTCAGTTATTTCAAACTTGGGGGATAGGAAAAGGGCAGAGACAGCATTAGCATCGGTAGAAAAATATTTAGTAGATAAAGAATCAGGTATTGTGGCTTTATTGACACCTGCTTTCGATAATACAGAATTGGATCCAGGATATATAAAATCTTATGTACCAGGAGTAAGGGAAAATGGAGGCCAGTATACTCATGGAGCAACTTGGGTTATTAAAGCTTTTGCCATGTTAGGAGAGGGAGATAAGGCTTATGGATTATTTAGTATGATAAACCCAATTAACCATTCTAGAACTTTCATAGAATGCGCCACTTACAAGGTAGAACCCTATGTGGTAGCAGCTGATGTATATACTAATCCTCAACATCTAGGGAGAGGGGGCTGGACTTGGTATACTGGTTCATCTGGTTGGATGTATAAAGTAGGTCTAGAAGATATATTAGGATTTAGGGTAGAAAAGGATAAGTTATTCTTGGATCCATGTATACCTAAAAATTGGGAAGGATTTAGTATAAAATATAGATATAAAAACACTGAATATAATATAGAAATAAAAAACCCCTGTAAGGTAAATAGGGGAGTAAGTAGTATAATAGTAGACGGGGTAACTATAGATAAAGACTATATTAGTCTGATTGACGATAAAGTAAAGCATTTTGTTGCAGTGGAGTTAGGAAACAAGGGATAAGATATCTTATCCCTTGTTTTTTAATCTTGAAAACAGTATATCCCTTTCCAAATGATTATGGTCTAATATATTAGCTTCTAAGTCTTTTAATTTTTTATAAGCTTTATCATAGGTAGGACAACCATCTTCTGGAGCTTTATATCCGTTGGTTATTTCCCTTAATTCTTTTAGCATACTTTTCGTTTCTTCTTCTATAGCTTCTAGTTCATCAATGCTATAAAATATTTCATCTAACAGTTCTTTTGAAGGCCTTCTATCATAATATTTTATAACAGGAAAGATGTTGGTCTCCTGTTTTATCATATGTTGAATTAAGTTGATTTGAATTATATGAAATATTCTATGAACTTTTAAAAGCTCCTTATGATCCTGCCCATGAACTTTTAAAATAGTAGTAGTTAGCATACTAAGTTGGGTCATTTCCTTTTTGAAATATTTATGGTGTTTCTCCACTATATGATTTACCATATAGGTAAAGGATCTATTGTTCCAATCAGTTTTCTTTTCCATCATCATACCTCCAAGTTTAAGTTTTAATTATAGTTTACCAATAATCATAGAGAAAATATTTGATTTATATCAAAAAGTAGCTTTGAAACCCTAATATATTTTCTGAATATCTATTCAAATGTGGAAAAATATGATAGAATCATAAATATTAACGCAAAAAACAATAGGGGTATTTGACTGGGGGATTTATTATGAAATATATAAATAAAGATAAAGGTTTTTATGGAGAAATGATATCTATAGCTTTACCTATAACATTACAAAACTTAATTGCATCATCAGTTAACATGTTGGATACTTTGATGATTACCAGCTTGGGGCAGGAAAGTCTTGCTGCAGTAGGGCTTGCAAACCAAGTTTTTTTCTTTTATGCAGTGACTATATTTGGAGTAGCTACAGGTTCCTCCGTATTTATCTCTCAGTTTTGGGGGAAAAAGGATATCAAGAATATAAGAAAAATAATAGGATTATCCCTAACCATTAGTGGTATTATAGGTGTTATATTTACATTGGGAGGATTGTTAATACCTGATAGGATAATGATGATATTTAGCAAAGATATAGAGGTAATAGAATTAGGATCGGAGTATTTAAGAATAGTTGCCTTTAGCTATATAATTACGGGATTTAGTTCTACCTATGCTATTGCGTCTAGAAGTATTGGACAAGCCAAAATGCCAATGGTGGTAAGCTTAGTATCTTTTGTATCCAATGGAGTATTGAACTACTTGTTTATATTTGGTAAGCTAGGTTTTCCGGCATTAGGAATAAAAGGTGCGGCTTATGGTACATTAATAGCCAGATTGATAGAGATAGTCCTGATACTATATTCTATATATTCAGATGATGGTCCATTAGCTGGTAATCTAAAGGAAATGACCCAATGGAACAAGGATTTTGCAAAAAGATATTTTAACACTGCTTATCCAGTTATAATAAGCGAAGCGCTTTGGTCTTTAGGAACTGTATTTTATTCTATAGCTTATGCAAAAATAGGAACAGAAGCTACTGCAGCAGTTCAAATATTAAACACGGTGCAAAATGTGTTTATGGTTATGACAAGGGGCTTAGCAAATGCTTGTACTGTAATGGTTGGTAGTAGGATTGGGGCTGGTGAAGAGGACTTAGCTATTGATTATGCTAATAGGTTTTTGAGACTATCTGTTGTGTTAGGATTAGGTTTAGGGGGTATACTATATTTTGGGTCGGATGTCATACTCAAGGTATTTAGAAATTTGACACCAGAACTATATGCTACATCAAAAAAATCATTAACAGTATTATCTTTATTTTTCTTTATTAAGGTATTTAACGCAACTATGATGGTAGGTGTTTTTCGTGGTGGTGGAGATACTAAATTTTCTATGTTATTGGAAATGGGGGCCGTGTGGTTTGTTGGAGTGCCGTTAGCTTTTTTAGGTGCAACGGTTTTTAAACTTCCACTACATCAGGTATTAGTTTTAGTATATATGGATGAAGCGGTTACAGCCATAGTTGGATTACCTAGAATAGTTTCAAAAAAGTGGGTAAAAAATGTAATTCAGGATATGGGTTAATAAGTGAAAATGGAAGCTTTTTAAGCTTCTTTTTTATTTGATTTTTTAAATTTATTATTATAAAATTCTACTTAAGGTCAATATTTGAAGGAGGGTAGCTATGGAGCTTTTGAAACAAAGGATATTAAAAGATGGTACCTTGGAAGAGGGCAATATATTAAAGGTAGATAGTTTTTTAAACCATCAATTAGATGTAGAATTGCTTAACGAGATTGGAAAAGAGCTAAAGAGACGATTTAGCAGAGAGAAAATTGATAAAATTCTAACGATTGAGACTTCAGGCATTGCTATTGCTGTAATTGCAGCACAATATTTCCACGTACCAGTGGTATTTGCAAGGAAGACCGATTCTAAGACTATGGATAAGGATATATATGAAAGTACCGTATATTCTTACACTAAAGAAAAAAATTATACTATAAGAGTAGCTAAAAGATTTTTAGAAAAGGGAGAAAATATATTATTAATCGATGATTTTCTAGCTAGAGGAAGGGCTATGGAAGGATTAATAGAGATATTGAGGCAAAGTGATTGTAATTTGGCAGGAATAGGTATAGTAATAGAAAAGGGTTTTCAGGAAGGCGGGAAAAACCTAAGGGATAGGGGTATCAAATTGGAATCCTTGGCAATTATCGATGAATCTATGGATGGTGAAATTACTTTTATGTAAATATTAGTTGTTTTAATTATATTGAATATAGAAAAGGGTTGTGGTATATTAAATGTATAACGTTATTGTTAAATATATGACAATTTATCATAATGCTTGAAGAATATATCGATTATTTGGGTTATGATTATAAAAAGAGTGGATAGTGCATAGGTGAAATATTGATTTTATCTATGCCTATGAGCATGTTTACAAAGGTTATTAATAATTAAATCATATTAATAAACTAGCTATTAGTCATATAAATAACTATTCTTTAATATTTACAAAAAATGCTGTATAATTAAAATGACAATATTATGTGAGGGAGGAGTTATAATTGTACAAAATTGTAGAGAAAAAAGAACTTGCCCCTAATATCTATTCTATGGATGTTTTAGCTCCAAGGGTAGCAGAATCTGCAAAGCCAGGTCAGTTTGTAATTGTAATAACTGACGAAGCAGGGGAACGAATTCCTTTAACCATTTGTGACTTTGACAAGGAAAGAGGAACTGTCAACATAGTTATTCAAGCTATGGGTTGTTCTACAAAGAAAATGGTTGCATATGATGAAGGCGACTATTTTAGAGATTTTGTAGGTCCTTTAGGAAAACCTTCTGAGTATGTTAACGAAGACATTGAAGAAGTAAAGAAGAAAAAATATCTATTTGTAGCAGGTGGAGTTGGAACAGCTCCTGTATATCCTCAGGTAAGATGGTTCCACGAAAATGGCATCGATGTAGATGTAATAGTTGGTGCTAAGACTAAGGACTTGGTAATTCTTGAGGACAAAATAAAGGAGGTAGCAGGCAATCTATATATAGCTACTGATGACGGTAGTTATGGATTTAATGGTATGGTAACTGGGCTTATAGAGGATTTAGTAGAAAACCAAGGTAAGGAATACGACTATTGTATAGCCATTGGACCTATGATAATGATGAAATTCGTAGCTCTTCTTACTGAAAAGCTTGGAATCAAAACTGTAGTTAGCCTTAATCCAATAATGGTAGATGGTACAGGCATGTGTGGAGCTTGTAGAGTCACTGTAGGAAATGAAACTAAGTTTGCTTGTGTAGACGGTCCAGAATTTGATGGTCATCTTGTAGATTTTGATGAAGCATTGAAGAGACAAACCCAATACAAAGAAGAGGAATGTGAGTTAGACAAACAAGGAGGTGCCAAATAATGGATAGATTTACGAGAGTACCTATTGCAGAACAAGACCCAAAGGTAAGAGCAACTAATTTTGATGAAGTTTGCCTAGGTTATACTGAAGAAGAAGCTATGGCAGAGGCTAAAAGATGTTTAAATTGTAAACATCATCCTTGTGTAGGAAATTGTCCTGTAAGCATTCATATACCAAGATTTATTAAACATATAGCTGAAGGAGAATTTGAAGAAGCAGCACATGTTCTTGCAGAATATACAGCTCTTCCTGCAGTTTGTGGTAGAGTATGTCCTCAGGAAGAACAGTGTGAACAGGTATGCGTTCTTGGAAAGAAAGGGGATGCTGTATCTATAGGTAAGCTTGAAAGATTTGCTGCAGATTGGGCTAGAGAACATGATGTTGTAGTTGGCAAGACTAAGGAAAAGAATGGTCATAAAGTAGCGGTTATAGGTTCAGGTCCTGCGGGAATCACTTGTGCTGGTGATTTGGCCAAAGAAGGTTATGATGTAACCATATTTGAAGCTTTACACGAGCCAGGCGGAGTTTTGGTATACGGCATTCCAGAGTTTAGGCTTCCAAAGGAAAAAGTTGTTAAACATGAAATAGAAAACCTAAAGAATTTAGGTGTTAAGATAGAAACCAATGTTATCATAGGTAGAACTGTAACTATAGATGAATTAATGAATGAGGAAGGGTTTGAAGCTGTATTCGTAGGTTCGGGTGCAGGACTTCCTAAGTTTATGGGAATACCTGGAGAAAATTTAAATGGAGTTTTCTCAGCAAACGAATTCCTAACTAGGAACAATCTTATGAAAGCTTTTAGAGAAGACTATGATACACCTATTAAAGTTGGAGAAAAAGTTGCAGTAATAGGTGGAGGAAACGTAGCTATGGACGCAGCTAGGACAGCTTTAAGATTAGGTGCTGAAGTTTGGATAGTATATAGAAGAACAGAAGAGGAACTTCCTGCTAGAGTGGAAGAAGTTCATCACGCAAAAGATGAAGGTATTAAATTTGAATTATTGACTAGCCCTGTGGAAATAATAGGCAACGAAGATGGTTGGGTGAAGGGCATTAGATGCCAGAGAATGGAATTAGGTGAACCAGATGCTTCAGGTAGAAGAAGACCTATGCCTATAGAAGGCTCAGAATTCGAATTTGATGTTGATACGGTTATCATGGCTTTAGGTACATCACCAAATCCACTAATTCCAGCAACTACCCAAGGCCTTGAAATAAATAACAAAGGCTGTATAGTAACAGATGAAAACGGACAAACCTCAAGAGAAGGTGTATTTGCAGGAGGAGATGCCGTAACTGGTGCTGCAACTGTAATCCTTGCTATGGGAGCTGGAAAACAAGCTGCCGTTGGCATTGATAAATATATCAAAGAGAAATACGATAAGTAATATTTCATACAAGAGAGACTATAAATTATTCCTAGGAATAGTTTATAGTCTTTTATTTTATATGTAATATATTTATAATGTGGAATTTGATTTATATTAAATTTGTGCTATAATGTTTAGGGTATCGAAATTATTTATAAGAGGTGGTCATTTATGGATGAGGCCTGTAATAAAAAGGCAACTCGGGATATAGTATTAAAAACAGCAGGACCTGTCTTAATAGAGGTTTTTTTAGGAACTCTATTTGGAATGGTTGATATGATGATGCTAGGTAGGATAACTGATCCAGGCGAAGCTGCAGCATCTATTGCAGCAGTAGGGATTACTAACCAACTGGTGTTCATAGCTCTATCCCTTGTTCAATCCTTAAATGTAGGAGCAACAGCTATGGTTGCTCGATATGTAGGGGCTAAAAGAGAGGATAGGATAGAGTCTGTAGTTAGACATGTAATCTTATTAACACAAGTTTTATTGGTATTGCCTATTTTTATTTTAGGTTTGTTGTATACTGATGAAATAATGAAGCTCATAGGCGCTCATCAGGACACGCTAATGTATGGAAGGAATTATTTTAAGGTTATTATTATTGGCCTAATATTTCAAGCTTTTAACTTTTCTATCTATGCAGTATTGAGAGGAGCAGGAGATACTAAAACTCCTATGAATATTAATTTAAAGGTTAATACTTTGAACGTAATTGGCAATGCTGTACTTATTTATGGGCTGTTTGGATTTCCAAGATTGGGAGTAACAGGTGCTGGAATATCTACATCCCTTTCTCAAATGATTGCAACTTTAATGTTGTTAAGACATATCTTCAAGAAAAATACTATTATTCAGATTAACTTGAGGAATAGATTCAAATTTGATAAAGATATTATATATAATTTGATTAAAATAGGAGTGCCTGCTTCTTTAGAGCAGATAGCTTTCAGAGCGGGAATTTTAATATTTGTACGAATTGTTTCTTCACTAGGTACAGTAGCCTATGCTACCCATCAGATTTGCTTAAACATATCAGGTCTTTCTTTTACTCCAGGACAAGCCTTTGGGATAGCCGCTTCTTCTCTAACAGGGAGAAGCTTAGGAGCAGATGATCCGGATAGAGCAGAAGAATACATCAAAACTAGCAGAAGAATCGGAGCTATTATAGCTACTATAGTAGGAGTAATATTTTTCTTTTTTGGATCCTTTATAGCTAGTCTATATACCAAGAATCCAGAAGTTATAGAAGAAGCAGCTAAGATACTAAAAGTAATTGCTATAATTCAGCCTTTTCAATCCTCCCAATTAATAATAGCTGGAGGTTTGAGAGGAGCAGGTGATACGGTTTGGACTTTAGTAGCTATATTCTTCAGCGTATTGGTAGTAAGGGTAGTATTGGCATATCTTTTTATAATAGTCTTAGGACTAGGCTTAATAGGTGCATGGTATGCTATGTTTTGTGATCAGCTTGTCAGATGGGCATTAATAAAGTTTAGGTTCAATACTGATAAATGGAAGTATATTAGCATTAGATAATATTACAATTATGTTACAAATAACTATCTTTTTTGGTGCCTGGCACCAAAAAAGATAGTTATTTTTTTATTTCTTCATTGATATTTGTAGCAAATCTATAGGCTTTTTCTTCAATATTGGGCACTTTGTTTATTGCACCTCTATCATTAGCTACTTCCATCAAACAAAAGTAAGGTGGTAATCTGAAGGTTTTATTTATACTTAGGCTACTGATTAGCTGTTTAGCTAGGGCATCCCCACCAGAGTGGCCAGATACTATAATGGAAAATAGGGTTTTGTCGTAAAATTTAGTTTTTCTAAACAGGGCTGTTAATCTATTGATAAGGGCAACGGTATTAGCAGAAATCATATCATTGTAGTTAGGGCATATAAATATTATGGCGTCTGCTTTTTGTATTGCTGGGTAGACTTGTTCTACTACTATGCCCCCATAGAAACATTTATTTTGCATACCATAATGTTTACAGGTTTTATATGGACAGCCTTTACAATCCATTATATTTCCATTTCCTATATTGATCTCTTCTATACTTCCCTTTAGATATATTTTGACCATATCCCAAAGGGTCAGTGTATTAGAGGTTCTTCTATTGCTAGAGTGAAGGGCTAGAATATTAGGATTATCTATTTTAGCTATCCTATTTTTGACAAACCTTTTACCTAATTTTTCACATAGGTATAAGCATATTTCATCTAGTGGCATATTATATATTTTTTTTAAGGCTATAAAATTGTCTAAATTTCCTGTAGCTTCAACTATTGGTCTACCTTGAAATCTACATCCCAATAAATTGGCTTGGAACATAATGGATTGAGCTGCTGTTTTGGTAAATAGCTGATAATTGCTATGGATTAAAATTATGGATTCCGACCCTAATAGGGAGTTATTTCCTCGGTGGAATAGTTCTATAAATATATCATTAAGATTGTTACTCATACCAGTTACTGGAAGCTCCACTGCAAATATGATTTTACTATTTTGTAAATTAGGCAAATCCTTAGCTTTTTCAATTACTTGGAAATTAATATTCTCAAGGGTTACCTCTATCATCTTTTCTAGAAAAGATGAAGGTTTTTCCGGCAATATTAGATAATATTTTCTCATATTATTTTCACTAGCCTTTCATAGGTAGCCTTTATTTTACCAAATAAATTTGGAGGTAGATTTAACTGTTCTAGCTCTAATTGTCCACCTTTTAATCTACATTTGGAACCCATATAGGCTTCCCCCATATAGGTAGAGCCATAGAACCAATCCTGTTTTATGGTTGCAATTATAGATAATGCTCCAGAAGATAGGCTTGGGGCTACATAGGGTTTAAATCCAAAACTTCTTACCACCTTATTGGCCTTTAAGGTTTTCTCCGTTAGGTATTGGGATAGCTTTTCATCATAATTATCTATGCTATTGGCTACTATCAGACCTTTGCCGTGGGGTCCAAAAACTCTTCCCTGATCTAAATAGTGGAGGGTTTCCTGGGACTTTTCTGCATAGAAACAAGCTCGGCCGTTCATAACTCCCAATCCATAGCCTATTATTCTATCCGAGGGTATCCCCTTAAAATCCATATTCTCTTTTTTATCCTTATTGCTCTCTAAAAAAACCACTTTACATAATAGATCCACCGGATCCGATACTACTGCAAATATTCCCTTAAAGGCTTTTTCCCTTGCCAGTATAGCATATTCCTTTATGATTTCTGAATTGGATTTAAACTGTGCCATTCTCACATCTTCCACTGGACTTCCTACAGGAGGTATGCCCTTGGAGGCACAGAATATGAACATATTACAATCAAACAATTGGCTTTCGTCTAAGGGCTTTACCGGTGGAAAAGCTTTTTCGTCAAAGGGAATTCTAATTTGGTTCAGTTCGTAAATCCACCTATTTAAACGATGGGGATTTCTATCGTATAGACCAATTTCCCCTATACAATCTCCACCTAAAAGCCTTAAACCTATGGCTAAGGTACTGCCTACATCTCCAAGGGCCAGTAGATTGACTTTCCACTTTTTTTCCCTATTAAAATCTAAAACCTCTTCCCAATTTGGATATTTAGTATTAATGGAGATAACCAGACCTTCATGAATTCTTTCTAATATCCAATAGGGGATTTTATCGGAATAATCCTCATTATCTTGTAGCAATAGGTGAATCCCTTCTTCCTCATTAAATAAGAGCTTAGGGCTGTTTACTAAGAAACTTCTTCTAGATATTTTAGGATCTAAACTATTCAAAAAATATAGTTTATCCCTATTATCCTTTACATCCTTCTCATCTATTTTTTTCAAATCAGTATATTCTTGAAAAGAAAAAAGGTATTTACCCTTATATCTATAAAAATAAATCATGTACTCACCACTTTCTTTTAGCGATTGATTATATTTTCAAGCCTTTTCAGATGCTCTAAATCCATTTCAATACAAGTGGAAGGTTTTAAGTTTCTATAGTCCATGGCTATATAGGTATCAGGTTTTCTTGGCGATACTAAAACTTCACCTAATCCCCACAGGGTTAAATTTTTTTCATTTATATCCTGATAGGCTTTTTCTATTATTTTAAATATATGGTATCCATTCATCAGACAAGTTTTGGATAAATTGTATATGGCATTAGGAGAAGTATTCTTAATAAATCTAGGTGAAACATAGGGAAGTATTAAGTTTATGCTAGGTATTAGATAGTCGTCTATATCATTTCCTCTAAGGACCATATCCCCACCGATAAATGGATATTGGGCACTTTCGTTAAACCATAGTTTTAAATTTGGCACGAAATAAGCACTATCTACTTGTATATTTTTAATCTTTCCTATTTCTTTGCCTCTACCGGTAAGTATACCAACTATTATCTTATTGATTTCTATTTTAGCTTCCCTAAGTATAGGTTCTATTACACTTAATCTATAGCCTTTGTGGAGTAGATCATCAACTAGTATTACTGGTCTATTAAAGGAACGTAGTACTTTTGCTTGATTTTCTAAGCTTAAATAATTGGGAAAGGCTTGAATTGTAAAATCCGTAATACTAGGATTAAATATCTTCTCCGTATGCATGGTTTTAGTTACTGTATTAGGTAGTATGGTGCCGTTTAGTATGGAGCCAAAGGGCACACACATATTAGAGCCTAGAGTTTTATTTTTTTCTTGTACTATAGGAACTTGGTTAGCATCACATATCTTTTGAATCAATTTACTATATATCATGTCCCTATTAAAGGATAGGAGCAATTGGCCAGGATAAAGATTAGATAAAGCCTTTTTTAGTTCCTTCCTAGTTTCGTAGATGACTTCTTTTACCTTAATATCTTCATCATATGGAGGCTTCAACAGATTTTCCAAATCCTGGTTCAAAGTCATCGGATTGTTCATATCCACTATAAATATAGGGGTATGGTTGTAGGTAAAAGGAGTTTTAACAAATCCTTGTAAGGGTAGATTTTCTTCTAGATACAGTTCACTTCCATAGGTCAATCTGTTTTTAAAAATCCCATAGTTATAATCGAAAGCTATACAATGGGCTAGGGTTTCATTTAAAACTGCCTCCATTAGATATTCATCCATATCTCTGCTATATATGCCTGAAATGATGACCAATTTGCCTTTAGAATGATTCCTCAGATACTGTGTAATATGGGTGTATTCAAATTCATCGAATAGACTTCCGCTTTTTACCCAATAAAAAGTTGAAAGTCCCAGTATACTATTATCTTTAGCATCCTTTACTAGGAGTAGATTTGGTTCAAGTTTTTCCCTCAATTCCAAAATAGCCTCTATGTTTATTCCTCGATTGAACTCTTCATATATATATTGGATTAATTTGTCATCTATTCTATTTACTATTTCAGTTTCTAAGGTTTTAGTTTGTACTAGCCTTTTATACTGAGGTTCTCTTAAATATAGTCCATATTTATATATATATTGTTGCGTTAATGGATCCATTTGTTTTGAAATATCCCTGTTTAAATCTATAGACTCCCTGATTTGAGTGGAGCTTATATCCTCGTATTGAGGGGGAAGGGATAGCATCAATACTTCCCCCTTGAGGGCTTTTAGCCTTTTATTAAGTATTAGTTCATCTCCTTCTTTAGATTGGAGGCTTTTTCTGTGGAATATTATATGGGGAAATTGTATTAACATTCCATCTTTATCATAGGCAGATGCATTAACCAATACATCTGTTCCTATTACCATGTAGACTTTTCTATTTGGAAACAAATCCTTTAATGTCCTTAGGTCTTTATCGTTACTGATGTTTATTGGTATTTCGCTAGGGAATAGATATATATCATTTTCGTGAGCAATAGTCATATTGATTATGTTCCTTCTGTATCTATGAGGTTGGGTTCTCTTTGACCAGGAAAACTCATCCACTGCTAGATATACCTCGTAACCTTGATTCCTTATTTCTATGGCAATCTCTTTATGACTTAAGGAAAAAGGATCGAAGCTACCAGGAAAAAAGGCAATAGAGCTCTTTTCTTTCCCTTTAATGCTGCCATAGTTGAATTCATAATCGGAAATAAATCTATATATATGGTTTAAAGAAGCAGAGTTGATTAGAAACAGAAACTCATCATCTTCTTTTTGGGCCAATAGAGTCAATATCTTTTTTCCCATCAATGAAAATATTTGCTCCTTTTCTATTAGTAACAATTTATTGGAGTTGAATAAATGACTACCAATAATTCTGAAGGCCTCTGTTTTTATTTCCTTGTCAAAGGAAGCTATGCCACTTAATAGTATACCTAACAAACGATTTAGTCGTTCTTCTGTAGTATTTTTATCTTCTTTAAATCGTTTACCATATTGGGGATAGTTTTCAATACATACTCCAGTAGTCTTTAAAAGGAGGAACACTACTTGGGTATTAGATTGTCTTATTTTTTCTTCAAAGTCATCTATTACTTCATCCAATTCCATAGGTGGTAGGTACAGAATCAATTGGCCTAAATAATTAGGTATATATTTAGTAAATTGATAATTTTGCATCTCCAAAGCTCTTAGTAGTTCTACACATATATCATTTCTTTCTCCAAATGTTAAAAAATCAAATATATTTAATAAGGTATGCCCCGCATAATTGCGTACTTTTTCAATAGCACTTACCTTAAGTAGATTGCAGAAATGCATTCCAGTATGAAGGCCAATTGTATTAGGAGATTTTTTTACTTGATCATATAGAATGTCAATATTTACTTTTTTATTCATCCAGTCGGTAGCAGTCTTTAGATTCTTTAGAAAAATCTCCGGTATATTCTCTTCATCTTTTTTATAATTATCTTCTAAAACCTTAAGTATATGCATTTCCATTTTTAGTTTACAAGCTAGCTTGTATTTCAGGTAATTTTCTGCTGGGTAAGGGGAGGCGACTATATTTTTCAAAATCCATTTTTCTAGCAGTTTAATAAAATGAGCACTACTCTTAAGCTCTTCAAATATTTCATCTATGATATCCAAGGTAGTAAGTCTGATTTCTAGATGATTGGAATTTAATTGATTGAATATATATGTATGCAATCTTTTTAGATCCTCTTGGTCTAAATGATATACCGGAATATATTTTATGGTTTGGGATAAGTAAAGCTGCCCTGTTGTTGATATATTGGAGTAGTCATCATAGTATTTCATCAAAACCTTTGAGTATTTTTCATAGCTTTCTACATGGGAGTTATAGAATAGGGATTTTATAATGGTTTTAAGATTGTATTGCCATTCAATAGGAGATTCTGCTATTTTATGATCTGGATATAAAATATGGTTTAATAGGTCTTCTAATATTTTTTCGCTAGATTTTTGTGGATCTTTTCTTTTTATGGATTTGGGTATTTCTTTTCTATATTCTTCATCGTATTGACTGATTAATAATCCAATCAATTCAGCGGCTTCTTTTCTAATATCCTCCTCCTTGTGAAACAACAAATCCCCTAAAAAATGTAAGGTGGTTATCTTTTGTTTTTGGGTTAAGTAGGTAGAATACTCGTAGAATATCTGGAGGTACATCCTTAACTTTCTCCAATTGTATTCACTTCTAGCTGTATCCAACAAATTATTAAAGCTGGTGTCGTCTAATAGTTTTGCCATCAAATCTATATTGTGTTCAATAGAAAAGTATTTAATATGTTCTACTACTTGTTCATGGTCCATTAATGAGAAGTGAGCTTCTTTATTAAGGGGATTAATCTGATTTTCAAGGCTAGTATCTACTCCTAAATATATCATATAATCTTCAAAATCCTTTAATTTCCTATATACTTTTTCGTATCTTTGCTCCTTTTTTTCGTCTACATTGTCAAGTTTATTTAGTATCACATCATAGGCTTCTTCTAAGGAGTATATGTGCATCTTATATTCCTTATCTATCCTCTTGTTTTTTACTCGGAAGTCTGCATATATTAATACCAAGGATTCTAAGGGCAAGTTTTCTAACTCTAGATCCCAAGTAGAATGATTGGTGGCAATATGACCTATTTTTTCTATGCCTAATTGGTTAAACCACTGTTCCGTATAATAATAATGGAGATAGGGTACCCGGTGGATTTCATCCTGGCTAACCCCATATTTCCCAATATCATGTCCTAATCCTGCCCCAACTACTATGCTCAAGTCTATAGGTAAATCCATTTTGTTTAATTGTCGACCAATGTATAGGCTAAGATAATTTACACCTACTACATGTTCTAAAGTATTGTGGCCCGTTAGGTATAAATCCATCTTCATCAGTTCATATATCCATTTATTTAAAAATCCATCTTTAAACTTCAAGTATTCAGGAAGTAATTTAGCCTTTTGTTCTTCTTCAGCAGTTAATATGCTAATAGGGTATTTATTTAAGAAGCTATTTTCATCATAGGTTATTTCCCCTTTGGAAAAAATCCTCAGGACATTCAAATAAAATAGGACTAAAGGATGTAGTTCTTCATTGAAATACCTAGTAACCCTTTCAGGATAAGATAGACTAAGAGTCCAATCGTATATATATTGAAGCCAATCTGTGCTACTTACATTCCAATATTTAGTATAGAGTGGATGAAGCAAATCCATTAAAACTAGGGCATCATATTCATTATTAAAAACTATATCCTTTAGAGAGGCCTTGAAAGTTTCACCTTTGATCCTATGGGCCAAATCTTCTTTAAACTTCCACATATACTCCTTTTTTAATTCACCCAAAATACTCCCATATATTTTGTTATAAGCCTTAATCATAAAATCCTCCTCTTTAGATTCTCCCCTGTTGGAGTTGCTGCTACACCACCTAAGGCGGTTTCTCGCAAGGATTCAGGCATGGCTTTGCCAACTTTATACATAGCATCTACCACTTCATCAAAAGGAACCATCGATTTAACCCCTGCTAAAGCTAAATCAGCTGAAACTAGGGCATTGACAACCCCTGAAGCATTGCGTAATGCACAAGGAAACTCAACTAATCCTGCTATAGGATCGCAAACTAGGCCCATAATGTTTATTAAGGCAAAGGATGCTGCATTAAAACAGGCTTCTACACTACCGCCTACCATTTCTACTATGGAAGCAGCTGCCATACTACTTGCAACACCACATTCAGCTTGACAACCTCCCTCAGCTCCTGATATAGTAGCGTTTTTAGCTACGATTTCACCTATACCTGCGGCAGTGAACAATCCGTGAATCATATCTTCATGGGATAGTTGAAATCTATCCTTTACGGTAAGGATAGCACTAGGCAATATTCCTGATGCACCAGCAGTAGGAGCTGCTACAATTTTACCCATTGAAGCATTAACTTCTGAAGTAGACAAGGCTTTTGCCATAGCAGAGTTAATTAATTGGCCACTGATGGTATTACCTCTATTTTTATAGTCCTCCATCTTTTTAGCATCGCCACCGCTAAGCCTACTAACTGAAACAATCTCTTTATCTAAAGCTGTATTAGCTGAATTTATCATAGTATCTAGTACTAAATTCATACTATCCATGAGCTCTTCATAGGATACGTTGCTCTCTTCTATTTCTTTTTCTATAACGATTTCCCATATCTTCTTGTTTTGTGTTTTACATAAGTTTATAAGCTCCGAACCTTTATTAAACATTTACTTACCTCCCTATGGGATTAATACCCGTAATATATATGATTTCATCTAAATTTGATATATTTTCAATTATTTTATCCTCTATAGGATTATCAATTTCCATTACCATAGTTGCAATTTTTCCTTCTCTGGATACCTTCATAGTAGCTATATTTTTATTTTCTTTAGCCAGTATGGAACTGATTCTACTAATGGAACCTTTTTGATCCATGTATCTAATTAGGATTGTTGGGTAGTTGCCTGAGAATGTGACCTTGTTCCCATTTATATTAGTAATCAATATATTTCCTCCACCGATGGATGAACCAATTATATAGTAATCATCTTTATCTTTATAGGAAAAAACTATTTTAACTGTATTTGGATGTTCATATCCTAAATCTTTTTCAACGAATTCAATTTCTATCCCTTTTTCTTTAGCAATATTTAAAGATTCTCTAATTCTTTCATCGGAAGGTTCCATTCCCAAAATTCCTGCTACTAAAGCCCTGTCTGTACCATGGCCCTTATAGGTTTTAGCAAAGGAGCCGTGAAGATAGAAGGTAACTTTAATAAAGGAATCATCTGCAATCTCCTTTGCCATCTTACCTAATCTTGCAGCTCCAGCAGTATGGGAACTGGAAGGTCCAATCATAACAGGGCCTAGAATGTCAAAAACACTATAATCTTTCATTTCATCCCTCCTCATCTTTATTAGTGTATTAATTTTAGCATTTAATCAAAAATTAAGCAATAAAAATAGGAGGGCTAGCCTCCTAAGGTAATATCCTGCTGGTCATACCATTTTAGAGCATCATAAAAATGTTCGGGTCGGAAATCTGGCCAATAATCATCGATAATATAGAAATCAGAATAAACTGATTGTAAAGGTGGGAATCCACTGAGTCTTCTCCTACCTCCCCAGCGAATAATAAGATCTACTCTTGAGATATCCCTGGATTTAATTAATTCAGTTATACTAGGGCTTTCTTTAGGAGAAGAAAAGTAATCCTTTAAATCCCATTGCCAACCGTAATTGACAAGGAAGTTTACCTTCATTCCTCCCGAGCCAAATACTTGCCTTCTTAGAGAGAAGGGTATTAAGCTCTTCGGGAACATATCCGATTCAGTATTTCCAACTACCAGCAGTTCTGCATTTTCTTTCGATAGCAGCTTGACTGCATCAACACAGGCTTTGGTAAAGGCAAGTCTTTGTACTCTAGGTCGTTTTGTGTTATCCACGGTAAATCCATAATAGGTAATCTCCTTTATTCCTTCTTTTTCACATAATTTAAATACTTCCAACCCAGGTTCTAAGCCTTCTTTATAGCCTTTTTCTTTGCTTAATCCATTTTCCATTGCCCATCTTCTGTTACCATCTGGTATAATACCTATATGATTAGGTATTCTCATTTCTCAACCTCCCTCGTATAGCTTAGTTCATATTATTGCCATTTAGGGGAAAATAATTCAAAGCTTTCAAAGGGAACATATTTATTTGTTGTTTGCCTGATTAACAATAATATAAATACCGAATACTATGAGAAGTATTGGCCAATACTTTCCGATGTTCATGAATTTGAATGCAAACTGGGGCCATATAACCTTTGCTAACATAACTCCACCTACAATAATCAATGCAAGGCCTATAAACAAGGGTGTATTACTGGTGTTAATACTATTATTTCCATTTTGATATATTACACCATCATCCTCAGGAATTATTAAAGCACAGATTAAATAGGCTAAAAAACCTGGCCCTCCAGGCATAAAGGATAACAATACCCAAACTATACGTACTACTACTGGATCTATATTGAAATACTCCCCTACGCCACCACAGACTCCTGCTATTATCCTATCGTTACTAGAGCGTTTTAATTTTTTTCCCATATAATCCCTCCTTATCAATCCTATATTATCAGATATCCATCAAAAATTAAATAGAAACCATAGGATTAATTGTTCACATTAGTGGAGGTTTGTGATAACATTTATGTGGATAGAATAAAAGTTGGAGGGCTACTATGTATAATATATTTTCCTTAATATTTAAATATATATTTATCATAATAATTTACATGTTTATACTTAGCATAATACGCTTGATATATCTAGACATCAAAGGAATAGATACCAGTTCTATGGATAATAGCATATATCTAAAGTTAATCAATAGAAAAGATTCTTTGCCCTTTAAAGTGAAGGAATACTATCCATTAGATGGGCAAATATCCTTAGGTAGAGGGAACGATAATCAAATTGTATTGAAAGATCCCTATATTTCTAAAAGACATTTAATAATAGTAGAGGATGAGGGGAATTTTTACCTAGAGGATTTAAACAGCTCTAATGGAACTTATCTAAATGGAGATAGGATAATGGATGTAGTAGAATTAAAAAATGGAGATACAATAAGGGTTGGACAAGTAGAGTTTCTATACGTAAATAGGGAGCAGGGATAAAGTGATGTTAAATAAAAAAGTTAGCTACAAGGTACCAAGGAACCTATTGGTATTGTTTGAACTGATGGCTTTATTATTATTATTTGTATATGATAGGGAAAATATTGACAAATTTACATTGGTATCGGGTATTAGTCTAATATTTATGATATATATATCCAATTTCATATTGCTTCGTATATCAACTGGAGACAACTATATATTCTTAATAGTAACTATGCTCATAAGTATTGGTGTGGTAATGATATATAGAATTGATTCAACTTTAGGCATGAAACAGGTAATTTGGGCAGGTATGGGTATTACTATATTTTTCATAACCTATTTGTTAGTAAAGAGAATAAAGGGTTGGGAGAATTGGGCTAACTTGTATGTAATTGCCTCTATTGGACTATTTCTTATGACTTTAATACTAGGAACTAGGAAAAAAGGTTCTATCAATTGGATTCAATTAGGTAGATTTAGCTTTCAACCAACAGAGATAATAAAAATATTGATGATATTTCTTATCAGTGCTTATTATACCAATTATGAAATATATAAGGAGAAAAAGTATGGATCTTATTACCTTATGGGGATTATATATGTGTTTATTGGATTTTTATTTTTACAGAGGGATCTAGGTACAGTATTAATTTTTTATACTATATTTTTAGCTCTTCAGTTTATATATGAGGAAAACAGAAAGTTAATACTATACAATGTTTTGTTTTTTACTATAAGCGGCATAGCTGGATTCTTTTTATTCGATCATGTGAGGGTTCGTTTTGAAATCTGGATAAACCCTTGGAAATATATTGACAACAAAGGCTATCAAATAACTCAATCCTTATTTGCTATAGCCACAGGAGGCTTCTTTGGAACTGGGATTGGGAGAGGACATCCAGATTTTATACCTGAAGTCCATACGGATTTTATTTTCTCTGCAATATGTGAGGAGATGGGAATATTTACAGGTATAGGTATTATAATGTTATTTCTGATATTGGTATATAGAGGCTTTAAAATTGCAATAAATCAGAGGAATAAATTTTTCCGGATAGTGGCATTGGGTATCAGTATACTATTTGGAATTCAATCCTTCATAATATTTGGAGGAGTTCTTAAGATGATTCCTCTTACTGGGATTACTATACCGTTTGTTAGTTATGGGGGTAGTTCGATGATTTCCAGCTTCATAGCTTTGGGAATTCTTCAGGTAGCCTCAGAGGAGTTGGATGTGGAGGAGAAAGATTATGGAGAAGGAGCTTAAAAGAATTATAGCTATATTAATTGTAATCTGTATATTGTTTGTGAGTTTAATCGTTTATTTAAGCTATTTTCAGGTATTCAAGGCGGAAGCAGTAGTAAATAATAGTTACAACAAACGATTGTGGATTAATGAGGAGAAAATACTTAGAGGGTCTATTATAGATAGAAATGGGAAAATACTAGCTTATAGCGAGAAGACTGGAGATACCTATAAGCGATTATACAATTATGGCAATCTTTATAGCCATCTAATAGGCTATAGCTATAGGGAGTACGGTAAGGTTGGATTAGAATTGGAGTATAACAATATCTTGTTGAATATATCCGAAAGTACCCCTTTAAATGAATTAAAGAATATAGTAATACCCAACACGGAAGGGAATACTTTGAAACTTACCATAGATCACCATGTCCAAGAATACTCTAGAAATATGTTAAAGGGAAAAAAAGGGGCTGTAGTGGCTATGAATCCTACCACGGGGGAAATATACTCTATGGTTAGCGTGCCAGATTTTAACCCATCTACCCTTAAGGAAAATTGGAACGATATTATGGAGGATGGAGATAGTCCATTCTTAAATAGGGCTACATCGGGACTATATACTCCTGGTTCAGTATTTAAAGTAATAACGACCATAGCTGCCTTGGAAACCCAAGGCTTGGATTTAGAATATGAGTGTAAAGGTAGTACCAAAATAGATGGATATGTTCTTAAAGATTATGGCGGTAAAGCTCATGGAAAGGTTAATCTAGAAGAGGCATTGGTAAGATCATGCAATAGTTATTTTGCAGAGAAAGGTGTAGAGATTGGTAAGGATAAAATAGGAGAAGTGGCTGATCGATTTATGATAAATAGGGCTATACCTTTCGATTTACCTACTGCTAAATCTACATTTCCCTATAAAGGTAATATTGGGAAAACCGATGTTGCTGCTGCAAGTATTGGTCAGGGAAAGGTATTGGTCACTCCCCTTAATATGGCAATGATAGCATCAGGTATTGCCAATAAAGGGGAAATAATGAAGCCAATATTGGTAAAGGAGGCTATTTCACCAGAAGGAAAGATAGTAAGGACAAACCATCCTGAAACCCTATCCAAGGGGATGGATATATTTGCTGCTAACGAAATAAAAAACATGATGGTAGAAGTAGTTAGAAGGGGTACTGGAACCAATGCAAGTATAAAAAATGTAAGGGTTGCAGGCAAAACAGGGACTGCAGAAAATCCATCAGGCAAAACCCATGCTTGGTTTATAGGATTTGCTCCAGCTGATGATCCTAAAATTGCTATAGCTGTTGTTTTGGAAGAGGATGGTACAACTGGTGGAAAAACTGCAGCACCTATAGCAAGAAATATAATTATTGAAACATTAAATTCTATTAAATAATCAAAGAAAGGAGCTAAATATATGGTTAATGAAAAAAAGGTATTTAAGGATAGGAAAGACATTCCCACTGAATATACTTGGGATTTACAGTCCATGTATGCAGATAAAAAGGAGTGGGAGAAGGACTTAGAGGTTGTAGTCCGAAAAGCTGATGATTTTTTAGCCTATAAAGGAAAGGTTGGTGAATCTAGCGAAAGTCTGTTAAACGTGTTGAAAGACAGTAGTGAAATATATAGGATAATGTCCAAGGTATACTCCTATGCTAGTATGAAATTAGATGAGGATACCAGAGTTGGAGCTAATCAAGCATTATCAGATAGAGCATTGGGAGCTTATGTACAGGTGGAAGAGAAAACTTCTTTCTTGGTGCCAGAAATACTACAAATAGACGAAGAAACATTAAAATTATATTATGAGGAAAAGGAAGAATTAAAGTTATATAAACAGTATTTAGACGATATATTAAGACAAAAAGACCATATTTTGTCTGCTAGGGAAGAAAATCTGTTGGCTCAAATGGGCGAGGTAGCTAATGCACCGCAACAGATATATTCTATGCTAAACAATGCTGATATCAAGTTTCCAACTATAAAAGATGACAAGGGTAATGAGGTAGAAATTACTCAAGGTAATTTTATCCCCCTAATGGAGAGCAAGGATAGAAACGTACGAAAGGCAGCCTTTGAAGGTTTATATCACACCTATGAAAGCTTTAAAAATACCTATGCTCAAACCTTAAATGGTAATATCAAAAAAAATATATTTAATGCAAGGGTAAGGAACTATAATTCAAGCATAGAAGCATCTCTAGATAGGAACAATGTTCCCGTTTCTGTGTATGATAATTTGATTAAATCTGTTCATGATAATTTAGATAGTATGTATAAATATATGGATATAAGAAAAAGGGCTTTAGGGGTAAATGAGTTACATATGTATGACTTGTATACTCCAATAGTAAAAGATGTGGAATTTAATATACCCTACGAAGATGGTCAACAACTGATATTAAAGGGACTGCATCCATTAAAAGATGAATATTTAGACGTGGTTAAAGAGGGTTTTAATAGCCGTTGGATAGATGTATATGAAAATCCAGGGAAAAGGTCTGGAGCTTATTCAGGAGGAGCTTACGATTCAAAACCTTATATATTAACTAATTATCACAATACTTTAGATTCTGTATTTACCGTAGCTCATGAAATGGGTCATTCAGTACATTCTTATTTTTCAAGAAAGAATCAGCCCTTTATATATGGAGGATATAGTATATTTGTTGCAGAAGTAGCTTCTACAGCTAATGAAGCTTTATTGTTAGACCATATGCTTAAAAATGTAGATGATGAAGGTGAGAAATTATATCTACTCAATCATTATTTAGAACAATTTAGAACTACAGTATATAGACAAACTATGTTTGCAGAGTTTGAAAAGATCATATATGAGTATGCTGAAAAAGGTGGAGCGTTGACGGCTGATTATCTATCGGAAACCTATAAGGAGTTAAATGAAAAGTACTATGGACCAAATATTATTGTAGATGATGAGATAGCTATTGAATGGGCTAGGATACCACATTTTTATTACAACTATTATGTGTTCCAATATGCTACAGGATTTTCTGCTGCTGTTTCCTTATCCCAACAAATATTGGAAGAAGGGGATACAGCAGTAGAAAGATATATAAACTTCTTAAAGAGTGGTAGTTCTGACTATCCTATTAATGTTCTCAAGACAGCAGGGGTGGATATGACTACAGAAGAACCGGTAAACAGCGCTTTAAAGCTATTTGGAGAACTAGTGAATGAAATGGATAAACTAATCTAGAAAACAAAGCCCTCCCTATCTGCCAGAATTATATTTTATAATTCTGAGCAAAAGGGAGGGGTAGTTTTTATAAAAATTTACTTTTTAGATTGTTCCAATACATATTCCTATCGAAGTTTAATTTAGATATGGTCTTTTCTGGAATGGTAAAGTTAACTTCTGTAATATTGTCATATCTATATTCCATTCCATCTACGATAATCAATATGGAATTTTCATACCTATATTCTGGCTTTATAGTTATTTCTATATCCCCAGGTATAACTGCACTGTTAGGTAGAGAACGATAAGCTCTTGAACTAATGGGGGATAGAGGAGTTAACTGTAAAGTCTTTAGAGAAGGATATATTATACTACCGCCACTAGAAAAGTTATACGCAGTACTTCCAACAGGGGTAGATATGATCATCCCGTCTCCGCAAAATTTTTCTAGATGATTACCATTCACAAACACTTCTAAATGTACTACTTTAGATTGAATGCCTTTTACCACTATTTCATTTACGCCAAAAAGTTGAAAACAACTGTTTTTAGTACATACATCGGCTTTCACTAAAAAGATTTTTTCGACTACATAATCCTTTTGGATATATTTTTCTATAAAGGTATCAATATTTTCAGGCAGTATTTCCTGGAAAAAACCTAGATGGCCAGTGTTTATACCTACAAAAGGAATGTTAGTAAATTTATGCCGATGAACTGCTCTTAAAAAGGCACCATCCCCGCCAACACAGATATTTAGTTCTGCATTATTATCGTATTTACTTGATACTTGAAAGCCTTTTGAATCCAATTTATCAATTAACAATTTAGATGTTTTCTGTGATGCTGGATTATAATTAGAAATAACATTTATAATCCTATGATCTTTATTTGTCAAAAAGTTCCCCTCCAAACTATCCATGGTTTAAATATTTTATGTATTTGGTATAATTATTTGTAGTTATATTATACAACAAAAGACATAATATTTGGAGGTACAAATGGATTTATTAAAAGAAAGCGAAAATATAGTATTATTCAATGTAGGACATGGCGGAAAGACATTGGAAGAGTTTTTGTATAGCCATCAAATATCTGGTAGATTGTTTAGAAGGCTATATAGGGAAAAAAATCTACTTATCAATGGAGATTTTAAGGGGAAAAAAACAATTCTAGAGCCAGGGGATATAGTATCTATGATAATTGAGGAAGAGGAGAATAATACTCCTCCAGAGCCCATGCCCCTAGATATTATATATGAAGATATGGATCTATTGGTATTAAACAAAAAGCCCTTTGTAGTAGTTCATCCTACTAAAAGCCATCAACAAAATACTCTATCCAATGGTATAGCCAATTATTTTAAGGATAAAGATATCAAAAGGAAAATTAGGTTTGTAAACAGATTGGATATGAATACCTCAGGTATATTAATAGTAGCTAAATCTTCCTTTGCTCACCAACAGATGGCTTTACAATTTGAGGATAATCAGGTTGAGAAAAGGTATATAGCAGTAGTTTCGGGTTTAGTGGAAAAGGATGAAGATATAATAGACTTACCAATTGGAAAAGAAGAAGAAAAAAGCACTAAAAAAGTAGTTACTAAGAGAGGAAAGAAAGCAATAACTAAATATAGGGTGGTGGAAAGGTATAGGGCTGCTACTTTATTAGATATACAGATATATACTGGAAGGTCTCATCAGATAAGGGTTCATTTAAATCATATTGGTCATCCCATCATTGGAGATACATTGTATCATGAACCTAGCAAATATATAGAAAGGCAGGCTTTACATTCCTATTATTTGAAACTGAAGTTGCCAAGAAGCAAGGAATTGGTAAAGTTTAGAGCAGAATTGCCCCAGGATATGAAGAGGCTAACAGAATATTTAGGATGATTAGTTAAAGTTCTTTAACTAATCATCCTTTTTTTCAACAATTTTAGAGCCTTCTAACTTATTCATAACTCCTAATAATTTGGCCATATCCTTTATCTTTTTCTTTTCTTCTTCATCTTTACCTTCCATTAAGGGTTCCACCAGATCAAATAATTTACTTGGGTTATTTAAGCTATCTGGATTGGATATTAAAGTTTGTAGGCTATTAAATATAGCTTTATATTTATCTATATTTATTATTATATTCAATATGTTGCCTACATTTTGAACATCCTCTTTAGGGAACTCCTTTTGAATGGTATTAACTATGTAACTCAACCTTTCCATATTATTTTCCACAGGTACTGGGGTATCAATATAGGAAATATCTGAGGCTTTGATAAATTCCGTTGTCTCATAAAGCCTTATAACTTTTTCAGTAATGAATAAAGATTTGTTCAAAGGGAGTATAAGCTCTTCGGGGAAAAAAGGACCTATTTTTTTCATGATTTTTATCTTTTCCTTAGTGTATGGGATGTTTAAGTTTATAACCCTATCTTCAGATAAATTAGACACTCTTTTTCCACTACTAGGTGAACTACCTAATATATCGTTTATTTTTGTACTAGCTAATAAATATAATAATAGCAAAACTATTCCACTACCCATCATTAGACCTCCTAGTATTTAAATGTATACTATTTTATTTTATGCAGTGATTTTAATAAATGTTACAAAATTATTTGGTAATATTATTTAGCAAAAGCACATAGATTAGACTAGAATATATGGGAGGTGTTCATGTGAGCAAAGAAGATAATATAAAAAAAGCCCTAGAAGAATTTCAGGATTTTACCCCTACAGAGGGGCAGATAGAGAAAATAGAAACTCTTAAAGACATTTATGCAGACAAATCTGATGAAGAAATATTCTTTGAGATTATTAGGATTAATGAGGATATGGAAAAGGAGATGACTGAGGAAGAATATGAAGAAATATTTGAAAAGCTAAACAGCATAAGACCATTACTCAACGAAGAACAATTGCAGAAATTGGATAGAATATTATATATATTAGGTAAATAGGAGGGCGCTGTTAGGGCTCTCCTACTTTCTCTTGGTAAAATTTGAAATGGACAAGGCTAATAACAGATGCTATAATTTTAATAGGATTATGTAAACCAGGAGGAAACAGATATGAAAATAGATATGAAAACAAAATTACTCATAGTTTTAGTTTTATCCATAGCTTTATTCTCTATCCTATATTCTTATATGAATAGAAATAGGGGGTATGATGAAATTCCCTATAAGCTGTTCTTAAGCCATGTAGAAAAAGGTTTAGTGGAAGAGATGGAGTTAAATGAAAAGCCAAAGCTTATGGGTAAATTAAAGAATGGGGAAGAATTTATCACCGATAATCCTCGAACAGAAAATTTCAAAGAGTATCTATTATTATACAATGTTAAGGTGATAGAAGGAGAAGAAACAAATATATTAGGTCAAGGCATTAGCTTTATTCTTTTCCTTTTAGGAATTGGTATTGTGGCCTATATAATTAACAAAAATGGTTCCAAACAAGTAGAGAAAGAAATGGCCTATATGTTGGAGATGGATATGGAGGATAGTCCGTCAGCTAGAATTACTTTTGATGATGTGGCTGGGAATGAAGAGGCGAAAGAATCCCTAAAGGAACTGGTAGATTTTATTAAAAATCCAGATAAATATGCTAAATATGGTGCTAGACTGCCAAGGGGAGTATTGCTATATGGGCCTCCTGGTACGGGGAAAACCTTATTAGCTAAGGCAGTGGCTGGAGAGGCTAAGGTTCCTTTTTATGCTGTATCAGGCTCGGATTTCATCCAAGTTTATGCTGGCCTCGGTGCTAGTAGGATAAGAGAGTTATTTAAAAATGCCAAAGAGGATGGTAAAAGTGTAATATTCATAGATGAAATCGACGCACTAGGCAAAAAACGTAAAGGCGCTGGCAACCATAGCGGCAGTGAAGAGGGGGATAGGACCCTAAATGCATTATTGACTGAGATGTCAGGATTTAAAGGTAATGAAGGTATAATAGTAATGGCAGCAACAAATAGAGCAGATACTTTAGACGAAGCATTATTGAGGCCAGGGAGATTTGATAGGCAAATAGAAGTAGGTCTCCCTGACGTAAATGCGAGACTTTCTATACTAAAACTTCATAGTAAGAATAAACCTTTATCAAAAAATGTAGATTTAAAAAAGATAGCTTTAGAAACAGTGTATTTTAGTGGTGCTAAACTAGAAAATCTGTTGAATGAGTCTGCTATGTTAGCAGCGAGGAAAAGGGATAAACATATAACTATGGAACATATTAATAAGGCCTATTATACCGTACTAGTTGGAGAAGAAAAAAAGGATAGAAGTAGCATATCCTTAGAAGATAAGAAGATTACAGCTTTCCATGAAGCAGGTCATGCTTTGGTGGCAAAGAAAGCCTCGAAGTTAAACCGAGTGACTAAAGTAAGTATTATTCCAAGTACTAAAGGTATGGGAGGATTTAGTTTAAACCTTCCCCCAGATAAAATGTATCAGACTAAAAAGGATATAATAACCAATATAAAAGTAGCCTTAGGTGGTAGGGCAGCAGAGGAGCTAGTATTTGGTAAGGATAATATTACTACAGGAGCATCCTCTGATCTTCAAAAAGCTACGGAGATGACCATATCAATGATAGGATCCTATGGTATGGATGATGAAGTCGGATTAATTAATTACGATGTAATTTTGAACAGCAATTTAAATACGGATGTATCACTAATGGAAAGGACTAGGGATATGTTGGAAAGTTTATACGGTGAAACTAAGGAAATATTAGAGGTAAATCGATACTATTTGTATCAAATGGCAAATATGCTATTGGAAAAAGAATCTTTGAGTGAAGAGGAAATAGATAAAATCCTTGCTAGTTAAAAAATTACCATTAAAAACTTTTATCCATTACTTGAACAATATATAAATTAGGGTTATAATATGAGTAGACCATATTTCTGCGGTGTACGTTAACCCAAATAATTCAACCGACATAGAGTACACGGGAGTTCGGGTTCAGCAGTGTAGAGTAGGCCTTAAATGGAAGCTCAAAGCTGTTGGCAGGGCACCCACCTTGTGAGAGGCGGGTGTGAATTAATTGGGAGGACGGCACTGCGGTAATAGAAAACCCTTAGGTTTGAACCTAAGGGTTTTTTGCTGGTCTTTTGTATATTATCCTCCCTTAAGTTTAATACTAAAAGCATATATAGATTAAGGGAGATGTGTTAATATGAGAACCATATGTCCTCTATGTAATGGGCTATATGAGGTTGATTATTACTGTATAGATTGCAATACTATCATGGTAGATAAAGGCCCTATGGTTAACTATATGGATGACTATAGTCCTTATCTATTAGATGATATAACTCATCTAGTAGATGGGGCAAAAAGGGACGAATGTGTTCATATATATCAATGCCCAGAATGTAATAAAGATCTGGCTTATTCTATTGAAAGGAAGAGAATTTAAGCTATATGAATAGGGTATTTTTTTCTCTCCTTATAGATATATATATATTTAAAGCCAAGTTCTTTTAATAGTTTTTCTACCTCTTTATAATCATATCCTATGAATTCAGGATTGTGGGCATCGGAGCCAATAGTTAATATTTCTCCTCCTAGGCTCCTATAAAGCTCTAATATGTCAACCTTAGGGTGATAATAATCTAAACCATATTTTATGCCACCAGTATTGATTTCTATCCCCTTACCCATTTCAATAATTAATTTTAATATTTTTTTAACAATAGATTTATATTTATCAAAATCAGGCAAAGTAGAATAATCTTCAAAGTATCTATCGATGTAGTCTATATGGCCTATTACATCAAAATTATCAAACACTTCGATACACCGGTATAGATATTCATAGTATTCAACTAATGCATCTATAGGTTTTTTATTATAGGTAAAATTGTCTAAATGTATATCTTTTCCTTCAATAGAATGTATACTCATCAATACAAAATCGAAGGGATTGTTTTCGATGAGTTCATTATACCTTTTATTGAGATGAGGTTGCATTCCAATTTCAACTCCAGCTAGTATTTCAATATCCTTTTTATATTTATACTTAACTTGTTTTACCTTCCTGAAATAATCACTAGTTCTAAAGTCCATATCTATCCTATTTTCGGTAATGTCATAATCTACATGGTCGGTAAAACAAATACTTTTCATATTTTTGTTGATTGCTTCTACTACCATTTCTTCCATCAAATACTTACAATCCATTGAAAAATCACTGTGGACATGGAAATCGTACATATTCAACACCTCTATTTTATTAATTTAGACTATTTTACTCTAAAATTCTCATTAAGTAAAGAGCCTAAGCTTCATAAAAAGATTCTTTATATTGGAGCTTATATAGATCATAATAGACCCCTTCTTTTTCCAGAAGTTCCTGATGATTACCCATCTCTTGAATAACTCCATTCTTTAACACTATAATTTTGTCTGAATTTTGGATAGTTGACAGTCTATGGGCTACAGCAATGGTAGTTCGTCCTTCGATTAATTTGGAAAGAGCATCTTGTATTAATAGTTCTGTTTCAGTATCAATACTAGAGGTAGCTTCATCTAATATTAATATGCTAGGATTGAAAGCCAATGTTCTCGCAAAGGCTAACAATTGTCTTTCTCCAGCTGATAAGGTGGCGCCTCTTTCCATGACTGGTTCATCATATTTTTCAGGTAGCTTCTCGATAAAATGATGAGCATTGACATATTTAGCTATCCTTTCAATATCTTCATCAGAAACATAGTGATTATTTAATCTAATATTGTCTTTAATGGTTCCGGTAAATAAGAACACATCTTGTAGTACCACACCAATATGTTTTCTTAGCTCAAATTTATCATATTCCTTGATATTTACTCCATCTATCAATATCTCTCCCTTTTGTATATCATAAAATCTGGTAATCAAATTGATAATGGAGGATTTTCCTGCACCGGTAGCTCCTACGAAAGCCACTACTTCACCGGGATTAATAGTAAAGTTTACATCTTTTAATACCCAATTTTCCTCTTCGTAGGCGAACCAAACGTTTTTAAATTCTATCTTTCCTTTAAAATTTCTAATGGGCACTGGGTCTTTTGCATCTTCTATTTGAGCATCTTCGTCTAGAATCATAAATATTCTTTCGCTAGAAGCCATAGCTGCTTGAAGGATATTATACTTTTCAGTTAGATCCATTATTGGCTGAAAAAACTTTTGTAGATAATCTATAAAGGCGTATAGAACTCCAAATTCAATATACCCAGAAATAACTTGACCACTACCATAGTATATTAAAATTGCTAATCCTAAGGATCGGATTACTTCAATAGATGGTCTAAAAATAGCATGTATATTGACTTGCCTCTTGGCAGTATTCAAATAAGCAGTGTTTATTTCATCAAATTGTTTAGATATTTTCTCTTCTTTTTTAAATATTTGAATGGTTTTCATGCCTGTAATATTTTCATTTAGAGTCGAATTAATCTTAGCCAACTGAACTCGACCTAATCTATATACTTCCCTAATTTTCTTCCTAAATATGATGGAAGCCAAAAGTATCAAAGGAATCAGAGAAAAAGAGATTAAGGCCAATCTATAGTTCATCTTAAGCATAACTATTACTATACCAACCAAAATAAATACATCTTTAAATAGATTAACTAGAACTCCTGTATACATCTCATTTAAAGTTTCTGTATCGTTAGTTACTCTAGTTACTAATCGACCAACAGGATTTTGATCAAAATATGCCACGGATAGGGATTGAATATGGGAATACAAATCCTGTCTAATGTTAAATACTATCCTTTGACTAGTATAATTCAATATATATACTTGCAAATAGTTTAAGAAGAAAGCTATTATGATAGCTATTAGGAATAGTATACCTATTTTAGTAATTCCATCAATATCTTTTTTTATAAAGTTTTCATAATCAGCCTTTGATAGAGAAACACCTTTAGATAAATCGGTTTCACCATAGTCTATCAAATAATATTTATTATCCTCTTTGGTCAACATCTTTGTTGGCTTATCTGATAGCCTATTTATATCCTCCTCACTTAATTTATCCAGTCGTATATATTTTTTGTCGTTAAAGACTGTGCCTTCAATGGGTTCAGATATACTAACTTCATACATAGGTTTTTTATATCCATTTAAATAGTCATCTATAGTTACCTTTAACAGATAAGGTCTAAGAAGCTCTAAGCCAGTAATGATCATCATAAGTATTACAGTAATGGCTAGATAGTGCCAATAGGGTTTTGCATATTTTAGTAATCGTTTCATCAATTTAGAGTCATAAGCTTTACCAACAACTTCATCGTCGTGATAGTTTTTACCCATATTATCCCTCCTTTGAATCTCCATAAATTTTTTCTTCTAGTAGTTGTTTTTCATGTAGATATTTATACAATCCGTCGTATTCTAATAAAGACTCATGATTTCCTCGCTCTATTATTTTACCTTCATCTAATACGATGATTTTGTCGGCATCTTTCACCGTAGATATTCTATGGCTAATGATTATAGTAGTTTTTTTACCCATTATATTTTCTAGATTATTAAGGATTCTTTCTTCTGTTTCAGTATCAACGCTGGATAAACTATCATCTAATATCAGTATTGGAGCATCTTTTGCTATGGCCCGAGCTATTGCCACCCTCTGTTTTTGACCACCGGATAAGGTGACACCCCTTTCTCCTAAAACAGTATCGAATCCATTAGGAAATTCAACTATATTATCATAAACTTCTGCTATCTTTGATGCGGTAATCATCTGTTCATTAGAGATTTCATTGTCAAATGCAAAACCTATATTATCCCTTATAGATGAAGAAAATAGAAAATTATCTTGGGGTACATAGCTGATATTCTCTCGCAATGATTTTATCTGAATATCTTTAATATCTACACCGTCTAATAGAATAGTACCCCTATCTATTTCATAAAGTCTCAATAGTAAATTTACTACTGAGGTTTTGCCGCTACCAGTTCTACCGACGATAGCTAATGTTTCTCCCTCTTCAATGGTAAAATTAATATCCTCTAATATATAGGATTCACTTTTAGGGTATTTAAAATATACATCTTTAAATTCAACTTTTCCCTTAGCTTTTACTATAGGAATAGCATTGCTGGAATCGACTATCTCAGGTTCTTCTTCTAATATGGTATTTATTCTTTCCATTGAGGCAATACCTCTTTGAATCAGGTTAATAACCCAACCTATAGCCATCATAGGCCAGATTAGCAAACTTAAGTAGTTATTAAAAGCTATGAAATCCCCTAAGGATATGGTATCCAACATTACTAGCCTACCTCCATAAACTATTACTACCAAGAAACTAATGGAAGCAACAAATTGTACTAGAGGATGAAATATACCAGATATTTTTACTAGCTCCATATTCTTATATAAATTATTTTCATTTGCTGTAGTAAATTCATCTAAGGCTAGTTTTTCTTGAACAAAAGATTTAATAACACGAATTCCTGCAAAGTTCTCCCTGGTGGTATCTGTAAAATCAGAAAAGGCCTCTTGAACCGATAAAAATCTTCTATATATTATCTTCCCAAACCTTCCTACTGTGATAGTAATAAAAGGCAAGGTCAAAAGTGCAATTATGGTTAATTTTATATTGGTGGTTCTAGCCATCATTATAATAGACAATATGGTTAAAAATACGGCGTCTACAAACATTAATATGCCTTGACCCAATGAAGCTCGTACCGCATTAATATCATTAGTAGCATGAGCCATTAAATCACCAGTACTATGGGTATTATAATAATTAGGCGATAGAGTTAGTAGATGATTAAACAACATGTCCCTCAGATGGTATTCTAGTTTTCGCGAGGTTCCGAATATATATATTCTCCAAAAATATCGGCCAATAGCAATTATTAAGCCGGTCAATAATATAAGAAAACTATATTTAATTACTCCTTGAAAAGTTAATAGCCCCCCTTGAAGGAGATTTGTAACCTTTCTAAGAATTTGGGGCACTATGAGTTGTACCGTGTCAATTAGTATTAACCACACAACTCCAATTACATAGTTTAATCTGTGTTCCCTAAAAAAGTCTTTAAGTGTACTAAAAGTTTTCATAGATACCTCCTAAATAATAATATTTCGATACTCAAAATAATAACTACAATTTATATTATAAAGGAAAATAAATTTATTTAAAGGGTAAAAGTTATTTAATAGGGAAAATAAAAACTTTTCTATCAATTAGCCACATCTAATTAACATATATAAACACAACTTCATAAAAGTTACAAATAATACATTTCAAAGTGATTGTATCAAGGATTTCAATTAGTAACGGCTTGTTTAAAAGACTAAGTCCAGGGTATCCTATATCTAACTTTGAATGGGGTATCCTGGGAGGTTCTACCCTAAATATTTAATTTACGAAGGATAAATAGAAGGATATTTAGATAACGTGGTGAATTATATATATAGGAGGTAGATAGTATGAAAGATATCATAATCTATGGTCATAGAGGGGCATCAAAGTACGCACCTGAAAACACCTTTTCAGCTTATAATAAGGCAATTGATATGGGAGCAGATGGAATTGAAATAGACGTTCACAAAAGCAAAGATGGACATCTAATAGTTTGTCATGATGAAAGGGTAGATAGAACAACAGATGGCGAGGGTTTTATAAAGGATTTAACCTTAGAGGAAATCAAAAAGTTGGATGCTGGTAGATGGTTTTCTGAAGAGTTTAGAGGTGAAAGAATTCCTCTACTGGATGAGGTACTTAAGTTTGTTAAGGGTAATAACCTATTGTTAAATATTGAGATAAAAAATGGACCTATATTTTATGATGAAATAGAAGAAGATATAGTAAAGGCAGTTAGGGCTTATGATCTAGTGGAGAATACTATTATATCTTCTTTCAATCATTATAGCCTAGCTTATATTAAAAATATTGATAAACAATTTAAGACTGGTATACTATATATAGCAGGAATGATAGAACCCTGGGATTACGCAAGAAAAGTAGGTGCATCCTATATACATCCGTTATACCTAACTATCAATAAAGAAGTGGTCCAAGAAAGTCAGGACAATGGTATTATGGTAAATCCCTTTACCGTAAATAGGGAGGAAGAGATTAAATTGATGAAATCCTTTAACGTGGATAGTATTATTACAGATTGCCCAGATATATGTAAAAAGGTATTTAATATTCAATAGCTATGAAAGGTTGATGTAGATGAAAAATGCGAAAATTATATGTAATCCATCTTCTGGGAGACAAATTATCCAAAGAAAGATAGATTATTTGATCAGCTTATTAATAAACGAAGGCTATACTGTATCTAAATTTAATACTGAAAAAAAAGATGATGCGATGCTAGAAACAATAAAATCCTGCAATGAGGATTGGGATTTTATTGTAGCATGTGGTGGAGATGGCACAGTAAATGAAGTAGCAAAGGGCATTACGAAAAGTCAAAGAAAACTTCCTGTAGCTATCCTTTCAGCTGGTACAGTTAATGATTTTGCGAATCATATGGGATTGCCAAAAAACATGGATGAATTTTTCCAAATGATTAAAAATGAAAATATAAAGGATGTTGATTTGGGGAAAGTAAATGATGAGTACTTTGTGAATGTGGCAGCTAGTGGGCTTTTAACTAATGTAGGCTATCAAGTACAACCTGAGGCCAAGGCTTTGTTAGGGAGGATGGCCTACTATATCGAAGGGATTAGGGAGATTCCCAAACAAAAATTTGAACCCTTTAGGGTGTGTTTTGAGTCTGAAGAATACACAAAGGAAGAAGATATTCTGCTTTTTTTAATATCCAATAGTGCTTCAATAGGTGGTTTTAAAAGGCTAGCTCCCGATGCTAGTGTATCTGATGGGTACTTAGATGTGGTTATAATTAGAAAATCAGAGGTGGGGGATTTGGCTCAAATATTCATTAATATATTCAAAGGTGAACATGTACATCATCCAAATGTTAAATACTTTAAGACTAAAAAGCTTAAAGTTCATACAGAAGAGGAGATTACGATAGACATAGATGGTGAATATGGAGGTGTATTGCCAGCAGTCTTTGAAGTTATTTCTAATCAGTTTAAGATATTTGTACCTTAGACCTTTTATTTTGAAACTTAAATTAGCTTTGGTTATTAGGATTGAAATGGTAAAAGCGTAACGACAATATTAATTTAGACAAATGGTTTGGAGGAGATGTTTTGAAGGGAAAAAACCTATGTGAAAGTGTAGCTGGTATTGAAAAACATTTAAGGAGAATTGATTATATTATCAGATTAAAAGGTAGGGAAATATTGAAGGATTTTAATATTACAATACCCCAATTTACTGCATTGCAAATTCTTATCTATAATGGAGATTTGACTATTGGAGAATTAAGCCAAAAGATGGGATTAGCATGCAGTACTATTACAGATTTAATAGACCGAATGGAGAACAATCAATTAGTAGTAAGAAAAAAGGATCAAAAGGATAAAAGAGTTGTTAGGATAGAGGTTTTACCTATTGGATACGAAATCGTAGAAAAGGTGCTAGAAGAAAGAATCCGATTTTTAGAATCAAAGATGAAAGGATTATCTGAACAAGAAAAAGCTGCCTTAGATGAAGGACTTGAATCTTTATACAATGTAATGAAACAGAACTAAAATAATTATTTAGTGTACCTTTCCATCGATTATCAAACAATTTCAAGGAATAAAGGGGAATGGCTATGAAGTTAATAGACAATAGATACAAGGTTGATAAAGTTTTAGAAGACTCCCTATATGGTAGTATTTATAAAGTGACGGATTTTTGGGATAATGATAAGGAGTTACTCATGAAGCTTTATAATAGTGAAAAACAAGGGAATGTTATCTCCTATTTTACCGAAAATTTTATAACCTTATCTATGATAGAGCATAAGTTCTTATTAGCTAGTGGCCAATTCAATATAATAAAAACCATAGATAGGAAAAAGGTAAACATTAAACAATATTACTCAACGATGGAGTATACGGAAGCACCAAGCCTTGATGAAATCAATATGGAATTAAGCTTAAAGGATAGATTAAATATAATACTACAGATATGTACTGTTTTAGATTTTATACACCATAGAGGATTAGTGTATAAATATTTAAGTCCTTCAAATATATTTTTATTGGAAGATATGAGTATCAAGATAATGGATTTAGCAACTATATATGAAAGAACTATTAATAAACACTATGACGATTTAACCAGATATTTTATAGCTCCGGAAGTACTATTGGAGCACGAAGATACAGTTGATATAAATGCAGACAAATATTCTCTAGGAATGATGTTCATATATCTTTTTGCGGAGAATTTCTATAGTTTTGACGACAGCCAGATTAAATATAAAGACCATTTCCATCTAGATGATGGACAATTAAAATTTTTAGACAATACTATAATCAATTTAACTAGAAAAAATCCAGCAACTAGAAACTGTTCTCTAAGGGACATTATCCAAGATATCAATAAGATATTTCATATGAACTATAGATATGATCTGGTTAAAGAAAGAGGTATATTAAATTTCCAAACTAAAATAGTTGGAAGGGAAAGGGAAATAGATACTATTCTTTCTATTGATGAGAACATTTTTAACAATAAATATAATAATAAATTGGTATTGGTAAAAGGTGATACTGGATTAGGTAAAACTAGATTTTTAAAGGAAATTAATTATATATTGAGGATGAAAGGTAGGGATGTTTATCAGACAGAGATTATTGAAAATGACAATATGGCATTGAAGCCTATAGAAAATATATTGCGTCAAACCGTCAAAGATACACCTAGTCACATAATGAGTAAATATGGCAGGGAACTGGCTAGGATCCTACCAGAATTAAAATATATGCTAGATATAGAATCCTATCCTACTATAGGAGAGGACAGGGAAAGATTAAGATTATTTGATAGGATAACTAGCTACTTAGAGGAATTTTCTAAAGACAAACCCATCTACCTAATCATAGATGATGTAGATAATTGCGATCTTCAGTTTTTATTTTTATTGGACTTTATCTTCAAGTCATTAAACAAGGGTAGTATAGTGCTGATATTGGCCTTTAATGAAAACAAGATCCCTGATAATTCTATTGAAGAGGATATTATCAATAGATGGAACAATCAGCAAGAGGTAGAAAAAATAAGAATTACCAATTTGGGTCTGTCGGAGATAGGTGAGTTTATTCAATATATATTGGGAATAAGCTATAAACCCTTGAAATTTTCCGCAGTTATGCTAAAAGAAAGTCAAGGAAATCCAAGATATATTGAGTATATGATGAAGGACATGTATGCAACGGAGGAGCTATATTTGAGCTCAGAAGGCTATTGGGAAATAAAAACTCAGAAGTATTCAGATATTTACTTTCCATCAAGTATGGATGAAGTATTGAATAGCCAAATTCATCGTATGAAAAGGGAGCACCGAGAAATTCTAGAAATCATATCCATATACAATAGTTCCATCTCAAAGAATACTTTGCTAAGTACGTTGGATATGAATAGGGATGAAATAAACAACAACCTAAAAGAACTTGTTACAATGAGATTGCTAGATGAAAGAGTTGCCGATTGGGGTTATAGTTATAGTATAATAAATGTTCAACTAAAGCGTCTCATCTATCATCAGATCCCACAAGAAGAAAGGATGCGTCTTCATAGCAAAGTAGCTAAGCTATTAGAAGATAGCTATTCTAGTGATCTTAGTCCAATATTAGATGAGCTGGCCTATCATTTGATGTCTTCAAACCAGAAGGGAAAAGCCTTAGAATATATAGTTAAGGAGGCTGAGAGGCTTGGTGTCTATAGTTCTCAATCTACGATTCTATGGGAAGAGGCCTATGAAATAGCAAAGGGACAGGATTCTGAATACAAGTTAATAATTTTAGAGAATCTTGGAAAAGTCTATTCCATTAGGGGACAAAATGATAAGGCATTAACCATTTATAAGGAATTATTTGAATATGGACAGAGATTAGGAAAGCTTGAACAGTCTATTGCTGCAAGAATTGGAATAGGAGATATACATCTAAAGAGAAACTATACAGATTTAGCATTAAAAGAAGCTGAAGCAACTATGGAACTATCTAAGAAACATAATTGTGTGGATAAACTAGTCCAATCCTCCATACTATATAATAAAATACTATTAGACAGCGGTAAATTTGATGAAGTAAAAAGTAATATGAGGGAGCTGCTGGAAACAAGTCTTAACAATGGATTGGATAAACATTTAGGAAATATATTTAATCTTATGGGACTAAGCGAGTACTATATAGGAAATTTGGATAAGGCGATTATTAATTATGAGAAGAGCATTGAATGTTTTAAGCAGACGGAAGATTTTATAGACTCAACTAAACCTATGAATAATATAGCTAATATATATTCCCAACACGGTGAAATATCAAAGGCCATGGAGTATTATGAAGAGGGATTGAATATAGTTGAAAGATATGGAGTTCTAAATGCAAAGCTGTTTTTTTTGAATAATATAGGATCTATTTATGTAATGATCCATGATTATGAAAAGGCAAAAAAGTATATAGAAGAAGCTAGGACGACAGCCATTGAAGTAGAAGATGCCAATGTAGAGTTTTTGACTAATATAAATTTAGGTTTAATACATTTATATATTGGAGACTATGAGCAAAGCTATAATTATTATACAGTGTTAAATGAGAAATATTCCAGTAACAAAGGGTTTAGTTATGAAGTAACCAGTTATTACTATAATTTTTTAGGTGAATTTTATTATATCTTTGGAAAATGGGATAAAGCCCTAGAGTATACCAATAAATCTATTAGAGCTTATAAGGATTTTAATACTGTAGAACTATTAGTGTCAAAGGCTAGGATTATTTTAATTCGGTACTTTATGGATGGAATATATGATAAGGATTCTATTGAGGAGTTAAGATCAGAATTAAAGGATAGAAAATTGAATTATGATAGAAGGGATGCTTTAATTAATATGGCTATTATCCCTTATTTAGAAGCTGACTATGAATTTTTATTGGACATTCTAGAGGAGGATATTGAACTTAAGGAAAAGTACTCAGCTCCTATGTTAGATTATAAGAACAAGATATTATTATATGGTATGGGCTATGATGAGTACAGCTTTGAAAATTTAATAAAAGTACAGGAGAATATGAAAAAACACCATTTGGCCCACATAGATATGTATGCAAACATCCTTTTAGGGTTTAAATTTTCTAAAGATAACAAACCTTATCAAGCAATAAACTATCTATTAGAAGCTTTAGATCTAATATATAGGTTAATCAAGAATATCCCAGATAAAGATCTTCAGATGAGCTATATTAAAAAACATATGGGGGACGATATTAAACGTAAAATAGCTGAAACAATCAATAGAAACTTAGGTGTAGAAGTAGATTGTGTTTATCTGGATGATATAGTTTTAGAGAAGAATATTGAAGGATATTTTGACTATAGGTCCCTAATTAGTTTGATAGATGAAGATGACTTTAGAAGGATTACGGAACTAAGCTATCCTTCTGATGAAATTGGGGATATTGCCAATATAGAAACCATGATGTCAAAATTGACATCGGATTATGAGTATAATATAAATATTATACTTAAGTATCTAGCAAAGGAGACCTTAGCACAAAAGGGATATATATTGATTTACGATGAGGAAAAGAGAAAATATTTGCCTACTGCTAGCTTAGACGATAATTTGAACTGGTTGCCTAATGAAAATTTATTATCCCTTGCAAATAGATATGAAAGAGGAATATTAATCAATAACAATCTGCAGCCTAATATCGTGGGACTATATAGGGAGTTTCTCCCTAGAGATACTAGAGCATTAATTTGCATCCCAATTATGGCAATTAAAGGGGAAAATACTTTTTTAGAACGAGAGCGGCGACAAAAACAAGGGTTTAGTAGTCAAAGGATTGAAGGGTACATATATTTAGAAACCGGTAGAGTATTTAATCGATTCGATAATAAAAGATATAAATTAGCCAACTCATTATCTCAAGTACTATATATAAACATAGAAAACTATAAATTGAAAATATTATCAACCATCGATAAATTGACTGGTACCTACACTAGGAAATATTTTGAATCTGAATTTAATAGAATATTTGATGAAGCTAGACGAAATGATGAAACTTTTGCCTTGCTTATGTTGGATATAGATAGGTTTAAAAACATTAACGACACTTATGGTCATAGAAAAGGGGATGAAGTTTTAAATAAGATGGGGCAATGTCTCATGAAAGGCGTTAGAAAGACGGATGTAGTAGCTAGGTATGGAGGAGAAGAGTTTATAGTAATCCTTAGAAATGTCAACCGGAAAGAAGCTGTAAATATTGGAGAAAAGATCAGAACTAATATCCAGAGCATTAGGATTCCTGGCGTAGAGGACTCTATCACCGTAAGTATTGGGATATCTCAATTTCCAAAGCATAGCCAATTCAAAGAGGAATTAATAGAAAAGGCTGATCAAGCATTATACAGTGCAAAAGAAAAAGGCAGAAACAGAGTTAAAGTTTGGGGTACACATTTAGACAACACTTTGAACAGAGTAGATAGATTGGCAGGTATATTGTCTGGAAATATTAATCAAGACCAAAGAAATATATTAGCATTATTAGATGTTATAGATCTAACTAAAGGCAATATGAAAAGAGATGATAAGATATTCGAATTTTTAGGTAGACTAATAGAAACTGTGGAAGGGGAGTTTGCTACTTTAATAGAACTAGATGAAAACAATAAACAAAAGAACATTTATTCCCGTTCTAGACTAAATCAAGAATGGGTATGTCAACCTATAATAAATCAGATTATAGTAGAAAGGGTTATTGCCAACAGGAAAGGTGAATTTTTAATAGATTGGGATAGTATATATGATACGGATTTAGTATTAGAAACTCCTAATTGGCAATCGGTTATTGTTTTACCTATAGAATTTGAAGGGGAGATCAAGGGGATAGTTTATATTTCAGTGCCATTAAGGGAAAAGGAGTTTGACTACAATTATTATAATATGGCTAAAGCATTGTGTGGTATTGTTTCAGCTATGATATAGATTAAAGAACTATATATAATTCCAATAATATGATATAATCAAGTAATATGAATTAACTATCGTAATAAATATTAGAAGAGGTGGATTATTATGTCAGCAACGATAAAGGATGTAGCAAAGCTGGCTGGAGTATCTATATCTACAGTATCTAGAGTAATAAACAATTCTAAGCCCGTCAGTCCAGAAGTACGAAGAAAGGTAATAGATGCTATAGACGAACTTGGATATAAGCCTAATCAGGTTGCAAGGAGTCTAGTTACTAAGAAATCAAATCTAATAGGAGTAATAGTGACGGATATTGGAAACTCTTATATAGCACAGATGATACGTGGAATAGAAGAAGTGGGACGAATGTACAACTACGATATTCTTTTATCTAGTAGCTACGGAAGCCCAAAAACAGAAATGAAATTTGCAGAGCTATTAAGAAGTAAACAAGTTGAGGGAATCATATTAATATCTGAAACTATCAATAAAGAGGTGATAGCTCAGATAGAAGGTTTTAATATACCTTTTGTATATCTAAACAAATTCTACAGGATTTTAAATTTACCCTCTGTATCAATTGATAATTATGAAGCAGGTACTATGATGACAAGGTATCTATTGGAACTAGGTCATCAAAATATACTATATATAACATCCAACGAAGATCAATCAGGATCAGTAGAAGAATATAAGATAAAAGGATATAAGAATGCTATGAGAGAGTCGGGAAAAGATGAGTTAATACTATCAACAGAAGATTGTACCATAGAAGATGGATATAATGTAGGAGATACTTTAAGAAGACTGATGGAACAAAAAGGTGTAACAGCAACATTTTGCTGTCAGGATGAAATAGCTATAGGTCTTATCAACTATTGTTATGATAACAATATAAAAGTTCCAGAAGACATATCCATATGTGGGTACGGAGATACTAAAATTGCTTCCGTATATAGACCAGGCCTTACTACCATTAAGGAACCCTATTATGATATAGGTGCAGTTGCCATTAGAAGAATCATCAAGGAATTAGAAGGTGAAAAAATAGAGGAAAATAACACTCTTTTACCAATTCAGATGATTGAAAGAGAAAGTTGTAAGGGCATTTAGTATTATTTGTATCTAACTAAAGTGGTGGTGTTTACATGAGAGTTTTTGTGGCTTTAGATTTTGATGAAAATTTAAAAAGAAAACTATATGATATAGGAAGTCTAGTAAAGGCTAATGCTTCAAGGGGAAGCTGGGTAAAGAAAGAAAACTTTCATTTGACTTTAAAGTTTCTAGGTGAAATAGATGAGTCTCAAGTTGAATCCATAGGGAATCTTCTTGAAGTTGTTTCTTCCAGTTACTCTGCTATATCCCTAAAATTAGATGATCTAGGATTTTTTAACAAAAGAAAAGGTGAATACGGCGTAATTTGGTTAGGAATAGAAGGAGATGTTGATAGATTAAACAAAATATATGATATAATAGAAGATGATATGGAACCTTTAGGATTTAGAAAGGAAAGAAGACCTTTTAAGCCCCACATTACCTTGGGCAGGAGGGTGGTACTAGATAAGCCCTTTATCCAAATTCAACAGCTAGCAGATAAAAATCTTGACTATGATTTTTTGCTAGATAAATTAGTTCTTATGAGAAGTGAGGAGATCATGGGTAAGAGAATATATACTCCAGTAAAATCCTATAGATTGAAGAATGACCACAGATAGCATCTGTGGCTTTTTTATACACTTTATTTAGATAATGTGTGAAATCAATACAACAATAATTCTTAGGAGGTAACAGATATGAACAAGGTATTAATAGACGGAAATAGTCTAACCTTAGAGGACTTTGTCAATGTAATAAGGAATAATTATACTGTTGAGCTAACAGAACAGGCAGTAAAAAAAGTTGAGAAATCTAGACAGATAGTTGATAGATTTGTAAAAGACGAAAAAGTAGTATATGGGATAACCACGGGCTTTGGAAAGTTTAGTGACGTACACATATCAAAGGAGCAGACTAAAACTTTGCAGAGGAATCTAATTATTAGTCATGCTTGTGGTGTAGGCCAACCGCTAGACGAAGAAGTTGTAAGAGGAATTATGCTTCTTAGGGCTAATGCGCTAGCTAAGGGATATTCTGGTATTAGACTGTCTACTTTAAACACACTAATAGATATGTTAAACAAAGGGGTACACCCTTTAATCCCCGAAAAAGGCTCTTTAGGAGCCAGTGGTGACTTAGCTCCTTTGTCCCATATGGTTTTGGTAATGTTAGGGGAAGGAAAAGCTTATTATAAAGGAGAGTTACTAACAGGAATTGAAGCAATGAAAAAAGCCCAAATTCCCATAGTTGAATTGACCTCAAAGGAAGGATTAGCTTTGATAAACGGCACCCAGGTGATGACATCCATTGGAGCTTTAACCCTATATGATGCTATGAATTTAAGCAAAACTGCTGATATAATAGCAGCATTAACTGTAGAAGCGCTAAACGGAATAGTAGATGCTTATGATAAAAAGGTTCACTCTGTAAGAGGCCATAAAGGGCAATTAAATACCTCTGTTAATCTACTTAAATTGCTAGAAGATAGCAATATGACTACTAGACAAGGTGAAATAAGAGTTCAAGATGCTTATTCATTAAGATGCATTCCACAAATCCATGGTGGCAGCAAGGATGCAATAGAATATGTAAAAGACAAGATCGATATTGAAATCAACTCTGCTACAGATAATCCATTGATATTTGATGAAACCGAGGAAGTTATATCTGGTGGTAATTTTCATGGTCAACCTATGGCCCTTAGCTTTGACTTTTTAGGAATTGCTCTGTCTGAATTAGCCAATGTATCGGAAAGGAGATTAGAAAGGCTTGTAAATCCAGCGTTAAGTGGATTACCAGCATTTTTATCTAGTAATGGTGGCCTAAATTCAGGATTCATGATAGTTCAATACTCAGCGGCATCATTGGTATCAGAAAACAAGGTACTGGCTCATCCTGCCAGTGTAGACTCTATACCTTCTTCTGCAAATCAAGAAGATCATGTTTCCATGGGTACTATTGCTGCAAGGAAGGCAAGGAGTATATTGGAGAATTCAACAAAGGTTTTAGCTATGGAGCTATTAGCAGCTTGTCAAGCTATAGACCTACGGGGTAAGAAAGAATTAGGAAAGGGTACAGAAATAGCTTATAATATAGTCAGGAATAAGATTTCCCCTATAGATGAAGATAGGATAATGTACAAAGAGATAAATACTTGTGAAGATATCGTTAAATCCAATGCTATATTAGAAGAAGTAGAGCAAGAAATTGGTAAATTATTATAAAAGGAGGAATTTTAAATGTTAAGAAATGATCATATCAATAAAGCGATGACCATTAAACTGGGAAACGAATTGCCTCCTGAACCCAAATTTCAAGAGGGTATCAGAAGGGCTCCAAAAAGGGAGTTTACCCTTACTAAAAGGGAGACGGAAATTGCACTAAAAAACGCTCTAAGATATGTGCCAGAGGAACTTCATGAAACATTGGCTCCAGAATTCTTAAATGAATTGTTAACCAGAGGTAGAATTTATGGCTATAGGTATAGGCCAGAGGGACCAATAAAAGGTAAATCTATCCATGAGTATAAGGGAAATTGTATTGAAGGAAAGGCATTTCAGGTAATGATAGATAATAATCTAGATTTCGACGTGGCTTTATACCCTTATGAGCTAGTAACCTATGGGGAAACAGGACAAGTATGCCAAAACTGGATGCAATATAGGCTAATAAAGAAGTATCTTGAGATATTAACGGAAGAACAGACTTTGGTAGTTGCCTCTGGTCATCCTGTAGGACTCTTCAAATCTACTCCTAATAGCCCTAGGGTTATCATAACAAATGCTTTGATGGTAGGGATGTTTGATGATGGAGAACATTGGAATAAAGCGCAAGCTATGGGTGTAGCCAACTACGGTCAGATGACTGCTGGAGGATGGATGTATATAGGACCACAGGGAATAGTACATGGAACCTACAATACCATATTAAATGCTGGTAGAATGAAGTTGGGTATAAAGGATGATGGAGACTTAAAAGGACATCTATTTGTAAGCTCTGGTTTAGGTGGCATGAGTGGTGCCCAGGGCAAGGCTACAAAAATAGCTAATGGAGTTGGAATAATAGCAGAGGTGGATTATTCAAGAATTAAAACAAGGTTAGATCAAGGCTGGATTGATTTATCTTTTAACGATTTAGAGAAAGTATTTGATACTGCCAATGAATACAAACAAAAAGGTGAAGCTGTTGCCATTGCTTATCATGGGAACATAGTGGATCTATTAGAGTATGCAGTAGAAAACCATATACACATAGAGCTTTTATCAGATCAAACCTCTTGTCATGTACCTTATGATGGGGGCTATTGTCCACAGGGTCTAACTTTTGAAGAAAGGACTAGGATACTAGCAGAAGATAAAAAGAAATTCGTAAAATTAGTTGACAAATCCTTAAAACATCATTTTGAATTGATAAAAGAATTGGTAAACAGGGGGACTTATTTCTTTGACTATGGAAATAGCTTTATGAAGGCGGTATTTGACGCTGGTGTAATGGAAATATCCAAAAATGGAATAGATGAAACAGAAGGCTTTATTTTCCCATCCTATGTAGAAGACATAATGGGACCAATGTTATTTGATTATGGATATGGACCCTTTAGATGGGTATGCTTAAGTGGCAAGCATGAAGATCTAATAAAGACTGATAAAGCTGCAATGGAATGTATCAATCCAAATAGAAGAGGACAAGACAGGGATAACTATATCTGGATAAGGGACGCAGAAAAAAACCAACTAGTAGTGGGAACCCAAGCTAGAATTTTATATCAAGATGCCTTAGGAAGATTGGAAATAGCCCTTAAGTTCAATGAAATGGTGAGAAAAGGAGAAATAGGGCCTGTAATGTTAGGAAGGGATCATCATGATACGGGAGGTACCGATTCACCCTTTAGGGAAACATCTAACATTAAGGATGGTAGTAATGTTATGGCAGATATGGCTACTCAGTGTTTTGCTGGAAATGCAGCGAGGGGTATGAGCCTTGTAGCATTACACAATGGTGGTGGTGTAGGAATAGGAAACTCAATAAATGGTGGCTTTGGTATGGTGTTAGATGGCAGCGAAAGGGTAGACAATATACTGAAAACTGCAATGCCTTGGGATGTTATGGGCGGCGTAGCACGAAGAGCTTGGGCAAGGAATGAAAACTCCATTGAAACCTGTATAGAGTATAATGAAAAACATAAGGATACAGATCATATAACAATACCCTATATAGCTGATGATGATTTGATAAAAAAACTGGTAGATGAGGAGTATGAAAAAAGTACCGGAAAGTAAAAGAATAGGAGGATTGCTTAATGGCTAGAATAATACAGTGTGTTCCTAACTTTAGTGAGGGAAGGGATAAAAGAATAATCGAAAAAATAGTGGATGAGATAAGGATTGTAGATGAAGTAAAACTATTGGATTATTCTATGGACAAAGATCACAACCGTACGGTAGTTACATTTATTGGGGAACCAGAAAAGGTTATTGAGGCAGCATTTAATGCATCTAAAACAGCAGCAAAATTGATAGACATGGCTACCCATAAAGGGGAACATCCTAGAATGGGTGCTACCGATGTAATTCCTATCATTCCAATATCCGATGTCACTATGGAAGAATGTATAGAGTATTCAAATAGATTAGGGAAGAGGATAGGAGAAGAATTAGACATACCGGTATATCTATATGAGAAATCTGCCACATCCCCTAATAGAGAGAACCTAGCTGATGTGAGGAGAGGTCAATACGAGGGTATGGCAGAAAAATTAAAGAAAGATGAATGGCAACCGGATTTTGGGCCTAGTACCATAAATATAAAGGCAGGGGTAACAGCTGTAGGAGCTAGGATGCCTTTAGTTGCCTTCAATGTAAATCTAGATACAGATGATATAAATGTAGCAAAAAAAATAGCCAAAGTTGTAAGGGCAAGTGGTGGCGGATATAAATACTGTAAAGCATTGGGCATAGAAATAAAAGAAAGAAATATTGTACAGGTATCCATGAATATGGTAGATTACACAAAGTCATCTTTGTTTAGAGTATTTGATACTATAGAAAGAGAAGCTAATAGATATGGAGTTAATGTTATAGGTAGCGAAATAATAGGCCTGGTTCCTGTGCAAGCTCTTGTAGATGTAGCAGATTACTACCTAAAATTAGAGGATTTTAATTCTAGTCAAATTCTTGAAAAAAGAATGTTTGAATAGGGTGATATAATGAGAGCGGATTTAATAATAAAAAATATAGATAATTTAGTAACCGTAAAAGGGCCAAATAAGCCAAGAACAAAGGAAGAAATGCAGGAAATAGGAATGATCAACAATGGAATAATAGCTGTTAAAGATGATACAATAATCTATGTAGGAGAAGGAGAGCTACCAGAAGATATTAAAATCCATAAAAGTACTATTATTTTAGATGGAAAAGGTAAAACCGTTACTCCTGGTTTAGTAGATTCTCATACCCACTTAGTCCATGGCGGTTCCAGGGAACATGAACTGGCTATGAAATTAAAAGGAGCTAAATATTTGGAAATATTAGAAGCTGGGGGTGGCATTCATAGTACTGTAAATGCCACAAGAAAAGCAAGTTTTGATGAACTTTATGAGAAGGCAAAGAAAAGTTTGAATATAATGTTGAAATTTGGTGTTACAACAGTTGAAGCTAAATCCGGATATGGATTAGATGACTTTGACACAGAGATTAAGCAATTAGAAGTGGCGAAAAAACTAGACGAAGATCATCCTGTAGATATAGTATCTACCTTTATGGCTGCCCATGCTATACCACCAGCATATAAGGACAATTCCGATGATTTTATAGATTTAATAATAAACAAGATGATACCCGAAGTAGAAAAACGAGAATTAGCCAAGTTTTGCGATGTCTTCTGCGAAGAAGGAGTGTTTACAGTAGAGGAATCTAAAAAGATTTTAGAAGCTGGACGTAATCATGGCTTATTGCCTAAAGTTCATGCAGATGAAATAGAATCCTTAGGAGGAGCAGAGCTAGCTGCGGAAATAGGATGTATTTCTGCGGATCATCTGGTTGCAGCAAGTGATAAAGGCATCAAAATGATGGCAGAGAAAGGAGTTATAGCTAATCTCCTTCCTGCAACATCATTTAATTTACAATCAGGCAAGTATGCCAAGGCTAAAAAGATGATTAAAGAAGGAGTTCCTGTAGCCCTATCTACAGATTATAATCCGGGAAGTTGTCCTACGGAAAATATGCAGCTAGTTATGAGTTTTGCATCAATAATTATGAGATTGACTCCAGAAGAGGTAATAACTGCTGCTACTATCAATGGAGCTGCTTCCTTAAAACTAGAGGAGGAAATTGGTAGTATAGAGGTTGGTAAAAAGGCGGATATGGTTATATTCGATGCGCCAAATTTAGAATATATCATCTACCATTTTGGAGTCAATCACACAGACAAAGTGATAAAGGATGGACATATAGTCTTTGATAATAAATCTAATATATTGTAAAATTATATTGTGCTTGATATACTAAGAGGGAGTAGCTATAGTATTTAATACTATAAATAGGGTCAACATGCTGGTAGAAATACCTGGTCCTATTTACTCATAGACTTTAAGAGGAGCGAGACTTTTAGTTTAATAGATATCTATTAAACTAAAAGTCTTTTTTAATAAAAGAGTACAATGGAAGGGGAAATAAACATGATAAAAGAGTTTATTAAAGCATTTTTTTTAATTTTTGCAGCAGAAATGGGAGATAAAACACAGATAATAGCCATGACTTTTGCAACCCAATATAAAGTAAAGGAAGTATTAATAGGCGTTTTTTTAGGGGTTTTTCTTAATCATGGAATAGCAATATTATTAGGTAGGTATTTATCTAGGTTAATACCCATGGATTGGATTCAAATGATAGCAGGTTTTATGTTTGTTATATTTGGACTACTAGCATTGAGGGAAGAGGAATTAGAGGATAATGAAGGAAAAAAAGCCTTTGGACCAATTATTACTGTAGCTTTAGCTTTTTTTGTTGGAGAACTAGGGGATAAAACTCAGCTTACTGCAATGACCTTATCTGCAGAGGGAAATCATCCATTATTTATATTATTAGGTACTACCCTAGGCATGATTGGCACCAGCGGTTTAGGCATTTTTGTAGGAAGTAAACTTGGAGAAAAAATACCTGATGTATTTATTAAGATAATTTCCTCTATAGTGTTTGTGTTTTTTGGAACTCTGAAACTATATAATTGGGTCCCTGATAGGTTTATAAATATCTTTTATCTAAGTACTTATCTGTTGATAATACTGTCTATACAAATAATGTTGTCTAAAAGATTGATGCTAACAAGAGAGTATCTAGGCTATTCTCCTATGAAGAAAGCAGCAGCTAGTCTATATATACAAACTAAGATGTTAAATAAAGCAGTAGATGAAATTTGCTTAGGAGAAGGTAGTTGTGGCAAATGTTTAGGGGATAATTGTATCATTGGTTATACAAAAAACATGTTAAAAAATGCTAGGGATAAAGAAGAATACTATATGGAAGAGTTGATGGATTTTAGTAAGCTAACAAACAAAGACTTTCCAAAGGAAAAGGTAATTGAAGCTTTAAGTCTTATAGTAGTGGATTATATAGAATATGGAATAGTAGAAGATGAAAGGTTTATTATTAATCAAGTCAGAAGATCCTTAGAGCTGATTTTGTTCGGTAGGAATATAGAATTTAATGGTAACTTATCTAAGTATATTAAAAATATTGAGAAGGCAAATAATTATATTGGAAATCATTTAAAAGACAGTATTGAAAGGCGGCTTAGTGACAATTCATAAAATAGTGTATAATAAAAGAAGGACAAACACTATTTATGTAGAATAATGATAGTAATCAGTAGAAGGGGAGGATAGTTATGAGTGAAAATCAATATGTTGTATTCAAACTTGCCCAGGAAGAGTTTGGTATAGATATCATGAACGTAAAGGAAATTATACCTTATCAAAAATCTGTACATGTACCTAATACTCCTAGCTTCATCGAGGGGATTATTAATTATAGGGGGAACGTAATTCCCGTAATAAACTTAAGAGAAAGATTTGAAATAGGTTTAGAGGAGAACACTAAGGATACTAGAATAATAGTAATAACTCTAGATAAAAAGGAAGTAGGATTTATAGTAGACGAAGCTTCTCAAACTATAAGGCTTGATGAAGAACAAATAGACCAAGCTCCCGATATAATCTCTGGAATAGATAGAAGGTATATTATTGGTGTTGGGAAAATTGACGATAATAGATTGCTAATCTTATTAGACCTACAGGAAGTATTAAGCAATGAAGAAAAAGATGAGATACAAACTATGGAACTATAATAATAGAGGTGTGTATTATGAACAAGAAACCTAGTCATGTGGATAGAATAAATGAAATATTAGAAGAAACCATATATGCAATCGAAAATAGTAGGGAGGAGATCCTAGATATTGTCGAGCATGCTCGAAAGGAGTATATTAAACTAGAGGAGGAACTGGAGGAAATCAAGAAGGTTGTAGACAAGGTGATAAGGGAGGTGGACTTATTAGAGGTAGAAGAAAAGAAAAGCAGGATGTATTTGTCAACAGTAAGTAAGAATTTTAATTTTTATAATGAAAGAGACATAAAAAATGCCTATGACAAAGCTAATGATTTGAGAATAAAATTACTTCTAAAAAGGGAAGAGGAAAAGTCCCTTATAGAAAAACGGGGTGAAATAGAGCTTAGGCTAAAATCTGCGATAGAAGTATATGAAAAATCTAAAAACGTAGGTAAATCTGTAAGTGTAGCTACTGAATATCTAAAAGGCAATATGGATGAAATACTGTTGACGGTGGATGATTTAAACAAACGCCAGTATTTAGGGATTAAAATAATTGAAGCTCAAGAAGAAGAAAGGCAGAGATTAGCCAGGGATATACATGATGGTCCAGCTCAATCTATGGCAAATATAATAGTAAAAACAGAGCTTTGCGAGAGATTGATGGATATCGATCAGAAAAGGTCAAAAAAGGAGTTGCAAAACTTAAAGGCAGTTGTAAAAGATACATTGAAAGATATAAGAGAAATAATATTTGACTTACGACCTATGTCCTTAGATGATCTAGGATTAATTCCAACTTTGGAAAAATATATTTATGATTTTTCAGTGGATACGCAAATTGAAACTAATTTAGATATAATGGGATCTGAATATAAACTAGAACCTGCAATTGAGATAGCCATATTTAGGATTATACAGGAATCTTTAAACAACATAAATAAGCATTCTAAAGCAACTAATGCAAAGGTCATTATTGAGTTTACTAGAGAGAGAGTAAACCTATCTATTATGGATAATGGTATAGGTTTTAATATACAAGAGGTTGACAAGCTTCATAGTACTACAACTGGTGGTTTTGGATTAATGAATATCAGGGAGAGGGTAGAATTACTAGATGGGAAGTTGCAAATAAAAACTTCACCAGGCACAGGGACGAAATTGAACATTTATATACCAATTATTAAGGAGGAACAGTTGCATGTCAAATAAGAACATAACTGTAATGATAGCTGATGATCATGTACTAATGAGCGAGGGAATAAAACAAATTTTAGAGCTTGAAACGGACATTGATGTAATAGCTCAAGCTGTAGATGGAGAAGAAGCTATTGAGAGAGCAATAAAATACAGTCCAGATGTAATACTTTTAGATATTAATATGCCAAAGATGAATGGTATAGATGTATTGAGGAGATTCAAGGATTTAGGGGTGAAATCCAATGTTATCATGTTAACAATTCATGAAGACAGAGAATATCTCCGTGAAACTCTTAAGATTGGAGCTAATGGATATGTATTAAAGGACTCGGATGCAGATAGTCTGATTAAAGCTATAAGAGATGTAAATGAAGGCAAAACCTATATACAGCCTAGCATTGCTTCCTTATTACTCAATGATATCAATAATGCTAATAAGGAGAAAAATAAAGATTTTCAAAAGATAGAATCTTTGACTAAGAGAGAGTATGAAGTATTGACATTAATTGCTGAAGGTTTAAACAATAAGGATATAGCTGAAAAACTTTACATAAGCGAAAAAACTGTCAAGAATCACGTTTCTAGTATTTTTAAAAAGATAGAAGTAAATGATAGAATACAAGCTGCAATTTTTGCGTTTAAAAACAACATCAAAAAGATATAGATGGAGATATTAACTCCATATAAAAAACCAGGGAGAATTTTTCTTTCCTGGTTTTATATTAAGCACACTTCAACGAAGGGCAATTAATAATGTTTCATTTAGAAGATTTTATGTTGAAATTTTTAATGTAATCTAATACGAAATTTTTAAAGGTTTCGTTTAAGGGTGAAAGCTGTCTTTTATTATGGTAAACAAAATAGAACCTTCGGCTTAAATCAATACCATCTAAATAATAAACTTTATATTTATCAAGTTTAATATCATCAACCACTGATTTTTCCGATAAAAAACTTATACCTACTCCTAAATGAACAAGTTCTTTTATTGTTTCAGAATCCTCAATATAGGCTACTATGTCTAAATCCCCTATATCAATATTCATGCTACCCAATTCATTTTCTAATAGACTTCGCGTACCGGATCCTTCCTCTCTTAATAGAATTTTTTCCCCGTATATTTGATTTATATTTAAGTAGGAGTAATTAGGGGCATTATATTGGGAATTGTTTGGAGTAATTACAAGCAACTTGTCCTCTATCAATTCAATATAGTCAAGGCTATTGTATGGATACTTAGCCCCTACGATACCAAAATCTGTGTCACCATCGATTATGGAATGTACAACTCTTTTAGAATCTTCGTCTGATAGAGTAAAAGTCACATCTGGATATTCATGTAGAAAACGTTCCATTATTTGAGGTAATATATGTTTTCTAGGAACTGAACTAGAATAAATATTGATATGACCTTGGATACGACCTTTGTAAGCTGCTAGATCAAACTTTGCCATTTCACAAGAATTTATTATATTGATAGCGTACTTGTACAGTAAACTACCAGCTTCGGTTAAAGATATGTTCTTGCCGGAACGATTAATTAAAAGAGTACCTAATTCTTTTTCTAAATTTTGAATATGATTAGTAACAGTAGGTTGAGTTATATATAGCTTTTCAGCAGCGCGTGAAAAACTTTTCAAATTAGCTACCTCTATAAAGGTTTCAAGTTGTCTAAAATCCAATTTACAAACACCTCTTTCTATTATATTTAACTATGTATCCATTTTAACAGAGTTATTACATAAAGTGAAATAAAATTTATTCAAAAAAACCATTGACAAAAATCAATAAAGCTGATATATTAAAATAGCTGTCAAGAGCGAAGCATGAACTTAAGCACAAAATTCTATAAAATGAACAAAAAAACATCTTGACACAGCATCGAAAATATGATACATTATAAAAGTCAACCCCTTCGGGAGATTGACGAAAATGAACCTAGACAACTAAACAGTGTGAAATACCTTGAGTAACATTTATTAAATAACAGGCAAACTTTTTTATGAGAGTTTGATCCTGGCTCAGGACGAA
>NZ_PPXY01000009.1 GCF_021655115.1 Clostridium sp. Cult3
TAAATAAGCAAGACCATAGGCAACAGGTACACGGATGACAACTGTGGTAATCAGTGAAATCCACATAGGAGTAATAGTATCACCTGCACCACGCATAACTCCAGACAAACATTGGGTTATAGCCATTGCAATATAGCCCAAGGCAAGAATTCTCATCATATGCATACTTAGGTCAACCAATTCTTTTGTATTGGTAAAAACACCCATAAGATGTTTGCCAAAGATTAAGATCAATATCGTTATAGTAGTAGAAACTCCAACAGCAATTTTAATGCCATCTTTAGTTCCCTTTTCTACTCTATCAAATTTTTTAGCTCCTACATTTTGTCCAGTATAGGTGGTCATTGCACTTCCAAAAGAAAAGTTTGGCATCATAGCAAATCCATCTACCCGCATGATAATTACATTTGCAGCGATAACCATTTCTCCAAAACTATTAGTTAGAGATTGTACAACGATCATTGCAAGGGAAAATATAGCTTGAGTTAAGCCTGAAGGCAGTCCTAGCTTTATAAGTTTATAAGAATATTCTTTTTTTAATTTTAGCATTTCCCAGTTTAAAGTAAAGTTACTTTTCATATTGAGCAATTTCATAATACAAAGTATTGCTGATATTGATTGTGCTATAACAGTTGCTAAGGCAACGCCTGGAACTCCCATATTAAATCTTGCAACAAACAAAATATCAAGTCCTACATTTAAAGCTGTAGAAATTAGTAGAAAAATAAGCGCTGATAAAGAATCTCCAAGGCCTCTCAAAACACCAGCTAAAATATTATAATAAGCAAGACCAGCAATCCCAACAAAATATATAATAAGGTAATCTGTACACCAGTCTATAATAGAGCTCGGTGTGTTAAGAAAAGAGAGTAATGGGCGAGTGACAGTAGGCCCGATAATCATTATAATTGCTGATGAAATAGCAGTAAGTGTAATACATGTACCGATGGTACGGGAAAGTTTTTCCTTATCTTTAGCTCCAAAGTATTGGGATACCATTATACCAGCACCTACAGAAATTCCTACAAATAATACGAGTAATAGATTTAATATAGGACCTGCACTGCCAACTGCAGCAAGAGCATTATCTCCTATATACTTCCCAACAATAATTGAATCTGCAGTATTATAGAGTTGTTGAGCAATATTACCAATCAACATAGGTATTGCAAATTCAACAATACGTTTCCAAGGTGGCCCCTCAGTTAAATCCTTGGGAGCAAATAGTTCTTTAAATTTTGCCATAAACATTCCCCCTAAATAATTTAATATTTTGTATAATTTAAATATGCTCATACCTATATATTGTACTCTTTAAGAAGAAACTAATCAAGATTAAAAGATATATAGTAAGAATAGGTAATAGTTTACATATGGGACAAAAGACCTATGTGTGATATAATATTAGGTACATAGATGCTATAAGGAAGGTGCAAATATGCCTTTATCAAAAGTAGGTTATTCTGAAAACAATAAAACAGATAGGCTGTCTAATGCTAATGATCATCCCGTAGAAATATTAACAGATGAACAATTGAAATCATTTGAAAAGTTTATTGACATCCCAATGATTCTTTTCAATGAAAAAGAGATACTATATTTGAATGATTTTTGCAAGAGGATGTTGGGTTATGAAGAACTATTAAAAGGTAAAACCTTAGATATATTCGACAGTTTTGAGAAAGAATTTATCGAGAATACACATCATATTTTAGAGGATGGTACGTATCGTATAAGGGATGAAATTTCTATACTTAATAAAGATAATGAAAAGTTGTGGGTTGAACTTATAGGAAGGACTGTTATATATAATTGCCAAAAATGTATTTTTGCAAGTCTAAAGGATATTTCTGATGTAAAACAACTTAAATCAAATCTATCCAGAATTACTAAAGTTAGGGCTTTGATGTTAGAAACTACTAGGTTTGCATTGAAGATAGAAGATATAAGTGAATTATTTCAACTTATTTTAAGAAATGCATTATATTCCATTGAAAATGGGACAATAGGAACAATATTAATAAAAAAGGGCGACTATTTTACTGTGGCTTCCCAAATAGGATTTTCTAGGGATATTAAAGATTTTCAATTGCCAATTGAAGAGGCATTTCTATATAGAGCAACTAATGGCAGAATGGATGAAATTGCAAATATTCCAGATTTGGTGCCCTATAGAAGATATTATCCCATTGAAACAAAGCATGGAGAAAAAAAGTATATTAAATCAACCCTTACAGCTCCAATCTATATAAATGGCAGTTTGTTCGGCATGATTAATATAGATTCCATTGAAACTAACGCTTTTGATGGAGAAGATGTTAAATCTATGGAATTTATACGAAATTATATTGAAATAATAATAACTAATTATCTACTATATGAAGAGAAATCTCACCTAGCAAGGTATGATCAATTAACTAATGTTTGCAATCGATCTTATTTTGAAGATCAAGTCAAAAATATAATAGATAAAGCTTTATGCTATAAAGAAACCTTTAATTTAGTTATTTGGGATATAAATAATTTAAAGACTATTAACGATTCTTTTGGACATTTAACGGGAGATGAGGTTATTAAAAAATTTATTTATGAACTTAAAAACAATATTAGAAAGACCGATATTATTGGAAGATATGGTGGGGATGAATTTGTAGGTGTTTTTTTTGAAAGTGATATGAAGAGTCTTGATAAAAGATTTCAGAATCTCCTTCTACATATGGAAAACAATCCACTACGTATCAATGGGAAAGAAATAATATGTGGGTTTAGCTATGGTATAGCAAGTTTTCCTAAAGAGGGAATTTGTCTTAAAGATTTGGTTAGAGTTGCAGATGAAAGAATGTATATTTTCAAGAAAAATTATAAAAAACGAATAGGTAAATAATGAAAAAGGATGACTAGTCTAGGCCAATCATCCTTTTTCATTATTATTTAAAGTAAGATGAAATTTTGTATATCATGAATATATCGCTGATGCCGCTTAAAATCATCCCTAAACCAATAACTATGGAAAAGGCTGGAGATATGGCAGAAGGATTCATTACTCCATAAAACCCAAATCCAATGGCTATAATTCCAAATATAGCAGATACCCACCATTTTTTGTAGTCCATACCCTTTAAGTTAAATGCGTGTTGGAAATTAATTGCTCCATGGAAGAATAGGAAGAATCCTAATATAGCACCGAGTATAGATACTATGGTTTCTGGTTTTATTAAAAAGAACAATCCAATTAATAAAGTGATGATACCCGTTCCAAGATCGAATCTCTCAATTCGTTGAGAGGTTTCGGATTTTATATGAGCGAGTATTTTAGAAATGCCAAATAGAGCTATAATTATACCCAAGATAATAACTATTAGTCTATTGGTGGTATCAGGGCGAATCATAAACATAAGGCCAAATACAATGTATATTATCGCCATGATGATAAAATTTAATTTAGCTTGTTTTAGTATACTATTCATAGCATGACCCCCTACTTATATTATCTTATACTTATATATTATAAATACCCATTTATCTATCATAAATCTACAAATAATAAATAAGTATTTATCGAATAAAATAATAAATCACTTAAATTGTTTTTTGAATAAATATATTTGTGCTATACTAAGCTAGTAGAACAAAAAATTTGGAGGATATGTATAATGAATAATAAAAAAGATGACAGTTTATCCATAGGAATAGGGGTGGGATTGGCTTTAGGTACAGTATTTGGTATTTTAACGAATAATATTGGTACAGGGGTAGGTATTGGATTAGCTATTGTATAGCTATGGGAAGTAGTTCAGGCAACAATAATTAGAGAGAAAGATAGTAGCATGAAATTAAATAATATTAGGAGGCGAAGTTTGTATGAAAGAAGAAGAAAAGAAAGTAAACTTTTCTAAAGTTGTGAGAGTACTATCAATACCTTTATTAGCTTTTATTTTGTGGTATATATTTTTACCAGCGATCAACTTACATTCTTTTGAATTTTGGATTTATTTGATAATTAATCTATTATTTACAGTAGTTATACTAATTACCTTTGATAAGAAGTATTATAAATTATTTATAGTACCGGGGATTTTATTGGCATTACTAATTGTGTTAAAATTGTCATCAACAGTGATATTTCATTCAACAAAGTATGCAAATTTAATAAATAGGGAAAATAGTTCTTTTGAAGAAGATATAAAGGAAGCCTCCTTTGAGCAAGTCCCTACAGTTGATAGGGATACAGCCCAAAGATTAGGTAGTAGAAAGATGGGAGAAATGTTGGATTTAGTCTCTCAATACAATGTATCTGATGCTTATACTCAAATTAACTACAATGATAAGCCGGTAAGAGTTACACCTCTTGAATACAATGGATTTTTAAAGTGGATAGGCAACAAAAATGAAGGTATACCTAATTATATTATAGTGGATATGATAGATGGAAAAGTAGAGCTAACCAAACTTGAAAACAATATTAAGTATTCTAAGTCAGATAAATTTTCAAGGGATATCTATAGACATTTAAGGCTAAAATATCCTAGGGATATGTTTTTTGAAGTTAACTTTGAAATTGATGAGGAGGGAGTTCCTTATTGGGTGGCACCAGTATATCACAATACCATTGGCTGGTTTGGTGGATTTGATGTAAAGGAAGTAATACTAACCAATGCAACAAATGGTGAAACGAAAAAATACGGTATAGAAGATGTGCCAAAATGGGTTGACAGGATCTATGATGCAGAGGAAATAATCAGGCAGCTTAATTGGAATGGTGGACTTCAATCGGGATTTTTCAACTCTTTATTTGCTCAAAAAGGTGTGTTGCAAACAACAGAAGGGTACAATTATTTAGCTATAGATGATGATGTTTATCTGTATACAGGTATGACCTCTGTAGGTGCTGATGAATCTAATGTTGGATTTGTACTCGTAAACATGAGAACAAAGGGTACTAAATTTTACAAGATGTCATCGGCGGAAGAATTTTCAGCTATGGAAAGTGCTGAGGGAGCGGTGCAAGAAAAAGGATATATATCAACTTTCCCAATTCTATTAAATATAGGTAATAAACCAACTTATTTTATGTCCTTAAAAGATGAGGCAGGGCTAGTTAAAATGTATGCATTAGTTGATGCTGGGAATTATCAGCAGGTGTCAATTGGTACAACGGTAAACAATGTGGTTAGTACTCATTTAGGCAAGGATGTAAGCAATCTTCCAGCTGAAGAAGAGGAAGAACCAACGGAGTTATTAAATATAGAGGGAAAAATCATGGGTATTGAATCCGTGGTTATAGATGGAGATACTCATTACTACTTCCTATTAGATAATAGGGATAAAATATTTATAGCTAATATTGGAGTATCGGAAAAGTTGCCATTTATAAAGATTGATGATGAAGTTAGTATTGAATACTATGAGAAAAACAATTTAAATCAAGTAACGAAAATAGAATTAAGATAAATAGGTTTGCCTCAAAGTGATTATCAATAATCATTTTGAGGCAAACCTTAATAAGGATAATTTAGTTTAATTTTAATATAGATCTTACTGCGTCGTGAATTTCCTGATAGCTGGTGCATCTACATAGATTAGACTGTAGCCATTCTTCAATAGTATACTCATCTGCATCGGGATGATGTATGGAAAGACTGTGGCATACCATGATAAATCCTGATGTACAATACCCACATTGAAAACCCCAGTTTTCTACAAAAGCCTTTTGAATGGGGGTATTATTTAGTCCTTCTATGGTGGTGATTTTTTTACCTATGGTTTCTACTGTAAGCATAAGACAGGATTTAACAGGCCAATCATCTATTAAGACAGTACAGGCACCACAGTCTCCATTTTCACAGCCAGGTTTTGCACCAGTTAATCCTAAGCCATTTCTAAGGGTATATAATAATGTGTCTGAAGGCTTGACAACAACCTCTCTATCTTCTCCATTGATATTTAAAACTAAAGTAGTATTGCCTGAAATATTGAGCATTTATATGACCTCCTGAAAATTTTCTAAGGTTTCATTTAGCATAGTGTGGAGCAGAAATTTTCTATATTCAGACGAACCTCCCAGGTCATCTAATATTTCATAGGGAATATTTTTAATAAGCTTTTTAATCCTTTCGTCCTTGGGAAGGGATTTATCATTTAGGATATCTTCTAGTATATTAGATCTAAAGGGAAATTCACATAGACCACTAAAGGCTATATTAATTTTACCTTGATCTACCAGTGCTACTAAGGTAATTAGTGGATAATCTATTTTTTCGTTTTTAGTCCTTTTCACATGTATCGATGGAAGATTTAAGTATTTTTCATCAATAATGGCTTGAACTATCAATTCCTCCTTGGAAATTTTCAATTCCTTAAAAAACACATCCATTATGGGAATTGTTCTACTGCCCTTTATTCCTTCTAGAACTATATTCGCATTGGCCACCATAAGGGGGAGCATTGCCTCCTTGTATATGATGGTTCCTGCTAAATTTCCTCCTAGGGTGATTTTGTCCTGTATAGTATGGTCAGAAATTCTATTAACTGCTAGGCTAAGTAGGGGAAATTGGTTTTGGGTAGCAATATGGGTAAGGGTTAGGGCAGAGCCAATGGTCAGTTTATTGTTTTCCAATACATGGATATTACATTCTGGAATAGCCTTTATGTCTATCACAGCTTCAGCGTGGACATTGTGAACTCTTGCCATACTGATAAATTCAGTACCACCACCATAGTAGATAGGGGATTTTCCTAAGGAATCCAATTGGGCATATAAACTAACTGCTTCAGCTAAAGTATTTGGTTTATAATAATCAAAATCAAAGGGAATCATACTTACCTCCAGTTTTAGTTTTCCATATGGTTTCAGGGGATATGGGTAGTATATCAAGATCAGCCTGGGAAGCAATAGATATTGCATTGGCAAAGGCTGCTGGTATTCCAATAATCCCATGTTCTGCTAAACCTCGAGCTCCAAAGGGGGCATCTATTTGTTCTGTTTCTAGAAATTCTACTAGATATTCTGGTTGTTCTCCAAAATGGATTAGTTTATAAGTTCTAAGGGAGGAGTTTTCCAATTTACCTTGGGAATTGTAAAGGAATTCTTCTCTAGTGGCTAAACCTAATCCCATGCTCATGCCACCCATCAGTAATCCCCTTGCTGCACAAGGATTGATTAATTTCCCTACATCTACAACAGTAGCTGCTTTCAATAATCTATAATCGTATTTTACTGGATCATATTCTATTTCTACAGCTTGAGCCCCTACGGTTATGGATGGTCCTGTTCTCCCTTGACCAGTTTCTGGGTTTAAGGGGATTAAATGTTTCATTATGTAATTGCCATGGCCTATAATCTCCCCGCCAATGGAAGGGCCATCGGGGTATTTATATCCATGAGCTATATCCTTAAAATGGATAAATATACTAGGATCATCCCTAAAAAATACTTTTTGATTTGCCACTTCTAAATCATCAGGAGCACATCTAAGCACTATAGAACCTATGGATTTAATCTGTTTTATAATGGAATTACAAGCTCTTATGGCAGCAGTTCCTGCCATAAAGGTTGTCATACTGGCCACGGTTTTCCAATGTTTTGGACTAACTTGAGTATTCACCTCCATTAAGGGGTGCACCTTGTTTATATCCATCTTCATCTTCTCTGCTACTATTTGACATATGGTGGTTTTCATTCCAGGACCAATTTCTACTGCACCAAAGTTTACATCTACACCACCATCGGAGTTTAATTTTAATATTACTCCAGACATAGCATCTGGTGCAGAATTAGAGGTTTTCCAAAAACAAGCCATACCTTTAGCTTTTATGGTGCCATCGATATTTTGTATTATTTGACCTTCTTCCCAATTGATGAGGGTTTTTAGCTTATTTATACAGTTTGATATATTCCCAGTATTGCTGAAAGTCACTTTAGTTTGTGTAGGCGTTGTATTTCCTTCTTTTATGGCATTTTTTAGCCTAAGCTCTAAGGGATCCATATCTAATGCTATTGCTAGCTTATCTATGGATCTTTCTACAGGAAAGGCAGCAGATACATGGCCAAATCCTCTATAGGAGGTTACATATATATGATTTGTGTATACAGCTAAGGCATCGCAGTAAACATTTTCTATATTGTAGGGACCAGTACAGGAACTGGCAATGGCCTTAGCCATACGAGGCCCTGTGTCGGAATAGGCGCCACAATCTACCAAGTAAGTGGCTTCTAATGCTTTTATTATTCCATCCTTAGTAGCTCCTATCTTAATCTTTGCGTCTACACCTATTTTAGATGGAGAACTAAATATATCCTGTTCTCTGGTATTGGCAATTCTAACCTTGCGACCACCTACAGCTAAAGAGGCAATATAGGCTATAAATTCTAGTTGAACTGTAGCTTTACCACCAAAGGCGCCACCTACCAAGGGAGTTCGTACTATTATTTTACTTTTAGAAATCCCAAATACTTTACTTAACTCTTCTTTTACTGCAAAGGGGGCTTGGGATGAAGTATTTATTATAACTTCTCCGCTAGGTAGTATTTCTGCTGTGGCATTTCTAGTTTCCATAGCTATATGGTCCGATTGGGGTAGGGAATAACTATGTTCTAAAACTATATAGGATCCACTAAAGGCTTTATCAACATCTCCTTTTCTGATTTTAGTGGAACCTGCAATATTAGTGTTCAGTTGTGGATTAGCTTCTACACTGGGATGATGATATTGGCTTAATTTTTCGTGTACCAATATTGAATCTTCTCTTAAAGCATCTTGAACAGAATTAACAACTGGTAATGGATCATATATTACATCAATTAGTTTTGTAGCATAGGCTGCTTCCTGCTCTGTATTTGCAATAACTACAGCCACAGGTTCACCGAAATACCTTACCTTATCTTTTGCAATAGGAGGTCTATCTTCTATAATAGAACCAGTTAATATGGGGAGAAATTCTCCAGTAATTATTGCCTGGACTCCACTATACCTTTCTGCTTTTCTTGTATCAATGGATTTTATGATTGCATGGGCATGGGTACTAGTTAATATCTTTGCATGTAAAGTATCTACTGTAATATGATCTCCATTATATTTTGCACGTCCAGTAACCTTATTCCAGGATTCTTTTTTAGGTATGCTTACTCCAATTTGTGGTACATAGTCCATAAAAATTCCTCCAATACATTTGATTAAAGATAGTTTGCCCAAAGGAAATTTGATTAATCAAATAAATTCTTCATAAAAATAACCATAGCTTATTCTATTAATAAACTATGGTCGAAAGGTTTTAGTAATTCTTTTAGTATTATTGGATTTTTAATGTTTTTATCCAGCCACAATTCTTCCTTATCCCTAGGTAATATTACAGGCATCCTATGATGGATGGATTTCATCTCTATATTGGCTTCTGTTGTAAGTATGGTAAAAGCATGGTATCTAACTCCATTATCATCAGTAAATATATCATATAGTCCAGCTATTGAAAAGATATCCTCCCCTTTGAGGGAGATTTTTCTCTTTATCTTATCTTCTCCTACCTTTTCCCATTCGAAAAAACTTGTTGCTGGTATTAGACATCTCCTATTATAGAATGGGTATTGAAAGGTAGGCTTTATATCTACCGTTTCGCTTCTTGCGTTTATTATAGGCTTTTTTGTAAAGCTCGGCATAAATCCCCATTTTACCATTCTGAGTTCTTTATTTTTCCTATTTATGATTATTGGAGATAGATCTGTTGGGAAGATTTCATCTTTGGGATTGAATGTATCTATTCCTTTTATTGCCTTATATCTATCTAGTAAACTATCTATATCCATATCCAATGAAAATCTACCGCACATAGTTTTCATCCTTTCATCATTTAGTTATACATCTTGTATAAATATATTATATAATGATGATAGATTGTTTGCTAGTACAATATGGTAGTATATGTGAAGATGGAGGATATAATTAATGGTATAGGTTCCCAGATGGGAAAGGTAAAGGAGACAATTGGAAGGTGATAAAATGAATATGAAGAAAATTTTAGCTTTGATGGGTAGTTCGAGGATCAACAAAAACACCGATAGATTATTAGATCTAACGCTTAAAGGTGCTGAGGATAAGGGACATAAAATAAATAAGGTGTATATTTCTAGAGAAAATATTTCTCCCTGTACTGGATGTAACTACTGTGGCAGCAAAGGTAAATGTGTCATAAAAGATGATATGGTAGAAATATATGATTATATCGATAATAGCGATATTTTTATATTGGCATCGCCTTTATACTTTAATACCGTAAATGGGATTACCAAAAATCTAATTGATAGATGCCAGAGATACTGGTCTATTAAGTATCAATTGGGAAAGGACTATAAAAGGCAATCTAAAAGGGTGGGTATATTTCTAGCTGTTGGAGGGGCTAGCTATTCCCAGGAGCATTTTCAGGCTACTGTCCCCACTATTGATCTATTTTTTAAGGCTATAAATGCAGAATACAAGGGTAATTATTTTATTTCGGGAACGGATGATACTCCTATATGGGAGAGGGAAGATATAAGAGAAGAATTATATGAAATAGGTTTCAATATAGATAATCTTAAGAATTTTTATATCCATAGATAGAATTTCTTTTCCTACATAGGAAGGAAAAACATAATATTTGTAGAATATTTTATATATAGTAATAAATTTATAAGGGGGAATTTTATGCAATATAGGAATTTTACCAAAGATAATATTAAAGTATCAGCTCTTGGTTTTGGGTGTATGCGCTTTCCCATACTAGATAATGATTCTAGCAAGATAGATGAATACAAAGCCATAGAAATGCTTAGATATGCCATAGATAATGGTGTGAACTATATTGACACAGCTTACCCTTACCATCAAGGAAATAGTGAATACTTAGTAGGTAAAGCTTTAAAGGATGGATATAGGGAGAAAGTACATCTTGCTACAAAGCTACCGGTTTGGTTGACTGATAGCTATGAGGATTTCAATAAATATTTAGATGAGCAATTAGAAAAACTTGATACCGACCATATCGATTTCTATTTACTACACGGATTAAATAAGGAACGTTGGGACAAGATTAAAGGTCTAGAGATTTTGAAATTTGCTGATGAAGCTAAAAAAAGTGGCAGGATTAAATACATTGGGTTCTCCTTTCATGATGAGCTAGAAGTGTTTAAGGGGATTATCGATTCCTATGATTGGGATTTTTGTCAGATACAATTAAACTATATAGATAGGGATTATCAAGCTGGAGAAAAAGGTTTGAGATATGCTTATGAAAAGGGTATATCTGTAGTCATAATGGAGCCAATAAAAGGTGGAAAGTTATCAAACCCATCTGATGAAATTCAATCCATATGGGATTTAAGTGATGTGAAGAGAACTCCTTCTGAATGGGCTCTTAGATGGGTGTTAAATCACGAGGAAGTGTCAGTTTTACTAAGCGGTATGACTACCCTTGATCAAGTTAAGGAAAATATAAAAACTGTTTCTGATGCTAGGGCTAATTCTTTAAGCAAAGAAGAGATGCAACTAATAGATAGGGTTACAGATATTTATAATGAAAAGATAAAAGTTGGATGTACTGGCTGTGAATATTGTCTTCCTTGTGAACAAGATGTTAGGATTCCAGATATCTTTCAAATATACAATGATCTACACGTATTTGGAACAGAAGAGAATTCCAAAAGGATATATAGATCTTTTATAGAAAAGGAAGTAGATGCTTCTAGATGTATAGAATGTGGGAAATGTGAATCCGCCTGTCCACAAAACATTGAAATAAGAGAATACCTAAAGGAAGCTCATAAAGCTTTAACTAAGTGAGATTAGGAATAGTATTTAGGGATTCAAGTAAAGGAATATACGGTGTAGAAGAGATAGTTAAACCCCTTTGGAAGTGTTTTTCACCCTATTATGTTCAAATTAATATAATATATTGAACAATATAATAATGGTGGTGAAAAGCATGAATGAAAATAGATGTTTGACTTTAGGGATGAGAGCGCCAGATTTTCAAGCCCAGTCTACCTTTGGTCCTTTGAGATTATCTGATTATATGGGAAAGTGGGTGGTGCTTTTTTCTCATCCAGGAGATTTTACTCCTGTGTGAACTACTGAGTTTATTGCTTTTGCAGAGCAATATAATTCTTTCGTTGAAAGAAACACTCAACTGATAGGTATAAGTTTAGATAGCAATTCCTCACATCTAGCTTGGGTTTACAATATATATCAAAACACTGGGATTCATATTCCTTTTCCAATTGTAGCAGATAAGGATATGAGTATAGCCAATATGTATGGTATGATTGCCCCAGATATTAGTACCAATACTACGGTGAGAAATGTATTTATCCTAGATGAGAGGCAGATCATAAGGGCTATTCTTGTATATCCATTGTCTACTGGAAGATACATTCCAGAGATAATTAGACTGCTTACTGCATTGCAGACTGTAGATAGGGAAAGAGTGGCTACACCAGCAGATTGGTTCCCAGGAGATCCAGTAGTAGTACCAGCACCACAAACCTACGAAGAACTTTTACGAAGAGTAAGTGGTGAAGAAGGTTATTGTTGTATAGATTGGTATTTATGTTATAAAAACATATAGTCTTTATATTTTCTAAACACCTTTAAAAGGTGTTTTTTCTTTGTAAATAGAGGTCTCTTTATTACACTATATTAGGTAGTATATCAGCTAATGATATACCCCTAGGGTTCCAGTATCTATGTTTAAAATCCAATACTTTATAGGGTTTATTGAAACTATCTATTAATTGAAAGAAATTATGATCTAACCAAGGTGGCGTCCAAGCTCCAGAACGGGCAATGTGTATAATGGAAATATTAGGTGGGTTACATATTTTATCTGTATCTATATATCTTATATCAAATTTGTCGTTTATTTCTTTAAATTGGCTGCTATTTTCAAAGGAAAAAGGGCTTAAAAGAATGTAGGCTGTTTTTATAATGGAATCGTCTAAAAGCTTCCCTAACCAGTTGGCGCAATTTACTTCAAATTGGAGGGACATTATTCCTCCATAGCCTAGATCAGTGTGGGCATCAAAAGAGTAGATAGTATCACATGAAAATTTTTTTGCTATATAATAGCTGAATTTATGGGAATCAGATACATATAGTTTAGCATTTTTTTGTATATGAAATTTTAAGGATAAGGTTGCTAGAAAACGTTGCATAAGTTCAACATCCATTATTATGGAGGATTCTAAATCCTCTCCTTTTTCCTTATATTGAAAATATCTTTGATACCATATGAAATCCTTATTTCTACTATTTTCAATATAGGAGCCAGACCAATCCTTTTTTAAAGGTACAAAATAGTCCCAGTCAATACTCAAGATATTGACCATCTATAATCCCTCCTATAATCCTATTATATCACTAAAGTATTAAACAAAAGAAGGGAAAAGCAAATTTTTGTAGAATGTTAGAATATAAGGAGTATATGAAATCATGAATAGATTTCAGATTCATTCAGAATAAAATAGGACATATACCTGAAGGATTAATAAGAAATACCAGGCTTGGTGGTGAATATTATTATGACAAAAATGATAAAACTAAATAGGATTTAATAAGATGAAATATTTTGTTAATCTTATTTATTGATTCTACAAATAAAAGATATGGAAAGAAGGGAAATCATGTATAGTCCAACTTATGGTAAGGTAACATATGAGGAAATGATAGATATAATTAAAAATTTTATAAATAAAGCTCCTCAAAGTACCTACAATATTTCCGTAGGTACCGATAGCCAAAACTTTGATTATACAAAGATAGTAGTAGTTGTAGCAATCCATAGAATAGGCAACGGAGGGATATTTTTTTATGATATAAAAAATGTCAAAAGGATAACCAATATTAGTCAAAAGCTATTTTATGAGACTAGCAACAGTTTATCCGTAGCTATGAGGTTATCGGAGGCATTGGAAAAGGAAGGTATAGATTTTGGTATAAGTATCCACGTAGATGCTGGGAAGAATGGCCAATCATCTAAGCTAATACCAGAAATAGTAGGATGGATAAAGGCCTGTGGATTTGGTTGTGAAACCAAGCCAAATTCTTATGCTGCCTCATCTATAGCAGATAAGTATACAAAGTAGGAAAAATTGTCTACTATGCCTAAAATATTCATGCAAAGCTATCAAAAAGGTGTTAAAATATTATTTATTAGTGCCATATTATCTAAGACTAAATATAACAACTATTGGAGGAGATATATGTGAAAAAAATTAGCACTAGAATCATAATAATAGTTTTAATCTGTTCTATATCCATGGCTGGAATAGTGGGGGCCACTAGCATGTATAGGAGTATGAAGGTTATAGAACATGAAGCTAAAGAGAATCTTGTTGAGAAGGCGCAAGTATATGGTGGAAATATAGATAATAGACTAGTTATATATGAGTCCACGAACAATAGTATTTACCAGTTAGTTGATGCAATTATCGATGTAAACAAGCTAGGGGAAGAGGATTATTTGGAGTATTATATTGATAATATCTTGGATCCTACCATTAGAAGAACTATCACAGAAGTTGAAGATTGTATCGGAATTTCTGTAGCTTTTGATCATCGATTTACAGGAAAAACCGAGGGTGCTTGGTGGAAGGTGAATGAAAAGGGACATATAGAGCGTACAGCACAAAGCGATGTATCTAAGAAGGACAAGGATGATCCATCGGCAAAATGGTATTATGATGCCCAAAAGGCAAAGGGAGGAACTTGGAGTGATCCTTATATAAATGATGCAGGGTTAAATGTAATTACTTATTCAACACCTTTATTAATCAATTCTATCTCCATTGGAGTAGTAGGAATAGATCTAAATGTAGAAGGAATTAAAAGGGATGTTGAAAATGTAAAATTATATGACACAGGCTATGCTTTCTTACTTAGTAAGGATTTTGATTATCTAATCCATCCCACATTGGATAGCAGTAGTAATTTCAAAACCATAAACGATGGAAAGTATAATGAAATAGCAGAAAAAATACAAAAAGAACACTCAGGTATAATTGAGACGGATTTTGGTGGAGAAAAAAAGCTCATGGCTTTTGAAAAATTAATGGATGGAAAGATTTTAATCTTAACTGTTCCAAAACCAGAGATATTAAAGAATATGTACAACACCATATATATTATCCTTTTGGTTATGGCTATAGCAGCTATAATATCTATATTTGCTTCTTTGACGGCTGGCAGAAGAATTTCTAAACCTATAAGTATGGTCACTGATATACTAAACACTACAGCTAAATTAGATTTAAGGGATATAGAGGAGACAGGGGAGATAAAGCATATATTAAACAGAGGAGATGAGATAGGTTCAATTTTGAGAGCAACGGCTATGGTGAGGGAAGAGCTGAGGCTTATGATCAAAACCATAGAAGAAGCCACTTTAAATGTTGTAGAAAATACAAATCATCTAAATCAGGCAACTACTGAGACTAGTCAATCCATCAACGATGTAGCTCGAACTGTAGAGGAATTGGCTCAGGCTACTATGGGACAAGCGGAAGATGCGGAAAATGGTGCCACTAAATTGATAAAATTGGCTAAGGAAATAGCTAATGCAGTAGCTAATGGAGAAATAGCTACAGATAATTCTATGGAAGCGGGAAGGATGACGAGAGAGGGAAGTAAGGCTTTAAATAATATGGCAGAAAGAATCAGTATAACAGATAAATCTACTGCTATTGTATCTGAAAACATCAATTCCTTACTGGATAAGTCTAAATCTATAGGCAATATATTGAATTCCATAAAGGATATTTCTGAACAAACGAATCTATTAGCGTTAAATGCAGCTATTGAAGCAGCTAGGGCAGGAGAGGCTGGTAGTGGATTTGCGGTGGTAGCAGAGGAGATTAGGAAACTATCGGAACAAACAGGACATGCTACTGAAAACATAGAGGATATATTAAAATCTATTCAACATGAGATTGAAATAACTAAGGAAAATATGGATGTTTCAGAAGATGCTATGAAAGATGTAAACAATTCTTTACAAATTTCTAACAAAGCTTTTGAGGATATATATTCTACTACTATGAAGGCCATCAAGGCTATAAAGGAATTAAGTGAAGGATTAGAACAAATAGATGAGGATAAAGAAGGCGTAATAATGTCTATAGAAAGTATATCTTCTGTAACAGAAGAAACAGCTGCATCAACGGAGGAATTATCTGCTTCTATGGAGGAACAGGCAGCTACTATGGAAACCATATCTAACAATACGGATAATTTAGTTAAGACTATAAATAATTTGAATGAATTGATAGATAGATTTAAAATATAAATAAACCAGGGCTTAAGCCCTGGTTTATGCAAATGCAATAGCATATCGCCTGTTCAAGGTGGAATATTTTATCTGATCTAATATATGGAATTTATCGATACTCTTTTCTCCAAATTTATCCTTTACTATTTCCTCAATGGATACAGGTTCATAGTCATTATGATCTACGGCTACGTTAAAGTATTTCTGTTTTTGATACTTTGAAGGTATTAGTTTTCTATGGTGATGACCGTGAATATTTATAGTATCTTCTGGTATCTTCTTAATTGGCTTGTGGGTTAATAGAAAACGATGGTTATCTAAGAAGAATTCCATTTTATTATATATTTTTACTCCTTTTTCTTCTAATAGTTTTTTATATCTAAATTTGAAATCATGATTTCCTTTGATTAATATTTTTTCTCCGTTCAAATTTTTCAATAGAAATCTCAGAAATAATCGACTCCCTGCAAAAAAATCTCCTAATATAATTACTAGATCATCATTTTTTATTCTGTTGTTCCAGTTGGAGATCAGAGCCTCGTTCATATCTTTAATATTTTCAAAAGGTCTGTTCCAGAACCATACTGCAAACCAATGGCCAAAGTGGGTGTCTGATATAAAGAAAATATTTTGCAATTTATTAAAACCTCCCTTAAATATAACGTTTTAATATTATAAACTAATTGATAATCATTTTCAAGGCTTTCTTAAAATTATTTATATCAAATAAACTATTAAATTTCTAAAGAAATTCAAAAAGAAAAGAGGATTATTAAATCTAATGTAGAAAACTGTATAATAGGGACAATTATTAAAGGAGGGGTGGGTTTGCAAAGTCTCGTGATGGTTTTCCTACTTATTATACTTATGTTTGTCATTGATTATCCCAAAGTATTTATCCCAATTTTATTAATAATAGGTAGCATATTATTTATTAAGATAAAATTGGATAGGGACCAAATATTGAAAGAAGAAAGAGAAATAGCTCAGGCAAAAGACAGAGCATGGGAAAAATATTTTAATATTAAATCCAAAATAACTTTTCCAGTTGAAACCCATATCGTCCAATATAGAGGAGGAGATGCCAACATAGTAAAGGGAAATCTTCAGATGTGGGTACAGGAAGGTAAGCTATGCTTCTTTCCTTTTATTACTGCAATAAACGAATCTATGGATATACAAGATGTTGGGCTATTTAAGATACTAATTGATGATATTGAGCATTATTTTATGAATCCAGATCAAGAGACTGTTCTAAACTATTATCATGAAGGTAAAAACTATTCCATGATTTTTGCAAATAGGGATTACAAAATATTTAAAAAGCTACTACCAGAAAAAGCCTATTCTTCTGGGGAAGGGGAGATATTATGAAACGGTTTTGACATAAAACAGTTGTTGAAGTTTAATAAGGGTATGTTAGGGAATATATAGTTTATAGTTATGTAAAGGGGTGGATGGAATTGATTTTAATCATAGCCTTAAACCCTTCAATTGACAGGAGGTATTTTATCAACGATTTTGAGGCAGGCAAAAGTTATTCTGCTTATGAGGTGGAATATACGCCTGGAGGGAATGGATTAAATACGGCAAAGATTATCAAATCCTTCAATGAACCCATAAAAGTAACGGGCTTTTGTGGAGGTAGAAGCGGTGAATATGTGAAAGAAACCTTAGATCATATGGGTATAGAACACGATTTTATTACCATTAATGATGAGACTAGAAGTCGTATTGCTGTTCTATCGGATTATGGGGTACAGACGGAGATCGTAGAGAAAAGTCCCTCCATATCTGGGGAAGAGGTGCTCAAGCTTTATGAATTGTATAAGAATATGATACAAGATGCAGAAATAATCTGTGCCTCGGGAGAATTACCTAGGGGTCTGCCGGTAGATATTTATAGGGATTTAATATTGATGGCTAAGGATCAAGGTAAGAAGTTTATTTTAGATACTAGTGGGGAGGCTTTGAAGCTTGGTATAAAAGCATCACCTTTTTTGATAAAGCCCAGCAGGAATGAATTGGAAGAGTTGATGGGTTTTATAATGACTTCTGAGGCAGAAATGGTTAAGGCAGCAAGATATATTACGGAAAACGGTGTAGAAATAGCAGTTATTTCCTTAGGAAAAAATGGAGCCATTGTCCTCTATGGAGATTATTATTATAGGGTTAATGTTCCAAGTATTAAAGCTGTAAATCCAGCGGGAGCTGGAGATGCTATGATGGCAGGCCTTGCTGTTTCTCTGTTTAGGGATTACGATTTTGAATATGTGTTAAGGATAGGGGCTGCTTGTGGTGCTGCCAACGCTATGGAATCGGAGATGGGAAAAATTGATATGGCCCTTATGAAAAGTATAATGAATGAAATAGAAATTGAAAAAAGGTTGATATGGTAGAATCCAAATTTTAAGATTAAAATTTGGATTCTATTGATATAATATAGGATTTTTTTATATTTTTAAATACATATTCACCATGTTCTGCTATTAAAAATTCCTTAAGGAATTCTTTCAAGATTACCTTTTCCTCTTGAACATCTATATGGAATCTATCCATGAAAAAAGTTAATGCTTCATCAAAACTTAAGAAGTACTGAGAAAATTCGTATTCAATCTCCTTATAGTCATAAATGTATTCTAAATAATCTAACATTCTTAATGTATCAGCTAATGTACCCTTATGGGTTCTCTGTTTATGGATAGGTCTATCCAACCTTTTATATAGAATATCTCTTTTAAAATTTTCATCTTGATTCTCGAAAGAAGATATAATGAAACAATATTCATTGGTCAAATCCTTCATCTTTGCAATGCCTTCTATGGTTTTGGTACTGCCACCGCTAAATGCGGATATGGATATATCATGTCTATTGGTTTTTGCCCTATGGAAAGGGGAAATAATACAGTTTAGATTTTCTAACCCGTACTCTTGAGTTTTATCTACTAGAGAATGGATCATATGAAAAGAAGAATCTATAGCTGTTACATGAGCTCCTTCTTTCAATAAAGGTATGGCAAAAGCTCCTGTACCTGCCCCTATATCCAATGTTTTTTTACCCGCTAGGCTTCCTGTATACTTTTTTATTTCTTTTAAAAAGGCATAAGGGTAAGCGTTCTTTGGATGTTCCAAAGCATCATTATACCAATCTATTCTATCTTTGCTCCAGCTAAAGCTAGTAGTTTTTTTAAAAGGTACACCAAAGTCTTTAAGCATATCTATTATTTCCTGGTAAATATAATTCCTATTTTTCTCAGTAATCTCTATGACTAAAACATCATCCCTAGCTCTAATACTATTTAAAAAATGACAATCATAATCTTTTAAAACCCCTAATATTATTTTGTTGCTATCTAGTAGTTCAAATACCTTTGAAGTAAAGGGGTCTATATCCTGTTCCATGAAGCCTAACTCATCCATCACTATTAAATCCCTATTTTTCAAGCTTTTATCTAGAGTAGATGTAATGCCATATTTGAAATTATCTATAAATATCTCTTTTGAGAAGGTTCGTCTATCTACTTTGGCAATAGGATATTTTTCTATATAGTTGTATAGTGATCTTATGGTAAAGGTTTTTATGTGTTCTTCAATCCTCTTTTCTGTAATATACCCTCCTATGGAAAGATCAATTTCTTCAAGTATCTTCTTTAAAAGAGTAGATTTTCCTACACCAATTTTTCCTGTTAAGAAAAGATTATTCATATTTTACCACCCTTCTGGGACAGCAGGGACTGTTTTCCCTGTCCCAAAATTTAAATATTATAGTATATTTCTTTTATATCATATTCTATTCAAAAAATCACCTCCCCATAAGGAATAGCCTGCTTAAAATCCCCTAGATTGTAAATAACGTTTTGAAAGTAATCAATATCACACAAGGATGAAAGCTAATAATGGTAAGAAAATGAATTAAATGTTATAATTGTATGTAGTAAATTTTTAATTGCTATAGAAGGAAATATAGGAAAAGAGGCGATAAATATGCAAATAGTAAAATGCATATCAACCATAGAAGAATTTTCACCAGTGGAATTTGAAACCTTAAATATAGGTGTAGAGATACAGGAGTTTGTTGAACCAAATTTAAAAGATGATGAAATAGAAAATTTAGTATATGAATACGAAAAGCTACTAAAAAATTTTTCCCATACAAAATCTTTACATGGACCCTTTTTAGATCTAAAGCCAGCTAGTCCAGATAGGGATATTAGAAATATAAGTTACAAAAAATATCTTAGAACTTTAGAAATAGCTAGGGAATTAGATATGGATTATGTAATATTTCATAGTCAAATAAATCCATGGCTTAATGAACCCTATATTAAATCTTTAAATAATAATCAAAACAAGGATTTTTGGCATCATATATTAGAAGATATAAAAGGATTTAAAGGGCAGATCGTACTGGAAAATATATTTGAGGACGATCCGTTGATTTTAAAAGAACTTATAGAAACTATAGATTTTCCCAATATAAGGGTTTGTTTAGACATAGGCCATGCTAAGCTTAGAACCAGTAAGCCTTTAGAAAAATGGGTAAAAGAATTAGGTCAATATGTAGAATATGTTCATCTTCACTGGAACGAAGGATTATATGATGAGCATGTAAGACCAGAGGATGAGGATATTAGCTATGTTAAAGAATTGTTATCAAAATACAATACAAATCCTATAGTAGCATTGGAATATAAGGTAAATGATCTCAAAAGAGAAACTCAACGAATAAACAGATTATAATAATTTTTCGGGGAATTAGTATAGTGGAATGAAAGATTTTTATTGTAAGGTTTATAACTATGACGAATAATTTTGACTATTTTTTACTATTATAAATTTGTTTTATGATATAATATTAATATCATAGAGGATTGGGGGTATTAGAATGACCAATGAAGAATTCCAAAAAATAGTATTAGAAGAAATTAAGGCATTAAGGAAAGACGTCATAGAATTAAAGGAAGGGCAATCGGAATTAGAGCAGGGGCAATCGAAATTAGAGCAGGGGCAATCGAAATTAGAGCAAGGGCAATCGAAATTAGAGCAGGGACAAGAAGAGATAAGGAAGGATCTAAAGGCTGTAATCGAACAGACCGCTGATTTGACTGAATTTAGACAAGAAGTTAATGAAAAATTAGATACATTGATTGAAGAAAATGATATAATTAAAGAAATAAATGGTAGACATGAAGTAGATATTAGAAGGTTGAAAAGAAGAATAATATAATTAGATATTATCTAAGTAATTATACAATAGAAAGGAATACAATAATATATGTAAATTTATAAACTGTTGGCTTATATTGAAATAATCATAATAATAATGTGTATTGTTTTTCACAATATTTTATATAACGGAAATGGAGATGATTGTTGTTAATCATCTCTTTTTTACATTAAAAAACAGCATGGACAAATATATCCCACTGCTTTTTTGGTAGTTATCTATTTCCTAACAGCCCCTTTATTAAAGCCTTTTTTACTATATAATAAAAATGTACCGACAGTATTTACTATAGAGGTGATATTTTTGAAAAAAATCTTATTAATTAAGGATGATGAAAATATATCCTTTGGAATAAAGAAAAATGTTGTATTGCTTAAATAATGATATAATATTTAATGTAAACTAAAGGATATGTTATTTTTTTAGTTTCCTTTCTTATTGAATGGATTAGATAATAAGTTAAAAATAAGCAGTAGTACGCAAAATACAAAATTCTAAAAAATAAACAGAGGATGATATTATGGGGAAAATTCTTATTGTAGATGATGAAAATGAAATAGCTGATTTATTAGAATTTTATCTTTGTAATGAAGGATATGAAGTAACAAAAGCAAATAATGGTAAAGATGCAATTCATATAATAAATAATAGAGATGATATAGACTTAGCTTTACTAGATGTTATGCTTCCTGATATTGATGGCTTTACTATTTTAAAAAAAATAAGAAAAGATAGCTACATTCCTGTAATCATGGTAACTGCAAGAGTAGAGGATATTGACAAAATAAAAGGGCTTACCATTGGTGCAGATGATTATATTACAAAACCATTTAATCCACTGGAGCTAATTGCAAGAGTAAAGGCCCAACTTCGTCGAACAAAATCCTATAATAAAACACAGGAATCTGAATCTATAGATATTAATGGATTACATATTGATTTGCCATCTCATAAAGTAAGTGTATATGAAAAAGAAATAGATATTACCCCATTAGAATACGATATACTATTATATTTAGCTCAAAATAGAGGCAGGGTGATATCCTCCGAAGAATTGTTCACAAATATTTGGGATGAAAAGTATTTAGGAAATAACAATACTGTTATGGCTCATATTGCTAGATTAAGAGAAAAGATGTCAGAGGATGCCAGAAAACCAAAGTTTATTAAAACTGTTTGGGGGGTAGGCTATATCATTGAGTGAACATATGAGAAATAAAATTAAGAAAAGATGCTTTATTTGGTCTATATTATATACTATAGCAATAATATTCATGTTTTTTGTATTTAAATCAGTATTGGGTACAAGGATTTATTATGGAGATGAATTTTTTTATCCATTTTATCATTGGGCCAATAACAATAAGGCTTTTGTAGTATTTTTAACTTTAACACTTGGATATTTTACTATAATTTTAATCTATTTTAAAAAGACATTAAAGCATATGGATGAGATTTTAAATGCAATGGAAGAAATATATGCGAAAGATGATGAGCCAATATTTCTTTCTAGAGATTTAGAAGAAGTAAATGAGTATATGAATAAGATCAAATTTAATTTAAGAGAAAATGAGAGAATAGCCAGGGAATCAGAAAAAAGAAAAGAAGATTTAATAGTATACTTAGCCCATGATTTAAAGACACCATTGACATCAATTTTAGGCTATTTAAATATTCTTAAAGATGAAGATGATCTTAGTGAAAGATTTAAAAAGAAATATCTTCAGATTTGCCATGACAAGGCATTAAGGCTTGAAGAATTAATAAATGAATTTTTTGATATTACTCGCTATAATCTTAAGGATATAGTATTAGAAAAAAGTCTAGTAGATTTTAGTTTTATGATGGAACAAATAATATATGAATTTAAACCATTATTAAAAGAGAAGAATTTAAATATAAATAGTAGTATTGAATCGGAAATCAAATTAACTATTGATCCAAATAAAATTGAGAGAGTTATAGACAATATCATAAGAAATGCAATTAATTATTCATATGAAGATAGTAATATAGATATAGTAGTAAATAAGGACAAAGAGGATTTCGTAAACATTTTTGTTGCTAACAAAGGAGCTACAATACCAGCTGAAAAACTAGATCATATTTTTGAAGAATTCTTTAGAATAGATCCTTCAAGAGGTAGCAAAACAGGTTCTGCAGGCCTAGGTTTGGCAATTGCAAAATCCATAGTAGTAGCTCATAATGGAGAAATTGATATAAAAAGTGAAAATGAAACAACAAAAATGCTGGTAAAGCTCCCTATGTAAGATTTTAAAAAAATCGTAAGAAAATCGTAAGAATTTCTCTATAAAAAACGAAAGAACTATGTTTTAAATCTTGATATCATATTATTAAGATTTAAACATAGTTTTTATTATTTATGGGAGGTAAATTAAATGAAGAAAAAATTTGTTAGATTTATGGTATTTGTAATTATAATAGCTGCTTTTATTATGGATAGAGGCTATTTAGGAGCACTGCATATAGATGGAATAAGTAATTATTCAAGTAAATATATCTATGTAATGAATAGAGAAAACAAAAATATAGAATATGAAAAGAATTCTAATAGTAGGACATATCCAGCATCCCTAACAAAGATTATGACCACAATTGTGGCTCTTGAACATATCGAGAATTTATCCGATATAGCACCAGTAGATACAGATACATATCAAACTATGGTGGCTAAAAATTCATCTATGGCAGGCTTTTATGGCAAAGAAGCAGTAACATATAGAGATTTACTCTATGGTACCATGTTACCATCAGGAGGTGAGGCTGCCAATTCTCTTGCTATTCATGTGGCAGGAAGTATAGAGGCTTTTATTAAACTAATGAATGAAAAGGCTTTGGAGCTAGGAATGGAGAATACCCACTTTACCAATGTAGAAGGCCTGGACGATGATAAACAATATACTTCTGCACAGGATATGGCTAAATTATTGGATTATGCATTAGGAAACGGAGATTTTAGGGCAATTTTCACTAAAAAGGAATTTGTAACTACAAAAACTTTAGATCATCCAAATGGAATAAACTTAAAATCTACAGTATTATCCAAATTGGAGGGTATTCATCAAGAGGGGTTTGAAATCATAGGTGGAAAATCAGGAACCACTTCCAAGGCTGGACAATGCTGGGCAACTCTCGGAACAAAGAATAATCAGGAATATATATGTATAGTTATGGGTGCACCACTAAATGATATTAGCAATCCAGATATGAAACAGAGGGAAGACACTATTAAGTTATATGAGAGAATTAAATAATTATAGATATTGAAAAATTTTACAGAATAATTTAGTAGATGGAATAGTTGAGGGATTAGGCAATTATATTAAATAACAGAATTAATATATTATAGAATTTTTAATTAAGGCTATCTATCATAGCTATTAAGTGAATGATATTTATATATTAGTATTACTAAATTTGTAAAATCAAGAATTTAATATTATTAATTGAAAAACAGGGGTAGCATTTAAGCCTAGAAAAATGGATCCAAATGTAAGCTTTTCTATGGAATACAAGGGAATACCTAAAGAAGAAGCTAGGGAAAAGGGAAAAAAGTATTGAACTCCATTGGAATAGATGAGGACAAACAGTCTAGATATCCATCTAATTTATCAGGTGGAGAACAACAAAGGGCAGCCATAGGCAGAACCTTAGCCACAGGAGCAAAGGTAATCTTAGCTGATGAGCCTACAGGAAATCTAGATGATGAAAATGGCAGAAGTCTCAGTTCATGTATGGAGAATAAAGGATGGTACTATTGAAAATGTAAAATAAAATAAATAATTGCCTGTCTATATTTATATTATGATATAATATTATAACTAGGAAATTGAAGTTGGGGGGTATTAATATGACCAATGAAGAATTTCAAAAAATAGTGTTAGAGGAACTTAAAAAATTAAATGAAAAAGTAGACAATTTGGAACAAGGCCAAGCAAAACTAGGGCAGAGCCAAGTAAAACTGGAGCAGAGTCAAACAAAACTGGAACAAGGCCAAGCAAAACTAGAGCAGAGTCAAACAAAACTGGAACAAGGGCAAGCAAAACTAGAGCAGAGTCAAATAAAACTGGAACAAGGCCAAGCAAAACTGGAACAGAGCCAAACAAAACTAGAACAGGGGCAAGAAAAACTAAAACAAGGGCAAGGTAATTTAGAACAAGGACAAGAAGATATAAGAAAAGACCTAAAATCAATAATTGAACAAACTGCAGATTTAACTGAATTTAGGGAAGAGATTAATGCAAAAGTAGATAGAGTAATAGAGGAGCTAAATACAATTGAAATAGTTACATCAAAAAATTGGAATGATATAGCAAGGCTAAAGTCAATAAAATAGGTAGTTTGAAAAAGAACCCATATTCAGAGGGTTCTTTTTGTGTTCTACATACTAAATATGGATTGCTTCCTATTCAATAAAGCCTACATATAACTCCACAAGCCATCCTCTTCCCAGCATTTCCAGCAGGTTGTGTTCTATAATCATCAGGATTCTGATGAATTATTACCGACTTTCCAATAACATCCCTGGGTTTAAACTTATCTGTAAAAAAACTCATTCTAGCGTAACCATTATTTGAAAATATTACAGGAAAATCTCCTGCGTGGTTTCCATGGGGTTGATTTGTCGGGTTGTAATGCTCCCCAGCAGATTGAAAAGGATTCTCCGGATCTGTAATTTCACAGATTCCTATCTCATGTATATGGAATCCGAAAGGACCTATAGGTTGTTTTCCATCTTTAGCAGGTTCATATAGGGGTAATCCCCATACTTCTACATATACTTCAGTACCGCCAGGTACATCATCAAAAAATATATTACCATACAAACTAGGAGCTAGATTGCCTCCTGTGATTTTAGCAAAAGCAGTAGTTTTAGTTTCATAAGGCATAGATTTATCCCCCCTCAAATACATATTATGCAAAAAGGGAAAAAAGGTGTAAAATATTTATAGATAATATGTTAAAATTTATATAGAGGTGATAGTATGAGGAATAATAAGATAGGTCTTGTCCTTGAAGGTGGCGGTATGAGGGGAGCATATACATCAGGGGTTCTTGCTGCTTTTATGGATGAAAATATTAAATTTCCATACGTAATAGGAGTATCAGCTGGTGCAAACAATGGAGCTAATTTTGTGGCAGAACAACGGGAGAGAAATAAGAAAGTATTTGTAGACTATGTAAATCACGAAGATTATTCTGGTTTTAAACACTGGGTAGCTGGTAGGAGTTTCTTTAATATGGACTTTCTATTTGACACATTGCCAAATGATTTGGTGCCTTTTGATTATGAAACCTTTTCAAAATCTTCAACGACTTTTAAGGTTTGTGTAACAGAATGCATGACGGGTCAGCCAGTGTATTTTGAAAAATCCCAGTTTGATGGGGGGGAGTTTATGAGAGATGTGTTGAGAGCATCTAGTAGTTTGCCGATTATATCCCAACCGGTAAGAATAAACGGAAAACTATATTTTGATGGTGGGATTACAGATTCTATACCATTGGAAAAATCCATAGAAGATGGGAATAAATACAATGTAGTGGTGTTAACTAGAAATGAAGGTTATCGAAAGGAGCCTCAAACATTAGGTTTATACTCTAGACATTATCTCAAACAATATCCTAAGATTTTGCATGCTATAGAAGCAAGACATATTAAATACAATATAACTTTGGAAAAGGTTAAGGATTTAGAAGAAGAAGGATTTGTCTATGCTTTTAGACCAATAGAGGATATATCGGTAGATAGATTAGAAAAGGATACTGAAAAACTAAATGAACTATATGAACAAGGCTATAGGGAAGCTATGGAACAAATGGACAAGTTTAAGAGTTGGTTGGATGGTACAGGCAAAGACAAAATAGAAATAATATAGTTTTAATCATACCCTATTCTTAATAGTCGTATATATTTAATATAGGCTTTAGGAATAGGGGGAAAAATGTGAAATTCAATATAGAAAGTATAGTAGTTTTAGAAAAACTGTTAAAACAGAATACTTTTGATGAAAAGGAATTCAATAGATTTGTTAGGACGAAGGGGATTAAAGGTTTTTTAGAACATGAACACTCTATGAACAAATATACTAGTATTAACGATGTAAGGAAGGAAATAAAAAGAATAACAAAATCTAAAGAATACAAGGATAGATATGGATTTCACAAAATAAAAGATAATATACTCCAACTAAGTGAGGATATCCAGTATATAAAAGAAAAGGAGAAGTTTATAATAGACGAAGCAATAGAAGCAGTATATAAAATAGTACCTAGGGATATGTCTATTGATACTAATATATATCTATATGTTGGAGGAGACGATGGAGGTTTTACAGTCAATAGGAACAGGATATATATTAATTATGGTAAATATATTGGAAATGTGGATGAATTTATTAAGATTATTAGTCATGAATTATATCATAGTAGAAATATCCAGTTAAGAGACAGATTCATTTTTTTACTAGAAACATTGCTAAGCCCTAATGGAATTACCCACGAAATCATGTCAAAGATAATAGAGGAAGGTATTGCCTGTTTAGTACAGCATGGACCTATATTAAAAGCAGATGATCCTACTGGAACCTTAACTCAAAGAGGCTTGTTGTTATTGAAGGGAGAGTTTGAGTTATTAAATCAGATTATATTGAAGGGACAAGATGGAATACAGAATAAAAAAAGTATGGAAAGATTGAATATCTATATAATAGGATACCATATTATAACTACTGTTTATAATGGGGAAGGAGTATTAATTTTAGATGATTGGACAAGAAAATTAAAATATAGAAGGATTATTGAAACTTATATAGAAATATGTAATAGGAATAGTGTTCCATCTGGTTTTAGCTGTGAAGCTAAAGACATATTAATAAATACAAGGGAGGGATTTCGTGCTAGATAAGGTGTTTGAAAAATATAAGGAGAACTTTAAGTATTTTGTTATCTTTTTTATATTATCTGTAGCTATGGCATTAGTAACGAAAAGCTCTAACATAACCGCCTTACAATCCACTGAATTAGATATAAACTACAATTTTAAGGAATTTCTTAATGCTAAAAATATAGTCATGGTGATTGTATTCACTTTGTTAGAGGTATATATAGCTACCTATGGGTTATTGTTGTCTAGAAAAGCCATTAAAGAGGAACCAATACATATGAGAGATTCCTTAACTGAGGTATTTTTTTTCTATCCAAGAATTTTAGGCTTGAGCATCATTTTTATTGTTATACTAATACTATCATCCTTACTTATTGGAGGCTTTATAAGGTTAACAACAAGCTTTGGATTTATAATGTTTAATATGATACTATATCTTATTTTAATAATTTTATTTGGGATATTTACGCATACTATTCAAAACTATCTAGTATATTATGATGAAAGTATAGGTTCTTCTATTAAAGGAGGTATTATAGTAGGCAAAAGGTATTTCTTTAGAATATTGGGTTTAATAATATTAGCGTCATTAATAGGTCAGTTGCCCAATATGAAATCGGCAAAGGCCAACTGGATGATATACGTTTTGGGAGTTTTCATACTAAGTATATTTAATATGTTTATTAATTTATATATAACTAATCTATGTAAAGTGAAAGGGCAAAGGGATTGAAAAAAATTTAACAAAAAGTAATAATAATTAGCTCCAATACTTTCCAACACCTATAAATATGTTATAATAGCAATAACAAACAAAAAAAGAGGTGGAGCCTATGATGAGGTTTTTTAAAAGGAACAAACCTGTAGAAATAGTATCTCCTATGTCGGGAAAGATAGTCCCATTAGAGCAGGTAGAAGACGAAGGTTTTTCTACTAAGCGTTTAGGAGATGGTATTGCCATTGAACCTATAGATGGTAAGGTAATAGCGCCTTTTGATGGAGAAATAACTAGTACATACAAGTCCAATCATTGTATAGTTATCAGATCAGAAGAAGGCATAGAACTACTTATACATCTGGGATTAGGAACTATTAAATTAAAGGGTGAAGGTTTTACTCAGCATGTAGCCCTTATGGAAAAGGTAAAAAAAGGAGATGTAATTCTAGAAGCGGATTTAGACGCATTAAAGGAAAAAGGCAAATCCCTTATTTCACCAATAGTGATAACTAATATGGGAAGAGTGGAAACCTTAGAAAAAGCTGAAGGAAATGTGGAAAAAGGCGTTTCAAATATAATGACTGTGACTTTGAAGAAAAGTAAATATTAGTGGGGATGAGGATAGGCAGGCCGATAAATACAATGGTCTGCTTTTGTTTTGCGCAAATTATGTCGGATGATGAAAAAATATTACACAATAACAAATAGATCATGAAAAAATATTACAACTATATTATAATGAAATTAACATAATAAACATGGGGGAGTTAAATGTCAAAATCTATACTAATCAAGATGAAACAGGGAATGAATAGTTTCAGACCTTCGGAACAAAAGATTGCAAAGTATATAATAGATAACCCAAAAGAGGCTGGGGAATTATCCGTTATGGAAATGGCAAAAATGAGCGATACTAGTGTAGCTAGTGTAATTAGGCTCTGCAAAACACTAGGGTTAAAAGGATATCAGGATTTAAAGATTGCCATATCAATTGGTGCAATGGAGGATAGGAAAAAGGACAAGGTTCTTCATGAAGAGATCAATGCTGACGATTCTCCTAAGATCATATTGGATAAGATGGCAGCTGGAAGTATTCAGGCTATTGAAGAAACTAGGGAGGTTTTAAGTATTCCAAATCTAGAAGCGGCTATAGATGCAATTGATAAGGCGAATAGCATACATGTATTTAGTGTAGGTGCCTCATCTATTGTTGGATTGGATGCTCAATATAAGTTTTCACGAATCAATATGCCTACCTTTATGTATTTTGACCATCATATTCAGATAACATCAGCAGTACATTTAACGAAAAAAGATGTAGCTATAGGAATATCTCACTCTGGTAGAACTAAAGAAGTAATAGATGTGTTGAAGATCGCCAAGGATAGAAATGCTACTACTATAGCCATAACCCAATATGGAAAGTCCCCAATTCAGGAGGTGTCGGATATAGTTTTATATACCGCTAGTGTGGAGAACAACTTTAGATCTGGGGCTATGGCCTCTAGGATGGCTCAATTATTAGTTATCGATAGTTTGTTTATTGGGGTTGCATGTAGACGATATGATGATGTAATAGGATACTTGGAGTTAACACGAGAAGCCTTAGAAGATAAAAAATATTGATATTAATATAGAGATTGTGGAGGTAATATAGGTGAACTTAATAACAGAAAAATCTAATGATAGATCTAAGAACATAGATAAGAAATCGACTATTGAAGTATTAAAAATAATGAATGAAGAGGATAAATTGGTAGCTTATGCAGTAGAAAAGGAAATACCAAGTATTGCAAAGGCTGTAGATGAAATAATTAAATCATTTCAAGATGGTGGTAGATTGATCTATATTGGCGCTGGGACTAGTGGTAGGTTAGGAATATTAGACGCATCAGAATGTCCACCTACTTTTAGCACTGAAAAGGATCAAGTTGTAGGCATAATAGCAGGGGGAGAAAAAGCTTTTACCGAAGCTATAGAAGGTGCTGAGGATGATACCTCTGCAGGTATGAAGGATTTAGAAGATATAAACCTAACTAAATTGGATACAGTCGTAGGAATAACTGCTAGTGGGAATACCCCTTATGTATTAGGAGCTATAGAATATGCCAATAAAATAGGTGCAACTACTGTTGGATTGTGTTGTAACGATAATAGTAAATTACCTAAATTGGCAAGTATAGCTATAACTCCAATTGTTGGACCTGAAATAATAGCAGGCTCTACTCGGTTAAAATCAGGTACTGCCCAAAAAATGGTGCTTAATATGCTTTCTACAGCTTCCATGATAGGAATTGGCAAGGTATACAACAATTTAATGGTAGATTTAAACCCCTCTAACAATAAATTAGTAGATAGGTCTAAGAGAATCATTATGGAAGCTACAGGTGTAAAGGAAGATATAGCAGAGAAATACCTAGAATTATCGAAAAATAAACCTAAAATTGCAATAGTAATGATAGAGACAAAATGTAGCTATGATGAGGCAGTAGAGCTTCTTGATAAGTATGATGGGTCTATTTATAAAGCTATAAGGTATAAATTGTCTAATTAATTGAATTGAAAAAGTTTAATATCCTTTACTTGCCAATAGGGCACTAATATATATTATCCTATCGATAGATTGGCAGGGGAAGGATTTACATAAAGTTTGAAAGGGGGGAATTATTAATACAATTTATTATTAAAAGAAGGAGGTAAAAAAGATGAGTAACAAATTTTCAATTCTTGCAGAGGAAATAGTCAAAAATGTTGGCGGTGAAAGTAATGTCGCTGCTTTCGAAAATTGTATGACACGACTTAGAATTACACTTAAGGACATGTCCAAATTTAAGAAAAATACTTTAGAAAAAGTAGATGGAGTAATGGGAATTGTAGAGTCAGGTAATCAGATACAAGTAGTTGTTGGACCAGGAGTTGCAAATAAGGTAGCATCAGTGATTAGAGAAACTACAAATATATCCGTAGAAGATGTGGTAGACTTTGGAGATGCAGAAGGAGTTAAGGCACAGGTCAAAGAGCAATATAAAGCAGCACCAAGTGATTTTTTAGGCAAAATATCTAGTATCTTTATTCCTTTAATTCCAGCTTTCATAGGTTCAGGACTAATAATGGGTATTAACAATATCCTTATGAAGACTACAAATATTAATCCAAATATTACAGGACTATTAGGGGTGTTTTCTGGAGCTGTATTTGGCTATATGGCCATTATGGTAGGCATGAATGCCGCAAGAGTATTCGGTGCTTCTCCAGCAATTGGAGGGTTGATGGCAGGGATAACCATATCCCCTGGATTAGCAGGATTAACCATGTTTGGAAGAGAATTAGTACCAGGTCGAGGTGGAATAATAGCTGTATTATTAGTTGTTTGGTTTGCATCTATAATTGAAAAATGGCTAAGAAAAGCAATACATGAATCGGTAGAACTAATATTAACGCCATTACTAACAGTATTGATATCTGGATTTGTTGCTGTATTAATATTACAACCAATAGGCGGATTTATTTCAGATGCCATTGGAGCAGCAGCTACTGGAGCAATTGAGAAAGGTGGCCTATTTACAGGAGCCATACTAGGTGGAACTTTCTTGCCTTTGGTTATGACTGGACTACATCAAGGTCTAACCCCAATCCATGCAGATTTGCTACAAAACACTGGCGTAACCACCTTGTTACCAATCCTTGCAATGGCAGGGGCTGGGCAAGTAGGAGCAAGTATTGCTGTATTGGTTAAGACAAAGAATGAAAGATTAAAGAAAACAGTAAAATCCGCACTACCCGTTGGAATATTAGGAGTAGGAGAACCGCTAATATACGGTGTTACCTTACCATTAGGGAAACCTTTCCTTGGAGCTTGTATTGGTGGAGCCGTTGGAGGAGCCATAGTTGCACCTTTTAAAGTAGGGGCTATGGGAATGGGTATATCAGGCCTACCTTTGGCTATTATCATCGATCAAGGGAATGTAGGATATTATCTATTAGGAATACTAGGAGCCTATATAGGTGGATTTATTGCTACTTATCTAATAGGTTTTGAAGATCCGGTAGAATAAAATTAATCAAAAACTCAAGGTGCACTAGTGTACCTTGAGTTTTTAAATAAGGGGTGATTTTAAATGATAGGAATTTCTGCTTATGCAGGCTTGGAAATTGATATAGAAGAAATACTAAAGTATATTGAAGAAGCTCATCATATGGGTATAGATCTACTATTTACATCTGCTCATATACCTGAAGTAGGAGAAAGTTTTGAAGATGATTTCGAAAGAATATTGAACTTGTGCAATGAATTAGGTATTACGACTATTGTAGATATTTCAAAGGATTATTTTGAAAGTTTAGATTTAAATAGATATAAAATAGACTATATAAGACTAGATTTTGGTTTTACCTTAGAGGAAGCAGCATTGATGACAAAGGAGCAGGGCTATGGTATATCCGTTAATGCTACAACCTTTGATGAAGAACAGATAGAAGAGTTTATTAAATATGGTGGTAGATTAGATAAAATAAATGCTTGCCACAATTTTTATCCAAGAAGGGATACAGGCATATCAGAGGAATTGTTTATAGAAAAAAATCGCATATTTAAAGAGTATGGTATTAAAACCATGGCTTTCATTCCTACAAATTATAAAAGAAGGGGTCCCGTGTATGAAGGATTGCCCACTCTAGAAGAGCATAGGGATATGAATCCAATAGTATCAGCTCAGCATCTATTAATGCTAGGGGTAGATTTTATAGTAGTAGGAGATGCAATGGCTTCTATTGATGAATTGCAGGTTTTATCTTCTATTGAAGAAGATGTTACATTACTACCTGTAGAGCTTAAGGACAATATATCAGAAGTAGAGTTATCCTTATTAAGGCAAGTTCATACTAACAGAGTGGACCCAGGTGAATACGCAATTCGTTCTCAGGAATCTAGGCTTATAAAAGAAGGTATTATACCACCTAATAATAACAATATAATGAGGAAGAAATATTCTATAACAATAGATAACGAAGGATATAATAGATACGAAGGGGAATTGCAAATATTAAAAAAGGATTTGAATGCAGACCCTAGGGTAAATATAGTAGCAGATGGATACGAAGCTAGAATTCTAATAGAACTATTGCAACCGGGAGAAAAATTCAAATTTTATTTCTAGATATAAAATATATGTTATAATCTTATAAAACAAACTATAATTCTATACACGAGAGGAGAAGGAGCATGCTTAATTTTTTCAAAAAAAATAAAATAATAGAATTGGTATCACCTATGACAGGAAGGATAATACCAGTGGAAGAAGTGCCAGATAAGGTATTTTCAGATAAGATGATTGGAGATGGAATAGCTATAGAACCATCCGATGGAAAAATTGTATCTCCAGTAGATGGAACTGTTACTACTATATTCCCTACAAACCATGCTATTGGTTTAGTTACTAAAGAGGGTTTAGAAATACTTATACACATTGGACTGGATACTGTAGAATTAAATGGAGCAGGATTCAACCGATTAACTGAGGTAGATACTAGAGTGAAAAAGGGAGATCCATTGATGGAATTTGATCCTAAACTAGTGGTAGAGAAAGGTAAATCTCCGATCACACCTATAATAATCACCAATATGGATAAAGTAAAAAAACTCGAAAAGAATAGTGGAGGAGTTGAAAGAGGAAATCAAATAATATACACAGTGGAATTAAGCTGATGAAAAATAGATAAAATTTAAGTCCTATGGAATGTTAAGAATTGATAACGTTTGCCATAGGACTTGTTATTTTTTAATCCATTAATATGTGATATAATTTTAATGAACTGGATGTAACAAGGGGGTATTAAAATGGTTAAGTTTATCCATACAGGAGACTTACACCTTGGATTACAATTTAAAGATGTTTCCTTCCCAAGGGATATAGCAATGAAAAGAAGGGTAGAGCTATGGAATACTTTTCATCGCATAGTAGACAAGGCTATCAGTGATAAAGTAGACTTTCTTTTTATAGCAGGTGATCTATATGAGGAAGAATACTTTACCTTAGGGGATATTAAAAGGGTAAGGGATATTTTAAGCAGAGCGGAAGATGTAGAAATAATAATTGTAGCAGGAAATCATGATCCCCTTAGTAGGAACTCTTTATACAATAGGATTACATGGCCTGAAAATGTCACTATATTTAATTCTCCATATATAGAAGGCCGAGAATATCCGGATAAAAATGTTTGTGTTTATGGATATAGTTGGGATAGAGGAGAGATTAGAGAACAAATACTAGAAACAGTAAAAGATATAGATGAGGAAAAGATAAATATACTGCTCATCCATGGAGACATATTTGATAAGGATAGCGTCTATCTCCCCATAGATAAAAATCATTTGGAAAGCTTAGGCTTTGATTATATTGGACTAGGGCATATCCACAAACCCAATATCATATCCTCTAGGATGGCTTACTGTGGCAGCCCAGAGCCTTTGGACTTTGGAGAACAAGGAGAACATGGAATTATTCAAGGAACAATAGATAAGGGGATTGCCAACATAGATTTTATTCCATTTAGCAATAGAATGTTCTTGGAAAGGACTTTGAAGATAGATCCTGCCCTTGGATATGAGGATATAGTAAAGGAAATCAGAAATTGTGATGAAAAAATCAATCTTAGAAAAAATCTATATCGCATCAAGTTAGAAGGAGTTCTTAATAGAGAAATAGAACTTGATATTGAAGATATGGTAAACAGTTTGGAAGAAGATTTTTATTATATTGAACTGACAGATAATACAATATTAGATTATGATTTAGATAGCCTAGAAAGGGAGAACCAAGACAATATCATAGGATACTTCATAAAAGCTATGAAGGAAAAGGATTTAGAAGACAAAGTGGTTAGGGAGGCTTTATACGTTGGTTTAGAGGCCTTGATGAAAGGCAAGGTGGGATGATGATATTACAGGAATTAAATCTTGTTTCTTTTGGAAAATTCGAAAAGGAAATAATCCGACTTCAAAAAGGACTAAATATCATATATGGGGACAATGAATCGGGGAAAACTACAATACATAATTTTATAGATGGAATGTTCTATGGTTTTTTAAAGCCCTATGCCAAGAGGAGAAATTATCTAGATGAACACGACAAATATAGACCTTGGAATAGGGATGAATATTTAGGTACACTGAAATTTATCAAAGATGAAAAAATCTATAGAATCCAAAGGGATTTCAACAATGGTGAAGTATGGGTTTACGATGATTTGACAGGCAGAGATGTAACAGCCGATATAGACAATGGTGAAAAGATAAAAGTCCATCTACCAGGTATTTACTTTTTTGATTTCAACAATCTAGTTTATAAAAACACCATATCCATAAAACAATTGGGAAATCAAGTGGATTCTAATCTAGCTACGGAAGTTAAGGATAGATTAGCCAATATTAGTACTAGTTTAGATGATGATATTTCCGTAAAAAATGCCATAGAGGATTTAGACAAACAACTAGACCAGATTGGGACAATAAGGGCCTATACTAAACCCTATGGTAGAGCTGTAAAGGATTTAGAGAAGCTAAAAGCGGATAAAAAGGATTTAATATTGAAACAGGAAGAATATCATTCATACATGAGTCAATCTATTACTTTGGACAAGAAAATAGAAGAAGAAAGGGAAAATTTAAAAGAACTAAAAAGACTGTTGGAAAAAACTCAGTTATTAGAGAAGAAAACAAATTATGAAGATGGCCTAAAGATAAAAGAGGAATTAGTAAAAATAGATAAAAAGATAGAAGAACTAAAACCCTATTCAAATCTATCTTTTGACGATTATACCAAGGCATTAAAATTGGAAAGTAATATTGAACATGTATCCAGGGAAATTCAGGAATTAGGTATATTATTAGACGATATAGACAATGAATTAAAAGCTTTAGAATTAGAGGAACAGGAAGGAATTGTAGATGGCATTACAGCTGAAAAACTGTATGATGATGTGGAAATATTTGATGAAATGGAAGAGGAAAAAAACAACATTATCATGAACAGCAATCAAAATAGACTAGATATTTTAAATTCTCAATTAAAGGGTAAAATTGATAAAGATAATAGATTTAATAAAATCATAATCCTTTTAGTAGTTTTAGCTATAGGTGCTTTAGGTATGACATTTATTAATATTGTCTTAGCATTTTTGGCAATTCCTTTATTTGGCGTAGCCTTATATGCAAGAACTATTCGAAAAAAAATTCGAGAGGAAATAGATCAATTGGAAGGGGAAATTGAGAGAATATGTATTCAAGAGAAAGACCAAAATCAAAGGCTTAAAGATATAGAAAACCATCAAAGAGATATACTGTCTATATATAGTTGCAGTTCAAAATCCCAGTTAAAAAGATTACGGGAAGATATATACTTTAAACAGATGAATCACACCAATAGAGTAGATAAAGTCAATAGACTTAACAAAAACAGAAAAGATGCTGTAGTAAAGTTACGAGCAAAGAACAGGGATAAAAAAATTTGGATAGACGATAAGGATTTAATTCTATCTAGAAACAAATCTCAGACTATTGAGGAATTTAGCCACGGGTTAGAAAAAAAGGATTATCATGAAACATTGATTAAGGATAAGAAAAATAAGATTGATATTTTAGAAAAAACATTAGGAAACTTTAGTTTAGAGGAATTAAAGGAGACGGTAGGCGGCTATGAAAGAGAGTATTTTAAAGATGTAGAAGGGATAGATGTGGAAGAACTATCTAACAAGATATTAGAAGTAGAGGATTCTTTAACCCATCTTTCTAATACTAAGGCACGACTGGAAGAGAGAATTGATAATTTAAATCAACATGTTAAACGATTGATGGTTGTTGAAGAAGAAATAGCTAGGCTTAATAATTTAATCAAAGACTATGAGGATAGGATAAAGTCCATAGAAATAGCTAAAGATACCATAGACAGTATATCTAAGGAGATACATGATCAGTTTGCACCAGCTATTAATAAAAAGGTTAGTAAAATAATGGGGTTTATAACTGATGGCAAATATGATCAGGTAAAGATAAATGATGATTTAAATATTACCGTAGAAAACCCAGCTACTAAAGAGATAATAGATATTGGTAGCTTGAGCGGAGGCACTATAGACCAGCTGTATTTTGCTTTAAGGTTTAGCATTACATCCTCCATGGAAACTGAGGATCTTCCTTTGATATTGGATGATTGTTTTATTCAATATGATGATACTAGGCTTATAAACATACTAAAATATTTAAGCGATATAAGCAATAGAAAGCAGATTTTGCTCTTTACCTGCCAAAACAGGGAAAGGGAAATATTAGATGAATTAGGGTTAAAGTATAACTTAATCCAATTGACTTAATCCATTACATTAAGTCTTGTAAAACAGGCTATTAGTCATTAGGACCTTTAAGTTAAACTTTAACATCAATAGAGGTGATGCCTTTGATATATGCAATAGGAGACTTACATTTGGATTACTCCAAGAAAAAACCCATGGATATATTTGGGGAACAATGGGTTGATCATGAAGAGAAGATATTCAAAAATTGGAATAGTTTAATTGATGATGAAGATATAGTATTATTGCCTGGGGACATTTCCTGGGCGTTAAAGCTTGATGAAGCTTATGCCGATTTAAGGAGGATAGACCAATTACCTGGACAAAAGATAATTACAAAAGGCAATCATGATTACTGGTGGCAAGGACCGAAGAAACTAAAGGAATTGAACTTAGATTCTATAATTTTCTTACAAAATAGTAGCTTTACTTATGAAAATGTTGGCATTGGCGGAACTAGAGGGTGGATATCTGAAGATGTAGAAGATTTTAGCGAAAAAGATGAAAGGATATTTAATAGGGAGTTAAACAGGTTAAAACTATCCTTAGATTCTATTGATAAAAATGTAGATGTAAAAATAGCCATGTTGCATTATCCACCTTTTAATATGGATTCAACTCCCAATGGATTTGTAAACCTTATGGAAGAGTATCATGTGGATATATGTATATATGGTCATCTCCATGCAGAAGGTCATAACTATGTAATTGAAGATATGGTCCAAGGAATACAGTTTTACTGCGTTTCCAGTGATTATATAGATTTTATCCCAAGAAAAATAATTTTATGAGGAGGGTAATGAAATATGAGAGTGATTGTAAAAAAGGACTATGAAAGCATTAGCAAGGAAGCAGCAAATATAATAAAGGATGAAATGGTTAAAAATCCGAACATAGTATTGGGGCTAGCGACAGGAAGTACTCCAGTAGGTATGTATCAGGAGTTGATTAGATTTCATAAAGAAGAAGGATTGGATTTTTCTAATGTGACTACTTTTAATCTAGACGAATATGTAGGAATAGATGATGACCATCCAAATAGTTACCACTATTTTATGAAAGACGTGTTATTTGATCATATAAATATAAATATGGAAAATACCTTTGTGCCCGATGGAAAAGCTGAGGATCCTGAAAGCTATTGCAGAGAATACGATAGATTAATAGAAGAAAAAGGAGGCATAGATATCCAGATATTAGGCATTGGCGAAAATGGGCATATTGCCTTTAATGAACCTGATAAAAAATTAAATGTAGGTACTAGTATAGTAGATTTAACTCAGTCAACTATTGAAGCCAATTCCAGATTTTTTGATTCCATAGATGAAGTACCAAAAACAGCAATAACCATGGGAATTGGCAGTATTATGAAAGCCAAAAAGATAATTCTATTGGCCAATGGCAAGAAAAAGGCAAAAGTTATTAAGGAACTGTTAAAAGGCGAAAAAATAACTACAGATCTACCAGCCAGTATGTTGTTATTACATCCAGATGTTACTGTTATAGTTGATGAAGAAGCTTACAATGGCTAAATAGTGGTAAAGAAGGTGATATTATGAGAGTTATAATCAAAGATGTAAATATAATTACCCCTTTTGATATATTGTATGGTGGGGAAGTATTAATAGAGAATGGAAAGATAGCAGGAATTGGTAAAGATGAGGAACTAAGTGAAGTATCAACCGATAGGGTAATCCATGGAAAAGGACAATATTTAGCTCCAGGGCTTATAGATATCCATAATCATGGTAATTCTGGTTATGATGTAATGGATAGTACTGAAGAAGCGTTAGATAAGATGGCAGAATTTCATTTAAGAAATGGAGTAACTTCCTTTTTAGGTACGGTAATTACTTCATCTTATGAAAATATGATCAAGGCTTCTGAAAATATTGTTCAATATAAAAACAAGGAAGATAAATCTAAACTATTGGGAATTCATTTGGAGGGACCTTTTTTCTCAATTGATAAGAAGGGAGCACAGCCAGCTGAATATATTAAAACCCCAAATATGAAAGATATGAAGGAAATAGTCAAAATATCCAAGGGAAATCTTAAGATGGTATCTTTAGCGCCTGAAAAAGAAGGAGCCCTTGAAGTCGTATCTTTCCTAGTTTCAGAAGGGATAACTGTAGCTATGGCCCATAGCAATGGAACCTTTGATGAAACGAAAGGGGCAATAAATCATGGAGCAACTGTAGCTACCCATCTATACAATGGCATGAGAAGTTTTTCCCATAGGGAACCGGGAATCGTAGGGGCAGCCTTAACAGATGATAGAGTTTTTTGTGAGCTTATATATGATAGAATTCATCTACATGATGCTGCAGTTAAGATGGCTTTAAAGATGAAAGGAATCGATAAGATTATATTGGTTTCAGATGCTATGAGAGCAGCAGGTTTAGAAAATGGGGATTATGAATTAGGAGGCCAAAAGGTAATAGTCAAAGATGGTGCGGCAAGGTTAGAAGGTGGTAGTTTAGCTGGTTCTACCCTTAATTTAAGGGATGCAGTGTTTAATATGGTGCATTATTTAAATATACCAATTCATCATGCCATTAGAATGGCAAGCTTGACTCCTGCAAAAGCTATAGGAGTTGATAGAAATAAAGGTAGTATAGAAGTTGGAAAAGATGCAGATTTGATTTTATTAGATGGAAATATAAATATTGCTGCCTCTATAGTGGGAGGTAATCCAATATGGCTAAAGAGATAGAGGTAAAGGTTTTAAATATAGATTTAGATGAGATGGAAGATAGACTGATCAAATTAGGGGCTAATTTGATATCTAAAGAATATCAAATTAATACCATATTTGATTCCAAGGATAATTATATAAATGAAGATTTAAATAGTTATTTGAGGATAAGGGAGATAAAGGATCTATTAACTGAGGAAGTCCACATTAATTTGACTTTGAAACAAAATATAGGCAGTGAAGCCATTAGACAAAATATAGAAACTACTACAGAAATAGGGGATAAAAAAGCCATGATATCCATCCTTGAAAGTTTAAGATATGAAATAATAGGTGAAGGCTATAAATATAGAACTTCCTATGTCTACGAAAATATAAGATTTGATTTAGATAGATGGGATGAGAATACCTATCCTTATCCCTATATGGAAATAGAAGTAGAAAATGAAGAAGATTTGGAAAAGGCAATAGAACTACTTGAAATTGACAGAAAGAACATTTCTACCAAATCTATAATCCAGCTTAAAGAAAACTTGTAACCAAAATCTATATAATGAATAATATATAATAAAGTAGATTTTGAGGAGGTTTTTAGATGTTAAACGATTTATTACAAGGATTGACTCAAGGTGGCAGTAGTTCTATATTGTTGATATTTGTTTTGCTTCTACTATTTGGCGGTGGTTTTGATGGTGGGTTTGATGGCAATATACTATTTATATTCCTGATTATATTTTTAATAGGTGGGTTTTTCTAGCAAATAGATAGCTAATTAGCTATCTATTTGCTTTAATAAATTAATAATTAGGAAGTCTTTTCTCTGTCAGAATAGAACTTAAAAGAATATATTCCTGCCAATCCTACCAATCCGTATATTATTCTACTTAATACAGAACTAGAGCCACCAAAGATAGCAGCAACTAGATCAAATTGAAATAATCCAATTAATCCCCAATTTATTGCCCCTATTATGACTAAAGTTAATGCTAATGTATCCATGGACTCACTCCTTTTTATATTTTAAGAATATTATTCCAAGATAAAAAATAAATATTCAATAAAAGTAACAATAAATAGCCTCCTATCATAATATAAATTGAGAAGATAATCAAGAAGGAGGTTATTTAGATGGTAGAAGAGGCTAATGTTGCTGGAAGAAGAAATGGTTGTTTTGATGGTGTTTTAGGAGGAATGAATGATGAGTTATTGTTTTTCTTCCTATTGCTAGTAGTTTTGTTTAACAATGAATGCTGGTTTGACAGAAATGATGACTCACTATTATTTTTCTTCTTATTGCTAGTAATCATATTCTGCAATTGTGGTGTATTCTAATCCCGTATCCATTACGGGATTTTTTCTATTTTTAATGGAATAATAAGAATATACCATTTAAAGAGGAGGATAAATAATAGATGAAGGGATATAAATTTGCATTATTAATTATAGGATTTATATTAATAGCTAGTTCCTGTAGCCCCAAAACTTTAAAGAAACCCAATGTAGTAGAGGATGTTGAGAATGAAAAAATTAATGATGATGATTTAGAAACGGAAATCAACAATTCTAGTATCAAAGAAGATGAAAGATTGACGAAAAAAACATTAAAAAGCCCAAATATAGATTACATACTTACTGGAAAAGACCAGGAAGAAAAATCTAGCAAAATAAATATGAACTTAAGCAATTTCATAGTAAACAAAAGCTTTAACTCAAAAGATAAAAACAATTTTGATACAGACTTAATGTATAAGCGCTATCTTATGCCTGAGGACTATATACTTATTACTAAAGATAAAATAGATATATATATGGAGCCTACAACTAATGCTAATGTAGTAGCCTCCGCATACATTTATGAAAAATTAAAAGTGTCAAAGGAAGTAATAGGTCAATATAGAAAAGATGGAAATTCTGACAAATGGTATCTAGTCTCCTGGAGCAACAAAGATGGCTACCCTTTTCATGGATTTATCCCAGCAAGTTCAGGGGAATTGAGAAGCTTTAGATTCAGCGAGATGCATAACCAAATTCTAACTCTTGAAGAGGCTATAGCTACCAATAGGTATGGATATGTATCCAATTATAAGGATGTTAACGGTTCACCACCGTTAATAAATAACAAAGCTATGGATCAATATGGGACGCAAGCCTATCAATCAGCCCCTGCATATAGGAATCTAGAGGATAAAAGTCAATTTAGATATGTACCTGATGGGATGATGGTTTTTATTAAAGACGAGATCAAGGGATATTATAAAGTCAAAATAATTGACTATGAAGGTCAATACTGGATACCTAAAAAATATATATCATTGGACAATAATCTAGATACCCTATCTAAGGTAGTGGTAGTAGATATAAAAAACCAGAACCAAGGAGTATTTGAAAATAGAGGAGATAATTGGACACTGGTATCTTATGGATTGGCAACTACGGGAGTAGAGGGAAAAGCTAGCTATGTAACGCCGATAGGAAAGTTTAAGGTGTTGGATAAAAAAGAAAGGTTTTATTATCTTGGAGAAGGTAGCGATGAAATAGCTGGATATGCTCCTTATGGAGTTAGATTTGCCCAAGGAGCCTATATACATGGAATTCCAGTAGAATATATTAAGGAAAATGGAAAAAATATTGATCCAGGGATGAGGGAGTTTTTATTTACTATTGGCACTTTTCCTCGATCTCATAAATGCGTAAGAAACTATACTAGCCATGCAAAATTTCTTTTTGACTGGCTGGATGTAAATGATTCTGCTGTAATAGTGTTTAAATAAACATCTTAAGGCATGCCTTAAGATGTTTATTTAAAAAAATTTAAAAAAATCATTAAAAAGTATAGCACATTTAATTAAATGTGCTATAATATATACATACAAACAAGACAATAGGAGGTATAATATATGGGAGAGTTTAAGTATATCAAATGGTTTAATCAAATTGACAAAAATGATATACCCATAGTGGGAGGTAAAGGAGCCAATTTAGGAGAGCTTACTCAAAAGGGTCTAGATGTTCCGCCAGGATTTTGTGTAACTGCTGGGGCATACAACTATTTTATCGATAGTGAGAATTTAGGTAGTGAAATAAGAGCGAGTATTTCTAATCTAGACGTAGAAGATTCTATTGAGTTACAAAAGGCAAGTTCTCAAATACAAAAGACCATCAATGAAGCTAAAATACCTGAGGATTTAGCTGATGAAATCATATTAGCGTACAAACATCTTAACCAGCAAATAGGTGTACAAAATTCGGAAGTAGCTGTTAGATCCTCTGCTACAGCAGAAGATTTACCAGAGGCATCTTTTGCAGGACAACAGGATACCTATCTTCATATAAGTGGTGCGGAAGAATTATTAAACCATGTAAGAAAATGTTGGGCCTCCCTTTGGACGGCAAGAGCCATATATTATAGGGAGAATCATGGATTTGACCATTTTGAGGTTAGTCTATCGGCTGTAGTACAAAAAATGGTCAATAGTCAAAAGTCCGGTGTAATGTTTACCGCCAATCCAGTTAATAATGACACCGATGAAATTATGATAAATGCTAGCTGGGGTTTAGGAGAAGCAGTTGTATCTGGAGCTGTAACTCCTGATGAATATATAGTAAATAAAAAAGATAAGAAAATTATAGAAAAACATATTGCAGAAAAAACTGTGATGATAGTGAAAAAAGATGAAGGTGTAGGTACAGTTGAAGTAAATGTTGGCGACTTTATAGGACCTGAATATATCAATAAACAATGTCTAGAAGAGAAAGAAATATTACTGTTAGCTGAATATGGATTGAAAATTGAAGAATTGTACGGCAGTTTTCAGGATATAGAATGGGGTTTTGATAAGGATACCAATGAACTATATATACTACAATCAAGGCCCATAACTACCTTAAAAGGAGGGACTTCAGTGGAAAAGGTTAAAGAAGAGAAGGAATTAAAAATGTTGGTTAGAGGACTACCTGCCTCTCCAGGAATAGGTAGTGGAAAGGTGAAAAACATCAAGGATATATCGGAAATATCCAGGGTAGAAGAAGGAGATATATTGGTTACAGTAATGACCAATCCAGACATGGTTCCAGCTATGAGAAGGGCTAGTGCTGTGGTAACAGATGAAGGCGGTAGGACTTGCCATGCTGCGATAGTTTCTAGGGAATTAGGTATCCCATGTATAGTTGGTGCTAAGGAAGCCAGTCAAATGTTAGAAGAAGGTATGGAGATAACGGTAGATGCAACTAGGGGAGTAGTATATGAAGGTATAGTATTGCAAGAAGAGGAAAAGGAAGATAAAGATGTAGCAGTATCTTCAGGAGTTATAGATGAAAATCTTATCCATCAGTTGGCACCGATTACTGCAACCAAAATTTATATGAATTTAGGAGAACCATCTATAATCGGAAGGTATAAGAATTTACCTTTTGATGGAATAGGACTTATGAGAACGGAATTTATATTTTCCAACATGATAGGTGCTCACCCTATGTATTTAGTAAAAACTGGGCAAGGGCAACTTCTAATAGATAAGATGTCAGAAGGGATTATGATGGTAGCTCAGGAGATATATCCAAGACCTATAGTGGTTAGATTATCGGATTTCAGAACCAATGAGTTTAGAGGACTAAAAGGTGGAGATGAAGTAGAACCAATTGAAAACAATCCAATGATAGGTTGGAGAGGAGTATCTAGATATATATCTCCAGAATATGAAGAAGGTTTTAGACTAGAATGCAGAGCTTTGAAAAAGGTAAGAGAAGAATATGGATTGACTAATGTATGGGCAATGCTTCCATTTGTAAGAACAACTTGGGAACTTGAAAAAGTTAAAAAAATAATGGCAGAAGAAGGGCTAGTGCAAGACAATAGCTTTAAGATATGGATAATGGCAGAGGTACCGTCAGTAGTATTTGAAGCTGAAGAGTTTGCGCAAATGGTAGATGGATTTAGTATTGGAAGTAATGACTTAACTCAATTGGTAATGGGAGCAGATAGGGATTCAGGTATTCTAAACAATATGGGATATTTTGACGAGAGAAACGAAGCCGTTAAAAGAGCCATATCCATACTTATCAAAGCGGCCCACAAACATGGAAAGACTATATCTATCTGTGGACAAGGACCATCTCAATATCCAGAGTTTGCAGAGTTTTTAGTTCAAGAAGGGATTGATAGTATAAGTGTTAACCCAGATACAGTCGCCTATACGAGGAGATTGGTTGCTACTGTAGAACAGAGGATGATATTAAATAAAATAAGAAGCCTGTAACCAAAAATTATTAATAGACCTTCGAAAAGACCTTTGGAGTATTTCCAAAGGTCTTTTCTTTATATTATTGATGGATGATATAAAAAGCTTTATCAATAATATGTATTATTATTCTAATTTGTAAAATACTAAATATCAGAATAATAATATGGAGGTTTGCTATGACAAGGATAATGAGAACAATGGATGGAAATGAAGCTGCAGCCTATATTTCCTATGCTTTCACCGAGGTAGCAGCTATATACCCAATTACACCTTCTTCACCTATGGCAGAATTAGTCGATGCCTGGTCTAGTACTGGTAAAAAAAATATATTTGATCAGGAAGTTAAAGTAATGGAAATGCAATCGGAAGCAGGAGCTTCGGGCACTGTCCATGGAGCCCTACAGGGGGGAGCATTAACTACCACATATACATCTTCTCAAGGGCTTCTACTTATGATACCAAATATGTATAAGATGGCAGGTGAACTATTACCAGCTGTATTTCATGTAAGTGCTAGGGCTATTGCTACCCATGCTTTGAGTATTTTTGGTGACCATCAAGATGTAATGGCAACGAGACAAACAGGTTTTGCTATGCTCTGTTCCAACAGTGTACAGGAAGTAATGGATTTAGCAGGAGTAGCCCATCTTTCAGCTATAAAGGGAAGAGTACCTTTTCTACACTTTTTTGATGGATTCAGAACTAGCCATGAAATACAAAAAGTAGAGGTAATAGAATATGATGACTTAATGAAACTATTGGATTTTGATGCAGTAGAACAATTTAGAAATAGATCCCTAAACCCTGAGAGGCCTGTACTACGAGGTACAGCCCAAAACCCTGACATATATTTTCAGGGAAGGGAAGTGGCAAATCCCTTTTTTGAGAGAATACCAGATATAGTTGAAGAGTATATGGAGGAAATCAATAAGATTACCGGTAGGGATTATAAACTATTTAATTACTATGGTCATCCTAAAGCAGAAAATATCATAGTTGCTATGGGTTCAGTATGTGAAACCATAGAAGAAGTAGTAGATTATCTAATACACAGAGGAGAAAAGGTAGGTTTAATTAAAGTACATCTTTATAGGCCTTTTTCTAAGAAACATTTCCTACAAGTTCTACCTAGAACCGTAAAAAAGATTGGAGTACTAGACAGGACTAAGGAGCCAGGTTCCCTAGGAGAACCTCTATATCTAGATGTAAAATCCATATTTTACGATTTAGATATTAATCCTTTAATAGTGGGAGGTAGATATGGATTAGGACTTAAGGATACTACTCCTGCTCAGATTGTTGCAGTATTTGAAAATTTAAATAGGCCAAATCCCAAGGACCGATTTACTATAGGTATAGTTGATGATGTATCCCATACATCTTTGGAGTTAAAGGAGAAAATAGATAATTCTCCAAAGGATAATATCAAATGTAAATTCTGGGGATTGGGTTCCGATGGTACAGTAGGGGCAAATAAGATGGCCATTAAGATAATAGGTGACAATACGGATCTATATGCTCAAGGGTATTTTTCCTATGATAGTAAAAAATCTGGGGGGACTACGGTCTCTCATTTGCGATTTGGGAAAACCCCTATCAAATCTTCCTATTTGATATACGATGCAGATTATATTTCCTGTCACAATAAATCCTATATATACCATTATGATATATTGAAGGGTTTAAAAGATGGAGGAATATTCGTATTAAATTGTCCTTGGAAGGAAGAAGAGTTAGATACACATCTACCTAGTCAGCTAAAAAAACATATTAAAGAACACAATGTAGATTTCTATATTATAGATGCCGAAAAGCTTGCTCAGGATATAGGTTTAGGAAAAAGGATTAATATGATAATGCAAACAGCTTTCTTCAAACTAGTAGATGTGATGCCAATAGAGGAGGCAGTAGCTCATTTGAAAGAGTTTGTCCTTAAGACTTATGGTAGAAAGGGCGAGGAGATTGTGAAGTTGAACTATCAAGCAATTGATAAAGCCCTAGAGGGTTTAGTAAAAGTACATGTACCAGACAGTTGGGGAAATGAAGAATTAGCGGATGTAGAGATAAAAGATGAGCCAGAATTTATTAAAAGGATCCAAAAACCAATGGCGAGACTAGATGGAGATGATCTTCCAACCTCTGTTTTTGTTGGTATAGAAGATGGGACCTTCCCTCTAGGAGTTACTGCTTATGAAAAAAGGGGTATAGCAGTAATGGTACCTCAATGGCAAACGGAAAATTGTATTCAATGTAATCAATGTTCTTTTGTATGTCCTCATGCTGTAATTAGACCCTTCCTGTTAGATGAAGAGGAAAAGCAAAAGGCTCCTAGTACTTTTGAAACTAAAAGGGCAGTTGGAAAAGGGCTAGAAAACCTAGAATTTAGAATCCAAGTCAGTCCATTAGATTGTACAGGATGTGGCAATTGTGCTGATATTTGTCCAGCAAAGGATAAAGCCTTGGTAATGGTTGATGCAGATAAAGAGATAGAAAGACAGAAAGATAATTGGGAATATGCAGCAAATAATATTACCTACAAGGATAATCTAATGCCTAAAACTACCTTAAAAGGTAGTCAATTTGCAAAACCTTTGTTAGAATTCCATGGTGCTTGTGCTGGATGTGGGGAATCTGCATATTTGATATTGGCTACTCAACTATTTGGTGATAGGATGATGATTGCTAATGCTACAGGATGTTCATCAATATGGGGCGCTAGTGCACCGAGTATTCCCTATACAAAAAATCATAATGGAAAAGGGCCTAGTTGGGCCAACTCGCTTTTTGAAGACAATGCGGAATTTGGTCTAGGTATGCATTTGGCAGTAAAGCAGATTCGAGAAAAGCTGAGGGATTTGATGGAGAAAGGCATAAGATCAAACATTAGTGAGGAATGTAATGAAGTGTTTCAACAATGGATAGAAAATATGGATGATGGAGAAGAGTCAAAAAAGATATCTATTAAACTATTGAATACTCTAAATAATGATAGATATAAAGATAACGATATAGTAGTTGAAATATTAAAGAGAAAGGACTTTCTAGTTAAGAAAAGCCTATGGATTGTAGGGGGAGATGGTTGGGCATATGATATAGGTTATGGTGGATTAGATCATGTTTTGGCCAGTGGTGAAGACGTAAATATTTTAGTATTTGATACGGAAGTCTATTCCAATACGGGAGGTCAGTCCTCAAAAGCTACCCCTGCTGGTTCAGCAGCTAAATTTGCTTATTCAGGAAAGAAAACCAAGAAAAAGGATTTGGGCTTGATGGCCGCTACTTATGGATATGTATATATAGCTCAAATATCATTAGGCGCCAATATGAATCATACATTAAAAGCATTAGCAGAAGCAGAATCCTACAAAGGGCCTTCACTCATAATTGCCTATTCACCTTGTGTAAATCATGGTATAAGATTAGGCATGGGAAAATCCGTTGCAGAAGAGAAAAGAGCCGTAGAATCAGGTTATTGGCATCTATATCGATTTGACCCGAGACTAAAAGAGCAAGGAAAAAACCCATTTATATTGGATTCTAAAGAACCAAAGGATTCCTTTAAAGATTTTATCATGGGAGAGGTAAGATATTCTCAAAACAAAAACACTTTCCCAGAATTAGCTGAAGAATTGTATAAGAAAGCTGAAAAGGACGCAAAGGAACGATATCAACTTTACAAAAAGCTATCGGAAATGGAATAGGAGTAGATATTTCTACTCCTATTTTTGGTTTTCTTCCACCCATTCCTTTGCTCTTACGACCCCTTCTAAGGTTGGAATTGGTACTTGGGATTCAGGTTGCAATGTCTCGATATCATAATAAGCAGCATATCTTTGTTCTTCAATTGGAATGGATAGCTTTTTTTGTTTGTATTTGTTATCTACTTTTTTATCCAATAGAACTCCTCCTTGTATTTATTATTTACGTAATTGATGAAAATATGATAAACTAATATGGTAATAATATGTTTAATAGATTATAGGGAGATGATATTTTGAGCAGTGCAAGATTACTAAAAGATATAGAATTTATAGTAGAATTAGACAAGATGAAATCCATCCTTAGGCAGACTTCATTGATAGACAAATCTAAAAGGGAAAACGATGCAGAACACTCTTGGCATATATCCGTAATGGCCATGATTTTATCTGAATATGCCAATGAAGAAATAGATGTATGTAAGGTAATAAAGATGTTATTAATTCATGATCTAGTAGAGATATATGCTGGAGATACTTTCTGTTATGATGTAGAAGGCAATAAGGATAAAAAAGAAAGGGAACTGAAGGCTGCCGATAAGATATTTGGTATGCTTGATGAAGACAAAGGCATGGAATTAAGAAAACTTTGGGATGAATTTGAAGAAATGAATACCAAGGAAGCTTTGTTTGCTGCCTCTATGGATAGATTACAACCTTTTTTTAACAATTATTTTTCTGGCGGAGGAACCTGGAAAAAGTTTGATGTGTCTAAAAAAGAAATATATAAAAGAATAGCTCCGCTGAAGGAATCTTCCAATGAACTATGGGATTTTACGAAAAATATGATAGAAGATGCTTATGATAGAGGATACATAGTAAAAGAATAAACTAATATTAATAAAATGAAGGGGCGGTATTTAACCGCCCGAACACTTGATTAAAAGGCTGGAATAACTCCACCTTTATATTCTTCTTCGATGAATTTATTAACCTTTTCACTTTGTAATGCTTCCATTAATTTTACAAACCTCTCCTGTTTTTCTTCCCCTTCTCTTATAGCAATAATATTTGCATAGGGGGAATCCTTGTCTTCCAATATTAAGGAATCTTCAGTTGGAACAAGCCCTGCTTCTAAAGCGAAATTACCATTTATGATAGCCCCATCTACGTCTTTTAATATCCTTGGTAGGGATGCAGCTTCTAAAGGAGTGAATTTCAAGTTCTTTGGGTTTTGTTCTATATCCTTTTCCGTAGCTAGTATTCCCACCTCATCTTTTAATTTTATTAGGCCATGTTTTTCCAGTAATAAAAGGGCTCGGCCTCCATTAGTAACATCATTAGGTATAGCAATTTCACTACCATCTTTTAGTTCATCAATTGTACTAATTTTTGAAGAATAAAGTCCCATAGGCTCTATATGGACTCCACCAACGGATACTATTTTTATATCTTTTTCTTCTCTAAACTCATTCATATAGGGTTCGTGTTGGAAGAAGTTAGCATCTAGTTCTCCTTCAGCTAAAGCTAGGTTTGGTTTTATATAGTCAGTGAACTCTACTATTTTAATATTTATACCTTCCTTTTCTAGATCTTCCTGAATAAGCTCAATAATCTCCTTATGAGGCTTTGGAGACACCCCAATTCTTATTGTATTTAGGTCATTTTTTCCTTTACCACAACCAACTAGCAATGAAACAGTTAAGATAGTTATTAATATTAATGATACGATTTTTTTCAATTCAATTCCCCCTTGTTTTACTTTTATTTTTTATCAACTTTCATAGCTAATCTATTACCAAAATATTGTATACCTTGGACTAATAGTATTATGATGATTACTGAAACTATCATTATATCCGTTTGGAACCGGTATAGGCCAAATCTAATGGCTAAATCCCCTAATCCTCCACCGCCTATGGCTCCTGCCATAGCCGAATAACCTATTATATTTATAATGGTTAGAGTTATACCCATGATAAGAGATGGCATAGCCTCTGGGATTAGTACTTTAAATATGATCTGAGGTACTGTAGCTCCCATAGATAAGCTTAACTCAATTACTCCTTTATCTACTTCCTTTAAAGCACTTTCTATAACCCTGGCAACAAAGGGTGCTGCAGCCACGGATAAAGGCACTATAGTTGCAGTAGTACCTATGGTTTTACCTACAATTATTCTAGACAATGGAAATAATAAAATCATCAATATTAAAAAGGGAAAAGAGCGAAGAATATTGATAATGCTATCCAATATATTATTAAAGGCTGGCTTTTCCCATATACCATCCTTTTCAGTAATTACCAGTAAAACACCTAAAGGAAAGCCTAAAGCTAATGAAAATATGGTGGAGAAAACTACCATATACAATGTTTCCAATAATGAAGGAATAATCAATTCAGCCATTATATCACCTCCACATTTACATTTTGTTTATTTAGATAATCTATAGCTTTTTGTATTTCTTCATGGTCACCAGATAAGCCAAGAATCAAATTCCCTACGCTGGTGTTGACCAAATCATTGATATTGCCAGATAATATATTGACTTCTATATCAAATTGTCTTATCATTCTCGATACTACAGGTTCTCTAGCGCTATCTCCTAAAAAACTCAATCTGATGACTTTACCACCAAAGTCCACTGGCCTTATAAATTCCTCTTTCACATTAGAATTTAAACTATTGATAAAGGTTTTAGCGGTTTGAGTTTTAGGATGGCTAAACAATTCTAAGGCTGTATTGGTTTCTATGACTTGACCATTTTCCATAATTGCTACCTTATCACATATATCTCTAACTACTTCCATCTGATGGGTAATTAAAACTATGGTCAGTCCGAATTCCTTTCTAGTTCGATTTAGTAGTTTTAATATAGAATCCGTAGTTTTTGGGTCTAAAGCAGATGTAGCCTCATCGCTTAGTAATACTTTTGGATTATTGACCAGAGCTCGTGCTATGGCCACCCTTTGTTTTTGCCCACCACTTAACTCTGAAGGATATGAATTTTTTTTATCCGTTAGTTCAACAAAATCCAGCAGCTCGTTTACCCTTGATTCGATCATATGTTTATCCTGTTTTTCCAATTCTAGAGGAAATGCAATATTATCAAATACGGTTTTTTGGGATAATAAGTTGAAATGTTGAAATATCATACCTATTTCTTTTCTAGAATTACGGAGTTGATGTTTATTTAAAGTCATTATATCTATGCCGTCTATAATAATTTTACCTTCTGTAGGTTCTTCTAATCTATTTAGGCATCGGATCAAAGTAGACTTTCCTGCACCGCTTAATCCTATTATTCCAAATATTTCACCCTTATTAATATGTAGGCTAACATCCTTTACTGCCCATATTTCATTTTTTCCTGATATAAATTTTTTTGATAGATTCTCGATTGTAATCAATTACTGTCCCCCTTTGTACAGATAATTAGGCAATGTGATACTAAAATAAAAAAACCTCTTCAAAAGAAAGAGGTTACAAATCCTCTCTCATCTCTCGGTTTATATACCGCTGGATTTAGCACCTTGCTACAACAGGTTGCCGGGTTTCATAGGGCCAGTCCCTCCACCACTCTTGATAAGAGCATATTATTTAGATATTGATATCAATTATATTAGTGTTATCTTTTTTTGTCAAGGGTAATTTTATAAAACATGTTATTATCTTTTGATAATGTCATCTCATAATTATCTTTTGATTATGTCAAAATAATAATATGAAAAAAGAGGTGCATTATTTATTGACTGAAAAACAATTAAATAGGTATAGAATCATCCAAAATTTGATTGAGGGAAATCTTAAGCCTTGTGAAGCAGCTAAGGCTTTAGCCTTAAGTGAACGACAAATTTATCGCCTAAAAAAAGGAGTTGAAAGTGAAGGCGTGTCATTCCTTATCCACAAGAATACTAATAAGAAACCTCTCCATACTTTTGATGATGACTTTAAACAAAAAATAGTTAAACTTAAAAAAACTGATAAATACAAGGATGCTAATTTTAAACACTTTCAGGAGCTTCTCCTTGAACATGAAGACATTTCTATTAGCTATAATGCTCTTTATAATCTGCTTACCTCTAATGGTATTGTAAGCCCTAAGAAGAGGCGTAAATCTAAAAATCATCATATACGAAAGAGAAAATCTAGAAAGGGAATGTTAATCCAAATTGATGCTACTCCTTTTGAATGGTTTGACGATGACAATAAATATTCCCTTCATGGTGCTATTGATGATGCTTCTGGAGAAATTGTCGGGCTCTATATGACTAAAAATGAATGTCTACATGGATATTTGGAGATAACTAGACAAATGATTTTAAACCATGGTATTCCTGCTTGTGTTTATACAGATAGACATACAATATTTCGCTCCCCCAATGCTAGTAAAGTTTCTATAGAAGAACAGTTGGATGGCAAAATCATTAATGATACTCAATTCGGTAGAGCTATGAAAGAATTAGGTGTTGCAATCATTACTGCACGGTCGCCTCAAGCTAAAGGAAGAGTAGAGAGACTCTGGAACACTTTGCAAAGTAGATTACCTGTTGAATTTAAAATTGCAGGGATTACTAATGTTGAAGAAGCTAATGAATTTCTTCTTGGGTATATTTCTAAGTTTAATTCTATGTTTGCTGTAGATCCAGAGGAAATTCAATTAGCTTATCGTAAGATACCTGATGATCTAGTTTTGGATCACATTTTATGTGTTAAACAGACAAGAACCATTGATAATGGCAGTGTTTTTTCAATACACAATAGACATTTTCAGGTATTAAAAAACCCTGGATTGCCTGAAGTTCCCAAGAAATCAAAGATTACTGTCATAATCAGTACTTCAATAGGAATTAAAGCAGAATACCAGGGTAATGTTTATGAAGTAATTAACTTCATAAAGCCTAAAAAGAAGCATGAAACCAAGCAAGAATCCGTAAAGTCTAAATATACTCCTCCAGATGACCATTATTTCAAGTATGGCCACGATAAGTTTAAAAGGATTTATTTCGATGAAAGTTACGAAGAAGTAATTAGTGTCTTAGAAGAAATATTTTTAAGCAAATATGCTTAGTTTCTATGTTTTAACAGCCTTTGGGGCTAATTGGAAAACAAGCTAGTGAGATTTTAAATGTCAAGGGTACGTCTCTTGCCCTTGACATTTAAAATCGAACAGCTACAATATCAAAACCCCAAAGATGTTATTATTATATCCTACTACTGACATTTTTAAGCGATAATTAACATAATTTTTACTGACATTTTCAAAAGTTATTGACAGGGTAATTTTATAAAACATGTTATTCATACCTATTTTCTAGCATACTATGAATCTCCTCAGGAGTATGACCTTTTGCTTCGATTATAGGTACTGGAGGTTTTTCATAGCTTGCATCCCTAGTACCTAATACATCTAATCCTGAAACTATAATAGCCTTATATTCATCGGAGACAATATTACTTATATTATCATTTCTATACAGTGTATACACATCGTAACCACAGGATTTTAGATGTTCAATATAGGGCGTTAAGGTATTCTCTACTACGACTTTATTTTTCAAAATTATCACCTCCCATATAAAAATAGTATATCCTTATTCATTAAGAATATTTATCAGTTTTTTACCAGGAATAAATCCTGAAAGATAAAGACAAAATATTAACGTAGCCTAAATAATCAGAGGAAAGGAGATATATTATGGCATTAAAAAATACAGTTAATTTGGGAAATATTAATCAAATGGAGCTACAGTCCTTACGGGAAATAATAGGAGCCCATCAAACTATGGCAACCAAATTTGATTTCTATGCCAACCAATGTCAAGATCAGCAGATAAAACAGTTATTTAAGCAATCAGGTCAGGACTCAGGGACTACAGCTACTAATTTAATAAATTCATTAAAATAGGAGGGAAAATTATGCAAGAAAAAGATATGGTAAGTGACATATTAGCTGGGACAAAAGCTAGTATAGATAGCTATACAAAGGCTATAACCGAATGTGCAAATCAACAGCTTAGAAATACATTACAACAATTAAGGAATGAAGCAGAACAATTTCAATATCAGCTATTCCAGATAGCAGAACAAAAAGGTTATTATACACCAGCACCACCAGCCAATTCCAATGATATACAACAAGTGAAATCTGGATTGACCGGTGGCGGCATGACTATGAGATAGATAAATGGGACTCTATTTTGGAGTCCTTAATTTTTTGTCATCAAGATTCTAAAAAGTAATTGACACTTCCATTAATATATGGTATTTTTATTATGACAATTGGGCACCTTTAAACTGAACCAGAGAGTTCAGAAAGGAAAGCGTAATATATGGAATAGTTATGCCTTCCTTTAGGGAAGGCATTTTTTAACGCAATCCTTTAATTAGGCCCGGAGAGGCTAAAAGGAGGTAATATAATGATAAAATTAAGACATCTATTAGACCCTCAGGATTTTTCCATAGAGGAGCTGGAGAGGATATTTTCTCTAGCAGAATTAATAGTTGAAGATGAAGAAAAGTTTACAAATCTATGTGATGGAAAGATTCTTGCTACATTATTTTATGAACCTAGCACTAGGACTAGATTTAGCTTTGAAGCAGCTATGTTGAGACTTGGCGGTAAGGTAATTGGTTTTTCAGAGCCTGGCTCTAGTTCTGTTATGAAAGGGGAAAGTATCCCCGATACAATTCGAACGGTAGGATCTTATGTGGATATTATAGCTATGAGACATCCAAAAGAAGGAGCCCCAAGATATGCATCCTATTATTCGCCAGTTCCTATCATCAATGCAGGAGATGGCGGTCATCAACATCCCACTCAAACTTTAACCGATCTGTTTACCATTAGGGAAACTAAAGGGCAATTTTCCAATTTGACTATAGGACTCTGCGGAGACCTAAAATTTGGTCGTACGGTTCACTCTTTGATAAAGGCCATGTCTAGATACGAGAATGTAAAATTTATTCTGATTTCTCCCAATGAACTAAAAATACCTGAATATATAAAGACGGAAATATTAGATAAGAAGGCTATAGACTATATAGAGGTGGAAAGATTAGAAGAAGTAATACAGGAATTAGACATACTATATATGACAAGAGTACAAAAAGAACGATTTTTTAATGAAGCTGATTATATTAGGCTTAAGGATAGCTATATTTTAGATAAGGAAAAGCTAAAATTAGCAAAAAAGGATTTAGCTATTCTTCATCCACTTCCAAGGGTAAATGAAATAAGCTATGAAGTTGATAAGGATCCAAGGGCAAAATACTTTCAGCAAGTTAAATATGGAATGTATGTTAGGATGGCTCTTATTTCTAAATTGTTGGGGGTGATGTAAGTGTTATATATAGATAGTATTGCTAAGGGAATTGTAATTGATCATATAAAAGTAGGCTATGGATTTAGTATTTTTAAATATTTGGGATTAGATAAGGCAGACTTTACGGTAGCATTAATTATGAATGCACCTAGCAGAAAATATGGCAGGAAGGATTTAATAAAAATTGAAAACAATATCGATTTGGATTTAGCTATGTTGGGCTTTATTGATCCAAATATTACAGTAAACGTAATAGAAGAGGAAAAAATAGTTGAGAAGATAAATTTATCCTTACCGGAAAAAGTTGAAGGAATAATCCAGTGTAAAAACCCAAGATGCATTACATCTGCAGAAAGAAATATAGTTCATAGATTTGTCCTAATAGACGAGAAAAAAGGTATATACAAATGTGAATACTGTGACCAAATATATTCTTGGGAGGGTTAAGATGGAGATTTTGATTAAGAACTGTAGAGTGGTAGATGAGACGAAGGATTTTAAAGGAGATATATATATAACAGAGGGGAAGATTGCTGATTATGGTAAGGACTTAAATTATCCTTGCCCAGTTGTAGATGCTAGTAATCTAGTAGTAATGCCTGCATTTATAGATATGCATGCGCACTTCAGAGAACCAGGATATACCTATAAGGAAGATATATATACAGGTAGCTTGGCAGCGTTAAAGGGAGGTTATACCTTAGTAAATTTAATGGCTAATACCGATCCCATATGTAGTAGTTTAGAAGTAGTGGATTATGTATTAAATAAATCAAAGGAAGTGGATCTAATAGATGTTCATCAGACCCTCTCTATAACGAAAGATTTCGATGGGCAAACTTTAGAGCATCTAGATAGTATAGATTCTAGGATAAAATTCATATCTGATGATGGGAAAGGAGTACAATCCAATTTAGTCATGTATCAGGTTATGAAAGAGGCCAAAGAAAAGGGTATAACCATTATCGCCCATGAAGAAGATGAGGAAATAGTGGATATAGACACAAGGCTTTCAGAAAATTTAATGACCTTAAGGGATATATATCTATCTAAGTTAACAGGAGCTTCATTGCATTTGGCCCATGTGAGCACCAAGGAGTCCATTGAATTTATTAGGAAAGCTAAAAAGGAGATTTCTAATATTAGTTGTGAAGTAACTCCTCACCATATTGCCCTTTATGATATGGACTACAAGGTGAATCCTCCAATAAGGAAAAAAACAGATGTTTTAGGGATTATTGAAGGCATAAAAGATGGTACCGTGGATGTGATAGCCACAGACCATGCCCCTCATTCAAAAGAGGATAAAGAAAATGGTGCTCCCGGTATATCTGGCTTAGAAACAGCCTTTCCCATATGCTACACTCATCTGGTAAGATCAAGAGATATATCCTTAAATAGATTATCTCAAATCATGTCTGCAGTACCAGGGAGATTAATGGGAGCTAATAAGGGAAAGATCAAGGTAGGCTATGATGGAGATATTGTATTGGTGGATTTAGATAAGGAATTTAGGATAGATGGGATAGAATTTCTATCTAAGGGGAAAAATACCCCTTTTAACGGAATGAAAGTTTATGGACGGGTAGTAGCTACTCTTAGAAAAGGGGAAATTAAATATAATGGGGGGATAAACATTGATAATAGATAGACTATTTAAGGAAGTTGAAAAAAAGGGAAATGTATGTGTAGGATTGGACAGTCATCTAGACCATATACCCAATCATATTAAGGAAAAATATCAGGATATAGATGAGATACTGTTTCAATTTAACAAGGGTATAATAGATAATACTTTGGATATAGTGCCAGTATATAAATTACAAATAGCCTTCTATGAAGCCTATGGTATTGAAGGATTGATTGGATACAAAAGGACTATAGAATATATAAAGAGTAATGGGTCCATTATCATAGGGGATATAAAAAGAGGGGATATAGCTTCTACAGCTGAAATGTATGCTAAAGCCCATTTTGAAGGGGACTTTCAGGTGGATTTTATCACGTTAAATCCCTATATGGGATTTGATAGCATAACCCCTTACCTAAAATATATTGAAACTGGAGAAAAAGGGATGTTTGTATTGCTTAGGACCTCCAATCCAGGGGCAAAGGATATACAGTACTTAAACGTCAATACACAATTAGAAAGACTTTATTATCATGTAGGGGATAGCTTAAATGAAATAGGGTCAAAATATATAGGAAATTGTGGTTATAGTTCCATAGGAGCTGTAGTAGGGGGAACCCACAGGGATGAGGCGGAGGAGATTCGGAATAGGTACAAGAACATGTTCTTTCTAATTCCTGGATATGGACATCAAGGAGGAAAGGGTGAAGATGTGGCTTTATATCTAAAAGATGGTAATGGAGGTATAGTTAATTCCTCTAGAGGGATCATCACCGCATATAATAAATATGAAGATGGCCCAGAAAATTTCGATAAATATGCAAGAGAGGCAGTATTGGCTATGAAGGAGGATATTAAAAGTGAAGGAAGGGTATAGAAGGGGAATCATTCATTCCAATACTCAAATAGCAACAAATATATATGAAATGAAAGTAAATACTGATCTAAATCCTTTAGGAAATCCAGGACAATTTTATATGCTAAGGGGATGGGAAGGATTAGATCCATTTTTACCTCGACCTATTAGTATATGTGATATTTCTGATAGGATGGTTACCTTTCTATATGAAGTAAAGGGGAAAGGAACTAATATTATTTCTAAATTGAAACCAGGGGAGAGATTAGAGCTATTAGGACCTTTAGGGAACGGTTTTGACTTAGATGTCAAGGGAAAGATTGCAATAATCTCCGGCGGCATTGGAATAGCTCCTATGATATACACTATGAAGCGATTGGACAATCCTATAGACTTTTATTGTGGTTTTAGAAATGAAATTTACTATATAGATGAAATGCAAAAGCATGTAGACAATATATATATTACCACAGAAGATGGTTCCTTTGGGCATAAAGGATTTGTTACTGAATTGTTCATACCAGAAAAATATGATGGGGTCATGGTCTGTGGACCTATTCCCATGATGAAAAGAGTAGTAGATATGTGTAGGGATAAGGTTCCAGTATTTATATCCATGGAAAGTAGAATGGCTTGTGGCATAGGTGCTTGTCTAGGATGTAGCATTAAAACTAGTTCAGGGATGAAGAGGGTATGTAAGGAAGGACCAATTTTTCCTGGGGAGGAGGTAATCTTTTATGATTGATACAAGGGTTAAGATAGGTCAGGTAGAGTTTAAAAATCCAGTAATAGCAGCTTCAGGGACCTTTGGATTTGGAAGAGAATATGGTGAATACTTTCCCTTGTCAAAATTAGGAGGTATATGTACCAAGGGCTTGACTTTAAACCAGCGAGAAGGGAATAAAGGCGTAAGGATATATGAAACAACTGGTGGAATTTTAAACAGTATAGGCCTACAAAATCCAGGAATTGATAACTTTATTAAAGAGGAGCTACCCTTTATGGAAAAGCAGGATACGGTACTGTTGGCCAATGTAGGTGGTGGTACTATAGAGGAATATATTCAATCCGTTGAGAAATTAAACGAAACCAGTATTGACATAATAGAATTAAACATATCCTGTCCCAATGTAAAGGAAGGCGGTATGGCTTTTGGAATAAAATCTGAAATAGCTTATAAGGTAGTGTCTGAAGTTAGACAGGTATGCAAAAAAAACTTAATAGTCAAACTATCTCCAAATGCTCAGGATATAGCCTATATGGCTCAATGCTGTGAAAAAGCAGGGGCAGACGGATTGTCTCTTGTAAATACCTTTAGTGCTATGGCTATAGATATTCATGGGAGAAAGCCCGTATTTAATAATACAGTGGCAGGACTATCTGGGCCATGCATAAAGCCTATTGCATTGAGAATGGTATATGAGGTATCAAAGGCAGTAGATATACCAGTTATCGGCATAGGGGGAATAATGGATTACAAAGATGCCATTGAATTTATTATGGCAGGAGCTTCTGCTATTCAAATAGGCAGTGGTAACTTTACAAATCCTCATATATGTATAGATGTAATACAAGGTATAGAAGGGTTTATGAAAGAAGAAGGAATAAAGTCCATAGAAGAGATAAGAGGGGTGGTTTAGTATGTTATTAAAGTTATTAAAGGATACGGAAGCTTTGATGGAAGGACATTTTTTACTATCTTCGGGGAAACATAGTGATGGTTATGTCCAATGTGCTAAATTAATGATGTATCCAGATCAGGCTGAGAAAGCAGTTGGTTTAATAGTAAATAAGTTAGAAGATATAGACTTCGACATAGTAGTTGGCCCTGCTATGGGAGGTATAATCGTAAGCTATGAATTAGCTCGTCAAACGGGAAGACCAAGTATATTTGTGGAAAGAGAAGAGGGACAGATGAAATTAAGGCGAGGCTTTACCATAGAAAAGGGTCAAAGAGTATTAATATCTGAAGATGTAGTAACTACTGGCAAGTCTTCTTACGAAGCCATTAAGGTGGTAGAAGAACAAGGTGGTGAAGTGGTAGGCATTGCTTGTATTGTAGATAGGAGTAGTGGAAATATTAAATATCCTCTATATAGTGGTGCTAGACTTAATATAAATACCTATGATGAGGAAGATTGTCCCCTATGTAAAAAAAGTTTACCAATAATAAAACCAGGAAGTAGAAAAATAGCTGTCAAATAGACAGCTATTTTTCGATATATAATATTCCAACGGTTCCCGGACCGCAGTGACTAGAAATAACGCAACCAGCATCGGTAATATGTATATCATCAGCATTAATATTTATTGATAATTGCTCTTTTAAATAAGAAACTGATTCTCCTCCCTGGGAATGGGTGATAAAAATTCTCGAAGGATCTATATTTTCAGCATTTATTAATGGATCATTAAGCATGTAGTCTACAACTTTACTTTTTCTTCCTCTTACCTTATGGGCTACTGTCATCTCACCATCTACCACTTTGATTACTGGTTTTATTCTTAAAGCACTACCAAGTAAATTTTGAAGGGCAGATAATCTACCACCTAGATGGAGATACTCTAAAGTATCTATTATAAAAGTAGATCTTACCTTAGGGACTAACTGTTGTATATTTTCTGAGATTTCTTCTATGTTCATTCCTTTATCCCGAAAATCACAAGCTTTCATTACTAAAAGGCCTATACCCGTCGATAGATTGTGAGAATCAATTATACTAATTCTCCCATTGGGGAATTCTTCTTTTGCTATATTCGCATTTTGAATAGTAGCTGACATTTTAGAGGATAATCCAATATATATAATATCATCTCCTCTATCGATATGGGGTTTAAAGGCATCAACAAAATCTTGGGGGGATGGGGCAGATGTCTTTGGAATTTTATTTAGTTCATCAATTTTTCTATAAAGACCTAATTGATCTATGTCCATATTGTCCCTATAGATTTCATCATCAAAAGTTACATATAAAGGTATTATGGCTATATGATTTCGATCTATTAATTCTTTAGATAAATCACTAGTACTGTCGGTGAAAATTTTAATATTGTTCATTTTACATCCTCCTCTTTGCATACTATTATAAATATATTAGCAATGTTTATTATTATATCAAATAAAAAAGATTTATATGATGTTTTTGTTGAAACCAAAAAGTCTATATAAGATCAAATTTGATCTTATATAGACTTTTTGAGTTTACTCTACAAAATGTAATGTATTTTTAATTCCTTGAATATGATTTTTTTCTGCCCATATTATCACATAATTGTATTCTATTCCATTAATCATTATAGGTTTAGGATATTTTACTATTAAGGCAGCCTGATTATCCATTTCTTTAGTTTGATCCTTTGACGGCATTATCAAACATCCTTCTTGGTTATCAACTTTAACGTTCATTATACTTGGTTCTGACCCGTAAGGTTTTAAATTTTGATAAGCTTCTTCTTCACATAATTTACCTAAAGGTAAATCAGAGTTAATAGCGGAAACTATAAAGTATCCCGTAGGCCCTTCATAATAATCCTCTGCTACCTTTTCCCAGGAGGATGGATATTTAAAAGAAATCCTATATAACTTACTCTTATAGCTAGACCAATGTATTGGAATACATAAAACTTCTCCAACTATTAAATTATTTGGGTTTACGTTTGGGTTTGATTTTATCAATAGATTTAATGGAATATCGTATTTCTTTGCAATTAAGTATAAAGTATCTCCTTTTCTAATGGTGTAGGAAGAAGTACCTGGGGGACATTCTTCCTTAGGACCTAGGGGGATACATATCATTTGACCTATGGTAAGCATATTGGGATTAATTCCTGGATTGGCTTCTATAATAGCTTCCACCGATACATTATACATTTGAGCTAGTTTATAAATGGTATCTCCAGGTTTTACTACGTGATAGTTCATAAACATCTCCTTTCTAAGCATTCTAATATAGTATATTGAAAAGATTCATATTTTGTTCATGGTATTCTAAATACCTATCATAATCTTGAGTAGAATGGTGATACTATCTAGGAGTAGATATATAAGGAATGGTAAAATTGATATCAAAAGGGTTAAAGTCCAACAAGGAACAAGTAAAAAGTCTATTTAACAATACTAGTGATTTAGTAATATATGAGTTTGAAACCAAATCTAATTTGAAGTTAATGGTTTGTTATATAGAGGGATTTATTGACAGGGATTTATTAGATCGGGACATAATAAAACCCATGATACTAAACTTGGACAGGGATAAGGATATAAATAAGATCTTGTATGTATCGGGAATGGAGGAGGTATCCACTTTACAAGAAGTAGCGGATAAAATGCCCTATGGTAGCGTTGCTATATTTATAGATAAGGTCAGTAAATGCTATATTATAAACATAAATCATTGGAAAAAAAGAGCTATCGAAGAGCCACAAGCAGAGGCGGTAGTTAGAGGACCTAAAGAAGGTTTTATTGAAGATATAACGACTAACAAAGCAATGCTTAGACGAAGGATAAGAAGCAATGATTTGGTATTTGAAGACTATATAATGGGCAAGCAGACTAAAACTAAGATTTCCATAGCATATATACAGGGTATTGTAAACGAGAAAGCGCTAGAAGAAGTAAAAAAAAGGATAGATAATATAGACATTGATGGGGTATTGGAAAGCGGTTATATTGAACAGTTGATTGAAGATAGCCCCACATCTTTAATCTCTACTATAGGAGATACTCAAAAACCAGATGTAGTGGCTGGTAAATTATTAGAAGGTAGGGTTGCAGTATTTTGTGATGGGACCCCTCATATACTTACTATGCCTAAATTTTTCATAGAAGATATTCAAACTAGTGAAGACTACTATTCAAGACCTTTCTATGCAACTTTTTTGAGATGGCTTAGGATTTTTTGTCTTTTTTTAAGTATAGTTTTGCCTGGACTCTATGTGGCGCTACAAACCTTTCACCAGGAGATGATACCAACTGTGCTTTTAATAACTATGGCTGGAGCCAGGGAGGGAATACCCTTTCCTGCAGCTATAGAAGCATTTTTAATGACACTAATGTTGGAGCTAATAAAAGAATCCGGTATTAGACTTCCAAGGGCAGTTGGTTCGGCAGTAAGTATCGTAGGAGCTTTGGTCCTAGGTCAAGCAGCTGTAGAAGCAGGAATAGTATCTGCGCCTATGGTGATTGTAGTTGCAGCTACAGCCATAGCAGAATTTGCTGTTCCTTCACTGACAGAAGCGATAATTATATACAGATTTATACTTATTATTCTGGGAGGGTTCATGGGTTTATATGCTATGACTTGTGGACTGATAGTTATAATAGTTCAGATAATATCCTTGGAATCCTTTAATGTTCCTTATGGTTTTCCCTTAGCTCCTGGGGACAAACAAGGGCTTAAAGATTCTGTTGTTAGATTTCCACTATGGACTTTAATATTTAGACCAAAAGCTTTAGAAAAGAGGAATATCCGAAGACAAAGAAACGTACGAAAGAAGTGACATTATGAGTATGAGAAAGAAAATATTATTTATAAATATATTAGTCACCATAGCTATCGCCTTAACTGGGTGCTGGAATGCCATGGAGTTAAATGCCCTTGGCATTACCCTAGTTTTAGGTCTTGACTTTGAAAATGATAAAGTTATAGTAACTGCAGAGATAATAGAGCCTGTACCCGCAAAAGAAAAAAGTGTCCTGGGTAAGGGTTCTGCTGTTACCTATGTGCAAGGAATTGGGGATAATATATTTGATGCTTTTAGGGATATAACTTTAAAATTTGATAGAAGATTGTATATTGCTCATAACAAAATAATTATCTTTGGAGAAGGGTTTCTTAAAGGTGAATCTGCTAATGATATAGATATATTGGTAAGGGATCATGAATTGAGGGAGACGGTATATTTTTTAATTGCAAAAGATGCAAAAGCCTATGAAGTGATGGGAGTTGCTGCAGGTTTAGAGGAGATACCTGGAAACTATATATTGAAATTAGTAGAGAATTTTAGATATAATCCAAAAACTGTCAATGTTAACTTGGCAGAATATTTGAGACATTTTTATGATATGGGTAGGCAACCAGTTTTAGGGATAATAGAAAGGAAAGAAAAAAAGCAAATAAACAAATTAGAAAAATTCTCTAAAGATAGTGAATATGAACTCTCCGTTATAGGGGCAGCTGTATTT